>CALRJS020000033.1:0-43535 GCA_943367595.1 Sphingobacterium thalpophilum
CTCGGTGCCGTAGAGCTGGATGAACTCGGGCAGCGACAGGCCTGCCTGAAACTGGATTCGATTCATGGCCATGGCGGGCACTGCTAGTACATGTGTACCAGCTTAGGCGGGAAAGGCCTGCGGACGGAGCTTGCTACCTAATCAAGTAGGGGGAATAGGCCGGAACATGGGTCACCGTGAGCCCCAGTTCCCTGGCTGAATCCAGATCGATGTTGTTGAAGCCGGTGCAACGCAGGGCCACCAGCGTGATGCCCCTGGCCACCAGCTGCTGGATACAGGCCCGGTCGACCACATCGTTGACGAAGACACAGACAGCCTGGGCCCCTTCAGCGGCGGCGGCAGTATCCGCAGTGAGGCGAAAGGCAAGAAAACGAAGCTGCACATCCGCCCCGGTGGCCGCCGGAAGATGGAGCCGGTCGTAGGGCTTCGCATCAAAGACCGCCACGATCAACGCCGTGGCGGCAGGGTCCAAGGGGGTGTCAGAAGCCAGCGCCTGCGTGGCCGGGGGCTCAGGGTGAGTGACCGAAGACCCGGCGGGTGCGGTCGAGGACTCGGAGTGAGTAGCCGCAGGCTCAGAGTGAGTGACCGAAGGCTGAACGTGGGTGGCCATGGCCTCAACGCTCAGCGAAGGCTTCGCAGGATCCATGACCAAACGAACCGCACAGGATGGATCATCCAGGCGACCCTAACCAGCCAGAACGACCGGTCAACCCTGGCCTGTGGGGGTTCAGAGAACCTGGCCCACCATCACAGCGGCGAGTGCAGAAAAGAGGGTGATGCCGAGGGCGGTGAGGGGGTTCTGACCCTGGGCCACGGCGAAGGTGGTCACCACACCGGCACCAAGACAAGCCACGGCGATCTGGGTAGCGACGGCGGGACGATCCACGGTGTTCTGTACAACTGCACGGCACCGTAGGGATGGAGATTGCGGAGACTTCGCCCTTCCCCGGGTTTCGTTACCCGCCGTCGAGGTTCGTTACTCGGCGTCTGTTTTCGTTACGCCGCGCAATCTGGAGGCTGGGCGGGCCCTGCCGCTTTCTGCCCAGTGTTTGAGCGCCTCCAGCTGTTCCCGCGCCGTGCGCGACAGCGGCACCAGATCACTGGCAGCGGCGATCAGATCGGGCTCGCCGAACTCCCGGTGGTCGCCGAAGGCCAGGTGCATGGCCTCCACCACCACCTGCTCCAGTTCCGCGCCGGAGAAGCCAGCGGTGCGGTCTACCAGCACATCCAGGGGGATGCGGTGGTCGGGGCGCCGCCGGCGCAGCTGCAGATCGAGAATCGCCAGCCGCTCGGCCGCATCAGGCAGATCGAGCAGGAAGATCTCGTCGAAGCGACCCTTGCGCATCAGCTCAGGGGGCAGGCTGTCCACCCCGTTGGCCGTGGCCACCACGAACACGGCGGAGGTTTTCTCCGCCATCCAGGTGAGCAGGCTGGCCAGCACCCGCTGGCTGGTGCCGCCGTCGCTGCGGCTGTCGCCACCGAAGCCCTTGTCGATCTCGTCGATCCAGAGCACGCAGGGGGCCATGGCCTCGGCGCGGCGGATCATGTCGCGGGTGCGGGCCTCGCTGGCCCCCACCAGGCCGGCGAACAGGCGCCCCACATCCAGGCGCAGCAGCGGCATCGCCCAGCTGTGGGCGATCGCCTTGGCGGTGAGCGACTTGCCCGTTCCCTGTGGACCGACCAGCAGCACGCCGCGTGGCAGCGGCAGGCCGTAGCGCTCGGCCTCGTCGCTGAAGGCCAGCTTGCGCTGCTTCAACCAGTGCTTGAGGGCGTCGAGGCCGCCGATGTCGGAAGGGCTGGCTTCCGTGGGGCAATACTCCAGCAGCTCGCTGCGGGCGATCGCCTGCCGCTTCTCCTCCAGCACTTCGTTGAGATCGGCCTCACCGAGCTGCCCTCGGCGAGCCAGGGCCCGGGCGGCCACCTGACGAATGCGTTGCTCGGTGAGACCGCTGCAGCAATGGGCCAGCTGCTCCAGCAGGGCAGGCTCCGGCGGCCGACCGCTGGCCTGCCCGATGTTGGTGAGCAGCTGGCTGATCTCCGTGGGGCTGGGCAGGGGCAGCTCCAGCACGGTGACGCACTCCTCCAGTTCGCGCGGCAGCTGCCAGTCGGGGGCAGTGATCACCACGGTGCGGGGCTGGCGGCGCAGGCTGGTGGCCAGGTTGCGCAGGCGGCGCGAGATGCCCGGGTCGTCGCAGTAGCGGTTGAAATCCAGCAACAGCAGGATCGCCGGTTGATCCGGCGGCAGGGATTCGATGCTGTCGAGCGCCGCCATCGGGTTGCGGGCCGCCTCCCCCCGGCGGTTGGGCAGGCCCTCCAACCCCTGCACGAAGTCCCAGCGCAGCAGCAGCCGCTGACCCAGCCGCTCGGCCGCGGTGCTGAGCAGCGCCTGGATGCGCTCCTCCTCAGGGCTGCGGATCCAGAGGATCGGCGTGCGCGAACGGATCAGCAGATCCAGCTGGTCGATCCAGGGCGCCGTCATCGGCCGGCTTCAGGGGGACTGAACGGAAGGGGAGCGGCGTCGTGCAGCATGGGAGCGGATCAGCGGAGCTCGCGCAACCGCGCCCAGCGCGGGTCGATCGCAGCACCATCCTGGGCAGAGGGATCCGGGATCGCGGCCGCGTCGTGGGTGCCCCAGCTGGCAGGACCGGGGCAGTCGGGGCCGCAATGGTTGCGCAGGGGCCATTGCAGGCTGAGCTGCTCGAACAGCCAATGGGCGGGATCGAAGCTGCCCTGGGGATCGAGGCGCTCGCAGGGGCCATCGAGCGGGTCGTCGTCTGACTCGCTCGGTTCAGCCTCACCGATCCAGAGCGGTTCACGCTCCTTGAAGGCGATCGGCTGGTTGTAGTGGCGCAGGCAGCGATCGCAGCAGAGGGTGATGATCGTGTGGGCCGCACCGCTCACCTCCAGCACGCTGCCGCCATGCAGGGCAGTGATCGTGCCCCGCACCGGCGTGAGGGTGGTGAGGGCCGGCAGATGCTGGTCGACCTCCCAGTGACACCCCTGTGGCATCAGCCGCAGCTGCTGCAGGGGGATCGGCTGCAGCGGCACCGCCTGCGGAGGGTGGGAGGGGCCGCGCTGCGTCACTTCTTGCTCTTGGGCTCAAACGGCAGCCGGTCGAGGGAGGCGGCGCCGCTGGAGGCCACCGACACGGTCTGCTGAGCAAGCTGCTGGTCGAGGATTTCCTGGAGATTGTCCGGCAGGGCTTCGCGGGTGAGCAGGAAGGTCTGCAGGCCCTGGAAGATGTTGGCCACCACCATGTAAAGCAGGACGCCGGCGGGCAATGGGAAGAACAGGAACATCCCGGTGATCATCACGGGCGTGATCTTGTTGGCGGTGGACTGCTGCGGGTTGGGCGGCATGCCCATGCCCGAGAGGATCTGGGAGACGAACAGGCTGGCGCCGAACGCTCCCACCAGGATGGCGATGTCCCAGTTGATCGCCCCATCGGTGTAGAAGCCCACCTGGCCGAGTGCCTTGATGAACAGGAAGCCGCTGCGGGCTGCCAGGCCGGGCACCTTGGCCTCCACCGTGGCGTCACCTGTGCCGATGGCCGTGATCTTGCCGTCGTCGCTCACCGCCACCACGCCATCGCCTTTGGTCACCGACCAGGTGGGCAGGAAGGCCGAACCGTTCTCCACATCGGCGAGGACGGAGGTGAACGGCTTGCCGTCACGGGTGTGCAGCTCAATCTGGGCCGTATCGCCGACGCCGAGCTTGGTGCCTTGCTCAAGGCTGGCGACCACCGGCACGTGGCTGGTTTCGGTGATGAAGATCGAATGGCTGGCGCTGTTGAACGGCTTCGCTTCCACCGCAGCGATCTGGTCAGCGGGGAGCACCTTGAGGTTCAAGGTGTAGGGGACATCGGCGAAGGGGGACCCCCGCAGGGTGGCGAACAGGGCGAACAGGATCGGCATCTGCACCACCAGCGGCAGGCAGCCGGCCAGGGGGCTGCCAAACTCCTTCATCAGCTTGCCCAGCTCTTCCTGCTGCTTCTGGGGGTTGCTGGCGTAGCGCGATTTGATCTCCGCCTGACGCTTCTGCATCACCGGCTGGGCGATGCGCATGCGGCGGGCACTGCGGATGGAGCCGGCGCTCAGCGGGAAGAGCGCCAGCCGGATCACCACGGTGAGCGCGATGATGGCCAGCCCGTAGCTCGGCACCAATCCGTAGAAGAAATCGAGGATGGGGAGCAGCAGGTTGTCGGAGATGTAGCCGATCACAGCGGGGTGGGGACGGGGGGAAGGATCTGATCGGCCCAGTGTGCCCGACCAATGGGGCGGAGCGAGCGCACCGGGAGGGAGTGGAGGGCGTCAGGCCGTGGCCAGCTGGGTATCGCCGAATCCCTTCGTTCCTGCCGCGGGGCTGGTCTTGGCTGCCATGCGCTCAAGGATGTAGGCCTCTGTTTCACGGAAGCGGGGCACGGAGCGCATTTCAAGCTTGGCGCCATCGTTGAGCACCAGCACCATGTCGCCCCAGGCGCCGAAGCCGCGGGGCACCGAGCGCAGCTCGCGGATCTGGCTGTACACCACCTGGCTGCGGTCGCGGCCCAGCCAGCCACCGCTCACGGAGATGCGCCGGCTGGTGATGCGGAAGCGGAGCCAGAGCGCTCGCACGATGGCCCCCACGGCGAAGGGGATGCCGATCAAGGTGAGACCGAGCAGCAGGTTGAAGATCAGATCGCCCTTCGCCGGACCGCCCTCATAAAAGAAGGGTTCGGGAATGGTGGGGATGACGGGGAGACCATCGGCCGTGGTACCGCTCATGGGCTCAGACCTGCCTTGCGAAACAGCTCCGCACATTCTCCCAGCAAGGCCTCGGGGTCCGCGTCCGCACTGCCCGGCTTGAGGCTGAGCAGCAGCCAGAGGGAACGACCAGGGGGCTGGGGGCCGGCACAGCGCTGGTGGAGCCAGGTGTGAAGCTGGCGCCGCAGCTGATTGCGCCGCACCGCCAGCTTGCTGACCTTGCTGCTCACCACCACGGCACAACGCCAGCGGCTGGGCGGGTGTGGGCCACCGGTGCGCAGCAGGGCGGGGTCCGCCTCAGTGACGCGCAACACAAGGAGCGATCCATGCACCCTGCGGCCGTTGCGGTAGAGGCGGTCGAAGGCCCGACGGCTCCGCAGCCTCAGCGCGGCGGGCAAGGCCATGGAGAAGGGCCTGAACGGCCTGGCGAAGGGAATCGGATCAGACGGCCAGACGGGCGCGGCCACGGCGGCGGCGGGTGCGGATCACGCGGCGGCCGGTGTGGGAGCGCATGCGCACCCGGAATCCGGAGACGCGCTTGCGTTTGCGGCTGGTTCCTTCGAGGGTGCGCTTCGTCATGGTGCCGCTCTGGGTCTTGCTTGTGGTCGATTGGCCAACTTATCAGGCAGGTGCCCAAGGCCCCGGGCTCAGTTGTTGGTGGGGTCGATCTGGATCAGCCAGCTGCCCAGGTAGCCGGCGAAGGGCACATCCCCGGGCGCCTGCGCCAGGGCGTTGAACTGATACATACCCGTACTGAAGGGATTGAACAGGTTCATGTACACCCCGATGGTGATGTCGTCGGGGATGGGACGGTCGGGGAAGATCTCGATCGCCTTGCCATTGGCGTTCACCTCGATGGTGGCGGGGATCTGCTCCTTGCAGCGGGTACGTGACATCACTCCGCCTTCCTGCATCACGCAGAGCTTGAGGTCCTTGGGATTGATCTGGGTGTCGAAAGTGGCCGGCACGGCCACGGTGAGCTTGAGAATGGCCGTGTTGCGGTCTTTGGGCCTCAGGATCAGGTAATACTCCGAACGCTTCAGCCGTGCCGTCTCGGTCATGAAGAAGTAGAGCCTGCGGTAATCCCGGTTGTTGTCCCAGCGGAATTCCACCAGGCCCGGCGTGCCCTGGGAGCGGGCTGCGGGCACGTCGCCGATGGTGGCCGCCAGGGCCGTGCCGGCCAGGGCCAGAGCCAGCGCAGCGCCGGCCCGGGAGAAACGCCGCCGCAACGGGCTCACCGGACGCGCCGGACGGGAGCGGAGCGGGCCGAGCAACGGAAGGGTCATTGGGACGGGGATGGGGGCCGAGAGGCTGTGAATGCATTCTCCCTCCCCTGTTCCGGCCGTTCAGCCCGGGCGGGTGCAGCGGCCGAGCTGTCAGTTATGACCGGATCTGTCCGGACGCAGCCGGGCCGCCTCGCGCAGGTACGGATGGGCCGGAGGGCGGGCGGCCTCCATCCAGGCGTGGGCCAGCAGCCGGATGCAGCGGGGAAGGTCGCCGGTCACCGCCATCTGCTGGCAGTCGAGCAAGGCCACCCCGTCCCATCCGGGGTAGCGGCGGGCGATCGCTGCGGGGAAGCAGGCGTTCAGATCAGGGGTGACCGAGAAGGTGACCG
This sequence comes from Sphingobacterium thalpophilum, assembly GCA_943367595.1. Taxonomy (GTDB): domain Bacteria; phylum Cyanobacteriota; class Cyanobacteriia; order PCC-6307; family Cyanobiaceae; genus MW101C3. The sequence goes on from CALRJS020000033.1 coordinate 6,358, forward strand.
AGAGCACCTGCGGCCCCTCCAGGCCATTGCGGGCGATCAGGGCGTCGAGCAGCTCGGCCACCGCCTCGGCGATGGCCGTGCTGGTGTTGGCCTCGACGGTGATAGCGGCCCGCAGCGCCCGCAGCACAAGTGGCTCGCTCATGGCCGCCAGAGCCAGAGCGGCTGGCCGCTCCAGGCCAGTTCCAGGCTGAGCGCCTGGTGGAGACCGGCGAAGAGGTTGCGGCCAGGCAGGAACGACAGCATCCGCTTGGCGGGCTTGCCGAAGGTGGTGGGACGCACTTCCTGTTCATCGAGGCCAGCCAGCAGGGCCGCCAGCCGGCGGGCGGTGTCCTCGTCGCCCAGTTCATCCACCAGGCCCAGCTCAAGGGCCTGAGCGCCCGTGAACACCCGCCCGTCGGCGAAGCCACGCACCACTTCCTCACTGAGACCCCGACCGGTGGCGACCGCCGCCACGAACTGGTCGTAGCTGGAATCGATCAACCCCTGCAGCAGGGTGCGCTCCTCGGTGGTGAGAGCACGGTCGGGCGAAAGGATGTCTTTGTAAGGGCCGCTCTTGACCGTTTCGAAGCTGATTCCCACCCGTTCGAGCAGGCGGGAAAGGTTGTTGCCCCGCAGAATCACGCCGATCGAGCCGGTGATCGTGCCCGGATTGGAGACAATGCGCTCCGCCGCCACCCCCACGTACACCCCGCCGGAAGCGGAGATATTGCCGAAGCTGGCCACCACTCGGCAACCCTTGTCCCGCAGGCGGAGCAGGGCGGCGTGGATCTCCTGGCTGTCGCCGACGGTGCCGCCGGGGGTGTCGATGCGTAGCAGCAGAGCCGGGCATTCCCGTTCCTCCACCTGGCGCAGCGCCTTGAGCACCCGCTCGCGCGTGCCCCCGGCGATCGGTCCCTCGATCACGACGCGGGCCAGGGTTTTGCGGGACTTTCGGCGCCAGGGCCAGGGCATGCGCTGCGGCACGTAGTGGCTGGATCTTAAAAAGGTTGTTGGCGGCCGCTCCGATGACTCCCGTTTTCCGTTGGCTGCCGATGCTGCTTCCCTTCGCGCTGTGGGGAACGGCGATGGCGGCGATGAAGCCGCTGCTCGCCCACAGCGGGCCACTCACGCTGGCCTGGATGCGTCTGCTGCCCGCCGGCCTGGCCGTGCTGCTGGCCGCCGGCGTGCTGCGGCGCCCGCTCGGGGTGGATCCCGCCGACCGGCTCTGGCTGCTGGCCTTCGCGCTCGTGGACGGCACGCTGTTTCAGGGGCTGCTGGCCCGCGGGCTGGAGGGAACCGGCGCCGGGCTGGGCTCGGTGCTGATCGATTCCCAGCCGCTGCTGGTGGCGCTGCTGGCCCGTGCCCTGTTCGGCGAAGCGATCAATCCGGTGGGCTGGCTCGGCCTGTTGCTGGGGCTGGCCGGCATCCTCTGTCTCGGCCTGCCGGCGCCGGTGCTCCAGCACTGGTGGCTGGAGGGTCCCGTCAGCTTCGGGGTGCGGGCCTGGAGCCATGGTGAGCTCTGGATGCTTGGCGCCGCCGTGGCGATGGCGGTGGGCACGGTGCTCTGCCGCTTTGCGATGCGGCGCAGCGATCCGGTGGCCGTCACCGGCTGGCACATGGTGATCGGCGGGGTGCCGCTGCTGGTGTTGGCTGCACTGGGGCCCGCACTCGATCCGGCGCTGCCGCCCTTCTGGCCGACCTGGAGCCTGCAGGAATGGGGCTGGATGGCCTACGCCAGCCTGCTGGGCAGCGCCCTGGCCTACGGACTGTTTTTCTGGTTCGCCAGCAGCGGCGATCTCACCGGCTTTTCGGCCCTCACCTTCCTCACGCCGGTGTTCGCCCTGCTCTGCGGTCTGCTGCTGCTGGATGAACGCCTGCGCCCGCTGCAATGGCTGGGGGCCGGCCTGGCGATGGTGTCGGTGCTGCTGATCAACCGGCGCCGCCAACTGTGGGTGCCCGGCAGCGCCACGCCGGAGCCGGCCCCATGAGCACGGGCTTGCGGCTGTTGCTGGTGAGCACGCCGGTGGGCACGCTCGGCAGTGGTCGGGGTGGGGGCGTGGAGCTCACCCTGGCGGCCCTCGTGGCGGGGCTGAGCGGGCGCGGCCACCGGCTGACGGTGCTGGCCGCTGAGGGTTCGCGGCTGCCCCCCGGCAGCGGGGCGGTGCAGCTCTGGACCTGCCCCGGCCACGACCAGCCCAGCTGGCAGCACCAGAGCCACGACAGTGCCGTGCAGATCCCTGCCGACGGCCTGCTGCCGGCCCTGTGGGACCGGGTGCTGCAGGAGCAGGCCAGCTTCGATGCGGTGCTCAACCTCGCCTACGACTGGCTGCCTCTCTGGCTCACGCCCCACTGCGCCACGCCACTGTTCCATCTGGTGAGCATGGGCTCGGTGGCGCGGGTGATGGATGCAGTGATCGCCGATGTGGCGCGTCGCTGCCCTGGGCGGCTGGCCTTCCACACGCGCACCCAGGCGGCGGATTTCGACCTGCCCGGACCGCCGCTGGTGCTGGGCAACGGTTTCGATCTGGCGGCGTATCGCTTCCGCGCCCAGCCCGACCCGGAAGCCCCCCTGGGCTGGGCCGGACGCATCGCTCCGGAGAAGGGGCTGATCGACGCGGCGCGGGTGGCCGCCGGGCTGGGCCGGCGCTTGCTGGCGTGGGGGGTGGTGGAAGACGCCGCCTACCGGGAGGCGGTGGAGGCGGCGGTGCCGGCCGGCACCGTGCACTGGCGCGGCTTTCTGCCCACCCGGGAGCTGCAGGCGGAGCTCGGCGGCTGCCGCGTGTTCCTGAACACGCCGAAATGGAACGAAGCCTTCGGCAACGTGGTGGTGGAGGCGATGGCCTGCGGTGTGCCTGTGGTGGCCTACCGCCGTGGCGGCCCCGGCGAGCTGGTGGAGCCCGGCATCAACGGCCTGCTCGTTCCTCCCGACGACCTGGAGGCGATGCAGGCGGCCGTGCTTGCCGCCGACGGCCTCGACCGGCAGGCCTGCCGTCACTGGGTGGAGCGCCATGCCTCACGGGAGGCATTCGCAGGGCGGGTGGAGGCCTGGCTGCTGGCCGGTCTTGAGCCAGGCTCCCCCGCCAGTCATTCGCTACAAGGTCAAACGGCGGGCCGGCCGCCGGACGCCGGGACGTAGGTTTCCCACGATCGTTCCGGTGCTCGTGCCCCCTGCCAACCCGCCGGCCGCGGTTCGTCGAGGCAAGGGCTGGGGGCTGGCGCTCCTTGTCACGGCGGTGCTCGGGCTGGGGATCTTCGTTCTGCGGCTCGGCGAGGCGGGGCTGGTGGACGAAACGCCGCCGCTGTTCGCCGGCGCCGCCCGGGCAATGGCGGAGACCGGCGACTGGCTGACCCCGCGGGTGAACGGACTGCCCCGCTACGACAAGCCGCCGTTGGTCTACTGGCTGATGGGGCTGGTCTATGCCCTGCCGGATCAAGCCCGCTTCGACCCGCTCGGCAGCTGGGCCGCGGGCCTGCCGTCAGCCCTCTCCAGCATCGGCGTGATGCTGGCCCTCTGCGCCACTCTGCTGCGCTGGCCCCAGCCCAGCCCGGGCCCGGGGGGAGAACGGCTGCCCCGGCGGCCTGCCCGCAGCGCCGTGGTGGCGGCCCTGGCCTTTGCGCTTTCCCCGCTGGTGCTGCTGTGGGGGCGCATCGGCGTCAGCGATGCCCTGCTCAGTGGCTGTCTGGCCGTGAGCCTGCTGCTGCTGTGGCAGGCCTGGGCCGACCCCGGCCGCCCCTGGTGGCCAGGCTGGCTGGTGCTGGGCCTGGCGGTGCTGGCCAAGGGGCCGGTGGCAGTGGTGCTCGCCGGCCTCACCCTCGCCGGCTTCGGGTGGCATCAGGGCATTCTCTTCGCCCTCTGGGCGCGGCTGAAGGCCGGCCGCGGCCTGGTGGTCACGGCGCTGGTGGCGGTGCCCTGGTACGCCGCGATGCTCGTGGTGGAAGGGCAGCCCTTCTGGGACAGTTTTTTCGGCTACCACAACCTGCAGCGCTTCAGTTCGGTGGTCAACGACCACCTGCAGCCCTGGTGGTTTTTCCTGCCGGTGCTGGTGATTGCCAGCCTGCCGTTCACACCGCTGCTGCTACTCGGCCTCAAACGTGGTCTGTCCCGGAAACCGCAGGCCCCAGAGCACTCCTTGCGCAGCTTTGCCGCCTGGTGGCTGCTGGCCGTGCTGGTGTTCTTCACCATGGCAGCCACCAAACTGCCGAGCTACTGGCTGCCTGCCACCCCGGCGGCGGGCCTGCTGATTGCCCTGGCGGCCCAGGACGGCGAGAGCGACCGGCATGACGCCGAACGGCGCCGTGCTGGGGCCGGCCGGTTGTTTGTGCTCGCCCAGGCGGCCACCGTGCTGCTTACCGCCACGGTGGCAGTGACGCTCTGGGCCTCCAGCCAGTGGATTCCCCTGATCCAGGATCCGGAGATGCCCACCCTGGCGGCGGAGCTCAGCGCCAGCGGGTTCGTCGGGCGGGCGGCCCTGTTCTGGACGCTGGGGGCCCTGGCGGGCCTGCTCTGCCTGTGGCGGGTGGCGCCCGGCTGGCTGCTGGGCCTGCAGCTGCCCCTGGTGGCCTTCCATCTCTTCGCCCTGCTGCCCCTGTGGCAGCTCGGCGATGGCGTGCGCCAGCGACCGGTGCGGGAGATGGCCGCCAGCGTGCAGCGCGAGATCCGCCCCAGCGAGGGCCTGGCGATGGTGGGCGTGCTCAAGCCCTCGCTGCACTACTACACCGGGCGGGTGGTGATCTACGAGGGGGTGTCCGCCAACGGCATGGTGAACCTCAGTGATCGGCTACGCCATGAGCGGCGCGAGGGGCAGCGGCCCAGCACCCGCGCGGAGGCCCCCACCGTGCTCGTGGTGATCGATCAGAACACGAGCCAGCTGCCCTACTGGCGCGCCGTTCAGGGTCAGGAGCTCGATCGCTCCGGCATCTACCGCCTCTGGCGTGTCGACCGCGCGCGGCTGGAGAGCACCGCCGCCGCGCTGCTGAACCGGGCGGAAGGCCGGCTCAGCTGGCGGGATCCGAGGCCGGAGCGCTACTGAGCGCCGTCCTGGCGCAGGCAGAAGCTGCAGTGCCCCCAGCGCTTCAGTTCACCGGCGGGAGCGGGTGCGCCGCAGCGGGGGCAATCGGCGAGGCCATGCACATCAATGCGGCAGGGATGGGCCGCCCAGACTTCCGCCTCGCTCTCGCTGCCGGGGCTGGCGGCAGCGGCCGGATGGTGGTGCTGAAAACGCAGATCACGGATCTGGAAGCCGGCCCCCCGCAGCGCTCCCAGCAGCTGATGGCGGTTGAAGCGGAGCGCCTGCAGCCACTGCGGGTGGTTCGCCCCCACCCACAGCACCCCGGCCTGCAGCGACAGCGGGCGGCAGTGGGGCGCCAGCTGGGCACCCGCCACCTTCGGCCAGGCCTGCCACAGCGCCGCCAGGCTGCCGTTGCGGCGCCACTGGGCCGTGAGGGCGGTGAGGCAGGTGCCCACAGCGGTGGCTGGCCGCCGCTGCGGCGCCACCAGCACCTGCAGGGAGCCGAAACGACGGGTCTGGTCGCGGGGGGCGATCGCCATGAGGCCAGGTTAGGTGCGGGCAACCGGCGGAGCCAGGGCCGCCCGCCACCGCTACCCTCGAACGTGCCCCCTCCATGATCCATGGGCTTCTTCGATCGGCTCAGCCGCCTGCTGCGGGCCAACCTCAACGATCTGGTCAGCAAGGCGGAGGATCCGGGCAAGATCCTGGATCAGTCGGTCGCGGACATGCAGGCCGACCTGGTGAAGCTGCGCACGGCCGTGGCCACCGCAATCGCCAGCCAGAAGCGCATCGAGAACCAGGCCCAGCAGGCGGAAGCCCAGAGCAAAACCTGGTATGAACGCGCAGAGGGCTTCTTAAAACACGGCAAGGAGAACGAAGCACGGGAATCGCTGAGCCGCCGCAAGACCTACCAGGACACCGCCACCGCGCTCTATAACCAGCTCTCCAGCCAGGCGGGCCAGGTCGACGCGCTGAAGAAGAGTCTGCTGGCGCTGGAAGGCAAGATCGCCGAGGCCAAGACCAAGAAGGACATGCTCAAGGCCCGCTCACAGGCGGCCCAGGCCCAGGAGCAGTTGCAGAGCGCCGTGAGCGGCCTGGGCACCAACTCCGCCATGGCCGCCTTCGAGCAGATGGAGGAGAAGGTGCTGCAGCAGGAGGCCCGCAGCCAGGCCGCCGCCGAGCTGGCCGGCGCCGACCTGGAAACCCAGTTCGCCTCTCTACAAGGCAGCAGCGATGTGGACGACGAGCTGGCTGCGCTCAAGAACCGGCTGGAAGGCGGCCCTGCCGCCCTGCCCTTGCTTACCGCAGACAGCCCGACCCCTCAATTGGAGCCGGTAAAGGTGGCGGAGGTGGATGCCGAGCTCGAAGAGCTCAAGCGCTCGATCGACAAGCTCTGAGCTCCGTCGGTGCGGCAGGATCCCCACCAGGGGATTCCTAGACTCGGACTCTCCCGATCCCTGCTTGTTCCCTGCCGTGGCCGTTGCCCAGTTCACCGACGCGACCTTCGCCTCCGACGTGCTCCAGCGGCCCGGTGCGGTGCTGGTCGACGTCTGGGCCAACTGGTGTGGCCCCTGCCGCCTGATGGCGCCGCTGATGGAGGCGGCCGCGAGCGATTACGCCGGGCGCCTGGAGGTGGGCAAGCTGGAGGCTGATGGCAACCCCAGCGTGCGCGATGCCCTGAAGATCCAGGGGCTGCCCACCCTGATTCTGTTCAAGGGCGGCGAAGAAGTGGCCCGCCACGAAGGGGCGATGGCCCGTCCACAGCTCAACGCCTTCCTTGATGCCCATCTCTGAGCGGGTCGCCCGCCTGGGCAGCGGCGTCTTCGCCCGCAACGATCAACGCAAGTCCGACTACCGGCAACAGTGCAGCGCCCTGAGTGCTGCCGATCCCAGCAGCAGCCCCGCGCCGCTGCTGGACCTCTCGCTCGGCTCCACTGATCTGCCGCCGCCGCCGCAGGCGCTGGCGGCCATGGCGGCGGCACTCACCGAGCCGGGCAGCGCTTCCTACTGCCTGCACGCCTCCACGCGTCCGTTCCGGGAGGCGGCCGCCGCCTGGGCCCGGCGCCGCTTCGATGTGGCCGTCGATCCCGACAGCGAAGTGCTGCTGCTAGTGGGCTCGCAGGAAGGCACCGCCCACCTGCCCCTGGCCGTGCTTGACCCGGGCGACCGCGCCCTGCTGCTGGATCCCTTCTACCCCTCCCACCGCGGCGGCCTGGAACTGGCAGGGGCGCGCTCCCTGCTGCTGCCCCTGCAGGCCGATCAGGGCTGGCGGCCCCCGTTCGAGCAGGTGCCCTCCAGCCAGTGGGAGCAGCTCAAGCTGATGGTGCTCGGCTATCCCCACAACCCCACCGCCACCACGGGCGAGCAGGCCTGGCTGGAGGAAGCGGCCGCACGAGCGGTGCAGCACGGCTTCGTGTTCGCCCACGACAACCCCTACGTGGATCTGGCCCTGGAGGGCGATGCGCCCGCCTTGCTGCGCAGTCCGCACTGGCGCCAGTGCGGCATCGAATTCTTCTCGCTCTCCAAGAGCTGGTGCCTGGGCGGCTTCCGGCTCGCCTTCGCGATCGGGGCCGCCCACTTGATCACCGCCCTGCGCCAGGTGAAAGGAGTGGTCGATTTCAACCAGTCGCTGGCGTTGCAGGCCGGGGCGATCGCCGCCCTGGAGCAGGCGCCGCAGTGGCCGCAGCAGCTGCGTGCCACCTACCGGGAGCGGCGCGACCGCATGATGGCGGCGCTCGAGGCCCAGGGCTGGCCGGCGCGGCGGCCCTCCATGGCCCTCTACCTCTGGCTGGAGCTGCCGCCCGTGGCCCGCGCCATGGGCTCGGAAGCCTTCTGCGCGGCTCTGCTGAAAGGCAGTGGTGTGGCGCTCACCCCGGGCAACGGCTTCGGCGACGGCGGCGAGGGGTGGGTGCGGCTGGCGCTGGTGCATCCGGCGGCGGAACTGGAAGCCGGTGCCGTGCGAATCGGCAACTGGCTGCGTTCTCTCTCCGGGTGATGCGGTCGCTGAGCGGCACCAACGGCACCAGCGGGCCCAGCGGGCCCAGCGGCTCGTGATCGGCCGCATCGCCGCCGCGAGGCGCGCGTTGCTGGTGCGGGAAGGCCCCCTGGCTCCGCCCCTGCCCTGGCGGCTGGCGCTGGTGCCGGTGTGCGGGAGCACGGAACGTCTGCTCGATCAGCGACAGGCAGGGTGGGGCTCCGGGCCGGCGGCGCTGCTGGCGCTGCGACAGCGCTTCGGCCATGGCCAGCAGGGCCGCCCGTGGGTGTCGCCCCACGGTGGGGTCTGGTTGAGTGCGGCGCTGCCGTGGCCGCCGCAGGGGGCTCCCCTCGCCCTGGCGACGGCTGTGGGTCTGGCGCTGCAGCTGGAGGCGCTGGGGCTGGCACCCACGCTGAAATGGCCCAACGATCTGCTGCTGCACAACCGCAAGGTGGCGGGGCTGCTGCCACGGCTGCGCCTGCGGGGCGGCCACATTCAGGCGGCCCGGGTGGGCATTGGCCTCAACGGGGAGAACCCTGCACCAGCCGGGGCGATCAACGTGCGTCAGGCGCTGGCGCTCAGCGGCCAGCCTCGGCGGCAGGGAGCCGATGCCATCCGCCTGGCGGCGCGCGTGCTGCTGGCGCTCGACTGGGCCGCGGCGGCGGCCGCTGAACCGGAACGGGTGTGGCAGGAAGCTGACAGGCGCCTGCATGGCCGCGATCAACCCTTGCTGTGGCAAGGAGAGACCTGGACGGTGGCCGGGCTGGCCCGCGATGGCGGCCTGGAGCTGCGCCGTGGCGCCGAGCGCACGATCGTGCGGCGCCGCTTCGAAGAACCGGCGTTCCAGGGTGCCTAAGCTGGGCTCGCTTTTTGCCGCCTGGTGTGAACCGCCTTCGTCATCTGCCGGTGCTCGCGATCGGACTGGCCTCTGTGATCGGAGCGCCGCTCGCCCTCGCTGAGCTGCGCGATGCCGCGGCCGGCGCCCCAGCCGCCGTCGCACCAGCGCCCACTGCGCCTGCTGCGCCCCTGCCCGCAGCCGCCCCGGCGGCAGTGCCCCAGGCGGTCACGCCGCCAGCCCCCCCCCTGGTCCCCCAGGCAGGCTCCAGCGAGTCCGCCCCCCAGCCGCTGCGACCCAGCCTGCAGCGGTCCCAGACCCCGGCCCTCTCCTTTGATCAGGTGCTGGATCGCTTCGAGCGTGAGGGCGTGGTGACACCGGCGGAACGGCGGCGGGCACGCCTCGGCGCCGTGGTGCGGCCGGAGAACATGCCGGCCCATCGCCAGGCGTGCCGCGAAGGCGCCCTTTCCCCCACCGAATGCCGCGGCGTGGTGGTGCGCTGGCCGGGCAGTGAGGCGCTCACCGGCGCCGGCGGGCTGCTCCCCGATGGCACCTACGCCAGCGGCGGGCCCGGAGCCATGCCCCTGCCTCCGATCACCGTGCCCGTGTCGGCACTGCTGACCGGCCAGGGGGGCAACTTCAGCCTCGCCAGCGTGTTTCGCATCACCCCCAGGCCGGCACCGCTGCTGGGCAACGGCAACCGCAGCCTGCTGTTTCCGCTGATCGGCTCGGCTGTCACCACCAGCGAATTCGGCTGGCGGCTGCACCCGGTGATCGGCAGCTGGCTGATGCACGCGGGCCGTGATCTGGCGGCACCCGAGGGCACCCCGGTGGTGGCGGCCCTGGCTGGGCGGGTGGTGAGCAGTGGCCTGGCCGGCGGCTATGGCCTGGCGGTGGAGCTGGAACACGACCGTCCCCTGCGCCGCACCCTCTACGGCCACCTCTCCGAGCTGTTCGTCAAAGAAGGGGAGTGGGTGGCTCAGGGCGAAGTGATCGGCCGGGTGGGAAGCACAGGGCTCAGCACCGGCCCGCACCTTCACTTCGAACTGCGCCAACCGGCCAATGGCGGCTGGGTGGCGGTGGAGCCGGGGGAATTCGACCCGGGCCGGCAACTGCTGGGCGGCAGCGATGCGATCGCCCTGCTGATGGGTCAGTTGCTGGAAACGCTCGAGCGACCCAGTGCACCAGCCGCTTCCGCCGCCGCAGGGCCGGGTTAAGCGCTAGGCGAAGGCGTCATCCAGGCGGCCATCGCGGAAGTGCACGATGCGATCGGCACGCGCAGCCACGTCGTCTTCATGGGTGACCATCACCACGGTCATCCCTTCCTGGTGCAGCTGATCAAAGATCTCCAGCACCTCCTGGGTGGTCTGGGAATCCAGCGCCCCTGTGGGTTCGTCGGCCAGCAGCAGGGCGGGCCGGTTGATGATCGCCCGCGCGATCGCCACACGTTGCTGCTGACCACCGGAGAGCTGGTTCGGTTTGTTGTGCAGGCGATGGCCGAGCCCGACACGTTCGAGGGCTTCCATGCCCAGCTGGCGGCGCTGCTCGGCGGGGATGCCGGCGTAGATCATCGGCAACATCACGTTGTCGATCGCACTCATGTGGGCCAGCAGATGAAACTGCTGGAACACGAAACCCAGCTTGCGGTTGCGAAGATCAGCCAACTCGTCGTCGTCGAGATCCTCCACCGCCGATCCGCTGAGCCGGTAATGGCCTGACGTGGGGCGATCGAGGCAGCCGATGATGTTCATCGCCGTGCTTTTGCCTGAGCCGGAAGCTCCCATCACGGCGAGATAATCCCCCTCCATCACCGTGAGGCTGAGTTCATCAAGGGCACGCACCTCGGTGTCGCCCGAGCCGTACACCTTGCTGACGCGATCCAGAACCGCCACGGGCTCGTGGGCCCTTGGCCGCGAGAGCTGCGACGGGACCGTGAGCGTCATCCCAACAGGGGAGGCGTGGGAGGAACGGGGGCCACGGCAATGGCGGTGGCTTCACGGGCGGCGGAAGAGGCAATCGACTGCTGCAGCATCGGCGTGCCGGTGACGGCCTCATTCGCCCAGCTGAACAGCGGATTGGAGAGCACACCGCCCACCGCCGTGATCAGCACGCAGGCCACCAGGGCGGTGCGCAGGGTGCCCATGCCGGCCAGATTCCAGGTGATCGCCGGGTAGGCCTTCACCACATCGGAGGCTTCCTGCGGCTCCTTCACCACCATCATCTTGATCACCGAGATGTAGTAGTAGATCGACACCACCGACGTGATCAAGCCAACCACCACCAGAAGGTACTGGTGGTCGGCCCAGCCGGCGAAGAACAGATAGATCTTGCCGAAGAAGCCGAGCATCGGCGGGATTCCCCCCAGCGACAACAGGCAGAGGCTGAGACCGAGCGTGATCAGTGGATCCTTCTGGTAGAGGCCGGCGTAATCGGAAATGCGGTCGCTGCCGGTGCGCAGCGAGAACAGGATGATGCAGGCGAAAGCGCCCAGGTTCATGAACAGGTAGGCCGCCATGTAGAGCACCATGGCGGCGTAGCCGTCTTCGGTGCCGCACACCAGGCCGATCATCACGAAGCCGGCCTGGCCGATCGAGCTGTAGGCCAGCATCCGCTTCATGGTGGTCTGGGCCAGGGCCACCACGTTGCCCAGGGTCATGCTCAGCACCGCCAGCACGGTGAAGAGCAGCTTCCACTGGGTGTCAAAGGTGTCGAAGCAGCCCACCAGCAGGCGCAGGGCCAGAGCGAAACCGGCGGCCTTGGAACCCACCGAAAGGAAGGCCACCACCGGGGTGGGCGAGCCTTCATAAACGTCCGGGGTCCACTGGTGGAAGGGCACCGCAGCGATCTTGAAGGCCACCGTGGCCAGCACGAACACCAGAGCGAGGGCCGTCACTGGCGTGGCACTGGTCTGCAGGGCCAGGCCGACAGCGTCTAGGCCGGTGGAGCCACCGGTGAGGCCGTAGAGCAGGGAGGCGCCGTAGAGAAACACCGCAGCGGCGGCGGAACCCACCAGCAGATACTTGAGCGCGGCCTCGCCGGAGCGGGCATCCCGCTTCATGTAGCCCGAGAGCAGGTAGCTGGACACCGACAGGGTTTCCAGCGACACGAAGATGCTGACCAGATCGGTGGAGCCACATAGGAACATGGCGCCGAGCGTGGCCGCCAGCAGGATCGCGGCGTATTCGCCCACCGGGCTGCCACTGCGCTCCACGTAGCGCCAGCTGATCATCAGCGAGAGCAAGGTGGAGGCTGCCACCACGGCGCGGAAGGCCACCGCCAGATCGTCGGCGAGGAAGGAGCCCAGGAACGAAGGCTCCAGTGGCGCGTTCCACTGCAGCGCCAGCAGCACCAAAGCTGTGCCCAGGCCGGCGTAGCAGATCGGCGGCACCCAGCGGATCGCCGCTTCCTCACCGGCCAGATCCACCAGCAGGCAGATCAGCAGGGCAATCAGGATGGCGGCCTCGGGCGCAATGGCACCGGAATTGAGCTGGGCGGCAGTGATCCCCAGGCCGATCGCTGGCGCTGTGGCCAGGGAGGCGACGGCCAGGTGGGGCAGTTCCGTCAGGGCGGGAAGGGCGCCAAACAGATCCATGTCGGCTTCAAACGATCGCCTGGTCGAGCGGACTGTAGCGGCGGCGGCGCTCGTTCTCAGGCGGGGCGGGCCGCCGATGCGATAAAGAGGGAACCGGTTCATCGCCTGCCTGTGGCGCACACCCTGGTCATCGTCGAGAGCCCCACCAAGGCCCGCACCATCCGCGCCTTCCTGCCGAAGGAATTCCGGGTGGAGGCGTCGATGGGGCACGTCCGTGACCTGCCCAACAACGCCAGCGAGATTCCCGCCGCCTACAAGGGCGAGAAGTGGGCGAACCTGGGCGTCAATACCAGCGAGGACTTCGCACCGCTTTACGTGGTGCCGAAAGACAAGAAAAAGGTGGTGAAGGAGCTCAAGGACGCGCTGAAGGGCGCCGACCAGCTGCTCCTGGCCACGGACGAAGACCGGGAAGGCGAAAGCATCAGCTGGCACCTGCTCCAGCTGCTCAGCCCCAAGGTGCCGGTCAAGCGGATGGTGTTCCACGAGATCACCAAGGACGCCATCCAGCGCGCCCTCGAGCAGACGCGCGAACTCGACATGGAGTTGGTGCACGCCCAGGAGACGCGACGGATCCTCGACCGTCTGGTGGGCTACACCCTCTCGCCGCTGCTGTGGAAAAAAGTGGCCTGGGGCCTCTCCGCCGGCCGGGTGCAATCGGTGGCGGTGCGGCTGCTGGTGCAGCGGGAGCGGGCCCGGCGGGCCTTCCGCAGCGGCAGCTACTGGGACCTCAAGGCCGAGCTGGAGCAACCGGGTGGCCGCTTCGAGGCCAAGCTCACTCACCTGGCCGGCGAGCGCATCGCCCAGGGCAGCGACTTCGACGAAAGCACCGGCGGGCTCAAGCCCGGCAGCACGGTGAAGCTGCTGGCGGAGAGCGAAGCACGCGCTCTGCGCGAGAGCGTGCTGGCCCTGCCCTGGCGGGTGGAGCAGGTGGAGGAGAAACCCACGGTGCGCAAGCCCGTACCGCCCTTCACAACCAGCACCCTGCAGCAGGAGGCCAACCGCAAGCTGCGGCTCTCGGCCCGCGAAACCATGCGCACGGCCCAGGGCCTCTACGAGCGCGGCTTCATCACTTACATGCGCACCGACTCGGTGCACCTCTCCGAGCAGGCGATCAGCGCTGCCCGTGCCTGCGTGGCCGAAAAGTACGGCGACACCTTCCTGAGCCCTGCCCCGCGGCAGTTCAGCACCAAGAGCCGCAACGCCCAGGAGGCCCACGAGGCGATTCGGCCTTCCGGTGAACGCTTCCGCACCCCCAGGGACACCGGCCTCGACGGCAAGGATCTCGCCCTCTACGAGCTGATCTGGAAACGCACCGTGGCCAGCCAGATGGCCGATGCCCGGCTCACGATGCTGGCGGTGGAGATCGTCGCTGGGGAGGCCCGCTTCCGGGCCAGCGGCAAGCGCATCGATTTCGCCGGCTTCTTCCGCGCCTATGTGGAGGGCAGCGACGATCCCGATGCGGCACTGGAAGGGCAGGAAGTGCTGCTGCCTGCCCTGGCGGTGGGCGATGCACCGCTCTGCAAAGGGGTGGAGGCGCTCGGCCACCAGACCCAGCCGCCGGCTCGCTACAGCGAAGCGGCGCTGGTGAAGATGCTGGAGAAGGAAGGCATCGGCAGGCCGTCCACCTACGCCAGCATCATCGGCACGATCACCGACCGCGGCTACGCCACCCTCGCCGGCAACGCGCTCACCCCCAGCTTCACCGCCTTCGCGGTGACCGCCCTGCTGGAGGAGCACTTCCCCGAGCTGGTGGACACCAGCTTCACCGCGCGGATGGAGAACACGCTCGACGAGATCTCCCACGGCAAGGTCCAGTGGCTCCCCTACCTGAACAGCTTCTTCAAGGGGGAGAAGGGGCTCGAAGCCCAGGTGCAGCAGCGCGAAGGCGACATCGATCCCACCGCCTCGCGCACGATCGTGATGGAGGGTCTGCCCTGTGTGGTGCGGATCGGGCGCTTCGGCGCCTACCTGGAGTCGAAGCGGGTGGCCGACGACGGCAGCGAGGAGCTGGTGAAGGCCACCCTGCCCCAGGAAATCACCCCGGCCGAGCTCGATGCCGAGCATGCCGAACAGATCCTGCGCCAGAAAACCGAGGGGCCTGAATCGCTGGGGGAAGACCCCGAAACCGGCGATGCAATCTACCTGCTGTTCGGCCAGTACGGCCCCTACCTGCAACGGGGGCAGGTGAGCGAGGAGAACCCCAAACCGAAGCGGGCCTCCCTGCCCAAGGGCGTCAAGCCGGAGGATCTCAGCCTCGAGGATGCGCTGGGTCTGCTGCGTCTGCCGCGGCTGCTGGGCGAGCACCCCGATGGCGGGCGGATTCAGGCCGGCCTAGGCCGCTTCGGGCCGTATGTGGTGCACGACAAGGCGAAGGGAGAAAAGGACTACCGCTCGCTCAAGGCCGAAGACGACGTGCTGCTGGTGGGGCTGTCGCGCGCTATCGAGCTGCTGGCCACCCCCAAGCGGGGCCGGGGCGGCCGCACCGCCCTCAAGGATCTGGGCATCCCTGAGGGGGATGAGGAAACCATCCAGGTGTTCGATGGTCCCTATGGCCTTTACGTGAAGCAGGGCAAGGTGAACGCCTCGCTGCCGGAAGGTGCCACGGCGGACACGATCACGATCGAGCAGGCCGTGGAGCTGCTGGCCGCCAAGGCCGCCAGCGGCAAGACCAAGGCCCGCAAGCCCGCCGCCCGCTCCACCGCCAAGAGCACCTCAACCAAGGCCGCCGCCACCAAGGCAGCCGCCACCAAGACCACCAGCAGCCGCAAGGCCAGCGGCAAATCGGCGGCGAGCGGCGCGGCGGAGGCCAAGGCCGCCGGCGCAACCGCCAAAGCCAAGCCGCCGTCCACCACCAAAACAGGACGTCCCCGCGCCAGCGCCGTGCGGATCATCAAGGCCGCCTCCGGCTGATGGGCCCCTCCCCCCGCCGCCCCCTGCTCCTGCTGGCGCCGCTGCTGCTCACACTGGCCGGCTGTGCCGGCACGCCCTTCGGCCAGCAGCTGGCGGCCGGGTTCGATGCTCCGGCGCCATCGGCTGCCACACCCCCCGCCTCCGGCACCGCCCGGCCTGGTGCCGCGCCAGGCACCGCCATCTCCCCCACAGGCTCGAATCCCGCCACACCGGCCACAGGGGCGAACGCCACCACCGCGGCCACGGCTTCCCCCGGCACTGCCACGCCGGCCACCACCGCCCCGGGCGCGTCGCCAGGCACGCAGACACCCTCCCCCACGCCGGCGGTTCCGGGCCGCCCCGCTGGACAGGCAGGTGATGCCGCCCGCAGCCCCAGCGGCAGCCCCAGCGCGGGCAACCGTGCCACCGGGAGACAGGCACAGGCACCGGCCGTCGCTGTGCCCTACAGGATCACCCTGAAGCTGCCCGGCGCCGACCCTTCCGCCCCTGCCGAAGCGGTCACCGAGGCGCTGCGGGCCGCCGGCCTGCGTTTTGAGGTGGAGACCATCGAGCGAATCCCCACGCCGGAAGCCAGTGCGGCAGCGCCGAAGGCCACGCCGGCGCCGGCACCACGCTGAGCCGCCGCCATGCCCCCTTCCCCCCACCGCCTCAGTCGGCGCCAGGCCCTTCAGCTGGTGGAAACCGCCTACATGGCCGCCGCGACCGCCCTGCTCTGGGCAGGCCTCTATTACCTGCCGGTGGGGGGCGCCCTGTTCCGCCTGGCTCTCCCCCTGCCGATCGCCCTGCTGCTGCTCCGCCAGGGCTGGCGCTGCGGCTGGGAAGGAATGGTGGTGGCCTCCCTGCTGCTGGTGGCGTTGATGGGCCCGATCCGCGGGCCGCTGGTGCTCTTCCCCTACGGAGCGCTGGCGCTCTGGCTCGGCTGGGGTTGGCGCAGCAACTGGAGCTGGTGGCTCACCTGGGGCGTGGGGCTGGTGATCGGTGCCGGCGGCTTCCTGGTGCGGGTCACCGTGCTGTCGGTGCTGGTGGGTGAAAACCTGTGGGTGCTGATCACGGCCGCCGCCGCCGGGCTGCTGGAACGCATCAGCGCCCTGCTGAACCTGGGCGGTGGCCCCGACCTGCTGCTGGTGCAGGCCTTGGCCCTGGGGTTGGTGGTGGTTCAGAACCTGATTTACGTGCTGGCCTTGCACGCGGTGGCCTACTGGATCTTTCCCCGGTTGCAGGCGCCGATCCCCGAACCGCCTGAAGCCCTGCGGGCCCTGGTGGCCCTTGACCCGCTCTGAGCTGGTGGGCGACCTGTGCGTCTGCCGGCAGGCCCGGGCTGGGACAACGGCCTGCAGGCCTGCAGTGAGGCACTTGCCTGGAGGCCCATGGTGCTGCAGCTGACGGGCGACGCTGCTCAGGCCAATCGCTGGGCCATGCAGATGGCCACCGGCTGGCAGGACGCCCTGGTGCTGCTGCTGCTGGCCGGCACCGACACCGCCGCCGTGCCGGGCATCTCTGCGGCCGGCGCCACCCCAGACTCCCGCCGCCGCACGGCCGCCGCCGATGCCGAGCTGCTGCTGCTGGGCCCAGGCACAGCCCGGCCTCATGCCCTGCCACCCCTGCCGGCGGGCGTCAGTCCGGCGTTGATCTCCCATGTGGTGGTGCGGGGGCTGCAGCTCAAGCCCTTGGTGGTCGACCTGGGCTGCCCGGTGGCACCGGCGGTGCCCCACATCCGCCTGGGGCAGCAGCCGGCGCTCTGCCTCAGCAGCGGCCGTGCCATGGGCGAAGCGCGGGTGCGGGCACTGCTGGCGCTGGGGCGCCGCTGGGCGCGGAGCTGGCAGGAGCGCTGGCGGGCGGCCCCGCAGCGTCCGCCGCTGGTGCTGGCCGAATGCGTGCCGGGCGGCACCAGCACCGCCCAGGCCGTGCTCACCGGTCTGGGCGTGGCGGCCGGCGGCCTGGTGAGCGGCAGCCTGCGCAGCCCCGCCCACGACCTCAAGGCGGCCCTGGTGGACCGGGGGCTGCGGGCAGCGGGCCTGGCCGGAGCCAGCGCCGCGGATCCGGATCCCGTACAGGTGGTGGCGGCGGTAGGGGACCCGATGCAACCGCTGGCGGCGGGGGTGCTGCTGGCGGCGGCCGAAGGGCACTGGCCGGTGCTGCTGGCTGGTGGCAGCCAGATGGCGGCGGTGCTGGCCCTGGCGCTGGCCCTGGCCGATGCGCCGCTGCGGGGCCGGTTGGTGGCGGCAGCGGCCCTGGGCACCACCGGCTGGGTGGCGCGGGAACGCAGCAGCGATCTGGCGCTGCTGCTGCAGCGCGTGGCAGACCGCTGGCAAGTGGCAACACCAGCCAGCTTCGCCACGGAGCTGTGCTTCAGCAACTGCCGCAGCCCGGCCCTGCAGGACTACGAGCGCGGGTACGTCAAGGAAGGGGTGGGCGCCGGCGGCCTGGCGCTGCTGTGGGAATGGAGCGGCCGCAGCACCGCCGACCTGGCCGCCGCCTGCGACCGGGCCCAAGAGCGCCTGATCGCCTCCCTCTAGGGTCCAACCATGCAGGAACGTCCTCCCCTTCCCGCCCGCTTCAGCCGCCGCCACCTGCTGCAGGCCGGCGTTCTGGCCGGCAGCGGCTGGCTGGCGGGTTGCGCCCGTGGCGCGTCCTCTTCCCCCACCCTCCTGTACAGCCGCGGCCAGTTGCCCGCCGCCTGGGGCAAGCAGCTTCCCTCCCCCTGGCGAGGCAAGGCGCTGGAGGGCCCCGAGGCGGTGCTCGCGCAGCACAGTGATGCCGATCTGCTGCAGCTCTCCGATGGCTGGCTCGGCGCCCTGAAAGCCGACGCCCTGCAGCCGTTCAGCGCCAGCAGCACCGCCACCGCCCTGTTCGAGCAGCTGGCACCCTTCAGCGCGGCGGTGCGCGGAGGGTTCCGGAATCCTGGGGCGGGTCCCCCAGACTCCTCCCCGGCGGCGGCAGCGGCTCCTGCGGCACCGATCGCCTATCCGTGGGCCTTCGGCACCTGGGTGCTGGTGCTGCGCAACCGCACCGACCTCAGCCGCCGCAGCGCAGAGGGCTGGAACCTGCTGTTGGATCCGAGCCTGCGCCGTCAGCTCGTGCTTCCCTCCAGCCCCCGCATCGTGATCGAGCTGGCCCTGCGCACCCTCAGCCCCGGCGCCGCTGCCGCCGGAGGTGATTCAGCCGCTGCCGGTGGCGATGATCGCCTGGAAGCGGCGGCGTTGCCCGGCCAGCTCAAGCGGCTGCGGGAGCAGGCCCTCGCCTTCGACGAGAAGAACGGCCTCAACCTGCTGCTGAGCGGCGATGCCGAGGCGGCCGTGTTGCCCAGCCAGCGCGTGCTGCCACTGCTGCGCAGCGATGCCAGGCTCACCGCCCTGTTGCCGGCCAGCGGCTCACCACTCTGGTGGAACCTGCTGCTGAGGCCGCGCCGCAGCCGTGAACCGGCTCCGCTCGCCTGGATCGCCCGCTGCATGGAGCGGCCCACGCTCGATCGGCTGCTGGCAGCGGGCTGGGTGCCGCCGGTGAAGCGCCAGCTGCTGCAGGCCGCCCTGGCGTCATGGCCGGAGCACGTGGCGCGCCTCCTCTACCCCGACGATGCGGTGCTCGCGCGCTGCACCAGCCTGCCGCCGCTGAGCAGCGCCGAACGGCAGCGATACCAGAGCCTCTGGGACGCCGCCGCCTGAGCCGGCAGCCCCAAGCCCCTGCCCTTCAGCCCCAAGCCCCTGTCCTTCAGCCCCACAGCCGCCGCCGCGGTGGGGCGGCCAGCAGGCGATGGGTGGCTGCCAGCAGATCCGGGATCGGCAGGCCGTGGGGGCAGCGGGGCAGGCAGGCGCCGCACTGCTGGCAGGCGGAGGCATCAAGCGCCTCCCACCAGTGGCCGGCCCTGCCGATCAGGTTGTAGCGCTCGCTGGCGAAGGGGGTCATGCCGTGACCGAGAGCCAGGTTGCGCAGGCGCAGCAGCGCCGGAATCGGCACCCCGCTCGGGCAGGGCAGGCAGGCGCGGCACTGGCCGCAGGCCCCCTCCCCCAGACGACCACGGCCCGCCTCCGCCAGCCGCGCCAGCGCCGCCTGCTCAGCTGCGCTGAGCGGCCCATCGGCGCCGGCCAGGGCCACGGCCCAAGCGAGATCCTCGGGCCGGGCGGCGCCGAGGGTGAGCGTGGACACACCAGCGGCCAGCAGAAAGCGATAGGCGAGCTGCAACGGCGCGAAGGGCGCGCAGTCCTCCACCAGCTCGGGGGGTGGGTCGTACAGCCGCCCCCCCTTGTCGGCGGGGGAGATCGCCATCACGCCGATACCGGCGGCCAGGGCCTGGCGGGCCAGGGGCAGGCGCTCCTGATCGAACAGATGCAGATGCAGGCTGCAGAAACCGAAACGGCCGCTGGCCAGGGCCCGCTCGATTAGATCTGCGCTGCCGTGGCTGCTGAACCCCACCTGCCCCACCAGCCCTTCGGCCTGCGCCCAGCGGAGCAGGGCGGCCCCATCCCCCTGCAGGGCCCAGTCGAGATGCTCCGGCCGGTTGAGGCCGTGCACCGCCAGGTTGTCGAGGCGGGCCAGCCCCAGCCGCTGCAGGGAGGACTGCAGCTGGGCCTGGCCGGTGGCCAGATCCACCCCCGGCAACAGCTTGCTGGTGAGCAGCAGCCGCTCCCTCGGGAGGGCGAGCTGGCGCAGGGCGGCACCCAGGTGGGCCTCCGCCGGGCCGTAGGCGGGAGCGGTTTCCAGGTGGTTGATGCCTGCCGCCAGGGCCGCTTGCACCACGGCGGCCATCTGGGCGGCCGAATCGACCGCCCGCATGGTGCCGAGGGTGAACAGTGAAACGGCCGGGCCCCGTCCGAAGGGGCGGCGGCAGGCTTCAGCCGGGAACACCGTCAGGGCCGCTGGGCTTGGGTCCGCTGCCTGCAGGGCCGGCAGGCCCCATGCCGGGAACGGTCGGAGGGGGGTCGGTGCCACCGCCGCTTTCGCCATAGCCCTCCTGCTGGGCACGGCGCACGTTGCGGATCAGCTCCGCCGGGCTCACCTGATCCAGGAAGCGGCGGAAATCCTCCTGGTCCTCGGCGTCGGCTTCGGCATCCACGGGAATCGAGGCTTCGGCCACCACCTCCTCCAGCATCCAGATGCCGCTGCCGGTGCGCAGTGCCAGGGCGATGGCATCGCTGGGCCGGCAATCCAGCTCACTGGGCTCCCCCTCGTTGTCGGTGAGCTTCAGCACGGCCCGGAAGGTGTTGTCTTCGATCGTGTGGATGATCACCCGCTCCAGCTGCACGCCACCCACCGCCATCAGGTTGGCCATCAGGTCATGGCTGAGCGGGCGGGGTGGTTGCTGATCACCCATGCCGGCCAGGATGTTCTGGGCCTGGGATTGGTCGATCCAGATCGGCACCTGACGCCGGCCGTTCGGGTCCCTTAGCAGCACGATCGGACTTCGGCTGGCCGCGTCCAGGGCGATCCCGGCCACACACATTTCCACCATGGTTGTGCCACGCACGCCCGATGTCCGATTATGGCCAGGCCTGCGAGACCGCGAATGTTCACCGGTCTGGTCCGGGCCGTGGGGCAGCTCAGGCGCCACCCCCGGGGCGTGCTGGTGGAAGGCGTGGAGCATCTGCAGCCCCTGGCCCTCGGCGACAGCATCGCGGTCGATGGGGTCTGTCTGACGATCTCCGAGCTGCACCCCGATGGCCGCAGCTTTCGCGCCGACGTCAGCGACGAGACCCTGAGCCGCAGCACCCTGGCGGCCAAGGCGGCGGTGGGCGCGGCCGTGAATCTGGAGCCGGCCCTGCGGCTGAGCGACCGTCTCGGCGGTCACCTGGTGAGCGGCCACGTGGACGGCCTGGGCGAGGTGGTGGGCGTGGCCCGGCAGGGGGAGTCCTGGCGGCTGGAGCTGCGCTGGCTGGATCCCAGCTACGGCCGCTATGTCTGCGAGAAGGCAAGTGTGGGCATCGATGGCATCAGCCTCACCGTGGCGGGCTGCAGCCCCCAGGGGGAACGCTTCTGGATGGCGGTGATTCCCCACACCTGGGAGGTCACCACCCTGAAGCTGCGGCGCGTGGGGGACCGGGTGAACCTCGAAGCCGATCTGCTCGCCAAGTACACCGAGCGGCTGCTGGCGGCCGGCGCAGCATCGCCCGCCGCCACGGCTGGCCGCAGCCCGCAGCTGGAGCGCGACTGGCTGGCGCAGCACGGCTGGGGCTGAACCCAGCCGCGGCCTGCCCTGGGAACCCGGCCTAGGGTTCAGGAGACCGCGCCGAGGGCGGCGGCTCGGTTCTCCCTGCCCGCCCTTGCGAGCCATGGCGCCTCAAGACACAGCCCCTGCCGAAGCGCCTGGCGGCCTGACGCCCCGGTTCGACCCCCGCCGCATCGCCGCGTTGCGCAGCTTCACGCTGGCGGAAGGGGTGCTGATGATCGTGCTGGGGGTGCTGGCGCTGATCTTCCCGGTGGTGGCCTCCTTGTGGGTCACCGCGATCGTGGCGGTGGCCTTCCTGGTGGGGGGAATCGTGAGCTGGATCGACAACCTGGCCCGTTCGCCGCACCTGAGCCGCTGGCACACCTTCTGGCGGCTGGTGGTGTCCACCCTGTTCGTGGTGACGGGCGCCTGGATGATCCAGCAGTTCCGCGCCGGTTTTCCCAGTGCCGCCGCCCAGGTGGCGGCCTTTGCGCTGGCGATCGGCGTGGTGTTCGTGATCGAAGGCGTGGTGGCGATCCTGGTGGCGCTGGCGCACAGGGCTGCCCGCGGCTGGGGTTGGGGCCTGGCCAATGGGGCCGTCACCCTGCTGCTCGGCGTGCTGATCCTGACGATGAAGTTCTGGAATCAGCTGTCGGTGATCGGCCTGCTGGTGGGGGTGAGCTTCCTGTTCAGCGGCATCGATCTGATCGGCTTCAGCGCCAGCTTTCACGCCCAGCCAGCAGATGGCAATTCTGCTGGCGGCAACCCTGCGGGCTGAAGCACTGCAGATGGCAAGCCTGCAGCCGGCCCACCCTGCTGGCAGCAAACGCGCCTGCGGGAACCCTGCAGATGGTTAGGGCTCCTGAAATCAATCGCGCGGCTCAGGCCGACGGCCGACGTGCGGCTCACGCCTGATGGCCGACGTTCGGCCCGGCGGCCCGGCTCAGGCCTGCCCCTCCTCCTGCAGCGGCAGCAGCCAGATTGAGCCGGTTTCCTGATGGATCTGGATCCTGAATTCCTGCCCGGGGGTGAGCCCCATGCGGCGGGTGTAGGCGTTGCCGATCAGCAGGTTGCCGTTGCCATGCACGCGGGTGCGGAACTCGGCCTGACGGCCTCGGGCAGCCGCCTGGGCGGCGGAATCGCTGGAAATTCTGTAGCCCTTCGCATCCACCAGAGCCTTGTAGAAGCTCTTCTTCAGCAAACGGCCGGCAGGGGAGACATAGCCGCAGCCACGGGCGATCTCGTCTTCGGAGCGGCTGCTGAGCGAACGGGCCTTCTCGAGCAGGGCATCGCCAACCAGCATGGGGGGCCTGCCGTTGGAGCTGAGGCTCGGCGTGACTTGATAGTTCAAGATGAACGGGCCTGACAGACAACAATTCTGCCGATCGGATTGGTGATTCGGCAAGGGCTGATTACAGCAGATAGAGAATTCCGAAGAGAATCAACCAGATCACGTCGACGAAGTGCCAGTAGAGCTCGGCAGCTGCCAGGCCGAAGTGCTCGCTGGGGGTGAAGCGGCCGGGCTGACGCGCCTGCCACCAGACGATCATGATCATCAGGGCCCCCAGACACACGTGCAGGCCGTGAAATCCGGTGAGCGCGTAGAAGGTGCTGGCGTAGAGGTTGTCGGTGAGGCCGAAAGGCAGGGAGAAATACTCCACCATCTGCCCGCCGAGAAAGGCGAAGCCGAGGCTCGCCGTCACCAACAGCCACCAGCGGCAGCGGCCCATGCGCTCCTGCTTCAGCTCGGAGGCTGCGCGGTGGAAGGTGAAGCTGCTCAGCACCAGCAGGGCGGTGTTGATCGTGGGCAGGATCAGCTCCAGCTCATACACCGCACCGGCCGGCAGCGGATTGACGGCGCGAAAGGTGAGATAGGCGGCAAAGAAGCCGGCGAAGGTCATGCCATCAGCCAGCAGGAAGGTGGCCAGCCCGAACATGCGGTAATCGCCGTGCCCCTCTTCAAGAACCGGTGCTGCAGCTCCAGCGACGGCCGGCAGCGAATCGGTGCTGGGGGAGAGGGTGGTCATCGGGGGAAAGGCGTGGGGGCGGTGGCCGGAACGGATGGGAAGGGAACGTTGGGGATCAGCAGCTGGAAATAGGGGCTGGGAGCTGGCGGGCCGGGCCTATCCGGGAGAGGCGTGAACTGGTCATCAGTTGCCTGAGGTCCAGAGTTCCCTGCCGGAGGCTCCCTTGAGATCGATCTGCCCTTCGGGCACGCCATAGCCGTAGGGATGGGTGACGAGGGGAGCCGGGCCCTTCCAGTTCTCCACCGGCGGCGGCGAGCTGGTCAGCCACTCGGGGGTGAGTGCATTCCAGGGGTTGTCGCCTGCCACAGGACCCCGAAAGGCGCTCCAGATCACGTTGATCAGCAGGGGGAGGGTGCTGATCGCCATCAGCAGAGCCCCCACACTGCTGATCTGGTTCACGAGGGTGAACTGGGGGTCGTATTCAGCGACCCGGCGGGGCATGCCGTTCAGACCCAGCCAGTGCTGAGGCGCAAAACAGAGGTTGAAGCCCACGAAGGTGAGCAGGAAGTGCAGCCGGCCCAGATCTTCATTGAGCATGCGGCCGGTGAACTTCGGATACCAGTGGTAGAGCGAGGCAAACACCACAAACACCGTGCCGCCATAGACGATGTAGTGGAAGTGGGCCACCACGAAGTAGGTGTCGTGGACGTGGATATCGAAGGGAACCTGGGCCAGGGCCACCCCGGTGATGCCCCCGAACACGAAGTGAACGATGAAGGCACAGGAGAACAGCATGGCGCTGTTGAGGGCGATCTTGCCGCCCCACAGGGTGGCCAGCCAGTTGAAGAACTTGATGCCGGTGGGCACGGCGATGAAGGCCGTGGCGATGGTGAAGAACAGGCGCATCCAGGGCGGTGTTGCGCTGGTGAACATGTGGTGGGCCCACACGATCAGGCCGAGGAACACGATGCCGAGGATCGAATACACAATCGTGGTGTATCCGAACAAGGGCTTGCGGGCATGAACCGGCAGAATCTCACTGACCAGGCCAAAAGCCGGCAGCACCATGATGTAAACGGCCGGGTGGGAATAGAACCAGAACAGGTGCTGGTACACCACCGCGTTGCCGCCCAGCGCAGGGTTGAAGAAGCCAGTGTGGGCGAGGATGTCAAAGCTGAGGAGCACCAGAGTGCCAGCCAGCACCGGCGTGGCCAGCACCACCAGAAAGCTGGTGCCGAGCATGGCCCAGCAATACATCGGCAGCTGCATCATCTTCAGGCCCGGCCGACGCATCTTCAGCACGGTGGCAATGAAGTTGATGCCGCCGAAGATTGAGCTGCCCCCCAGCAACAGCACGCTCAGAATCCACACCACCTGCCCGGCTGCCGGGGTGGTGAGGCTCAGGGGTGGGTAGGCCGTCCAACCTGATTGGGAGGCGCCGGCAACGAAGTAGCTGGCGATCAGCAGGATGCCGGCGGGGGGAATCAACCAGAAGGCCACGGCGTTGAGCCGAGGGAAGGCCATGTCTCTGGCGCCCACATAAAAGGGGATGAGGTAGTTGCCGAAGGCCCCATTCACCACCGGCACGATCCAGAGGAAGATCATCACCGTGCCGTGCAGGGTGAGCACCTCGTTGTAGGTGTCCCGCTGCAGAAAGTCCGACATCGGACTGACCAGCTCGATGCGGATCATGCCGGCCAGGGCGCCGCCGATGAAATAGAAGAGGAATCCAGTGACCAGGTACTGGAGACCGATCACCTTGTGATCCAGGCTGAAACTCAGATACCGCAGCCAACCCTCAGGCTGGAGGCTTGGCGGAGCTGAGCTGGTGGTGGGCGGCAGGGCCAGGGTCATCGGACGGAGGAAACGCGTGGAGTGGAAGCGGTAGACGGAGGAGCCGGGGCGGAGGCAGAAACGAAAGTGGAAGAAGCGTCAGCAGGGAAGGGGGGAGCCGGAAGCGTGGGGGCGGAAGCGAGGGTCGCCAGCGCTCAACCGGTCGCTGATGGCCCCGACACGGCACTGGCCACGGTGGCCGGACGGTTCTGATCCAGCCAGGCGTCAAAGGCATCGGGCTCATGCACCACCACGGTGGAGCGCATGCCGCCGTGATACGGACCGCACAACTCGGCGCACACGATCGGATAGCTGCCGGCGCGGGTTGGCGTGAAGGTCAGGATCGTGGGTTGGCCTGGAATCACGTCCTGCTTGAGGCGGAATTCCGGCACCCAGAAGGCATGGATGACATCGCGGGCCTCCATGCGCAGCTCCACCTGCTGCCCCTCCTTCACATGCAGCTCGCCGCTGATGAAATCACCCTGGGGGTAGTGGAACAGAAAGGCGAACTGGAGGGCGGTGACGTCAACCGGCAAGGCGCCATTGCTGCTGCCGGGGGAACCGCCGATGCCGCCCCAGGTGCGGGCCTCCACGCCTTCTGCCGCCGAAGGCACGTTCGCCGCCATCACCATGCCCGGTGGCATCGGATCGTTGGAAACAGGCGAGGCGGATTCCATCGCCATGCCGCTGTGCATGGCATGGGGGTCGCTGAGGGGAATCATCCCGCCCATGCGGTCGTAGATGTCGTAGCTGTAGATGCCCACAAACAGCACCACCACGGCAGGAACGGCCGTCCAGAAGATCTCCAGCTGGAGGTTTCCTTCCACCGCAACCCCATCGCCGAGATCGCCGTCCTTGCGGCGAAAACGAATCAAGCTATACAGAAGCAGCCCGAGAATGCCGAGGACAAGTATGGTTCCGATCACGAACAGCACGGTGAAGAGCTGGTCGTAGAGAGGGGCGTTGGAGCTGGCGGCAACCGGCAGCAGGTTGACGTTCTGACCAACCCAGAGGCCAACGAGGACAAGCAGCATCCCCACCACCAGGGTGACGATGGTTGAAGGAATCGGCACGGAGGAAGCCAGGCTTTCACCACCCTATGGGGAGCCACCACACGGGCGCTTGACCAACGTGGGAACAGCGAAACAAACGCAATGAGGCGTTAGGAATTCAACACAGACCCACTGTTGCGACTCCACCACACCGGGTCTCGAAGCTCCAGAAGTGATGGCTAACTTGATCGCCATGAGGCGCAGTTTGCTCTTTCTCACGTCCCACCTGGTGGTGGCCCTGGTGGCCCTGGTGGCGATCGGAGGCGCCACACGCGTCATGGAAGCCGGTCTGGCCTGCCCCGACTGGCCCCTTTGTTATGGCAGCTTTCTGCCGGGCGGACGCATGAACCTTCAGGTGTTTCTGGAGTGGTTTCACCGCCTCGATGCCTTTCTGGTGGGGATCGCTCTGCTGGTGCTCGCCGGCTGGAGCGTGCTGCGGCGCCAGGTGCTGCCGGCGTGGCTTCCCTGGGCCAGCGGCGCCGCGCTGCTGCTGGTGGCGGTGCAGGGCCTGCTGGGCGCCCTCACCGTCACCCAGTTGCTTCGCTTCGACGTGGTGACGGCCCATCTCGGCACCGCTCTGGTGCTGGTGGCCCTGCTCAGCGGCGTCCATCAGGGCCTCCTCGCCCAGCTCTCCTTGCCTGGGGACGCCGCCGCCACGGCCGGCACAGCCTTCAGCCTCCCTTCTTTTCCTTTCGTGCGCGCTGCAGGTGCAGCCACGGCGATGGCCGCACTGGCGGGGTTCGCCCAGGCACTTTCCGGAGCGCTGATGGCCACCCAATGGGCCTCGGGCCGCTGCCTCAGCAGTGGGGAAGCCTGCGGCCTCCTTGCCACCCACCGCCAACTGGCGGCACCGGTGGCACTGGTGGTGCTGCTCGCCTGCAGCGTCACCCTGCTCACACCGGCCACCCGCCGGCGCAGCTGGCCTTTCGCCCTCGCTGGTGTGCTCCTGGTGGTGCTGCAGGTGGTGCTCGGGGTGCTCACCCTGCGTCTGTCCCTGGCCGTTCCGCTCGTCACCGTGGGGCACCAGATCACGGCCGCCCTGCTGGTGGGTCTGCTCACCGGCCTGGCAGTGCGCAACTGGAGCCTGGCCCCAGCCCGGCCTGCGCCGGATCAACCGCTACGTCCATCCACCCTGGAGAGTTGTCATGGTTAGCGCCACCGCAGGGAGCGGCGCCTCCCCCACGCTCCCCCGCAGCGAGGCCGTTCCCTCCCGCGCCAAGGTCAAGCTGCCGGCCTGGCTGGAGATCGCCAAACCGCGACTGATCCCGCTGCTGCTGGCCACCACCCTCGGGGGCATGGCCCTCTCGGAAGGCTGGCCACTGCCGGCCCCGCGCCTGGCCTGCACCCTGGGTGGCGGTGCGCTGGCCGCTGCCGCTGCAGGCGTGCTCAATTGCCTCTGGGAGCAGGAGCTGGACGGCCGCATGGTCCGCACCAGCGGCCGGGCCCTGCCCTCTGGTCGCCTCTCGCCCGCCACTGCCTTCTCGGTGGCCGTTTCACTCACCTGCGTGGCGGCCGCCCTGCTGGTGAGCGGCGTGAACTGCCTGGCCGCCGGGCTCTCCCTGCTGGGCCTGTGCAGCTACGTGCTGCTCTACACCGCCCTGCTCAAGCCGCGCACCTCCCAGAACATCGTGATCGGCGGCGTGGCCGGCGCCATCCCTCCCCTGGTGGGCGCCGCGGCCGCCACCGGCCACCTGGGCCTGAGCAGCTGGTGGCTGTTCAGCCTGGTGATGCTCTGGACCCCCGCGCACTTCTGGGCCCTGGCCCTGCTGCTGCGCGAGGACTACCGCTCGGTGGGCATTCCCATGCTGCCGGTGGTCAAGGGCTCCCAGGTGACCGCCGCAGCGATCGTGCACTACGCCCGCGCCACGGTGCTGGTGAGTGCCTTCGGCATCGTGGCCTTGCCCAGTGGCGGACTGCTCTACGGCCTGCTGCTGCTGCCCTTCAACAGCCGGCTGCTGCAGATGGGCCGATCCCTGGCGGCCTCCCCCGACGACCCGGTGCGGGCCAAGGGCCTGTTCCGGTGGTCGATCCTCTACCTCTTCGGGATCTGCCTGCTGCTGCTCATCTGCCGGCTGCCGGCCGCGGCTGCCTTCTCCCACCAGGCCGGTGACCTGATCAGCTGGGCCACCGGTATGGACGGGCTGCCTATGTTCAACGGCCTGAGCGGGCTCCCGCCGCTGGGATTTCCCCAGCTGAGCGGCTTCCCGCTGCTGAATGTTGTGGGCAGCCGCTGATCCGCGCCGGATCCGCCCGATGGGGCTCCTTTCTAGATTGGTTCTCCTTTCCAACGGGCGCGAGCCTGCTCAGCGGTGCCAGACGCGGTGATTGAGCTGCAGCAACTCACCAAACGCTATGGCTCGGTGGAGGCCCTCCGCTCGCTCGACCTGAGCGTGCCGCGGGGCTGCCTTTATGGCTTGCTGGGTCCGAACGGCGCGGGCAAAACCACCGCGCTGCGCATCCTCTGCACCCTGCTGGCCCCCGACAGCGGCCGGGTGATCGTGGCGGGCCACGACGCGCTCAAGGAACCGCGCCAGGTGCGTGAACTGCTGGGCTACGTGGCCCAGGAGGTGGCGATCGACAAGATCCTCACCGGCCGTGAGCTGCTCCAGCTGCAGGGGGCGCTGTACCACCGGCCCGCCCGCCTGCTGGCGCCTCGCATCGAGGAACTGGTGGAGCGCATGGGCATGGGCGACTGGATCGACCGGCGCTGCGGCTCCTACTCCGGCGGGATGCGTCGCCGCCTCGACCTGGCCTGCGGCCTGCTGCACAGCCCCGAGCTGCTCGTGCTCGACGAACCCACGGTGGGCCTGGACATCGAAAGCCGCGCCGCCATCTGGCAGGTGCTGCGCGAGTTGCGACAGGCCGGCACCACCGTGCTGCTGAGCAGCCACTACCTGGAGGAAGTGGATGCCCTCGCCGACCGTCTCGCCATCATCGACGGGGGCCGGGTGATCGCCGAAGGCAGCCCCAGCGCGCTCAAGGAGGCCCTGGGCGGCGACCGGGTCACCCTGCGGGTGCGTGAATTCAGCGACGAGAACGAAGCCAGCCACGTCAGTGCGCTGCTCCAGGCCTGTCCGGGCGTGCGGCAGGTGGTGGTGAACCGGGCCCAGGGCCACTCGCTGAACCTGGTGGTGGAACACCAGGGTGTGATCGAGCAGTTGCGCCGCCAGCTGGAGGCCGCCGAACTGCCGGTCTTCTCGCTGGCCCAGAGCCAGGCCAGTCTTGATGATGTGTATCTGCAGGCCACCGGCCGCACCCTGATGGACGCCGAGCTGGCGGTCGCCGGCAGCAGGGATGCCAAAGCCGAGCGCAAACAGGCCATGCGCTGACCCACCACCCTCTCGTCCCACCCTCCGACACCCTTCGGCCATGACCAGCGCCTCCACCCTCCCCGCCCAGCCGCCGCTGCCGGCCCTCCCGGCGGCCAACCGTTCCGCCCTGGCGGACGTGACCCAGGAAACCCTGGCGCTCACCCGCAGGCTGTTCCTGCAACTGGCCCGCCGGCCCACCACGCTGGTGGCTGGCGTGCTGCAGCCGCTGATCTGGCTGGTGCTGTTCGGAGCTCTGTTCGCCAAGGCGCCGGAAGGTCTGCTGCCCGATGGCATGAGTTACGGACGCTTTCTCGGCGCGGGGGTGATCGTGTTCACGGCGTTCAGCGCCGCTCTCAATGCCGGCCTGCCGGTGATGTTCGACCGGGAATTCGGCTTCCTCAACCGGCTGCTGGTGGCACCGCTGCGCTCCCGCATCTCGATCGTGCTGGCCTCCGTGCTTTACATCACCAGCCTGAGCCTGGTGCAGAGCCTGGCGATCATGGGCACCGCAGCTTTGCTGGGTTATGGCTGGCCCGGCACCGCCGGGCTGGCGCTGGTGCTGGTCACCCTGGTGCTGCTGGTGTTCGCCGTCACGGCCATGAGCCTGGGGCTGGCTTTCGCGCTGCCCGGCCACATCGAGCTGATCGCGGTGATCTTCGTGGCCAACCTGCCCCTGCTGTTCGCCAGCACGGCCCTGGCCCCGATTTCCTTCATGCCTACCTGGCTGGGCTGGCTAGCGGCCCTGAATCCCCTTACCTTCGCGATTGAACCCATTCGTGCGGCCTACGCAGGCCACCCCTCCCTCGGCGACGTGGTGCTGATCGCTCCTTACGGGGAGCTCACCGGTGCCACCTGTCTGGGCGTGCTGGCTCTTCTGGCCATCGGATTGTTCCTTCTGATCCGGCCGCTGCTGGATCGCAAACTCAGCTGAGCCCCGCTGTGACCCCGTCCCCTTCCCTGCCTGCGCCCGTTCTGCCCCGACCCCAGCAGAAACGGCTCTCCGAGCGCCTGGTGCTGAAGGGTGCCCTCGACCGCAGGGATGAAGGAGCCGTGGCCTGGCTGTCGCTGCGTTGGGTGCACCGCCATGGCGTCGAGGCTCTCCCGCCACTGATGCAGGAGCTCACCGGCGGAGACGCTTCACTGAAGGGTTGGTGGCACGACCACCTGCATGCCGCGGCCGTCCCTGCCGCTGCTGCTGGTCCCGCCGTTGCTGTGGATCTGGCTGTGGCTGTGGATCTGGATATGGCTGCTGCTGATGGAGGGGCTGCAGAGGCTGTCGTCGATCCTGCTGATGGTGCCTTTGCTTCTCCAGCGGCTGCAGAGTCCGTGGCTTGCGAGGAGGCTGCTCCAGGGGTGGCCGCGGCCGGGGAGTCCCCCTCGGCAGCCGATTTCGCCTCGACAGGAGAATCTGTCTCGGCAGCCGACTCGATTTCGGCAACGGCCGCAGAACCCACCGTTGCATCGGTGCAGGTGGCGCAGGGATTTTCCTTTGCGGAGATCACCCTGGAGGTGGAGCCAGAGGAGGTTGAGGAACCTTCAGCAGAGCTCGTGCTCAGCTTTGCGGAGGTCGCTGGCCTTGAGCCCGTCCCTTCACTTGACCTGAACGCGGGCGTAAAGGCACAGATCAGCCCGCCAGACAGCGATGGCGCCGATTCCGGCATCGGCAGTGAAGGTGCCGCTTCCGCAGAGTCAGCGGCTGAACCCGCCGAGGCAGCGGACACGCCGATTGAATTCCTGGGCGAACCACTCGCCTTTGATCCCTGGCTGGACGCTCCCGCCCTTTCAATCCCTCTGGCTGAGAACCCGGCGGAGCCTCCGGCCTCACCCACCGAACTGCCTGCGGACGATGCCGCCAGGGAGCGGGTGAGGCAGGACGGCTCCATCGAAGGCGTGGCTCCCGCAAACGAAACGCACCCGAGCGTTTCCACCGCTGCGCCCGTGACCGATGACCCTGGCGCAGTGGCACTTGTTGCCGCTGCTCCAGTCCCGGGGGATCAGGCCCTCGATGGCTTGGCCCAGTGGCCACGGTCTGCCCCGGAGTTCCCGGCCTCTCCAGCGGCGGCCCCTCCGGCGGCGGCCGTCCCTCCCTTCATCCCGGCACGGCCCGCGGCGGCAGGGGTGTTCAACTTCGGAGCCGACTTTGTGGCATCGGCCCCACAAACCGCCTGGCCCCCCTCGGGCGAAGCCACTGCTGCCGTATCAGCGGCTGACCCAGTGGCCGTTGCGCCCGCTGCTGACCTCCAGGCGGTTGCTCCTGCTCAGGCGGTTGCTCCTGCTGTTGAACCTGCAGGCGCTGAGGCGCCGGACGCGCTGGCGGCCTCGCTGCCCGCCGAATCCAGCCCCACGCAGCCGGAAGCCCCCGAACCGGCCCAGCCTCCGATCTGGCGGCGCCCACTGGCCCGGGTGAAAAACCTGGTCCGCGTCTGCGTGGAAGAAGTGGTGAGCACCTTCCAGACCATGGACGGCGAGCGCAACGCGGAGTCAGCCAGCGAAACGGTTTCCAGCAGCGGCCGTGCTTCCGCTAACAGCAACGCTTCACCCAGCACCTCTTCAGCGGCCCGCGGCCCTTCTCCGTTCGGCGACACCCTCCAGCCCCGGGGCAGCGGGCAGGCCCGTGGCTCCGCTCCCGCCAGCACCTCAGCAACAGGGCAACTCCCGCCGCTGGAAGCGGAGCGCTCTGCCGGCCCAGCCCGCCGCAGTGCGACGGAGATCGCCCCGGAGCTCACCCCCCAAGGCCGCACGCCACCCCTGCGCGAGCGGGCTGCGGCTGCCGTCGCCGGCCGGCCAGTTCCTGCTCCTTCCCCTCCCGGTCTGGCCTCGCTGCGCTCCTGGCTGCCGGATGACGCCTCCTCTGAGGACTCCCGCAGCAGCTGACGCCACGGCTGGACCTTCTCATTTGCTGCCACGCTGGCGGCGCGCCGGCCCTCTGACTGCGCTGATGTCGCAGGCCCCCCGGCCTCTTGTCCCTGTTGAACTGCCGCATGTCCCCTTCCTCTGCACCCCTTGAGGGCCGTTCTGCCATTCCCGGCGCCTTACCTTCGGAGCGGTTGGAACGGGCGGCCGTGCGGGGTGGACTGATCGTTTCGGTGCAGGCGCCTGAAGGCTCGCCGCTGCGGGATCCGCAGGTGATCGCCGCCATGGCGGAGGCCAGCCTGGCCAACGGGGCCATCGGTGTGCGCCTCGAAAGCCCCGAGCACATCGGTGCCGTGCGGCGGCGCTGCCCGCAGGCATTGATCGTGGGGTTGTGGAAGCGGAGCTTCTCAGACAGCCCGGTGTACATCACGCCCGGCTGGGACGAACTGCTGGCGGTGTGGGCAGCGGGGGCTGATGTGGTGGCGATCGATGCCACCGAGCGGCAACGGCCGGGCGGACAGCCGCTGGCCGAGCTGATCGAACGGGCCACGGCGGAACTTGGCGCACCGCTGATGGCCGATGTGGACAGCGTGGCAAACGGGGTGCAGGCCGCGGCCCTCGGTTGCCGCTGGGTGGGCACCACCCTGTACGGCTACACGGAGGCCACGGCAGGGCTGCGGCCGCCGGCCTGGGATCTGCTGGGGCCGCTGCGGGCTGCCCTGCCGGCCACCGCCACGCTGATCTGTGAAGGCGGCATCGCCAGTGCGGAGCAGGCGCAGCGGGCACTGGGTGAGGGAGCGGACGCGGTGGTGGTGGGGACCGCCATCACCGGCGTGGATCTTCAGGTGGCCGCCTATGTGGAGCAGCTGAGCCGCTGAACGGCTGAGCTGCTGAAGGCTGAGCTGCTGCTGGGCTCCCAGGGAAGGGAGCCTGGCTCACATCATGCCGGGCATGCCCATGCCGCCCATGCCACCCATGCCGCCCATTCCCTCCATGCCACCGCCACCGGCAGGGGCGGGAGGTTCGGGCTTGTCGGCGATGACCACTTCGGTGGTGATCAGCAGCGCAGCGATCGACACCGCATCCTGCAGGGCCAGGCGCACCACCTTGGCGGCATCGAGAATGCCGGCCGTCATCAGGTCTTCGTAGGCACCGGTGAGCGCGTTGTAGCCCTTGCCCAGCCGCAGCACATCAGCCACCACCACATCGCCGTTGGCACCGGCATTCGCGGCGATCTGACGCAGGGGGGCGGAGAGGGCACGGCACAGGATCTCGGCACCGGTGCGCTCGTCGCCCTGGAGCCCGGCGATCCAGCCTTCGAGTTCGGCGGCCAGCTCCATCAAGGTGCTGCCGCCACCGGGCACGATCCCCTCTTCCACCGCCGCCCGGGTGGCATTGAGGGCATCTTCGATGCGCAGCTTGCGGTGGCGCAGCTCCGTTTCGGTGGGGGCCCCCACCTTGATCACCGCCACGCCACCGGCCAGCTTGGCGATGCGCTCACTCAGCTTCTCGCGGTCATAGTCGGAGTCGGTGGCGGACAGTTCACGGCGGATCGAAGCCACCCGCTCGGCTACGGCGTCGCGATGGTCTTCGGTGCCCACGATCGTGGTGGTGTCCTTGCTGATCGTGATCCGGCGCACCCGGCCCAGATCGGCGAGGGTCGCCTTGTCGAGCGCCATGGAGCGGTCTTCGCTGATCAGCGTGGCGCCGGTGAGCACGGCGATGTCCTGCAGGGCGGCCTTGCGGCGCTCGCCGAAGGAGGGGGCCCGCACCGCCGCCACCTGCAGCACGCCGCGGGTCTTGTTGACCACCAGAGTGGCCAGGGCTTCACCTTCCACCTCTTCCGAGAGGATCACCAGCGGGGCGCCAGCGCGCGACACGGCCTCAAGCACCGGCACGAGATCGGTGATCGCGCTGATCTTGCGGTCGGTGACCAGCAGCAGGGCATTCTCGAACTCACACACCTGGCGCTCGCCATCGGTGACGAAGTAAGGAGAGGAATAGCCGCGATCGAAGGCCATCCCTTCGGTGACCTCCAGCTCGGTGGCCAGTGAGCGCGATTCCTCCACCGTGATCACCCCGTCGGTGGTGACCAGCTGCATGGCTTCGGCCACCATGCGGCCCACTTCCTCATCGCCACCGGAGCTGACCGTGGCCACCTGGCGGATCGCTTCGCCGGCCACCGGGATGGCGCGGGCCTGGATGCCCTCCACCACCCGGGCCAGGGCCTTTTCCATGCCGCGGCGCAGGCCGACGGGATTGGCGCCGGCGGCCACGTTCATCAGGCCGTCATGAACGAGCGCCTGGGCGAGAACGGTGGCGGTGGTGGTGCCGTCTCCCGCCTGGTCCTTGGTTTTGCTGGCCACCTGCTGAATCAGCTTGGCGCCGATGTTCTCGAAGGGATCCTCGAGCTCGATCTCCTTGGCGATCGTCACGCCGTCATTGACGATGTCGGGGGCGCCGAACTTCTTTTCGAGCACCACATTGCGCCCCCGGGGCCCGATGGTGACCTTCACCGCATTGGCCAGGGCGTTCACACCCTTTTCAAGGGAGGTGCGGGACGCATCCGAAAAGCTGATCAGTTTGGCCATGGGCGTGGGAAGAGGCGCGCCGGCGGCAGGCCCAGGAAGTGCGTTCAGATTCCCATAGCGCCCTGTGGCCAGCGGGGTTGCTGCGGTGGGGAAAGCCGAATGCGTGTGCAGATTCCTATGGCATGGGCAACGGCGGCTGACCCCCGATAGGGTCGGGGCATGGAGGACTCCCTCAGCACCAGCCTTGCTGACGCGCTCAGCGACGTGACCTCGGACCCCACCATGGCGGGCACCAGCGCCATGGCCTTCCTGCTGATCGCCGGGCTGGGGCTGCTGATGGCCCTGGTGTACGTGCCGATTCGCCTGTTTCTCACCATCACCGCCCGCAGCCGCCGGCTGCGCCTGCTGCAGCGCATCCGCCGCCTGCGCGATGAGCTCGTGCAGCCGATCGAGAGCTGAGCCCCCGGCCCGCTCAGCCCATCACCATGCCGCCATCCACCTGCAGCACCTGGCCGGTGATGTAGGCAGCGGCAGGATCGGCGGCCAGGAAGCGCACAGCCCCGGCCACCTCCTCCGGCTGGCCCATGCGTCCGAGCGGAATGGCGGCCAGGATCGGCTCCTGGTTGAGTTCGCTGGTCATGTCGGTGGCGATGAAGCCGGGGGCGACGGCATTGACGGTGATGCCGCGGCTGGCGAACTCCGCTGCGGTGCTGCGGGTGAAGCCGATCACGCCGGCCTTGGCGGCGCTGTAGTTGGCCTGGCCGGGATTGCCCACCAGACCCACCACCGAGGTGATGTTGATGATGCGACCGCTGCGGGCCTTGAGCATGGAGCGGCTCACGGCCCGGGTGCACAGGAACACGCCGGTGAGGTTCAGATCGATCACGCTCTGCCAGTCGCTGGTCTTCATGCGCAGCAGCAGGCCATCGCGGGTGATGCCGGCGTTGTTGACCAGCACATCCAGCCGACCGCTGCGTTCCAGCACGGTCTTCACCAGCGCGTCCACCTGCTCTTCCACCGACACATCGGCCGCCAGGGCATAGGCCCGGCCACCGGCGGCGGTGATCGTCTCCACCACGGCCTCGGCGGCAGCGGCTGAAGCGGCGTAGTTCACCACCACCTCGGCGCCGGCCGCAGCCAGCTCCAGAGCGATGGCACGGCCGATGCCCCGGCTGGCACCGGTGACCAGGGCGACCTGGTCGGCCAGGGGAGCGGCGGTGGTCACGGACATCGGAAGCTGGCGATGGCGGCGATCGTATGCGGCCGCCTCGCCAGGCCTAGCGCTCCATGGCGTCCATGCTCACCAGTGCCGGCCCGAGCAGCGCCCCGAAGCGGGCCAGCTGCTCCTTGCTGCCCAGCACCACCAGCAGCTGTCCTGGCGCCAGGCGCAGATCACTGCCCGGGTTAGCGATCAGGCGGGGCTGATCCTCCCGGTAGGCCACGCCGCGGTAGTAGCTGATCGCCGGCTTGGCAGGGGCCGGCTGACGGATCGCCAGCACCAGCACGCCGGTCTGGCGGCCCAGCTGCAGCTCCGCCAGGCTGCGGCCGTTGATGGAGACCATGCGCTGGGGATCGTCCGTGAGCTGGAACTCCTCCACCTCACAGTCGGAGCCGGCCAGCAGCTCCATGAACCCCACCGCCAGCGGCCGCAGGGCCGTGGCGGCCATCGTGCGCCCGCCCGCCACATAGGGACTCACCACCTGATCCGCTCCGGCCAGCCGCAGCTTGCGGGCCGCTTCCTCGCTGTCAGAGCGCGCGATCAGGCGGCAGCGGGGGGCGATGCCGCGGGCGCTGAGCACCACATACAGATTGGCGGCGTTGTTGGGCAGTGCCGCCACCAGGCTGCGGCACTGATGAATGCCGGCTTCCACCAGGGTTTCGTCCAGGGTGGCATCGGCCTGGAGCACAGGCAGACCCCGCTCCTCGGCGGCCTCCTTCTGGGCGCTGTCCATCTCCACCACCACCAGCGGCACGCCTTCGGAGACGAGCTGATCGGCGATCTCGCGGCCGATCCGGCCGTAGCCGCAAAGGATCACATGGTTTTCCATCACTTGATTAGGTAGCAAGCTCCGTCCGCAGGCCTTTCCCGCCTAAGCTGGTACACATGTACTAGCAGTGCCCGCCATGGCCATGAATCGAATCCAGTTTCAGGCAGGCCTGTCGCTGCCCGAGTTCATCCAGCTCTACGGCACC
>CALRJS020000034.1:0-40092 GCA_943367595.1 Sphingobacterium thalpophilum
ACCTTGGCCCTGAACCTGTTGCGCTGCAACGGCTTTCGCTCAGTCCGTGCTGGTCTGATGGCCGTGGCGCATGACATCAGCCGAATGCTCGGCTGGGTCGGAATCAGCGCTGCAGAGACGGAATAAGACAACTTTCAGTCAGCCCTGGCTTCTCCCCGCCCAAAGATCTCGCGGTAGGCCACGCTCTGGGTGAAGTCGTCGAGGGTGATGCCGCCCATGGCGCAGAGCTCCTGGATTGATCGGCCGTTAAAGCGTGACACCAAGATAGCGGCGATCACGTCATCGATCTCGGCGGCGCTCAGCAGCTCAATCCACTGCAGCCGCTGCTCCACGAACTCCGCCACCGGGGGCTGGATCGCCAAAGTTCAGCTGGCGGCTGGGGCAAAGCACCACCACCCGCCAGCGCTCGATACCCGGCTCCTACTGCAGCAATCGGGCTGTTTCGGCGTAGAGGCGCCTCAGGAAGCCAGCGTCGGCGGCCATCTGGGCCTCAAGAATCAGCGCTGGCAGCTCCGGCCGCTCTGGAGGGGGTAAGAACAGCCCATCGAGCCGGTATTCCCGCTCTTTCAGCACAGGGGCCGAAAACCTGTACCCCCTGGCATCTGCGGGCAAATCGGACAGCAGCGGCAAGATCCGATCGGGTTGGTGCTGGAAGAGCCAATAAAAAAGCTTGTCGCTGGCAACCACGACGGCAAACAAGTTCTAGCCCTCCCAGATCTCCGCCAGCTCCAGCTTCAGCCCAGGCAGCCACTCGCCCCCCTCCAGCGCCTCGGCCGCCTCGATGCGTTGCATCACCACCGGCGCCGCAGGATCAGCCCCCGGCTGCCAGATCTCCACAGCCCGCTGTTCTGGATACAGCAGCCAGCCCAGCTGGGCGCCATTGGCGAGGTAGGCGACCATCTTGCGCCGCAGGGCTTCGCTGCCGCGGGCGCCCTCAACTCCTTCGGAGAAGCCTGCGGCTACGGAGGGGCTCACCAGCTCCACCACCAGGTCGGGGCACAAGGGCGGGAAGCCTCGGCGTTGTTCGGGGGTGAGCGCCTGCCACCGCTCCAGCCGCAGCACGGCCGCATCGGGGCTGAGCACGGAGCCATCGGCGAGGCGGAAGCCGGTGGAGCTGTCGAACACCTTCCAGCCCCCCTTGCTGAGGGCCCAGACCTGCAGGCGCGCACTTAGTAGGTTGTTCCTGGCGCTGGTGTCTCCTCCGGTTGGGGTCATAGCGATCAGTTGGCCATCGGCCGCCAGTTCCAGCACCGCCTCGGGGTTCGCCTCGCACACCAGGGCGAACTGCTCTGGGCTGAGCTGCAGGGCCGGCGGCAGCACAAGGGGCTCCAGGCCTGTGGCTGGCGCCTGCGGGGCGGCGGAAGCAGGGGGGGCGAGGGTCATCTCCCCGATGGAGGCCTGGGGTTGAGATTAGGCCGGGTTGCTGGGATGGAGCGCCGGCCCATCAGCGACCATCTGCCAGGGCTATGGTGAAAAGTCGCGACTTATTGCCTATATGCGGGAATCTGGTCGGATGCAACGCTATCTGGGGCCCCAGCTGCTGCGGGATCTGGCCTGCAAGACCGTGGTGCTGACCGGCGCCCGCCAGGTGGGCAAAACAACCCTGGCCCGGCAGCTGATGGAGCGCTTTGAGCGGGCCCAGTACCTCAACTGGGATGTGCCGGTGGACCGGGCGGTGCTGCTGCGTCAGTCGTGGAATCCGGCGGCGACCTTGCTGGTGCTCGATGAGATCCACAAGATGCCCGCATGGAAATCCTGGCTCAAGGGCGTGATCGACGCCAAGCTCCCGGCCCAGTCCTTGCTGGTCACCGGCAGTGCCCGCATGGAAACGTTTCGCCAGTCGGGAGAATCACTGGCGGGGCGCTATCTGCACCTGCATCTCGCGCCGATCTCCGTGCGGGAGTGGTGCACCCACCGGCAAACAACGCCCCAGGACGCACTCCTGCACCTGATCGAGCGCGGCGGCTTTCCTGAGCCCTGCCTGGCTGAGCGCGCGGATGACGCGCAACGGTGGCGCCGCCAGTACGCCACCGACCTGATCCGGGAAGACGTGCTCGAGTTCTCGCGCTTGCACGAGATCAACACGATGCGGGTGTTCTTCGAGCTGCTGCGGGAACGGGTGGGCTCGCCGCTGTCGCTGGCCTCGCTGGCCCGCGACCTGGCGGTGTCACCCACCACCCTGCGGCGCTATCTCGACATTCTCGAGGCGCTCTATGTGGTGATCGTGGTGCAACCGTGGCACCGCAACATCGCCCGGGCCCTGCTGCAGGCCCCGAAGGTGTACTTCACCGACACCGGCCTGGTGAAAGGCAGCGATGGCGTGCGCTTCGAGAACGCCGTTGCGGTGATGCTCACCAAGCAGGCCCACTTCCTCAGCGACACCCGCGGCCTTGAGGCTGGCCTGCACTACATCCGCACCAAGGATGGCGCCGAGGTGGACTTCTGCCTGACCAGCGACGGGGCCCTCACCCAGCTGGTGGAATGCAAGCTGGCCGATTCCTCACCCCACCGGGCCCTGCTCCGTTTCGCGGCGCAGTTTGGGGAAGCCGAGGCTGTGCAAATCGTGCGTGATGCCCGGCAGGAGGAGAGAAGGGGCCCGATCGCGGTGCTTCCCGCAGCGGAGTGGCTGGCACGGTTGGAGGCCTGAGCCGCGGCTGCTGGGCGGAGCTGTGTTGGCGCAGCCAGGCACCCTGCAGCCCCGGGCCGGCGCGCGGCCATTGGTTTCTGGGGCTGGATCGCCGAAGTGCAGCTGGCGGCTGGGGCAAAGCACCACCACCCGCCAGCGCTCGATACCCGGCTCCTGCTGCAGCAGCCGGGCGGTTTCGGCGTAGAGGCGCCTCAGGACCGGTAGATCCGGCAGCCGCGGCAGGATGGCGACCACAACGGCGTCCTATGGGCGGGTGCTTCAGGTGTTGGCCGACAGCCAGGCGTTGAGATCGGCCATGCCCTCGAAATCCAGCAGGGCCTCCGCCAGGGCTTCCAGCCGCTCCAGCGACAGGCTGCGAATCACGCTTTCCTGCTCCGCGCTCAGGGGTCCGCAGAGTCGGCTCAGCAGGCGCAGGGTCACCTTGGCTTCTCCTTGGACTTGACCCAGGGCGACGCCTCGGGCTTCCCCTGATGCCTCCCCTCGCCCAAAGATCTCGCGGTAGGCCACGCTCTGGGTGAAGTCGTCGAGGGTGATGCCGCCCATGGCGCAGAGCTCCTGGATTGATCGGCCGTTAAAGCGTGCCACCAGGATAGCTGCGATCACGTCGTCGATCTCGCCGGCATTGCCAGTGCCCGCCACCCGGGCCCGGAGGGCGGAGGTGGTGGCGGGCAACTCCTGCTCGCTCTGGAGCAGCAAGGCCAACGCTTGCACCAAAGCCGGCGCCTTGGGGTTGGCGGCGGCGCCCAGCAGCTCAATCCACCGCACCCGCTGCTCCACAAACTCCGCCACCGGGGCTGGATTGCCGAAATTCAGCTGGCGGCTGGGGCAGAGCACCACCACCCGCCAGCGCTCGATGCTCGGCTCCTGCTGCAGCAGGCGGGCGCTCTCGGCGTAGAGACGCCGCAGGAAACCGCCATCGGCGGCCATCTGGGCCTCCAGAATCAGGGTCGGCAGCTCAGGCCGCTCTGGCGGCGGTAAGAACAGCCCATCGATCCGGTATTCGCGCTCTTTGAGCACCGGCGCCGAGAAGGTGTAGCCACTGGCATCTGGGGGCAGATCGGGCAGCAGCGGCAGGATCCGATCCGGTTGGTTCTGGAACAGCCAATAAAAAAGCTTGTCGCTAGCGACCACAAAGGCGGAACCGGGTCTGAATCGCCCAGCAGGTTGGCACGGGGGAGCGGCGAGGCGTTGCTTCCGGGGAATTACGGACGGGCGTTTAGGCAGATCTGTGGGCAGGCACACCGGCGGATTGATCGTCTCCACACAACTCCAATGCCCTCCACTCCAATCGACTCGATGCCCCGCCCTTCACACTCCTTACCAGCAGGGCATTCATTTCATATCACCCTGCATTGCAACAGTCTTCAGTTTTTGATTGCCAAATGCATCAGGCGTGATGTGCTGCTGGTGGTCTTAGAGAAAGTAAAGCAGAACTACCCGTTTCGCCTGTATGGCGCCTGCTTGATGGCTAATAACATCTGTCTACTAATCAAGCCCGATGATGCTAGCCAACTGCCCAAACTGATGCACTTGGAGGCGCGCTATTACTCCACCCCTATCGCCCCAGAAGACCACAGGCGGGCCCTCAACACCCTCCGCTATATTCACGCCAACCCCAAAGCAGCAGGAGTGCGTAAGGGGTTTTATGACCCCTATTCCAACTACGGGCACTACAGCAGATTGAAAACAGACGGGTTGAGCGATTGGCACCCTGCCTTTCTGCAACTTGCACCCACGCTCACAGGATGCTCCAAGCGGTACATAAACTTCCGTAAGAAATACTGCAGCAAATCAAAACCAAGCAAAACCAAACAATGGGGCGGCAAGTTGCTTGCGGTGCTCAAAAGCACTGCCACCACCGCACAAGGCAGTAGCAGACGCCACAGGCACTGCATTGGTCAGCAAGCACTGCCACTCAACCTGCCCTTACAGCAACTCCCCGAGCAGTGGCAGCAAATCGCCCACCAGCTTCGGACTTGCAATGCACCACGCTCGAATGATGACGAATACCTGAATAGCAGTTAGGGCGCAAAATGCTGCATTGGAGGGGAAATAAACATAGGGAATAGATGTCAAAGTGATAACCTTTTGGTGCTTATGAGTGCCATTGCTTTGCTGCGGCATCTTATCTATCTACTGGCAAGTAAAACATCAGTAGCACCCTCAACTCTGCCGCCCTACCCAAAATCAGTAGTAACCGTGCCAGGTAATCAATGCCTCAAAGCATTAAAAAGGGTCTCTGCAGACCCGTTGTTTTTATTGAGTTTTGTTGGAGTGGGCAGAGTTTATGGTAGATCGATCAGGATGCAGCATATAAAGCAATAGTGCCATAGCCATGACGGGGTCCGATCCTTTCACGTGATGATAAAAATTCTTTCCCCTCCGCCGCCCCCGCCTCCATCAGCGAAATCTTCGGAGTGGCCCACTCCAACTTCTCTTGAGCGGGCATCAGGTCGTTGCGGTCAGTAGAAGTCATAAATCCTCAGCAGGCAGCAGGCAGCAGACGAAGAATACCCGCACCTGCCCCACTCCTCAGCACCCGCCCATAAGACCCCCACCACATCCCCACACAC
Source organism: Sphingobacterium thalpophilum (assembly GCA_943367595.1). Lineage (GTDB taxonomy): Bacteria > Cyanobacteriota > Cyanobacteriia > PCC-6307 > Cyanobiaceae > MW101C3. The sequence goes on from CALRJS020000034.1 coordinate 5,221, forward strand.
AGGCACTCCAAACGCCTCCCAGTGCCCTCACGCCAAGTCAACTCCCCCCGCCTTGACCGCACCAGTAGAAGCAGCAATGCTCCAAAACCTACATAAAACTCACAAGCAGTTTCGTAATCTTGAGGCACTGGTGCTGGGTCTTATTCGGGATGAGTATGGGAAGAAGGGTTGGAAATCATAAAGGGGTCTTTGCAGACTCGTTGGTGGTATTGGGTTTTGTTGGAGTTGGTGGGGTTTGAGGTAAAATTGATCAGGAGGGACTAACTTCTGGCGAAATTGCGCCCGGTTCTGCATCTTTAATCTCTTTCCCAATTGTCTCCCCCGTATCCATCAGCGAAATCTTCGGTGTGACCCACTCCAACTTCTCTTGAGCGGGCATCAGGTCGTTGCGGTCAGCAGCAGTAGTCATATGGCAGCAAAACAAGTAACCAAAAAAATTGCCTCAATATTCCCACCATTCCACCTGCCTCACTCTTCAGCATCCGCCCACAAGACCCCACAAAACCCTACAGACCCTCACAGGCACTCCAACGCCGCCCAGTGCCCTCAACGCCAAGTCACTCCACCCGTCCTGGCCTCCACCAGTAGAAGCAGCAATGCTCCAAGAGTTATAGATAACTCACAAGAAGTTTCGCAACCTTGAGGCACTGGTGCTGGGTCTTATTCGGGATGATTATGGTAAGAGTGGTAAGTGCTAAATGGTCTCAGCAGACCTGTTTGTGTTCTTTGGGTTTCGCAGGTATGGCGGGGTTTAAGGTAAAATCGGTCAAGAAGGGCCACTGGTGCATGGTGGAGTCTGGCAAGTCTCCGAACCAAAGAAATTCGGTTTCCCCCCCCCTCCGTATCCTCCGCATCCATCAGCGAGATCTTCGGTGTGACCCACTTCAACTTCTCTTTAGCGGGCATCAGGTCGTTGCGGTCAGAAGTAGTCATAGGGCAGCAAATGCAAGTAATCAAAAAAGTTCCCTCAATATTACCACCATTTCACCTGCCGCACTCTTCAGCACCCGCCCATAAGACCGCCACAAGACCCCACAACGCCCCACAGGCACTCCAAACACCATTCCAGCAGCACTACAACCCCCCCGCCCTTACCGCCCTAAACCCTGCCGAGAGCGGGCACAGCACCCAAATCAATAATCCACTTTCCAATCCAGAAACGTCCTTTCACCGCCCCACCAAACGCCAGCACCCCTCCTGCACCTCTACCCCCCAACACCCCCAGCACCACCCCAAACCCCAGTGCCCATCAAGATTTCGGCACCCCAGCAGCGGCACCTTGAGAGCACCGCAGAGGGTCGTTGAGGTGCTTTGAGGGGGTGTGCACCACTGCGTCTCAGGCGTGCACGGCTGCCACCCCGTAGCCAAAGCGATGCAGGGTGGCCGTAAAGGCCTCTTCAAGTTGCTCCAGCTGCTCGCCCGTGAGCTGCTCGTTGCCTTCGCCGCTGCGGCCAGATCGGAAGAACCGATCACAGCCCTCGGGCCGTTCGTGAAACCCGCCCTCCGCATCTTCCTTGGCGCGCAGCTTGTCAAAGCGGGTGTTGGTCACCGCCTCTCGGATGAATAAGTCATCGGTCGGGAGGTCGAGAAAGCTGGCCAGCCGCCGGAAGTGCTGTTCCGGTTGGATCAGCAGATCTTCATAGCGGAGCACCAACACAGGAATCTGTTGTTGATCCACCCAGCTGCTCACATGCTGGGCCCAGCTCCCCATGAACTGGCGCACCTGTTGGCAGCCCCGTTTGCTGGAGCGGCACAGACCCGCTTGTTCATCCAGCAGAAACGCCACACAGCGCTCCAGCGGCCACGAGAAGAAATGGCTGAGCGATACCGCCACATCCGCTGGATGGCGAATCACCACCACCGCGCCGCGGCAGCCCTCGGTGGGCACCACCGGCCGGCCGCCGGAATCGGGGCTGATGAAAGCATCGTGCACCTTGTGGTAGCGCAGGCATTCGGCATACAGCGCCCGCTGATGGCCCACCCGGCCCCGCACCTTATCCAGCTCGCGCCAGCTCAGATCACTGCTGTCGATCCCGAGCTGGTCATCGAGCCAGTGGCGGCTGCTCACAATGGAGCCCGTAGCCAGCTCTCGATTGAGGCGCAGCTGTCGCTCCTCCTGCTGAGAAGGAACCGTGGCCTCGGTGTTATCGAGGCCGGCCAGGCGCCGCAGCTCGGTGATGAACACGCGGCACCAGGTGTTGCCCGATTTCGGATAGCTGGCCAGATACCAGTAGGGCTCGTGCTCGGTCATGGCGCCACCAGTTCCGCCGTGCTGGCTTCACCGAACCCGGCAACCTCGGGCCCGGCAGCCTCAGCAGCGGCATGCAGCAAATCCTGCCCTGCCAGCCAGCTCTGCATGGCAGCAATGCGCGCTGGCAACGCCAATGTGGCGATCGGCACGCGCCGCTGCAGCAAGGCCAGGGCCATGAAGTTGGGCCCCTCCTGGCCCAAGCCCCGCACAAAACGCGGCCGGAACGCCTGATTGCGCAGGCGCAGCGCGGCCGCTTTCTGGCTGGTGATCCGGGTGATCCGTCCTTGCTCCGCCTCTGCCGTTGCATGGCGACGCTGGTGGATCAGATACAACGCCTGCAGGGGCACCGGGCGATCGGCCCGCTGCAGAGCCTCCCCCATCAACAGGTATTTGTGCATCCCTTGGCGGATCGGCGGCAATTGATCCGGATCCAACCCAAACGCCTTGGCCGCGTCATGCCAGAGCTTGATCCGCGGGATACCAGGCAGCACCAGCCCAGCCGGGCTCACCGCCACCAGATCGTCGGCCAGCAGCCGCCAGCCCTGCTGCATCAGCGCAAAGGCCAGGGTGGATTTACCGGCGCCGGAATGGCCCAGACACACGATCGCCTGGCCATCTTTTTCCAGCGCGTTGCCATGCAACACCAGCATGCCGCGCTGAATCAGCAGGGCCCCCACGGCCGAACCCAGCAGGAAGGTGCTGATGTCTTGATCACGCACGCCGCTGTGCTGCCGGTGCCAGGCGATGCGCGCGCCATCACTGATCCGGAAGCGGCCGATGCCCTCCACCGTGAGGCGCAGATCACCGTGGGCCATCTGCAGAAACGGGGTGTCATGCGGCCCCGGATCCAGCTGCGGCCAGCATTCCGCCCCTTCTGGCTCGATCGCGATCAGCGGATCATCACCAGCCAACCCGTCCACAGCACAGACGGGCAATTCAGGAATCGCCAGGCCGACGGAGCGCCAATTCAGCTCAAATGCTCGATAACGGGCCTTGCTGTCGGTCATCCCCTCGTGGAGCGAGTTGGGCTCAGTTTCGCTCAAGGGCGCCTCGCCGCGCGGCTTCCTCTCTGTGGCGCGGTAGCGAGTTCAGCCATGGTGCAGTCGTTCTGCTCGCTGCCTGTCGCTCACCTGCAGCCTCAACACCGTGCCGGCCTGCTGGATCAGCTCCAGGTCGTGGGTGCTCACCAGCACCAGCCGTTCCCTGGCCCGTTCCGCCAGGATCGCCCTCACCCGCTGGGCCGATTCCGCATCAAGAAAGGCTGTGGGTTCATCGAGCACCTCCACAGGGCGGTTGCGCAGCCAGGCGCGCAGCAGGCCCAGCCGGTGAATCTCACCCCCGGAGAAGTGATCCAGCGCCAGGGGCAAGGGGTCGTCTAAGCCGCTGCCGCGCTGGCAGAGATGGCCCAATCCCAGCCGCTCCAGCCACGCCTCAATCACACCTGCAGGCGCCTCTTGATCGAGCAGCAGGTTGTGGCGCAGGCTGGTTTCAAACAGCACGGCCTCCTGCGGGGCGTAGGCCAGCAACCCGCGCAGCTGGCGGGCTCCCGCTGAGCCGCTCAGCGCAATCGCGCCCATCGGCGATGCGATCTGCCAGTGGCTGCTGTCTTCCCCCAGCAGGCCGCAGACGCGATCCAGCACGGTGGTTTTGCCGCTGCCGGAAGGGCCTGCCACCGCCACCAGGGCCCCTGGCTGGAGTTCCAGCGCCTGTGCCTCCTGCCCGGCGGTGGCAGCGCTCCAGTGCAGGGAGCGCCAGCATTGCGGGTCGTCGAGAGCGGCCAGTGTTTGGCTTGCCACCGTTCTGCCCTGCAGCGCCGGGGCTGTGGGCTGGAGCAGTTGGCGCCGCTTGCAGAGTTCGTCGTAGCCGGGTAGTGCCCCCAGGCAAAGGCGCTGGGCATTGATCACGGCGCTGAGCGAGGTGCCGCTCCTGTAGGCCAGCAACAAGGTGGTGGCAATGGCGGCGGGCGCCAGCCCCGCCCGTCCCCCGATCAGCCACAGCCCCACCACCAGCACCACCAAGGTGTCGCGCCAGACCGTGAACAGGGCCTGGCGCCGCACGGTTTGCCTCAGCACCCGGCGAAAGCTGTCGTTGTCTTGCGCAAACCGCTGCAGCAGCCAGGATTCAGCCGCCGCTGCCCGCACGGCTTTCAGGCCATGCAGGCCATCGCCAACCGTGCGCTGCAATGCGCCATTGAGGTGGCTCTGCAGACGACCCAGTTGCCAGCTGCCGGAGCGTTGCAGCAAGGCCGCGCCGCCCGTGGCTGCCAGGGCCAGCACAAGGGGGAACGCGGCTTGCCGCCCCACCACCAGCACACCTGCCGCATAGATCGCTAAGGAGAGCAGGGCCTGGAGTGAGCGCATGCCTTGATCCAGCGCCAACACCGAGCGGCTGATATCAGCCATCAACAAGCCGAGCAATTCCCCCCGTCCCAGCTGCTCCAGTTGGGTGGAGGAGGCCTGCAACACCTGGCCGAACAGCTGCTGGCGCAGGCCATCGGTGAACCCGGAGCGCAGCCGTTCCTGGCCGATCGCCGCCAGCGCCTGCAGCAGGCCGCGCAGCAGCATCAGCCCCACCAACACCGCCAGCCCCTGCGGCAAGGGGAGTTGCACCGGCAGCCGCCAGCTGGCGCCCGGTGCCGCACCGAGCAGCAGCGACACACCAACGCCCAGGCCGGCGATATCCAGCACACTGCTCAAGCCGCTCAGCAACGCCAGGCCGCTCAGGTGGCGCCAGCCGGCTTCCCGTGCCAGGCGCACCACAAGCCCCCACCGCCGGAGCCGAGGCAGGATGCGCTGGCTGAAGAAATCGGGCGGCATGGGGCGAACGGGGTGGACGGCCCTTGCCGCGACCTTAATGGCCGGCGTTGGCTTGACCCGCTGGCTCTGGCCCCAGCTCGAGCCGGCGCGCAGCCTGCCGCTGCTCCCCCCCTGGCCTTGGCAGCAACCAGCCACCACCAGCAAAACAGCGGCGGCGCCGCTGCTGCGGCTCAGCAAAGGCTGGCAGGCCCGCAACCTGGGCAACCCCGCCGCCCTGCGCTACTCCGCCTGCTGGCAGAGCCTGCCGCGCACCCCCTGGGATCTCGCCCTTTTCAACGGGCGGCTCTACGTGGGCCTGGGCAATGCCGCCAACGACGGTCCCACGGCTAACGCAGGCCCCGTGCCGGTGTGGGCCTATGCCCTCGATCAAGGGCGCTGGCTGCAGGAGGCAAGCCTGAGCGAGGAGGAGATCAGCCGTTTTGTGCCCCATGGCCAGCAGCTCTGGATCCCCGGTGCCGATGCCCGCGGCAGCTGGCGCTGGGGCAATCTCTACCGCCGCTCCAGCACTGGCGGCCTGTGGTGGCAAGAGCGCAGGCTGCCGCGCTTCATTCACGCCTACGACCTGGCCTGGCACCAAGGCGCGATGGTGGTGGCCGGCAATGTGCCGGACGCGGTGAGCACCGGTCCGGCAACGGATCGCCATGGTTCGGCGCTGGCGGTGTCGCGCGATGGCGGCCGCCGCTGGAGCGTGCAACGGCTGGCGGGCTGGCGGGCTACGGCCCTGCTGCCCCTAGCTGGCGAATTGTTTGCCGTTGAGGCGTTGCCAGGGCCAGGTCTTAAGCGTTGGCTGCAGGCCGGCGGCCGCTGGCAGAGTTTTGCGGCGGTGCACCAATTGAGGCCAGATGGCCGTTGGCAAGCGCGCCCAGACATCAGCGCAATTGATCTGCTGCCAGGCGTGCCCGGGGCTGGGCAGCGCTTTGCCTGGATTGAGCGGGCCACCCCAGCTAAAAACCAGCTGGCCTGGATTGCCAGCCTGGGCCCCTGGCGTGATGATCCGGCCCGGCGTCTGGCCTTCATTGCCAAACGCGGTGAGTCCGGCAGGATCGAGGTGCAGCCCATTCCTCTGAGATCCGGCGTTCAGGCAATGGATCTGATTGCCAACCAAGCGGGCTGGTACTTGCTTACCAGCGAACGGCATGCACCACAGCGCTGGCGCAGCCAGATCACCGCGGTGCAAGCCAGCGGGCAGCGCATCAGCCAAACGCCACGGCTGAGCTTCGAGGCAGCGCTACCGGCCTGGTCGCTCGCCAGCGATGGCACCAGCTGGTGGCTGGGGTTGGGCCATCCGCCCTTCCAGCCGGAGACAACGCCCGGGCCATGCCGCGCGGCGGATCAGCTCAGTGGCAGCGTGGTGGGCCTCACGCCCGCCCGCCAACCCGCCGAATTCGAATGAAGCTCGCCATTGCCAGCGACCAGCGACTTGCCACGGCGCTTTTAGAGGAGATCGCCCATCTGTGCGCTGCCCATGGGGCCCACAGTGGCATCCCCAGCTGCAAGTAGAGGTGAACGGGGGCGCCATGCGCCTGCTGGCACCACCAGAAACAACTGGTGAGCTGATCAGCCTGCCCGCCGAATTGCTGCTGCCGATTGAGGCGGCCCAATGGTCGGGCTCAGCCGATGCCCTGCAGCTGCTGCAGCCACCACCAGCCGCCACGGCGATACAGCGCGAGCTGCTGCAGCTGCATGTCGAGCTCTATAACGCCACTGGCAAGTTGCACTGGTGGAGCAGCCAGCATCCTGCCCGGCTTGTTGACGGCTCAGCCAACGTGGCGGCGGCCCTTGCCCCGCTCAAGCCTGGCCATGCGGCCAAGGCGGAACGCTCGGCGGCCGAGGGCTTCCTGGCCACCCGCAGCTTTGGTTGGCGATCCGATCTTCAAAAAGATCATCGCCAGCCTGTGCTGATGCCCTTGATTGATCTCCTCAACCACCATCACCAGGGAGCCCCTTATGCGATCAGCGATGGTGCGATGCGGATCAAGGCCGCACAAGCAGGAAGCCGCGAGTGTTTTGCCCACTACGGCAATCGACGCGACGTGCTCGATCTGGCCCTCCACTACGGCCACTGCGATCACTCCACCCCGTTTGCCCACAGCGCTCCCCTGGAGATCACGGTTGAAGGGGTGGAAACCATTCGAGTGGAGCATCAAGGCCAACGAGCACCCCTGCATCCCTTTGATCCACCACGTGTAACGCTCGAGCCCGATGGTCTGAGGCTCAGCCACCTGTGTTGCCACCAGGAACACCCTGAACGAGTGCAAACGATGCTCAAGTTGGCACTGCAAGGAAGCATGAAACGCAGCGGCCACGATGCGATCGGCGCCCGGCAATTCGCTCAGAAGGGCTTGAACGCCATCGGAGAGGCAAACCTGCGCCTGCTGGATCAGCTGGCAGCTGTTGCTCAACCCTCACTGCATCCAGGCGCTGCAGCGCTTGCGGCGGCAGCCCATCGCCAGGCGTTGATCATTGCGGCGGTGCTGGGCGCTTAGCCATCGAGCGCTTGCCACCAGCCGCTGAGGGCCGTCATGGTGGCCAAGGCACGGCTGGTGCCCATCACCGCCTTCATCGTGGGCTCAGCGCTGGCCAACGCGTCTTCTGTTTCGCGGCGAATCGCCTCCAAATCCCAAACCCTCGCCAGGGCTGGATGCCAATCGCTCGTTGCCTTCAAGCTGCGCTCCAGCGCCTGATGTCGCTTGCTGATCAGCTCAGAACGCCATTGCTCCAGGCCGCCCTCCGGCTCGCGGTCCTTGGTGGGGTTGTCGCGTAGAAACGGCGGCAGAAACGGTGCAAAGGCCCTGCGGTGCAACAGCCGCCCGCGGCCAGCCCCCTCGCCGAACAGTGCCGGATCCTGCTGCAGCAGGGCCGCAATCAAGCGTTCATCCAGCAGGGGAAAGGCTTTGGCCATCCCAAGAGAGGCCGCCAGACGGGTTTCGTCTTCTGCTCGTACGGCGACCCAATCGGCTAGCACCCGCCGGCGAATCGAGTGGTGCTGCCGCAGGTAGCCATCAATCTCCCAGGGGTATTGCGGCTTGAGGTGCTGCCCCAACCACTGGCGCCCCTCAGGGGTGAGCGTGCGGCTCAACACATCACTGGAGCAGAAGTCGCGGGTGCGGCGCAGCACCTTGTTCACGGCCCAGGGGCGATAGCTCAGCGCCAGGGCGCGGCCCCCTGCGGTTTTTAATGCCGCCCGCCGCCCGCCCATCCAGCCCACCAAGGCCGGCCAGCGCCCCTGCGCCACCAGGTCACTGGGCACATTGGCGGCGTTGTGGCTGATGGCCTGATCGCCCCCAAACCCGCTGAACAGCACGGTGCAGCCCTGCTGGCCCAGCAGCGCCACGGCCTGGGGATTGCCGCCGATTTGGGCTGGAGCCCCAAACACGGCCAGCTGCTGCTGGAGCAGATCAATGCCCAGCTCCCCTTCACCATTCCCTGGTTCAAAGCGATGGCACTGCTCGGGCAGCAAGCGGTGAAAGGGCCTGAACTGTTGCAGGGGCGCTCCTTCCCCGCCGCCTTCCTGGCTCCAGGTGTGCAGCCGCTCAGGAGCAACTCCTACGCCATGCACCAGGGCCCCCAGCACCGCATTGGAATCAAGGCCGCTGCTGTGCTCGCAGCCGATCGCGCCGTTGTGTCCGTCTACGGCCTGCTGCACGTGATCCACCAAGCCCTGCCGCAGGAACTGATGCAGCGTCTCTGGCTCCATGGCCGTAGCCCCGCCGGCCAGCGGGTCATAGGGGCTGGCGTGCACCGCACCGTCGCTGCCAACCAGCACGTGCTGAGCCCGCAGCAAGCGGCGGATGCGGGTGTAAGGCGCCGCTGCTGCGCTGTGGTTGCCGCTGATCAGGGCTGCCACATAGGCGGGATTCACATCCTCGATCCCGGCTGGGCCATGCAGGGCGTGGGCTTCCGTCCAGCTGCGCACCACCTCGGAGCCCACCGCAAACAGGGGTTGGCGATGGAAGGCATCGGTTCGGTAGAGCCCCGCGGCCAAAGGCTGGGGATCGGTGCTGGGCAGGTGCAAGGCCATGGCTGCGGTTGGGGATCAGAACTGGGTGAGGGGCGCACCAGCGCCAGGGCTGAGCCCAGGGGTGTAGAGCCGGCCAGATTGCGGATCTCTGAGCCAGGCATGGGGCACCTTGCGGCCATCACCGAACTTGCTCATGCCCAGATGCAGTTCATTGGCCACGCCAATCAGATCCAGCAGCAGCCGCCCGCTGAGCGAACGGCTCAGGCAGGTGCTGCCCCAGCCGGCGCGCCGGCAGCGGGTGCGCATCAGCCAGGCCAGGCGGCTGCGCCAGAGCTGCTGCCGGGCTGGGGCGAGCTGCAGTTGCCAGCGTGTCCAGGGACGCCGGCGGGCCAGACCCATCAGCTTTGGGCCTGGCAGCAGCTGGATCAACAGCCAGATGCTGTGATCCAGAACACAGAACAACCCATAGGACAACAGCCGGCTGGGCCAGCGCAGCAGCGGCCTCATGCCGGCTGGGCTGCCACGAGCATGCCCCGCTTGAGCGCTTCCGCCACAAAGGCTTCCGTCTCATGACGGCAGGTTTCCGGGTCGACGGCGTACCGCACTTGCAGGTGGCAGATCAGCTCTTCCAATTCGGCAGGAGCCTCGAGCAGGGTCCAGATGCAGGAACCGGTGGGGTTGAGGTTGAGATACTCGGCGCTTTGGGGATTGAACAGGCACACCTCCCCATCGAGTTCGGCAGCGCAGATCTCGGGATTGCGGCTGAGCGGCACAGGACTGCTACACAAAAATTGAATGGCATGCAGTCTTGCAGACCCCTTGGTGAACCTTGCGTTGCCTGGCGTTGCCTTGCACGCTCTGGGGACCGGCAGACAGGTGGCGGGCCTCATTCGATGGGGATCACCTGATTGCGGCCGCCTTGCTTGGCCGCATCCATCGCCTGAGAGGCATAGGCGGGTTCGGTTGGCCACCGTCTGCAGCACGGTGACACCAGTGGCACAGCCCAGGGAGACATGGATCTCCTTGAACAGAACCAGATCGCAGAACAACAGCCCCAACCTGGCTTCATGGTGGCGCAACGCTGCAGCTCCGCTGACGCTTGTTCACGATCTGGCCCTGCTGGTGGATCATGGCAACGATCCGGTTGAGCTCGCGCAGGCGGGTGGGCTGCTCTCGATTCAATGCTGCCTTTTCAGCTCCAGCGGCACAACGATCCGCTCAAACTGAGCAGCCACCAGCGTGGTGAGCAGTTCGCTGATCAGGGCAGCAGCAGTCACCACCGCTGCCAGGATCTTCAGAGAGGGGCGCATGCTGGCGATCAGCTGGCGAATCTGTTCACCGGCGGCCTGCACGCGGACCAACAACAGAGGGATCTGCTGCTGGTCCGCCCAACGGCGCCTGCTGGTCGTTGCGTTTGCTCAGGGCTGGTGCCGTCCACCATGAGCCACAGTTCCCCGCGGGCCCTTTGCAGTGGCGCTGTTGTTGCTGCCGCCGGCATCCCATGCTTGTGGCACAATTAGTCCATGTCCGTGCGTACCGCCTCCTGCTTGCGCCGCTGGCTGCAGCAGCGCCTGCATCGCGAGCGGTTGGACCGCGAGCGGCTGACCGGGGGGCAGCACCCAGAGGCTGCCGAGCTCGCGGCAGAGCTCACCACGCTGCCAGCCGCTGCCCTGCTCACGGAGATCCGCCGCCAGCGGCTGGTGCCTGTGCTGGCGGCCGACCTGCCCTGGTTGGCAAGTCAGCCTGCCCTGGCTCCGCTGGCGGGGGGGCTGCGGCGGCTGCACCAACGCGAAAGCCAGGCGGCCCTGGCCCTGCAACATCTCACCCTGCGGGTGGTGGGCCTGTTTGAGCAGGCTGGCCTGCCCGTGTTGGTGCTCAAGGGCATCCCCCTGGCTTTGCAGAGCGGTGGCTCCGCCATCGCCCGTGGCAGGGGCGACCTCGACCTGCTGGTGCCGGCGGCGCAGCTGCCGGCGGCGGTGGCCCTGCTGGAGTCGGCAGGATTCAGCCGCCCCTTCGGCAAGTTCCCGCTGAATCTGACCTCTTTCTGGGGGCGCTACAGCCGCTGGGCCGGCTACGAGCTGCCGCTGCGGCGCAGCGGGCCGGCTGGGGTGGAATGGATCGATCTGCACTGGAGCCTGGCGCCCGTGCGGCGGCCGCTGCCCTCCTTTCCCCAGCTCTGGCAGCGTCGCGCCGTGCTGAAGCTGCAGGGCCAGCCCCTGCCCACCCTCGGCCTGGCAGATGCTCTGCTGTTTGCCGCCGTCCATGCAGCCAAGGACAACTGGCACAGCCTGCGCCACCTTGTGGACCTCGAACGCCTGGCCCGCCGGCTCCCTGCCGCCGACCAGCCCGCGCTTCGCCGTCATCAGCTGCTGCGCCTTTCCGCCGCGGTGGCCCACGCCGCCACGGGCGGGCCGGAGCTGCTGGCCCTCAGCCTTCCCCGCCCCCGCGGGCTGGAACGCGCGCTTGCCCTCAGCCGCCATGCCCAGACCCTGCCGGCACCCCCCCATCCCCTGACCGTCCCCCTGACCCTGGTCGATTGGCTGGCAGAGCTTGGCCGCAGCGTCCGCCGCAGTGGCCATCCCAGCGACTGGTTGCGGGTGGTGCTCTCCTACACCCTGCTACCTGCCGCGTTCAATCACCCGCACACCGGCGCCGACCGGGGCCTGCCGGCGATGCTGCACTCACGCTGGCAGCGCTGGCACGAGCGACGGGGCCAGAGGCTCAGCGGCTCATCTCCAGCATCTTCTGCATCGGCGCCAGGGCCTTGAAGCGCAGCGCCTCATCAATCTCAATCCGGGGCTCCATGGTGTTCAGGCACTGCCACAGCTTTTCGAGCGTGTTCAGGCGCATGTAAGGGCAGGCATTGCAGCTGCAGCCGTCCTGCCCGGGCACTTCATGGAAGGTTTTGTGGGGCAGCCTCAGGCGCATCTGGTGCAGGATGCCCGGCTCGGTGAGCACAATAAAAGTGTTGGCCTCGCTGGTTTCGGCGCGGTGCAGCAGCTTGCTGGTGGAGCCGATGAAATCGGCCAGATCCAGCATGTTGGGCAGGCATTCCGGGTGGGCGATCACCTCGGCGCCGGGATGATCAAGGCGCAGCTTCAGCAGCGCCTGCTCGCTGAAGGTTTCGTGCACGATGCAGCTGCCTGGCCAGAGCGTGAGCTCACGGCCGCTCTGGCGCGCCACCCAGCGGCCCAGGTTCTGATCCGGCGCGAACAGGATCGGCCGGTCGGCGGGCAGCTGCTGCACCAGGCTTACAGCATTGCTGCTGGTGCAGATCAGGTCGCTCTGCGCCTTCACCGCTGCCGAACAGTTGATGTAGCTCACCACGTAATGGTGGGGGTGCTGGGCGCGGAAGGCGGCGAAGGCTTCGGCCGGGCAGGCATCGGCCAGGGAGCAGCCCGCGTCGAGATCGGGCAGCAGCACTGTTTTGCCGGGGTTGAGGATCTTGGCGGTTTCTGCCATGAAGTGAACGCCGCAGAACACGATCACATCGGCGTCGGTGTTGGCGGCGCGGCGGGAGAGATCAAGCGAATCGCCGATCACATCGGCGATGTCCTGAATGTCGGGGTTCTGGTAATAGTGCGCCAGGATCACGGCGCGGCGTTGCCTGGCCAGCTCGCGGATCGCCTGCGGCAGGGCGTGGCGGGCGGGAACAGGGCCGGCGCTCAACAGGCTGCCAGCGGTGGGGCTGGCGCTCAGTGGGCTGGCGCTCAGTGAGCTGGCGCGCAGTGGGCTGGCGCTCAGTGGGCTGGTGCTGACGGTGTCGATGGCCGGAGTGGAGGGTGTCGCGGTCGCCGCCCAGAAAGCATCTGGGGCAAGATGACACCACCCTAGGGACGGGGCCCGGCCCGCATGCGCATTGCGATCGCCGGCGACCTGCACGGGCAATGGGATGCCAGCGATGTGGCCCTGCTCCACCGGCTCGCCCCTGATGCGGTGCTGGTGGTGGGCGATCTCAGCGATGGCCAGGAGCGCATCGCCGCCAGCCTGGCGCGGCTGGAGTTGCCCCTGGCCTGCATCCTCGGCAACCACGACGCCGGCCGAGATGCCAGTGGCCGCTGCCTGCGGCGTCAGATCGAGCTGCTGGGCGACCGCCATTGCGGCTGGGCCCTGCGGCAGCTGCAGCCCCCGGGGCTGGCGGTGGTGGGTGCCCGGCCCGGCAGCGCCGGCGGCGGCTTCCATCTCTCGCAGGCGGTGCAGGCGCTCTGGGGCCCGATGAGCGCCGACGATTCGGCCCAGCGCATCACCAACGCCGCCCTGGCGGCCGATCCGGCCCTGCCGCTGGTGCTGCTGGCCCACAGCGGGCCGGCCGGTCTGGGCAGTGAGGCCCACGACCCCTGCGGCCGCGACTGGAAAGCCCCCGCCTGTGACTGGGGCGACCAGGACCTGACCCTGGCGATCGAGCGCATCCGCCGCCACCGGCCCGTGCCGCTGGTGGTCTTCGGCCACATGCACCACACGCTCAAGCGCGGCCGGGGCCTGCGCCGCAGCTTCGTGATCGACCGCAGCGGCACCGCCTATCTCAACAGCGCCTGTGTGCCGCGCCACGGCGTCGATCAGGAGGGCCGCGCCCTGCGCCACTTCTCCTGGGTGGAGCTGGTGGACGGTCGCCTGCGGCGCGCCAGCCACCGCTGGTACCACCCCGGCGGTGAGTTGCTCTATGAACAGCTGCTGGTGGAGCAACCGCTGGCTGTGCCGTGCTGATCTACGCGTGCGTGAGCGGCCACGGCTACGGCCATGGCTCCCGGGTGGCCTCGGTGCTGCTGGCGCTGGCGGCGCTTCGGCCTGGCTGGCGGCTGGTGCTGTCCACCGCGCTGTCGCCCTCCTTTCTGCAGCTGGCCCTGGCGGGGGTGGCGTTCGAACACCGCCCGCTGCGCTGGGATGTGGGCGCGATTCAGGCCGATGCGCTCGGTGTGGATGCCGACGCCACCCTGGCGGCGCTGGAGGCCGTGGCGGCCTCGCTGCCACCGCTGCTGGAGGCGGAAGCGCACTGGCTGCAGCAGCAGGGGGAGCCGGTGCTGCTGCTGGGCGATGTGCCGCCGGCGGCCGCGCGGCTGGCGGCCTTGGTCCAGCGGCCGCTGGTGTGGATGGGCAACTTCGGCTGGGACGACATTTATGCGCCCATGGGCGGCCCTTTCCTTGACTGGGCCGAGCGCTTCCACCACGACTACCGCCGCGGCACGCACGTGATCCGCTGCCCGTTTTCGATGGCGATGGATTGGGGCCTGCCGGAGACGGCGGTGGGCCTGACGGCAGCAGCGCCTGTGCTGGAGGCGGAGACGCTGCGGCAGCAGCTGGATCTGCCGGCCGAGCGGGAGCGCTGCGTGATGGTGAGCTTCGGTGGGTTGGGCTTTGCTCTGGGACCGGAGCCCTATGCCCGCTGGCCCGGCTGGACTTTCGTGACCACCGACGCCAGCGCGGCGGCGGCGCCGAATGTGCGCCTGCTGCCCCCTGACGTGCGGCCCCTGGAGCTGATGCGGTTATGCGTCCGCCAGATCAGCAAGGCCGGCTACAGCACCTTCTGTGAGGCGCTGGGCCAGAGCACGGGGTTGCATCTGGTGGAACGCCATGGCTTTGCCGAAGCAGCCGTGCTGGAGGGCTGGCTGCGGCGCCACGGCCAGCATCGGCTGCTGAACCAGCCGCAGCTGCTGGCTGGCGACTGGCAGCTCGATCAGCCGCTGCTGCCCCCCAGCGAGGGTCCGCTGGCCGCCGATGGCGCTCAGCAGGCGGCGGCACTGTTGGTGCAGCTTGCCGAAGGGATGGTTCCCTGAACTACAGCGGTGATGGCTGGGGAGCATTGCAGCGCAGCCGTTCTGGTGTATTTCACTACGGAGCGGCTTCAATCAGCAGATCTGATCAACCAGCGCAGATTGATCGGAGCAGCAAAAAACTCAGTGCTCAACAGTGATCAGAACCGTGCAGTGCCTCAAGATAACTGGTGGACAGTTGTGCGATTGGCACATATAAGCTGTGGATCCATGTTGGCGTTTGTCACATTGTGCCGAACCAAACCCGACGCGATGGATTCATCCTTCTCTACGACGGTCCAAAAACAAGAAACTGACCCGCACATCTGAGCCACATCGTCAAGGTTCAGCGGCACTTCTCAGTCAATTCACAGACTTTCAATTCCATCGCGAATGCGCAACGGGAATAGCAGACCGTTGATTGCTTTCGCCTAACCAGCGGCCGTCCCGTTCAGGAGTCCGCCCCCTTTCCTCCCCACGTCCCCTCACACCGACCCCCGTTTTGCGCACTCTCCGCTCCGCTGCCCGCCACCTGCTGCTGCCTGCCGCCGCACTCGCCCTGGCGGCTCCTGTCCACGCTGCCGCGCCCAGCACGCCGTTCCTGTGGCAGGAGATCCGCCGCCCGGCAGCGGCACCGGCCATCACGGGCCCCCATTCCATGGCGGTGGCTCTGCCTGGCGAAGCGCCGCAGGATCCCCGCTTCTTTCTGATCACCCCGGAGCGCCGCGCGCTGCTCAACACGATCCGCTACGCCGAAGGCACCTGGGCCCGCGGTGAAGACCGGGGCTACTGGATCATGTTCGGCGGCAGCCTGATGCCCTCGCTGGATCGTCACCCCAACCGGGTGAACCGCACGCCTGGCTACGCCAGTGCCGCCGCCGGCGCCTACCAGTTCATGCCCTTCACCTGGACCATGGCCAGCACCCGCTTGGGCCTCAACGGCTTCGGGCCCCATGTGCAGGATCAGGCCGCCATCTTCCTGATCCAGCGCCGCGGCGCCCTCGAAAAAGCCGACCGCGGCGTGTTCACCCCCCAGCTGGCCGCCCGGCTGGCGCCGGAATGGGCGTCCTTCCCCACCCTGGCCGGCCACAGCTTCTACGGCCAGCCGGTGAAGCGCTTCGATGAGCTGCGCCGCTTCTACGAAGCCAACCTGGCCGAGCTGCGCGCTTCACTGAGCGTGCGCACCGAAGTGGCCACCATCCCCACGCCGCCCCCGGTCTGCGACAACGAAACCCTCTCCTGCGCGCTGGAGCAGGTCACCCCCACCCCCTGAGGGACCAACTGCTGAGAGCAGCCTCTGAGATCATCAGCCGCTGAGATCTTCAGCCGCTGAAATTACCCGGCGGCCACCGCCGCCAGGACCTCACCGCCAGGACCTCACAGCAAGCACCAAACGGTCAGCCCCTCACCCGCCCGCATCGCCCACCGGAGGTTTGCCCACCGTGCGCTGGGCGATGAGGTAAGCGGCCAGGGAGCTGCCGAGGAAGCCGAGGCTGTTGCGCAGCACCGGCAGCCAATCGGAGGTGCGCGTCACCACCGGGCCGAGGCCGAACACCACGAAGAGCATCACCCACAGCGGTGAGAGCAGCAGCACCCAGCTCCAGGCCACGGTGTCGCCCTCCTTGCGTGGGTAGGCGGCGAAGCCCACGATCAGGCCGCCCAGCACTGAAGTGCAGAAGGTCAGCAGCCACTGCTCCTGCGGCAGGCCCGGCACCACCTGGCACCCGCCCCGCTCCAGGCAGGTCTGCACGGCGCCGAGGGCGGCCACGATCGCGCCGTCTTCGCCGTTGTCGCGCACATAGAACTGATTGCCGTAGCGGGTCTGCAGCTCCACCCAGAAGGTGCGCGGCATCAGCGCGAACAGGGCATCGCCCACATTGAAGTTCAGCAGGTTGCCGCCGCGGGGGTCGGCCACCAGCAGCACGCTGCGCTCGTCGAGATCCCAGTACTGCTTCACCGCCAGGCCCGGGGTGCGCTCGTACTGGGTGAGCACCCGCAGCTTCCAGCCGCTGGCATCCTCGAAGCGGTCGAGCTTGTCTTCCAGGGCGGCGCGCTGGCCATCGGTGAGCGCCCGGGCCAGATCGATCACGGGTGTGGGGTGATCGGGCAACAGCTCCGGGTTGTCGGCCGCGAAGGCGGGCGCCGAGGGCCAGAGAAGCAGCAGGGCGGCCAGCAGCGCCAGCAAGGGCCCTGCCGCAGCGCGACGCCGGGGCGCGGGCGAGGCCGGCGAGCGGGAGACGGAGGAGCGGCCCATGCGGCAGGTTCAATGTGCTCCGATTCTCCTTAACGCCAGGCCTGCCCGTGTCCGTTCCCCTCTGGCTGCAACAGCGCCTTCATGCGGCCGGCGGCAGCGTGCCCTTCCACACCTATATGGAGTGGGCCCTGCACGATCCCGAGCACGGCGCTTACGGCGCTGGCCGCCTGCGCATCGGCCGCGCCGGTGATTTCGTGACCGCCCCTGCGCTTGGACCGGAGCTCGCCGCCCTGCTGGCCCCCCAGCTGGCCCAGTGGCTGCAGGATCTCTTGCCCCAGCCGGCGGGGACGCCGCTGCCGCAGGCCGCACCCCTGTCGCTGGTGGAGACAGGCCCGGGCGAGGGAGAGCTGGCGGCCCAACTGGCGCAGGCGCTGGTGGCCGGCTGGCCCCAGCTGGCGGCCCGCATCGAACTGGTGCTGGTGGAACCCAATGCCGGCATGGCCGCCCGCCAGCGGCAGCGGCTGCAGCACTGCCCGCTGCCGGTGCGCTGGAGCAGCTTCGAGCAGCTGGCGGCCGCACCGGTGGCCGGCGTGGTGGTGGCCCATGAGGTGCTGGATGCCCTGGCGGTGGAGCGGATCGTGTCCGACGGGGCGGCCTGGCGCCGCCAGCGGGTGACGCTCCACGAAGGGACGTTGCGGCTGGAGCCGGGCGAACCCCTGGAGCCGGCGGCAGCGGCGCGGCTGCAGCTATTGGGGCTGGCGGCGCCGGGCGCCCAGCGGCCTGAGGGCTGGTGCAGCGAGCTGCATCCCGGCCTGGAGCCCTGGCTGGCGGCCTGCGGCGCGGCGCTGAGGCAGGGCCGGCTGCTGGTGATCGACTACGCCCTGGAGGCCTGGCGCTACTACGCGCCCTCGCGCTCCGCCGGCACGTTGATGGCCTACCGGGAGCAGCGGGCCAGCGCCGATCCGCTGCTGGAACCGGGCGCCTGGGATCTCACCGCCCACCTCTGCATCGACAGCCTGGTGGCAGCAGCAGAGGCCAGCGGCTGGCAGCTGCTGGGCCAGCGCCGCCAGGGCGAAGCCCTGCTCGCCCTGGGCCTGGCCCAGCGCCTGCACGGACTGCAGCATCCCCGCGCTCGCGGCGTGCCAGGAGCCGGTGCCGCTTCCGAGGGAGCAGGCCGCAACAGCACGCCTGAAGCGGGCATCAGCAGCAGCCGTCCAGGTGAGCGTGGGGATGGGGCCAGCGTGCTGGCCGATCTGCTGGCCCGCCGCGAGGCACTGCTGCGGCTGGTGGATCCCACCGCCCTTGGCGACTTCCGCTGGCTCGCCTTCCAGCGCGGTGAACCGGTGGACCAGCCCCCAGCGCCCAGCCTGTTCCTGCAGGATCCCGATCCCAACGAGGCGGCGGCTGAAGCTGAGGCGGGCTGACACCCTTGTCCACTTCGCTCAGGGCCGTGAACCTGCCCCGGGAATCTGCCCGTGAGCGCTTGGCCCGCAAACCTCACGACCTATCGCCAGCGCGCTGACGCTCCTACCAGCGCGCTGACGCTGCTCCCAACGTGCGCCAACCCATCCACCTTCTCCCCACCGACTCACGTCCCACTCACTCACTCATGCCTGCGCCCACTCACCCACCCACTCCGGCACCAACTGGCGCCTCTACGCACGCGCCCACCCAGCCATCAGCTCGTCCAACACCCCTGCGGCGCTGAGGGATAACGCTGCTGTCACGAATTTGTCATTCAGTGTTAAGACCATTCGGCTCCAGGCACTACCGCCTTAGCGTCATAGCGTGATGCGTTGACGCGATGCCGGGTCGTTCTCCTTCAACCCCTGTCCTGGGCCGGGTGCGCCCGGCGGTGATGCAGCTGCTCGCGGCCGCTTCACTCCTGCTGTTTCCCGGCCTGGCCCATGCAGTGATCGTGGTGGAGGGCAACGGCAGCCTGGTGCCCAGCCCTGATCTGCCGGGCTTCTCCACCCTCGGCGTGCAAGGAGGCCCAGGCGGCGCCTACATCGGCATCCCGATCGGGCCGTCCACCTGGATCGGCGCCGGGCATGCCGGGGTGTCCTCCACGCTCTTCTATCAGGGCAGCTCCTACAACTCCCGCGTGCGCACCTCCTTCAACGTGGTACATCCGATCAGCAAGGCCACCCTGCTGTCGGGTGAAGTCGTGGTGATGGAACTGGAGACCGGGGTACCGCGCTTCAGCAGTTGGGCGCCGCTCTGGAGCGGCCCTGGCAACCTCACCGCTCCGACCAACGCCATCGTCTACGGACGCGGCACAGCACGCGGTGCCGCCATCTGCCGCCCGGGCCTTTCCTCCTGCGATCCCGCCGCACTCGACCAGATCGCCGGTTGGCAGTGGGGCGGGGGCCAGGGGCTCACCACCTATGGCACCGGGGTGCTCAGCGCCGATGCAACGCTGACGCGTGATGGCGCCTTTGTCGTCTGGCCGTTTGAGCAGCCCACCACGGAGAACGGGCTGCCGGGCAGTGCTTCGATGCTGTCGGTGGGGGATTCCAGTGGGGCGGTGTTCGCCCACAACGCCAGCGCTGACGCCTGGCAACTGGTAGGCCTCAACTACGCCGTGGATCTCGTGCACAGCCTCAGCAGTGAGGGGGTCTGCAGCCAGGTGCGAGGAGCCGTGTTCAACCCCACCGGCTTCTACCGGGATGCCGCCTGTTCACCGGCCACGAAGGTCTCCAGCGAAAGCGGCCTGCGCCTCAACTCCTACGCCAGCTCCCTGGCGACCCTCTCCGGTGATCTGGCCCCGCTGGCCGTGCCGGCCCCCTTGCCGTTCGCGGCGCTGGCCTCGGCGATGGGCTGGGCGCGGCGGCTGCGGCGCCGGATCAGGACGCAAACCGGGTGATGGTGCGCAGCCCCACCAGTTGCCGCACGCGCCGGGCATCGGCGGGGTCGAGCTCCAGCTGCACATCCACCACGCCATCGCTGGGGGCGCCATCGGCGGGATTCACCTGCCGCACCCGTGCCGCCAGGCTGCCGGGGAAGGCGCCGCTGAGGCTGCTGATGCGGGCCGGCTGGCCCAGGCGGATGCGGGTCAGATCCGGGGCATCCACTTCGGCGATGGCTTCGAGGCGGTCGCTGGTGCCCAGCTCCAGCACGTTCATCACCCCCGGACGCTCGCCCACGCGGGCGTAGAGGCGCAGCACCTTGCCGTCCATCGGGGCACGCAGGGCGCTGTTTTCCAGCTCGGCGTCAGTGCGGGCGATGGCCTGGCGCGTGCTCTCCACGCCGGCCTGGATCTCCACCAACTGCTGCTCGCGCTGCTGCAGATCGGCGCGGGAGAGGGCTCCCTCCTGCACCAGCGGCCGGAAGCGGTCCACATCGGCCTGAACCCGGCTCGCCTGCTGGCGCAGCTGCTCGGAGCGGCGCTGCAGCAACTGGCGCTCCGCCTGCAGGGCGGGGCCGGTGTCGAAGCGGGCCAGCACCTGGCCGCGCTGCACGGTTTCGCCTTCCCGCACCAGCAGCTGCACCAGGCGCGGGCTCATGCCGTTGCCGCTGAGTGGGGCGGCCAGCTTGCGCGTCTCCCCCGCCAGCTCCAGCCGGCCGGGCGCCGACAGCGGCTCGAAGGGGCCGCTGGCACGCAGGGCCTGCATCACGCCGGCCCCTGCGGCCAGCAGCACGATCACGCCGAGGAGGCGGGAGCTCCTCATTTTCCTTCGTTCACGCCCCGGTTGATCACGCAACCGGCGGTGGCACCGATCGCCGCAGCCCCCAGCCGGTTCACTGTGCTGCCGCGGCTGAGCAGGCCGCCGGCGGCCCCGCCGATCAGCACGCCATTGCGGCAGCGATCGCGGTTGGCATCCGCCTGCTGCTGCTGCTTCGACTGCTGCGCCTGGACCGGCTCCGCGCCCAGCAGGGCGGCGGCCAGCGCCAGCGCCGGCGCCACCAAACGCCGGGCCCAGCAGTGCAGGGCCCAGTGCCAGGACACGGGCAGATCGACGCGTGACCGACATCTTCAAACCAGGCTCCGAACGTTGCGCCGACCCTACCGAGCCTGCCCGGGAGCGCCATGGCGGAGTTGTGACAGGGTGTGAGGTCAGCATGAGGGAGGGATGAGTGCCGTCATCCGACCCTCCGCCGTCCGCATCTCCGTCGCTGGCTCTGCTGCCGGCTCCGCTGCCGCTGGCACATCCGCCGCCCGCCCCGCCGGCCCCCGCGCCTTCTGGCGCATCAGCAGGGTATGGGCGGCCGGCACGTAGAAGAGCGCCAGGGCGGTGGCGCCCACCAGCCCGCCGGACACCGCAATCGCCAGCGGCGGCCAGAAGCCGGTGGGATCGAGCATCAGCGGCAGGAAACCGATCACGGTGGTGAGGGTGGTGGCGATCACGTGGCGGGTGGCGTGCAGCACCACGGCGGTGCTGGCGGCCGGATCGCCGCCGGCGGAGGCCGGATTGGTGCGCAGGGCGTTGAGCACCACGATCGAGTCATTCACTGCCAGCCCGATCAGGCCGAGCGTGCCCAGGATCGCCGTGAAGCCGAACAGCGAGCCGCTGAGCCGTAGCGCCAGCGCCGCCAGGCCCACCGCCAGCACCGCCACCGAGCCGATCAGGGCCGCCAGGCGGAAGGAGCGGAAGGAGAGCACCAGCGTGGCGGTCATCAGCACCATCAGCACCCCCGCCGTGGAAAGCAGGCTGCTGACCGCATCGCCGCGGGCGTCGGCTTCACCGCCGTAGCTGAGCTCCACGCCAGCCGGCAGTTGCCAGCCGTCGCGCTCCAGTTGCTGGCGGAACTCGGCCAGCGCCGAGCTGGGCAGGGTGCCGGCGGCGAGATACGCGTACACGGCGTTGATGCGCTGCCCATCGCGGCGGGCGATCGAGGCCAGCTCCGGCTCCAGCCGCAAGGAGGCCAGAGCCGCCAGGGGAACCGTGCCAGCGCCGCCGGGTGCCACCAGATCGAGGCTCGCCACCTGCCCCGCGTTTCCCCGCTGCGTCTCGGCCACCTGCACCCGCACCGGCAGGGTGGTGGTGCCCTCCTGGATCGAGCCGCCCACGGCACCATCGAGGCCGGCCTGCAGCTGGCGGGCGATGGCGCGGTTGTCGAGGCCGCTGCGGCGGGCCTGCTCCTCATCCACCGCCAGGGCCAGGCGCGGCAGGGCTTCGCTCAGGCTGGCGCTGGTGTGCGTCACCGCCGGCAACTGGGCCAGGCGCTGCCTGAGGTCGTCGCCGAGCCGGCGCAGTTGCTGCAGGTCGGGGCCCTGCAGGCGCAGCTCGATCGGCGCCACGAACGGCGGACCCTGCTCCAGCTGCTTCACCAGCACCTGCGCCTCCGGGAAGCGGCGATCGAGGCTCTGCTGCAGCGCGCGGATCGTGTCGCGCAGGCCCTCGGCACTGCGCAGCTGCACCAGGCCCTGGGCGTAGTGGGGAGCGTTCTCCTGGTCGGCGATCACGTTGTAGAAGAACTGCGGCGCGCTTTCGCCCAGAAACCAGTGCACGTCGTCGACGTGGGGATGGCTGCGGATGTGGCGCCGGGCCTCCAGCGCCAGCGCTTCGGTGCGGGCGATGGCGCTCTGCTGCGGCAGATGCAGCTCGATCTGGAACTGGTCGCGGTTGGTGGGGGGAAAGAACTGGCGCTCCAGGCTGGCGAAGCTGGCAATGCCCACCACCGGCAACACCAGGCACAGCGCCAGGCCGCGCCAGGGACGGCGTAGCACCTGCTGCAGGGCGGCGCGGTAGGGGCCGTCGAGGGCGGGAATGGCCAGGCCCTGCTCCCACCAGCGCACGCCGGGCCCCAGCGGCTGCCAGCGGTGCAGCCGGGCGGCCAGGGCCAGGATCACCGTGAGCGAGAGCAGCAGCGAGCAGAGCAACGCCAGGATCACCGTGAGGCCGATGCTGCCGATGAATTCCCCCGTCGCCCCCGGTGAGGTGGCGATCGGCACGAAGGAGAGCACGGTGGTGAGCGTGGCGGCCAGCATCGGCACCAGCAGGTAGCGGCCGGTCTGCCGCACCGCTTCCACGGGAGCGGCACCGGCCCGCAGGCGCTGCTGCAGCTCCTCCACCACCACGATGGCGTTGTCGATCAGCAGGCCCAGGGCGATCACCAGCCCGGTGGCCGACATCTGGTGCAGCGGCACCTGCAGCACCCGCAGGCAACCGAACACCATCAGCGCCGTGAGCGGCAGGGCCGCCCCCACCACCAGGGCGGCGCGGCCGCCGAGCATCAACGCCGACACGGCCACCACCAGCAGCGAGCCGGTGATCAGGTTGCCGATCACCCCATCGAGGCGCTCCTCCACGTAGCGGCTCTGGTCGAGCACGGTGTGCAGGCCCAGGCCCGCCGGCAGGGTGGTACGCACCTCCTCCAGCACCTGACGGGCTTCGCGGGCCCAGTGGTCGAGCCGCACATCCGGGGCCACCGTGGCCGCCACCACCACGGCGGGGCGGCCGTGCACGAGCGCCTTCTGGGCGGCGGGGCTGCGCACCCCCCGGCTCACGACTGCCACCTGGGCAAGGCGGGCGGTGGCGCCATCGGCGCCGCTGCTGAGCGGAATGGCCCGGATCCGCTCGAGCGAATCGAGGGCGCCATCCACCTGCAGCAACCGTTCGCCGCGCTCATTGCGCACCTGCCCGGCGGCCTCCTTGGCGTCGCTGGCGGCGATCCGTTCGGAGAGGTCGCGGGCGGTGAGGCCCAGCCGGGCCAGGTCGCGGGCGCCGATCTCCACCAGGATCTCCTCCTGGGGTTCGCCGCTGATCTCCACCTTGTTGGTGCCGGGCAGGGCGCGCAGGCGGGTCTGCAGGTCGTCGGCGAGGCGGGAGAGCAGGCCCAGATCGGCGGAGCCGGGCAGCTCCCAGGTGAGACCCACGATCAGGGCGCTGGCGCCCACGTTGCCGTCGCGGAACTCCGGCTCGCTGGCCTCCGGCGGCAGCAGCGGGGTGGCGTCGTCGAGCTTGCTGCGCACCCTGCTCCAGGCCGGCGCCACCGGCTGCACCGCATCCTTGAGCACCACCGAAATCACCGAGCTGCCGGAGCCGGAGCTGGACGACACCTCCTCCACCTCCTCCAGTTCCAGCAGGGCTTCCTCCAGCGGTTTGGTGACCAGCGCCTCCACCCGCTCCGGCGTGGCGCCGGGCAGGGTGGTGATCACCAGGGCATTGCGCTGGCTGATCAGCGGGTCTTCCAGCCGCGGCAGGGTGAGCAGGGAGCTGACCCCCCACACCATCACCAGCAGCACGCTGAGCAGCAGCAGCTGCCGGTTGCGATGGAACAGCTCACCCATCAGTTCGCCTCCTGCACCCACACGCCCGGCACCACGCGCTGGGTGCCGGTGGCGATCACGCGCTCGCCGGGGCGCAGGGTGCCGCGCACCAGCGAGCGCTCCCCTTCGCTGTGCACGATTTCCACCAGGCGGCGACCCACCTGCTGCCCCTGGGCCGGGGGTGTGCCCCCGCTGTTGCCACTCGCGCTGCCACTGCCGTTCGCGTTGCTGCCGCTGCCGCCGAGGGTTCTGACACCGCCGTTGCCGGCCGGCTCCTCCAGCACATACACCGACCACAATCCCCCTTCCGCCGCCACCAGCGCCGTGGCGGGCAGCCAGAAACCTTCGCCCTGCTCGCGGCGCTCCAGGTTGAGCCGGGCGGTGGCTCCCACCGGCAGATCGTTCACCGGCAGGCGCAGCACTGCAGTGACGGTGCGGCTGGCGGCATCGAGCTCGGGCAGCAGGGCGCTGACGCTGGCCTGCAGGCGGCGATCGCCCACCTGCACCGGATGGCTCTCGCCAAGGCGCAGGCCACTGGCGACGGCAGGGGGCAGGCCCACCCGCACCTCCTGCGGGGCCGCCTCCACCAGGGTGATCAGGGCCTGGCCGCCGCTCACCACCACGCCTTCATCCAGCAGGCGCCGGCTCACCGTGCCGGCGAAAGGGGCCACCAGCACGCTGCGGGCCAGGTCCACATCGATCTGACGCAGGCGGGCGGTCACGTCGTCCACCTGGCTTTCCGCCTGAAGCAGGCGGCTGCGCAGCACGGCGCTGCTCTGGGTCTGCTGGTCGAGTTCCTCGCGGGCAATGGCCCCCTGGGCGAGCAACTGCTGGCGCCGCTCGCGTTGCAGCTCGGCCAGCACCAACTGCTGGCGCACCTCCTCCACCCCGGCCAGCGCCACCCGCCGCTGGGCCAGCACCTGCTGGCGCTGGGCCTGCAGGCGCCGACCGTCGAGCCGGGCCAGGGGCTCACCGCTGGCTACCCGGTCGCCCTCCTCCACCAGCACCTGCTCGAGGGTGCCGCCCAGCTCGAAGCCGAGCTTGCTGCTGCGGCCGGCCACCACCTCACCGGTGTAGGCGCGGGTGGTGAGGAAGCTGCTCACCGGCTCGGGCCTCACCACCGCCACCGGCAGGGGGCGAATCGCGGCTGGGCGGGGCCGCAGGCCCGGCGCGAGGGCGAGGGCGACGGCCGTGGTGGCAGCCAGCGGCAGGCCCCAACGGATCCAGCGGGACTGACTGGCACCACGAAACGCCTGCCGCCGCGCCGGGTCGGGGGCGGCAGGCGAGGCAGCGGGAGCGGAATCCATGGGGGGCTGACGGCGGGCTGGCGACTTGCTGGTGGCTGGCTGGCGGCTGTCTTGCGGCGGGCAGCAGAGGGCGGGCGATTGCGGCGGGCACGGGCCGTGGCCCATGGCGACGGGCAGAGGGAGTGGCCTCCGGCGCTGGCCGCTGAATCAGTTACTCAACAAATTGAGTATGTGCGACAGTGTATGCACAACAATTTGACTAGGTCAACCGCTGGCGTTGGGGTCTGGGTGAAGATTCAGAGGCCAGCCGTTGCGACCTCCCCCCCCCCCCCCCTTGCCATGGCCCTGGCGCACACGATCCTCACGGTGCTCTGCGAGAAGGAGGCCAGCGGCTACGACATCAGCAAGCAGTTCGAGGAATCGATGGCCTGCTACTGGACGGCCAGCCAGCAGCAGATCTACCGGGAGCTGGGGAAGATCGAGCAGAACGGCTGGGCCAGCTGCCATGTGGTGCCGCAGCACGGCAAGCCCGACCGCAAGGTGTATGCGATCACCGAGGCGGGCCGGCGGGAGTTGAGCCAGTGGGCGGCCGAACCCTCACTGCCCACCCCGATCCGCGAAGACCTGCTGGTGAAGGTGCTCGGCGGCCCCTACGCCGATCCCGATCAGCTGCTGGCGGAGGTGCAACGCCGCCGCGCCGTGCATGCCGACCAGCTTGCGCGTTATCGGGAGACAGAAGCGCTGTTCCTCAGCCAGTCCGAACTGCCGCTGCAGGAGCGCTACCGCTATCTCACCCTGCGTCGCGGCATCCTCTTCGAGCAGGAGTGGATCCTCTGGTGCGATGAAGTGATCGCCTTCCTGGAGGCACTGCGCGAGGCCGGTTGACACCGCCCTGCCCTCACCACCGCGCACGACCACTCAACACTGCGATCCACCCAGTCCACCGCTGCCGCTGCCATGGCCTTGATCCCGATTGCGCTCACCATCGGCGGCAGTGACTCCGGCGGCGGCGCCGGCATCCAGGCTGACCTCAAGACGTTCTGCGCCCTGCAGGTGCATGGCTGCTCGGCGATCACCTGCGTCACGGCCCAGAACACCCGTGGCGTGGAGCGGGTGGACGCCCTGCCCCCCGAGGCGTTGCGGGCCCAGGTGGAGGCGGTGACGCGGGATCTGCCGGTGGCGGCCCTCAAGACCGGCATGCTGCTCAACCGCGGCTTGATCGAGGCCACCGCTGCTTCGATCGCCCCGCTGGCGGCCGCCCGGGTGATCGATCCGGTGATGGTGTCGCGGGCGGGAGCGGTGCTGCTGGAGCCCGAGGCGATCGAGGCCCTCAAAACGCTGCTGCTGCCGCTGGCAGACCTGCTCACCCCCAACGTGCAGGAGGCACGACTGCTGGTCGGTGGGCCGCTGGAGAGCGCCGACGATCTGGAACTGGCGGCGGAGCGCATCGCCGCGATGGGGCCCAAGGCGGTGCTGATTAAGGGCGGCGGGCTGCGGGGCCTGCGCGGCAGCGACGTGCTGTGGCGTGACGGCCGCATCCAGTGGTTCCGCCTGGAGCCGATCGACACGCCCCACAGCCACGGCAGCGGTTGCACCCTCTCGGCGGCAATCACAGCCGAGCTGGCCCGTGGCGCCGCACTGGAAGCGGCGATCGAGACGTCCAAGGCCTTCGTGGCCGGTGGCCTGCGCCATTCCCTGGCGATCGGCGGCGGCCAGGGACCGCTGTGCCATTGGCATCAGGCGCTGGACCCTGCAGCGTTGGCTCCAGACCACCCGCACAGCACCCACCGGGCTGGCTCCAGGCAGCCAGATGGTTGCAACGGCAGCACTTAGCTTTCGTCGCTGGTGATGGCCCAGCACCAGTTCGCCGCTGTAGGCGACAGGTTCGCCAGGATGCTCACCTCAGCGCCAGGGCCCTGCCCAGGCCGCCCCAACCCGAACGTTCCGTGCCGTCATCCGTGCCGATATCCGCGCCGTCAACAGAGCCCGCGCCAGCTGCGGCACCAGAGCCCGCACCAGCGGCGGCACCAGTGCCGACGACAGCTGAGCCAACAACCACCACGTTTGCGGCGTTTGCCCAACGGGCCGACTATTCGCTGCTGGAGTCACTGCGGGCGGATCCACAGGCCACGGTCGATGGCGTTGATCACCAGCCCCGCCAGGTGTTTTCCGGCCACTACGTGCCGGTAACGCCCACGCCGCTGCCGGTGCCGGAGCTGGTGGCACACAGCAGCACCCTCTTCCGCGAGCTGGGACTGAGCGAGGAACTGGCCCAGGATGAGCCGTTCCGTCGTCTGTTTTCCGGCGACATCAGCGCGGCCACAGGGCCGATGCGGCCATACGGCTGGGCCACCGGCTACGCCCTCTCGATCTACGGCAGCGAATACATCCAGCAGTGCCCCTTCGACACCGGCAACGGCTATGGCGATGGCCGGGCCATTTCCGTGGTCGAAGGTGTGTTCAACGGCAGGCGCTGGGAGATGCAACTGAAGGGCGGTGGGCCTACGCCCTACTGCCGTGGCGCCGATGGCCGCGCCGTGCTGCGCTCCAGCGTGCGCGAGTTTCTGGCGCAGGAGTTCATGCATGCCCTGGGGCTGCCCACCTCGCGCTCCCTCACGCTCTATGTGTCCCGATCCGAAACCGTGCGCCGGCCCTGGTACACGCCGAACTCGCGCTCGTTCGATCCCGACATGCTGGTGGACAACCCGGCAGCGATCACCACCCGCGTGGCGCCCTCCTTCCTGCGGGTGGGCCAGCTGGAGCTGTTCGCTCGCCGCGTCCGCCGCCAGGCCCATCCGGAGGCGCTGAACGAGTTGCGGATGATCGTGGCCCACCTGATCGAGCGCAACTACCGGCAGGAGATGGATCCGGGTCTGGACTTCAGCGACCAGGTGGTGGAGCTGGCGGGCTTGTTCCGCACGCGGCTCACTGCATTGGTGGCGAACTGGATCCGCGTGGGTTACTGCCAGGGCAATTTCAACAGCGACAACTGCGCGGCCGGCGGCTACACCCTCGACTACGGCCCCTTCGGCTTCTGTGAACTGTTCGATCCCCGCTTTCAACCCTGGACCGGCGGCGGCGAGCATTTCAGCTTCTTCAACCAACCGGCGGCGGCTGAAGCCAATTTCCAGATGTTCTGGTCTGCCCTGCGGCCGCTGCTCGAGGGCAACACGGAGGCACTGGCCAGGCTGGATCAGATCCGCGACGGCTTCGCCGAAGCAGTGGAGCAGGAGATCGAGGCGATGTGGGCCCGCAAACTCGGCCTGAGCCACTACGACGCCGAACTGGTGAACGAGCTGCTGCAGCTGATGGTGCTTGCCAAAGCCGACTACACGATCCTGTTCCGCCGACTGTCGGCCATCCCCGAGCAACTCTCAAGCCTGAAGGAGAGCTTCTACCTGCCCAGTTCAGAGGAGCTCGACGGGCGCTGGACCCAGTGGCTGCAGCGCTGGCGGGATCAGATCAGCGCTAAGGGCGACCTCAACGAGACAGCCGCCGCGATGCAACGGGTGAACCCGGCCATCACCTGGCGCGAATGGCTGATCGCGCCCGCCTATGAACAGGCAGCGGAGGGTGATTTCAGCCTGGTAAGAGAGCTGCAGGAGGTGTTCCGCCATCCCTATGACGACCTCTCTCCGGAGCTGGCAGCCACCTACGACCGCCTCAAACCCAGGGAATTCTTCAACGCCGGCGGGGTGTCGCATTACAGCTGTTCGTCCTGAAGGGCGTTCTCGGCAGCACCCGCTCGAAGCTGGTCAGCTGCCGGGGCGCCAGTGCCGGTTGTGGGCATTCCTCCAGGCAGAGCTCATCTTCCCGATACAGGAACGCGTGAGGCGCTGGGGGCCGTGCAAGGCCGATCCAGGGGGCGCTGCTGGGGATCAGGATCCACGGCCTGAGCTCTCTGGGCTCGCTGGCAACGACGGGATCCCAGTTGGAGCCACCTGAAAGGGGAACGGCAGAAGCGTCGATGGGCCACGGCAAAGGCAGCGAAGCAACCTGCCCCGCTGTTCTCTGCATTTCGTGTCAGCGCCTGAAGCGGCCGGTCGTCCCTGCTGTTTGCCTTTGCTTTTGGCCCAGTCAATCCAACAGGCTCACGTAGCGTGGTGCGGCTCGCAATGACGCCTCCCATTTGACGACCGTAAGCGTCATCACGCCGACCAGGCTTTTACCTGATCGCTTGTCTATGTTGAGCGATTTAAATCGTAGCCTCGCTGAAAACAACTGCAATACAGAGCATGTGATTGTCGTTGATGGCAACGGCATCGAATCGCTTCCTCCGGATCTTGCGGCTAACGCCACCGTGATCGCTTCCGCTCGGCCCATTGGTCAGGCGGCAGCTCGCAATCTTGGTCTGCTTGTTGCACGGGGTGAGTGGATCACCAGCGCCGACGATGACGACTGGCTCTATCCCCGCTCCATCGACCAACGCCTGGCTGCGATCGATGATCAGGCCGGGGCCCTGTGGGCAGCCGGCTATTGCACCGATGACCTCAAGAACGATCCTGCCATCGTCGCTGCAGGACCATGTTTGGCGGGTGATGTCTGGCGTGCCTGGCCATCTCCCCATGACAGCATTCCCCTGGGGCCAACCACCCTGCTTGTGGAGGCCGCATTGCTCAAGCGGGTGGGCGGCTGGATGGGCCTACCTCAAGGTGAAGACCTGGGCATGATGATCGCCGTCACCAGCACGGCGCCGGGTGTGTTGATCGCAGATTACGTCTATCACATTCGCCTCCATGTTGGTCAGATGACCAAAGCAGCATGGTTTGACGATTTAGAACTGCTGTCGCGTCGATCTGCCTGGGAACGCGGTCTGTGCATTCTCTCTCAGCAGCAGCCTGCAAGCGCAACGGTGCCTCTGATCCGCCAACGGATGGCCACCCTTTGATCCCCCCCACACGGTCCATCGCCTCCGTTGGTGCAGACAACGCCACGGCAGGTTGTGGATCCCCAGGCCTTGCGACCACCGGGATCAGAAGACGGAGACGGTGCTGTCGGTAACGGGCTTCAGCTGAAGGAGCAATCGATCAGAGCTTGGCGATCTCTTGCGTCCATCTCAAGGGGATGGCTTCGGCTTCCACCAGGGCTTTGAGATCGGGCTTGAGGTTGCGGCGGCGGATCAGATCCACCCGGGTGAGGAGCAGATCGACATCGCTTCTCGCCGTGGCCTGATCCCGCGCCACAGAGCCGAACACCGCCGGATTGCTGGCACCATGGACGGCGAGGAACAGCTGGTGTGCCACACCACAGCCGTCCATCCACACCGCCGGGATCTCCCGCTCCAGCCGCCAGCGAATCGCCATCGGCCGCTCGCTCTCGTGGTTTCCGTTGCACCCGCGAGCCGCGGTTGCCAGGTAGAGCAGGGACGTTGGGGCTTCAGCTTGGCGAGCGAATTTTGACCCAGGGTTCACCTTCGGACAGGCTGGCTATAGCCGACTCAAGGGTGCGCTGCCAGCTGATCTCGCCTGGGCGAAGATCACACGGTCATCTGCATCCCTGAGGCCGATCTCTCTGACTGGCACCGCCTGGATCGGAGCGAATCGTGCTGTGATCCAACTCGCGAGTGCTGGTGACAACTGAGCATCAAGCCAGAGAATCACGCCACCAGAACAGGATGGTTCAACTCGCGGGCGGCGTAGCTGAGGGCCGCCTTGAGATCTTCCGGCTCAAGATCAGGAAGTTCCGAGAGGATCTGATCGGGGGAGAGCCCAGCTGAATAAAGGTCGAGCACATCGCTCACGCGGATGCGCATCCCTCTGATGCAGGGCTTGCCGCCGCACTGGCCTGGGTCGTGGGTGATGCGCGAATCAGCCATTGCCACAGGCTAGCGGCTTCAGCACCCTTCAAACCGCCAACGCCAACTCCGGCACGAACGCCGCCGGAATCGCCCGGTGCAGCCGCCAGCGAATCGCCATCGGCCGCTCGCCATCGTGGCTCACGTAATCCGCGAAGCCCAGACACAGGAACGGCATGGTCATCCCGCCGCGCTTGTTCTCTTCCCGCACAAACAACATCACCCGACTGCCGCGGTCAACGTGGTGGATGTATCTCTGCCCCGTGGGTGAGGCTTCCCGCGTGTTGCTCTGGCTCTCCCAGTGGAACTCCCACGGGGAGATGGCGTAGTCGTTGTAGCGGGTGGTGGGGGAGAACAGCCGCTCACTCTTCTTGAGGGTGATGAAGAACACGTCGCACTGGGTGGATTCATCAAAGAACACGCCCTCGCGGCCAGGGAAAGGGCGGGCCTCGTTCAACAACCCAAACGCCGCGAACACCTCGGCGCGGGCATAGCGGCTGTGGAGTTTGAGGGGAATGGGGGGTGGATCGGCGCTGTCCCAGTCGAGAGGGCTCACCAGGTGGTCGGTGCGCTCAAGCAGCAGTTCGAACAGCTCCACCAGCTCAGCGCGCAGGTCGGCGGCCGCCCAGAGCCGGACGAGGGCCTCGGCCAGGGGCAGGTGGTGCTGGCCGCTGCCCCACAG
The DNA here is from genome assembly GCA_943367595.1 of Sphingobacterium thalpophilum. Lineage (GTDB taxonomy): Bacteria > Cyanobacteriota > Cyanobacteriia > PCC-6307 > Cyanobiaceae > MW101C3. The sequence continues at coordinate 37,126 of CALRJS020000034.1, forward strand.
CTGGGCCATCAGCATGCGCCAGCTGCGTTCCGTCTCCGGATCGAAGCCCGCCGGGTCGGGCGGAGCCGCGCGCTGCAGCTGATCCACCAGCCAACGCAACCGCTCCGTGTCGTCTAGATGCAGCAGGCCGCCGGCGATGCCCCGCCCCAGCCGCTTTTCATCGTCGCTGGGCTCCCCTGATGCCGCCCCGGCACCCCACCCCAACTCCCGCTGCAGCAACGCCCAGGACCCCGCCACCTTGTAAAACTCCCCCAGCTCCATCCCCAGCCCCTCCAGCAACCCCGCCAACGAACAGCACCCGAGGCGGCGGGCTTCGGCGAGCAGCTGGGGCCGGCGCGTGGGCAGCGACTCGCGCAGGTTTGCCAGAACCCGCTCGCTCGACACACGATCGAGCTGCAGGCTGCAGCCAGCCGGCAGGAAGGGAAACCCGTCTTTGATTTGCTGCTCCAGCTGGTCGCGGGTGCCACCGAGCAGGGCGCGGTAGCGCAGGTCGAAGCGGAAGCTCCGGTGGGCCTGGCCGATGAAATCCAGCACCGTGAGGCAGCTCTTGCCCTGGCAGAGGCGCAGACCGCGGCCGAGCTGCTGCAGGAACACGATCGCACTCTCGGTGGGCCGCAGGAACAGCACCGTGTCGATCTCGGGGATGTCGAGGCCTTCGTTGAACAGGTCGACGGCGAACAGGATCTGCAGCTCGCCGGTTCGCAGGCGGCGGATCTGCTCGGCGCGCTGCTCCCGCGGGCTTGAGGCATCCAGGGCGGCGGCGCGCAGGCCGGCGGCCACGAGCTTGCGGGCCATCCAATGGGCGTGCTCCACGCTCACGCAGAAGCCCAGGGCCCGCATCGCCTCCAGGTTGGTGACTTTGTCTGCCAGTTCGCGCAGGATCAGGCGCAGGCGGGCGTCGTCGGCGGTGTAGAGGTTGGACAGGGCTTCGCTGGCGTAGCCGTTGCGGCGCCATTCGATCCGCGACAGGTCGGTGCCGTCGTGGAGGCCGAAGTAGTGGAAGGGGCACAGCAGGCCCTGCTCCAAGGCGCTCCAGAGGCGCAGTTCGGCGGCAATGCGGCCGTCAAACCAATGGAGGATGTCCTCGCCGCCGGTGCGCTCGGGGGTGGCGGTGAGGCCCAGCAGCAGGACGGGCGCCAGGTGGCGCAACCAGCGCTCGTAGCTGGCGGCGGCGGCGTGGTGGAACTCATCGACGATCACCACGTCGAACGTGTCCGGCGCCAGGTCGGCCGGATCCAGCCCAGCGAGCGACTGCACCGAGGCGAACACGTGGCGCCACTGGCTGGGGCGCTGGCCATCCACCAGCAGCTCGCCGAAGGAGCCATCGCGCAGCACCTGGCGGAAGGTGGCGAGGCTCTGCTGCAGGATTTCGCGCCGGTGGGCCACGAACAGCAGGCTCGGGTGCCCCGGACCGGCCTGGCGGGCGTAATCGAGGGCGGCGATTACGGTTTTGCCCGTGCCGGTGGCGGCCACCACCAGGTTGCGCCAGCGGCCATGGAGGCTGCGCTCGGCCGACAGCTTGTCGAGGATCTCCTGCTGGTAGGCGTAGGGGCGGATGTCGAAGAAGCTGAGCGGGGTGGCGTCTGCCGATGAGTCCCCCGCCGACTCCTCGCGCACGGCCCGATCAAAGCGGGCCTGCTCCAGTTCGCTGGCCCGGTAGGGCTCGAACTCGCCCTCCTCCCAGTAGCTCTCAAAGGCGGCCTGGAACTTGGCCAGGATGCCCTCGTTGTCGTGGGCGGAGAGGCGCACGTTCCACTCCAGGCCGTCGTGCAGGGCGGCGGTGGAGAGGTTGGAGGAGCCGATGTAGGCGGTGGAGGCAGGGGGTGAGCCCGTGAGGCCAGGCCGATGGAACAGCCAGGCTTTGGCGTGCAGGCGGGTGCGGCGGGTGTCGTAGCTGACGCGCACCTCGGCGCCGTGGGCTACCAGCCAATCAAGGGCGCGGCGGTCGGTGGCACCCAGGTAGACGGTGGTGAGCACCCGCAACTGCCGGCGGGGCTGGGCTTGCAGGAAGGCCGAGAGGGCCGGCTGGAGCAGGCGCAGGCCGCTCCACTTGATGAATGCGCAGAGCAGGTCGATCCGCTGGGCGGAGGGGATTTCGTGGATCAGCGCCTGCCCCACCGACGGTTCGCCGCTGGCGTTCACCAGCAGGGTGCTGTCGGCGAGGGGGATGAGCGGACGGATGGTTTCGGCTTGGCCGGGCAGCAGCGCCGTGGATCGGATCTCCGAGAGCAGTTGGGCGGAGGGATGAAGCAGGTCGGCCGTGGAGATGGCGCGGGGTGCCTGGCTCTGGAGCAGGCCCACCAGTTGGTTCACCAGGGCCAGTTGGTGTTCAGGGGTGGCGCCACCGCTCAGGTGCTCCAGGGCAATGCGGGCCAGACCCGCCAGGTGCCGGGCCAGCAGGCGCGGGGCTTCCTGGGGATCCAAGCCGTCGGTGGCGACCAGGGTTTCCTGCAGTTGGCGCAGCTGCTGCTCCAGGCCCTCGGTGAGGAGTTGCTGGTAGAGGCCGGGGGGTGGGGCCTGGTCGGGCATGGGGTGGGATGCCTCTCGAACTGCTTGTCTTGCTGGAGATCACCAGCTAGGAACTTGGCCTGGGATGGGGCGAAGATATGCGAATACGGCTACAATAATTTTTGATCCCGTTGGCGTGCGTTGCATTTGGGCTCCGGTATCTGGTCAGTCCATGGCAGCGTTGCCGACATTTATTTCAATGGCGTGTCGCCAGAAGTGATGAGATCTTTATGTGGACCTGCGAATTTCAGTTATGCGCCAAGACCGGTTGAAGGAGATTCAATAGACTAATGCCAATAACGCATCAACGCTCTTGATTAGGTAGCAAGCTCCGTCCGCAGGCCTTTCCCGCCTAAGCTGGTACACATGTACTAGCAGTGCCCGCCATGGCCATGAATCGAATCCAGTTTCAGGCAGGCCTGTCGCTGCCCGAGTTCATCCAGCTCTACGGCACCGAGG
>CALRJS020000035.1:0-38444 GCA_943367595.1 Sphingobacterium thalpophilum
GGCGCTTACGTCTCTCCGGCAGGGCCTGCAGGAAGGAGATCAGATCGGGGCTGGCAGAAAGCTGGGGCAAGGGACGAGAGCAGTCCCGACAAAACCGGCACCAGCATGGCTGCACCAGCCGCCTTGTGCCTGACTTTCAGTCGGCCCTGCCACACCACCCACCCCAGCACACAGGCCAGGGCCGCTAGCGCGTCGAGACCTGCCTGCCTTTCCATTCGATTGTTCCTTGTTTGAGATTCAGAATCGCCATGAAGAACACCGCCAGAAAGAACAGCACTGGGATCGGAAACACCAGGCAGATCCAGGCGAAGTTCCCTACACCCCTGGTGAGCGTGATCAGCTGCACGGCGAAGGCGAGGTAGAGCAGCAGGTTGGGCAGCACCGACGGTTGCCCCATCAACGGCCAGCCCAGCAGCGACGCTGGCAGGCACCAGGCCGCCCAGAACAGGCCGGAGATCCACAGCAGCACAGCGAGCATCCAGAAGCCATTCACCTCTCCCGCGGCGGTGGCGAAGTTCTTGGCGAAGCCCCGCACCATGTCGCGAAAGCCGCCGGGATACATGCGGTACTCGATCAGCCCGTCGCCGATGTAGGCGCTCACCGGCAGTCCGGCTTCCTCATAGAGGTGGCCCATGAACCAGTCCTCCACCACCTTGCCGGCCACGGCCTCATGGCCACCGACACGGTCGTAGTCGGCCCGGCTGGTGGCCATCGCCGGCCCGAAGGCCACGCCACAACGGGGCCCCATCGGCACCGCCATCAATCCCACCAGGCTGAACAGCACCGACAGCTGTTCGTAGGCCTTCTCGGTGCGATGGAACGGCTGCACCGACACCAGCCCGCCCAGCTTCTGCTGGTCGGCCACCAGGCGTTCCAGAAATTCAGGGCTGGGCTCGGTGTCGGCGTCGAGAAACACCAGCAGCTCGCCCTTGCTGGCCTGCACGCCATGGTGCAAGGCCCAGGTCTTGCCGCACCATCCCTCCGCCAGCGGCGGCGGTTGAATCACCGTGGCCCCGGCCGCTGCCGCGATCGCTGCCGTGCCATCGCTGCTGTGGTCATCCACCACGATCACCTCGAGCGGCGCGAAGGTCTGGGCCTGTAGCGCCGGCAGCAGGTTGGGCAGGGTGCCCTCTTCGTCGCGGGCCGGGATCAGCACCGACACCAGCGGCTGACCCTCCACCGTGCCCTCCGGCAGCCGGAAGAGCCTCAGACAGAGTGCCCAGCCAAGCAGCCAGCGCACCAGCATCGAGAGGGCGACGAGATTCATGGCGTTTCCCAGGTGGATGGGCTCCTGACGTTGAACGCAGGGAGCGAGTGCGCTGGCGGTGGTCCTCAAGCAGCGGCCCGGGAGTGGTGTCACTCAGGTGGAGCAGCAGCGGGAATCCTTTGCACTCCGTGAAAAGGATTAGCAGACCCTGTTCAAGCTCCAGCTCGGCGAGCCCAGGTGCAGGCCTCGCTCCGGCGCCCCCGCGCTGGGTGCTGCGGCCCCGCGGCGCAGGCGCTGCAAGCGTTCTTCCCAGACACGTCTTGCAACATCCCCGGCGGCACGACCCAGCGAGCGCTTGCGGAGGATCGGCGCGGCTGTGTGCCGGGTGCGCTTCCTGGTGGAGTCCCGGGCCAAGCCTGGGCGGCTGAAGGCTCTCCTTCCCCCCGTAGCGGGATCTGGGCTCAACAGCAGGAGCTCTTCGGCGCCATCTGCGCAGGTATGCCTTCCCGCTGTGGGCCAGGAGCTACCAGCAGTTGCCGGCCGCCTTCTATGTGCTTATGGTCCAAAAGTCTTCGATGACTGCATCGATTGGACTTCCCTTTTCCCAATGGCGTCACGTCCTATCTGTGCGGGGGGCTGTTCCTCGGACTGGGACTGATGGTCATTTACCTCAGCCTCGGTGTCAAAGCCGGAGCGAGTTCCTTCCTCAGCTCCACGCTCACCTATGTCACGCCACTGAAAGCCGAGCGCAGCTCGCGCGACTGGCGTCTGCTCTTTGCCATGGCCATGGCGCTCTGCCACTCCGGCAGCCGTTCCGCCCTGGCCACGCAACAGCTGTAGAAGAAAGGGCTCACCCGTGTGGCGAACATGCGCGGCGGCCTGCGGGCCTGGAAGGCGCAGGGGCTGCCCCGTTGGAGCAACCCTGAACAACAACACCATCGCGTTCTGCTGTAGTCGAGGTCACAAGTGGTTCGCGGACCCGTCAACCACGGCTGGCGTTGGCGTTCCTGCTTAGTATGCCGTTGCGGGCTAAGGATTTAAGTGAATGATTGCTGTGAACTCAGTTGTCATTCCAGGAATGGGCCTGCCGTGTGGGGGTGGTTCGCGGAACCGTCTGAGAACATGTGATTTGCGCTGGACTTGCACCCCAGTTCGGCAGAGTGCATACTGATAAAAGTGCTACAACAAACGTGCTAGGCTAAATCTGGAATCTCGTAGGATAGACCCTAGGGTTATGGAGAGATATTCCTCGGCCCATCAAGGATGGGATAATCGTGCTCGCAACCGAGTGCTTCGAACACATCTTTCGTGCTTGCTATCGGAAATCAAAAAACCATGAGTAAAGACGAAAGCTTTAAAGACTTCCTCAATTCCGAAGAAAATCCAGATAAGGCACTGCTGCTTAGGCTCTAGTCCTTCTCGGTTGGCTCGAAAGCAATTTCAGGGAGTCTAGTTGGGGCAATGCTTTCCACGGGTCTGCTATTTCCGGAAGCATCTAGCGAGGGGTTTGCAGAAAAGGTGGCATCCCTGTCTCAAAGCGAAGTATCTATATCAGAGCTCAGTGAGGATATTGGCGTCCCGCTGAATGATGAGACAGAACACGAGTTTGTGGCAAGGGCAATCAATGCGATGGCAAAGCTGTTGCGGCCGAAGCTGGGGTAGAGAGACGCTAGGTGATGACCTCGTCTCTGACAGGGTATCTACCATCGCGATCCATCTGATCCGCCGCCATAGGCACATGTTGGCCTGAAGCGAGTTGTTGCTATTGCACATTGCGGCCAGTTGATTGCGAGCGTTAAGTGATTGCAGATGAATGCCATGCAAGCAGAAGGTGCCATGGATAGAGTGCAGAGACTGATCCAACCTCAAGCCCGCGAATCCGATGCAACCAACAGAATCCAAGATCGCACTGCTAATTGATGCCGACAATGCGCCAGCCGCCAAGATCGCAGCGATTGTCTCTGAAATCGCTAAGTATGGCATTGCAAGTATACGTAGGGCCTATGGCAACTGGAAGAGCCCAACCCTAAGATCCTGGGAAGAGTGCCTGCAGGAGTATGCAATTTGCCCAGTCCAGCAATTTGACCTTACCAAGGGGAAAAATGCCACTGATGCAGCCATGATCATCGATGCCATGGACTTGCTGTATACGCAGAAGCTGGATGCCTTTGCGATTGTGTCGAGTGACAGCGACTTCACTCCCCTGGTAATGAGGATTCTGACCAGTGGGTTGAAGGTGTATGGCTTTGGTGAGAAGAAGACCCCTCTGCCATTTGTTTACGCTTGCTCGACCTTCCTGTATTTGGAGACGATTGACCAGGCGATGGATTCTGCAGCGGCCTCCGTCTCTTCTGCAGGCATCAAGAAGACCGGCAAGGAGCTGAAGCAGGATGCAAAGCTCATCAACTTGTTGAGGAGTGCCGTATCTAGCGCCTCAGATGATGACGGCTGGTCGAATCTATCTCCGGTCGGGGCCCACATCGCCAATCAAACCTCCTTTGACCCACGCAACTATGGCTATGCGAAGCTAAGCGGGCTATTTGAAGCGATTGACTTGTTCGAGACGCAGCGAAGAAACAAGGCTGTCTATGTGCGTAGCAAGCAGCGGAACGGCCACCCTCAGAAGTGATTGACGGGGAAAACCCAATAAGAATCACTTCCGGTGATACCTCACCTCCTGCCCCACCCGCTCGCTCTGGAACCGCTGCAGCCGGTGAGTCAGGGCCCGTAGCCGCTTCATGTCGCGCGAGTTCACTGGATCGAACAGATCCCCCCGCGCGGTTTCGATGAACACCAGCACATCCTTGGGGGTGCAGGGGCCGCTTTTCCAGCCATGGAATTCCCGGTGCAGATCGGGCACCAGCACCAGGATGTTCTCCGGCAGGTCGGCCAGATCCGGTCGGCTGCGGCGGTCGAACAGATGGTGTCCATCCAGGTCGATCTTCTTGTGCACCGCCGCCTTCTTGCCGGTGATCTCGCAGCGATGGCCGGCCGCCGCCTTGGCGCGCTTCATGGCCCGGTCTACCCCTTCGGTGAGGTAACGGATCTCGCAGTTGAAGCAGGCTTCCACCACATCGCCCACCGCTTCGATCCAGGCCTGGCGCGTTTTGGTGATACGGCTGTTGACCCGCATGTCGCGGGCCACACGGGCGATGCCCCGCTGGCTGATCAGCACCTGCCGCTCCTCGCTCTCCAGGAAGTCCTTGTTGAGCTCCAGGGCTTCTTCTCCCTCCTCCGTGCCGGCGGTGCGTAGCCGGTTCCAGGAGTTGTTCAGGCCCAGGTAGTTGGTCTGCAGGATCCCCACCGTGGTTTTGCGGCTCACGAAGGCAAGATCCCCCCGGATCTCCAGCGTGCCGCCGGCTTCGATGAACTCCTGGGTGATCCGCCGTGACACCAGCAGCTGCTTGCGCTTCTGCTTCACGTTGAACAGTCGTTCGCGGATCTTGCCAAGCAAACCCGTTTTCTCGGTGGCTTCGATGTAGCGGGCCAGGGCCTCCACGCCCTCCTCGCTGAAACGCCGGGGCCGCCGCCCGTTGGCGCCGGCCACCGCTGGGCCTGCGTACTCGAAGTGCTCGCCCTCCACGAGTTCCCATTCGTCGTCGGCTTTGGCATCGAACGCGTCGACGATGTTGTAAAGGCTGTCGATCCGTTTTCCGAGAATCCTGGCCGTTTCCTGGGCCGTCAAAAGGTCGCGCATCGTTTCAGGGCATCAGGGCAAGGATCGAGTCCTTCATCGTCTGCAGGCGTTCCGCCACGCGGGGATCACCGCCGTGGTCGGGGTGGTGCTGCTGGATCAGCCTTCGGAACGCCTCGCGCACTTCATCGGCCGTGGCGGTCTTCGGGTCCAGTCCGAACACCACCCAGGGCCGGAAGTGCTGCAGCACATCGATGCCGTTGATCACGGTGGGTCCGTCCTCCAGGTTCCTCTCGTTGGACGGAATGCCGATGAAGCGCCGGTAGAGCACCAGCCAGTCGTCCTTGGTTTTCAGCGCCATCTCTTCGCCCGTCATCGAGAGCTGGAAGTTCTTGTCCTTGCGCAGCTGGGTGACCGTCTTGCAGTGGAAGTGGGCCAGCACCTTGTTCTTGAGCTCGGTGGCGGTGGGGGGCTTGGGCTTCGGTGGCGGCGAATCCTTGAACGCTCCCCCATTGATCGTCTGCGCGAAGGCCACCAGATCGGCCTCGCCCAGCTCCGGCTTGTCTAGGAGCGTCTGGATCAACGCCTTCACCTCGGCCAGCGTCAGCTTCTTGCTTCGGGCGGCCACAAGCCTGTGCTTGAAATGGGTTTCATGATGGCCAGTGGCTTCCGGGCTTGCCTGGGGGCTTAGGAAACTGTCGTGTTTCGTTGGCCCGGCCCACGGTGGTGCTTTGCCACTCCGGAAGCCCCTGCGGTGCCGCCAGCAAGCCGTTCGCTTCGCGGGGGTGGAGTCCGTCAGGCCGTGCGGCGCAGGTCGTCGATCACCGGGATCAAGGCCAGCGCCACCACCACCAGAGACAATGGAACCGTGGCGGCGAAGCCGATCGCACGAACGCCGGCCGCGCCTACCACGCCGCCCGTGAAGAAACCGGAGAAGAGCAGCAGCAACACCCGCAGGCGTTCGCGGTCGGCCTCCACAGGTGGCTGAAGTGGGTTTGCGGGCCAATTCCCCATCAATAGCTTGCCCACTTCGATGCCGATGTCCGTCACCAGGCCAGTGACATGGGTGGTGCGGATCTCCGCATGCGAAATCTTGGTGATCACCGCATTCTGCAAGCCCATGATGAAGCAGAGCAACACCACCGTGAGTGGCACGAACAGCTCATGCATCTCATTCAGGCGGGCGCCAATCGTGCCGAACAGAAGCAGCAACAACGCTTCCAGCAGCAGCGGCAACGCATAGGCGCTGCTCAGATTGTGCTGCCGCGCCGCATTCACCAGGATGGCCGTCGTGGCGGCACCGGTGAGGAACGCTGCCAGGGCGACGCAGCCTGTGCTCAACACAAACCAATCGCCACCGATGGCCGCCTCCGCCAGCGACGACACGATCCCGGTCATGTGGGACGTGTATTGCTGCACGGCAAGAAACCCACCGGCATTGGTGGCGCCGGCCACGAACGCCAGGCCAACGCCCAGGTGGGTATTGCTGCGCCGGGTTCGAACCGTGGCCGTGAGCCCGCGCGCATAGTTAACTGGCATGCCTCACAGATGCGTGTGGCCTGGGCTCCCTGGCTGAATGAAGCAGCAACGGTCAGTTGACCGCTTTGTTCACCATCCGGTTGTCTTTGGCAACGAGCTCCTTGGTGTTGCGGTCCACGGTTTTACCGGCGGCCTTGGCTTTCGCCTCACTTTGCTTACCCTTCTGGCCCCCTTCTCCGGTGATGGAGCCGATCGTGTCCTGGAGCTTGTCGCCGGCCTGCTGGGAGACGGTCTCCACCTGACTTGTTGCTGCGCCGGGCTCCTCTGCCGTTGGTGAGGATGACGACGACAGGGCCATGGCTGGTGATTGGAACAGCAGGGAGGTCAGCAGAATCACAGCTGAAATCAATGAGGCTATGAATGCTTTCATGTTCCTTCTCGTATGTGTTCGGTGCGTTGGCACCACCCACCACTAGCCACGATCACAGCTGCGCACCATCGGTAAGGTTGCGCCTGGTTTTATTCGTTGCAGCCGCAATCAGCAGAGCGCAGCAGAATGAACCCATCCGTGCCACACCCACACCGCCATGCCCCCCACGCCATCTGATTCAGCCGGCCCGCAGGGCCTGCGCCGCCGTGATCTGCTGCTGGGCACCCTGGCGGCTGGCTTCGCGGTAGCGGTGCGGCCGATCTCGGCGTCCACGATCACCACAGCGGCAGAGGGCCTCACCGCCGGCTTCGTGTCGATTCCGGTGCAGGGACGCTCCATCCCGGCCTACCGGGCCCGGCCTGCCGCAGGCACGAATCTGCCGGTGGTGCTTGTGGTGCAGGAGATCTTCGGGGTGCACGCCTATATCCAGGACGTGTGCCGCCGCCTGGCGCGGCTCGGTTATCTGGCCATTGCCCCCAGCCTGTTCGAGCGCCAGGGTGATGTCACCAAGCTGCCCGATATCGCCTCGATCCTGCCGGTGGTGGCCACGGTGCCGGATGCCCAGGTGATGGCCGACCTCGATGCCAGCGTGGCCTGGGCAGCCAGCAGCGGCGGCGGCAACGTCAACAAGCTCGGCATCACCGGCTTCTGCTGGGGGGGCCGCATCACCTGGCTCTACGCCGCCCACAATCCCAAGCTCGCCGCCGGTGTGGCCTGGTATGGCCGCCTGGAGGGAACCCGCACGCCCGAGCAACCCTTTGCTCCCCTGGATGTGGCGGCCAGGATCAAAGCGCCGGTGCTTGGTTTGTACGGCGGCAAGGATGACGGCATCCCGCTGGAGTCGGTAGACCGCATGCAAGCCGCTCTCAAAGCCGCGGGCAGCCGCAGCGTGATCGTCGTCTATCCCGACGCCCCCCATGGCTTCCATGCCGATTTCCGCCCCACCTACCGAGCGGAAGCCGCAGCGGACGGCTGGCAGCAGCTGCTGAGCTGGTTCAAGGCCAACGGCGTGGCCTGATCGATGGGCGAAGGGTGAGTCTCGGTCGCTGTGTGGGTGGGGGGACTCTCGGAGGGTTGGTGCGTGGACGAGGGGGTGAATCTCTGCTGCTTGATGCGTTGAGAAGATGGGGGGTGAAATCTTTCGGGGTGCAGCCGTTGATGGTGCAATCTCTGTGGCCGCTCAGTTGACATGTTCGTGGCTCCCATCTGCTCGCGAGCTTGCAGGGAGGCATGTGCGCCTAGGCTCGAACCGTTCACTTCCCGAACTTTCTGTCGAGCCATTGCGTTGCGACAAACACGACGATGAACATTGGCAGGTAGGCGACCCACATGTTGGGCAGATCCAGTTCCGCGTTGTTGATCACAACAAGCCCGGCATAGCTGATGAGGCCATAAATCAAAGCCCTGCGTACAGGTCCGACAAGGTTTTTCACGTGTGCTGCAACAGCTGACGCATCCTATGGCAGCTGTGGTTGCCACGCTGGCGGCGCCAGCCAGGTGCGGCAACTCTCACCAGCCTCGGTAAGTTGATCCCGGCGGCGAACCTCGATCCATGCTCCGCGATCTGTTGCTGGCGATCGGCATCCCAACGGCTCTGCTGCTTCTGTTCACCGTGCTGCTGCAACGCGGCACACCGCTGCCCACCTGGCTGCAACGGCTATCCGAGCGCTCTGATCGGCTCTGGACTGTGGGCATCGGTCTGTTGATCACGCTCTCGTTCCTGCGCTGGCTGCTGCAGCGCTGAGGCATGCCGCTCAGGCACACCGCTAGGTCGCACTGCGGAGGGCAGCTGGGCTGGCCTGGATTTTGCTGGGTGCGGGGCCGCAGCCAAGGCCCGCATGGCTCAAGACGAGCGGAACAGTCTGGTTTTCTTCTGTATCATTGTGAACCACTGGTTCGCCGGCCTATGGTTCGCCGGCCTATGGGTCGCCGGCCTATGGGTCGCCGGCCTATGGGTCGCCCGCCTATGGGCCAAAGGTCTTCCCGAACGTTGATTGCGCCACAGCCTTGGCAGACCGTCGGTGGGGGATGGGCTCCGCAGCCAGCTGCCGGGCGCCTGGACATCCGGCCCACCGTATTCAGCAGGTATCGCGATGCCGTTCCAGAACAACTACGCCAACCTGGTGTCCGAGCGGAGTGAGGCCCACACCCGCCTGATTCGTGATTACGACGGCCCCAATCCCGACTTCGACACCATCGTGATCGGCTCGGGAATCGGGGGTGGAATCCTGGCGGACGACCTGGCTGATCGCCAACCGCAGGCGCGCATCCTCGTTGTGGATGTTGGATCCTTCGTTTATCCCACACACGTGTACAACGTTTGCCGCTTTCCGAATGGTGCGGTGGCGGAGCACTTCGGTGTGGACAACTTCTCACAAACGCCCACTCCTCGGCATTTCATCGGTGGAAAGCCGCAGTTCGTGTTCGGCGGTCGCTCCATCTTCTGGTCGGGGCTTATCCCGCAGCCGCAGAGTTGGGAGCTTGATTTCTTCCCCGCCGCGGTGCGCGCAGATCTGGAGGGCGAGTTTCTGAAGCTTGCGGGCGAGCGGATGAACAGATCGTTGACGTTGGGTAGTAAGGCCAAGCAGCTGGTCGACCATTTTCGCAACAGCCCGCTCGCGAACGACTTCGAGATCCATGAGACGCCTCGAGCGGTGCATCAGCCCTACCTGCTGGCGGATGGGTCGCCTGCGGACAGGTTTTTCCAGGAGTCGACCGGAGTGTTCAATACGGCCGAACTTCTCATCAACCAGAGCGGATTGACGGGCCCCAAGCTCGATCTCAATGGCAGCGGCCTGTTCATCCGGCTGAACAGCTTCGTTGAAGCCGTCAATACGGTGCCGAATGACTGGTATGAGGTGAAGACCACCAACACCGTAACGGGCGAGCAGCGCAGCTTCTACACGCCGAACGTGGTGATCGCAGCGGGCTCCACAGAGAGTCCCAAGTTGATCCATCGCTCCTCCGTGTTTCAGACGCTGCCGGACGACATCAAGCCACTGGTGGGCTTTGGGCTGACGGATCACCCCGTGACGGGTGAGTCGTGGGCTTATGTCACCTCTGTGGGCAACCCGCCGATCACCATCTCTCCAGACGATCATGCAAAAATCGTCTTCTATTCCAAGGGGAACCTCGACGCCAACGGACATCTCCAGTATCCCTTCAACATCGAGATGAATGTGAACCACGAGTACTGGCACTTGCGCAACAACGATCCATCGGCCGGGCTCGTCGAGAACGACCCCAGCCGCACCCGGGTTGACATCAAGTTCAGCTTCGCCAACTGCCTCGACGATCAGAACGGCATCTTCTCGCACGCCAGCGATGGCTACCTGCCCTCGATCAGCTTCAAGCGGTTCTCTGATCTCAACGATCTTCTGGGTTCACGGTTTCCAGCTGTGGCGGGCTGGCAGACGAACACCGCCGACTTCATGACGCTGCTGAACGACATGCGGGACCGCGTCTTTAACGAGTTCAACGACGTCGAGCTGAAGACAGCGCGTTATGGCGGCTTCTCCGGCGAGCAGTGGCCATTCGGATGGGGCACCGTTCATCACGCCTGCGGCACGCTGCGGATGCCCTGGAAGACCAACCGCAACGCGGCGTTCAATTCCCGCTCCGTGGTCGACGAGAACCTGAACGTCCATGGCACCACCGGCCTCTACGTCTGCGACATGTCCGTGCTTCCGATCAGCACGGCGGCCAATCCCGTGCGCGCCCTGGCCGGGCTGGCGCTGAGGCTCTCCCGTCACCTGGCTTAGTTGCGGTGTTTTGCCATCAGCTGCAAGGTGCTGCAGAGCATTGGCCTCGGCGTATAGGCCTGAGCGGACGTGCCTCTCCCCTTTCCCCCACTGTGCTCCGCGCAGTGAGTGACGCGCTTCTGGGCCAGCCATTGTGCTCAGCAACACAACACTGAGCAATGCCGGTGAAGATGTATTGCTTTCTGGTTCACCGCGAAATGTGCGGTGCATATTCAAAGTGTGGCAATCCTGCCAGATCTCTTATGCGGCTTAGGGAGATCCGAGCTTCCGTTAAGTGATAACGCGCTGATCACTGTTTCCTTCGGAGAGCAACAGATGTCTGCTGCATCAAAACCCATGCGTTTCTGGGTGGATGTCGTCCTTGAATGTATCAGGAGAGACCACACACCTGGCTTTGGCGGTGGTGACCAGACAGGGCCCTTCATGACAGCAAGAGCGCTTGGTCTGGCACTGGCCGCGTTGTATGACGGCTCCGCCACGGTTCTTGCTGGAACCTCATCAGCTCTTCTCCCAGCAGCTTCTGCGCCTGTACCAGCCATACCAGCAGAGCCATCGCCAGCCCCGGCCGGCCCGCCCTGGGCGGAACGTTTCGCCACGCTGGCTGCAGCGGCAGCCTGCCACGAAGTGCTGCTGCACCGGTATCCCAAACAGACGAACATTCTCAATGAGCACTGGGGCTTCTGGGCGCGCCTCTTTGCGGCCATCCTCCCTGACGACGCCTTGCCCTGGGAGTTGTATGGGCGCAAACTGGGCAACGCCATCCACCATCTGGGCATCAAAGACCGGCGACTGCGCGGCGAAGGTAACTATGTGCCGGGTGGTCCGTATACGCACAATGTGCCACCGGATGAACCTGGGCAGCGCTTTGCTGGCAGTCAATGGGGAGAATCTGACCCTCTTTTGATCGAGCCGATCTCGTCCTTTGCCAAGCCACCCGGCAGAGTGAGCGCCACGCTGGTGCAACCCGATGCCCACTTTGCTGAGGATTTCCGAAAGGTGCAGGTGAAGGGAGCGCTGCAGGAGCGGCAGCGCACTCAGGATGAGGAGGTGATCGGAATCTTCTGGGGCTATGACGGCCCACCGCAACTGGGCACCCCGCCACGGCTGTACATGCAGGTGGTGCTCGCCGTGCTCGATGACATCCAGTCACGCCACCCAGATGGCCTCAGCGAGCAGGAGGAGCTGCTGATCATTGCAGCCACGGCTCTGGCCATGGCCGATGCCGGCATCGAAGCCTGGCGCTTCAAGTACAGCGAGGATCACATGATGTGGCGTCCTGTGCTGGGCATCCGCTTCGGCCTGGGGAATCTCGCGCCGCCTGAGCCCGCCTGGCGGCCGCTCGGCCGGCCGACACCAACCGCGAGGGCGTCGGCCTGACTCCCGACTTCCCGGCCTACCCGTCCGGCCACGCCACATTCGGAGCGGCCGCGTTTCAGTTGCTGCGCACATTCCTCGTCCACAAATCCCTGGCCAGCTTCACCCCTGAGGGCCTCGATACTGTGGCTTTCTGCTTCCTGTCCGATGAATACAACGGCAGGAACACGGATGCACGCGGCGACCGCCACCCCAGGCCGAAGCTGCCACGCCTGTATCCCAACCTCTGGGAAGCGATCCTTGATAACTCCGTGAGCCGCGTCTTCCTCGGCGTCCACTGGCAGTTTGATGGCGTCACGGTTAAGGGAGTGGATCCAGAGGGCGCGTTCGGCATTCCTGAAACCCCCGATCACCTTGGTCGCCGTGGGGGAGTCTGGCTGGGGTGCCAGATCGCCAATCAGGTGGCTGCCAGGATCGGGATTTCCGAGGGCATCATTAATGCCTCCGGTATCCCACTGGAACCGTAAGCTGCGCCCGTGCGCTAGGTCATGTCTAGGTGACCCCGTTCCCTTGGACATGTCTAGGTGACGGTTCCCTTGGACATGTCATCATGCCTATTCCCTTGGATATTTCTGTGCGCCTGGCCCCACAGCACTGATCACTTTCGGGTGTTCCCGGTTTGAAGGGCGCCATTGTTCTGATCCTGTCGCCGCCCCAACGGGGGCTTTTTGCTGTGCACTTTGCTTGGCCTTCTCGCTCCAGTGTGCTGTGAGCAGCAGGTTGTGATTTCCATTTCGTCTGATTCCAGTTGGGGCAGAGTTCACGGAATGACCCAAGCACACCTCCGCATCTCAACACCTCTGCATCTCAACACCTCCTCATCTCAACAGCTCCACAGCACCACAGCTTCACAGCACCACCACTCACTGACTCAACGTTCGTTTGACGGTTAGCTGTGTCGTGCCAACAGGTGGCTCCGGCCGACACAAGAGTGTGAGGTCGACACGGTTGTGGTGCGACCCAACATCCCCAGACCTCACGACCCATGCCTACATACCCCAGCGAGAAGGTTCATGTGGACGTGGATGACGCCACCCGCCTGTCCTATGTCGAGGTGCTGGCCGACGAGAAGGGCCAGAGCACGGTGGGTTTCCTCAGCTGTGCGGCGGCCTGGTTCAATGGCCAGGGGTACCGCTACGCGGAAGCCAAGGGCTACGAATGCCGACGAGTGCTCAGCGACAACGGGTCTGCTTAAAAGTCCCACGGCTGGCGAACAGCCGCTCTGGCGATGGGATTGAAGGTAAACAAGCCAGGCCTTACACCCCAAGGACCAACGGCAAGGCCGAGCGGTATGGCCACCGTCCGACTTCGTCTACATCAAATCCCTGTTGAGAAAGTGGGTCTACGTGTTGCCCTACGGCAGCTCAACCGCCAGGAACGATCGTTTATCGGCTTGCTTGCGGATCGATGACGACCGCATGTGCAATAGAGCCCTGGATGGTCTAACCACTCCCCAGCTGCTTGATCAGCTGCTGGCATGAACAGCCTGAACCTGTTGGCCATGGGGCCCTCACGATTCAGCGAATCCGTGACAACGCAAGCCCACGGCTCAACCTTGCAGCTTGGACCCTCCGCAATCCTGCCAGCTGCTGAGCAGACGTGCCAGCTCGTCTTTCATGGCGGCGAGCTCACCGATCCGCAGGTTGATCGATTCCATCTTTGCCGAAATGCTGTCTTTCAGAACAGCGCAGTTGCAGACACCAGCTCGCCGCACTTCCAGAATCCTCGCCAACTCGGGAATCGAGACGTCCATCGCTCGGAGGGCTCGAATGATCGCTAGCTCAGCGAGATTCTCCTCATCAAACAATCGGTATCCACCTGCGGAGCGATCCTTGGGCTGGAGCAGCCCCTCATCGCAGTAATAGCGGATCGTCTTCACTGGCAGGCCGGTGCGCCTGGCTACCTCGCCGATGCGCAGGCTGGGAGCAGCGTTTGCGGATTGGGATCCCTGGCGGGCCAAGGCAACAACCCTCCACTGGGTAGAAGCTTCACCAGCCTAGGAGCTGCCATCAAGCGAGGAAAGCTGGCAGAGAGCCTCCAGCAGTCGTGTGTTACTAGAGACATTTGCTAGGGTGGGTGCTCAGCAGGCCAGCCTGCGCTCGCACTCGTACCGTGTCGATCCTTTCAAGTCCGTGGCCAGCTCGGGCGGCAGCCGCGATCGGAGCCAACTTCCTGTTCACCGCCGCCGGCCTGGCCGCTCCAGCCGCCGGTTCTGGCGGCATCCCGGCGATGTACGCCACTCAGGCAGAAGCTGAGAAGGCCGCCAAGCTGCATTTCAACTGCACCGGTGCCCACAAGATGGGAGATCAGTGGATGCCCTGCGCCAAGCATGGTGGCGCCAAGGGCTCCTCGCACTCCCACTGAGGCCAGGCACTCCCATGGCCCAGTGCGGCGACAAGCCCAAGCGGATCGCTTTCGGGGTGGCGCCCTTGGGCATCATTTCGATCGGCATCGTGCCGATGGGGGTGGTGAGCATCGGTGTCGTGCCGATGGGGGTGATCAGCATCGGGGTGGTGGGCATGGGTGTGCTCAATGCCTGCGTGGTGGGGATGGGGGTGGTGGTGGCGGGTGTCAGTGCCATGGGGATCTGGTCGCTAACCCCTGGCAGTGGCCATCAACACCACAGCAGCGGGGCGGCGCAGCAACAGCTGCTGGCCTATCCGAGCCGGCAGGTGGCCCTTCAGAAAGCGCGTGAGCTGGGCTGCGAGGGCGTGCACGCCATGGGTGACCTCTGGATGCCGTGCTCTGAGCATCCCAGGCAACATTCCACACATCAACACTGAACAGTGAAACCGATTCGCAACCTCAGCTTGGCCCTGATCTTTGCCCTCCTGGCATCCACGCCTGACGCCCTGGCTTGTGACGGCGGTGGGTCAGGCAGCTATCGCAAACCAGCCCGGCCTGGCCAGCACCAGCATCAACACTGTCCGTCCGCGCCATCTGCTGAGAATGGATTCACAGCTCCTCAGCGCGCTCCCCAGTAGGAGCGTTTCGGGTGCTGTGGATGGCACTCTGAGCAAACGAGCTTCCGATCAGAAGATGAAGCTCGTCTTCACAAGTCCGCCGAACTGACTGAAGCTTTCGCCTGAAGGTGTCACCTGGCCAAGGGGGCGGCTGAGATAGATCAGAGCCGGTGTGATCGAGATGTTGTCAGTCACCTGGAACTTGTACCACCAATCCCGCACATCGTTGCCGTCGTTGGGAGTTACCCCACCAGTCAGCGCTGTGGCAAACACAGGTTGGGCCACCGCGAAGCCAACGTCATTGCCCTTGGCGAACACATCGGTCCATTGCAGACCCACCATCCAGGACTGACTGGTGCTGAGGCTGCCGCGGGGTTGGGGCGAGCTGTAGGTGGTGCTGTTGATTCCCCATCCGAGGCTCAGGGAAGGCAGCCAACCGCTGCGAAGCGGTTGCCAGAAAGCGCTCAGGCCCCAGGCACTGGTGGTGGCATCGATGTTGTGATCGATGGCGCTGTGCGTGAACGAGGTGGTTCCCGGAACGAACTGGGTCTCTGGCTGGACGTAGGTCCAGATCGCAGCCAGGCCCCACTACTCCTGCTGATAGCCCACCTGGGCACTCCCGGTCGCACCGGAATTCCTGTTGCCAAGTCCACCCCCACCGTCCTCTGCAGAAACACTTGGATTGCCGCTGTCGCCATTGGCCGCAACGTAATCAGCACTGAGGCTGAAGCCGTTGCTCTGCCACCAGAGACCGGCGCCAGCCCCAAGATTTTTGCTGTAGGCCGCCGGCGCACCATTCACCGTCATCACGTTGAGGATGGTGTCAGCCGGGTACACGCTGGGCCACAGGGCCAGCATGTCTTCCTGCCCCACGCGAGCGCCCAGGGTGGCCGTGAACCGGCCACCCTGGGGCCGTTGGTCGAAGAGCTTGTCAATCCCCACGACATCGGGGCCAGCATCCTCCTCAAAGGCCACTTCCAGGGTGGAGAGCACCAGAGAATGGGGCTCACCGCCAAACATGCTGCGGCCGAAGTTGCCTGCGCGCAAGTTGGCGCGCAGCAGATCCTCGCCGTTGAAGCTGGTGTCGAATGTCGGTTGCAGGTGGTAATTGAACGTGGTGGCATTGGGCAGAGGTACGGGCGTCCGTGGACGACCGATGAATTCATTTGGTGCTCGAGTGACTGTGTTGGCTGCCGTGTTGACAGCCAAGCCCGAGAAGGCATTGGCTTCCACAACAAACGTCGCTTGCTCGCTGAGCTTCGTGGTGGTGGAGAACCGGGTGGCCTCCAGCTCACCCACCTTGTTCGCGGCGTAGGACGCCAGCGGAGCCGCCAGACCGAGAACGATGAGCGTGGAACGCAGAGAAAGCATGGAAGAGAGTCTCCAGAGCACCGCCGGGCTGGCGGCTTACTCGAAAGAATCAGCCATGTCTCCACCAACTCATGAGCACTGGAGGCCATGTTTATGGTTTGGACACCACAGTCAGTCCGTCGCCCCCGGCCACGGTTTCTTCCCTCGCGCAGTTGCTCGCCATCGGACTTGTTCCTAGCAGCTCCTCTGGGAGGCGTTCCGCCGCCGTGGCACCGCTTCGGCTCACTGGCGCCTTCCACATTCTGCGCCAGTGGATGCCCTGCTCCGAACACCCCCATTCGTTGTGTCGTGCCACCTGGTTGTTCCGGCTGAGAAAAGGGTGTGAGGTCGACAGGGTTGTGGTGCGACCCAACATCCCCAGACCTCACGACCCATGCCTACACACCCCAGCGAGAAGGTTCATGTGGACGTGGATGACGCCACCCGCTTGTCCTATGTCGAGGTGCTGGCCGACGAGAAGGGCCAGAGCACGGTGGGTTTCCTCAGCCGTGCGGCGGCCTGGTTCAACGGCCAGGGGTACCGCTACGCGGAAGCCAAGGGCTCCGAGTGCCGATGAGTGCTCAGCGACAACGGGTCTGCCTTCAAGTCCCACGGCTGGCGAACAGCCGTTCTGGCGATGGGATTGAAGGTAAACAAACCAGGCCTTACACCCCAAGGACCAACGGCAAGGCCGAGCGGTTTATCTCGCCGCTGGCTTCTGCGTAGGCGAAGTCTTCTCGAAGAGAAGCAGTAGACACTGCTGGAGAAGTGGGCCTACGTGATGCCCTACGGCAGATCAGCCGTCAGGAACGATCTTTTGCCGGCGTACTAGCAGATCGATAACGGCCGCAGGTGCCACATGGCCCTGGGTGCTCTCACCCCTCAGCAGCGGCTTGATCAGCTGCTGGCATGAACAACCTGATGGCAAATCACAGTTACCTGGCTTGCTGATGCCATGCGCCTCGCCACCATGTGTCAGCGTGCCGCACTTCCACACTCACTCACTTCCCTTGACGCACTCGTGTCCCCCGCGGCTCTGCTGCTTCCCACGCCCTCCATGCCAACCATCGAGGCCGATGACCTCTGCCTTCATGTCGAAACTTGTTCGGTCTGATCCGATGACTCTAGGGTCTGAGCTTACTGTGGTGCTGAAGATCTGATCGTGAATCTGTTCGGTAGAATGTTCGGATCCCTCATCGTCTTTCTTCGCTGACTTCGTTGATTCCTCCTGAGTGATAATCTGCCTGTTTCTAGCGATTGATTGCTCATTCCCCGCTGCGGCTATCGCCCCAACGAGAAGATGAGGATTCAGCTGGCTCAGATTCTTTCTCCCGGCAGGCCTATCAACTCAGTCTTTACTGGCGTCAATACCTTGGGTGTTGCGTCTGACGGCAATGGTTGTGTTGTTGTAACTTGGACGCCCTTAGCGGGTGAGTGCAAGCTTGATCCCGGACAGGCCTTCAAGATCGAAATCAGATATGAATCTGAAACCGACAAGGAGTACAGACTTGTTGGTATCTTTAACTGCCGTGGCCAGCGCGTTGGCTGATCTCTGGTTCACGAGTGCGTTGGCTGGCTTCTGGTTGATGAGCGCGTTTGCAGACTTCTGCTTGACGCAGGAGTGAGCCTGCCTGTCAGCTCAGCCCCCACGGTTACCATCGCACATCTCGTTTCACTCAGAGCTGGAAGAGCTGGAGTGTGTCATGCAGAGCTAACGCCTGCCCTGCAGATCCGAAGCGTGTCCTGGCAGAGCCATCCAGTGGTCGTTCACCTGCCTGCCCATCGATGTAAGGGGTTGGGCAACGTGGCGCTGAGCCTCCACCCACTGCCACTGTCATCCTCCCCAACGCCTGGCTGGAACCCTCACGTTTTTCTGCCAGTACGATCCCTGCTGGTCGCTTCTGACGCGCGCTGTGCAAAGCGGGCACTCCGGTATTCACACACCTCTGACGGTGCTGGAGTCGCAGGCTGTGGCCCTCGACGACCCGGCTGCCCTGCTGGAACGGGTGGCGCAGACCATGCCGCTTCTGGGTTTCCTGGAAGGTCCACAGTGCTCAGGCTTATACCACCGCAGTGGCGTGATGCAGCTGGGAGAGGCAACGATCTCCTGCAGCCGCCACGCCCCGATTGAAATCGGCTTCGGCGACTGTGCCTTCTCCACCTTGATCCTGCCGTTGTCTGGCAACGCTCAGGTGCGCACAGATGGACACCGGCTCTCGCTTCAGGGTGGGCCGATGGCGGCTTACCTGCCTGGGGCCGCCTTCACCGCCAGCACCGACACGTTCGAGGAGGTGATGATCTGCCTGGACCGCCGGCGGCTGGCCGAGACCGCCTCTTCTCTTGTGGGTCGCTTTGGCAACGCCAGCAGCTTCGCGCCTCAGTTCCAGCACACCCTGCTGGTGGATGGCAGCGGCCTCTCCCAGCAGGCGGATCTTCTCAACCACCTGCATCTGGCCTTGCGCCTGGTGGAGGCCCCCTTGCTGCACCCCGCCGCTGGCCTCAAGGCGGCGCTGCTGGAAGATCTGGTGTACCGGTTGGCTGCCGCCATCGTGTGCCCAGCCGCCGCCCAAGGCCATGAGCAAACCCTTCCCCACGCCAGCGGAGATCGGATCTTTGCCGAACTGCTGGAGTGGATCGAAGCCCATCTGCACACGCCGATCACGCCCACCGATCTCAGCCGGCGCAGTTGCTATTCCGTGCGCAATCTCCAGTATCTGTTTCAAGAGAGATTTGGTTGCAGCCCCATGCAATGGGTGAAGATGCGGCGCTTGCATGCCGTGCACCGCGAGCTGCTCCACAACCGTTCCGGAGACACGGTGGCCACCATTGCCCGCCGCTACGGGTTCATTCACCTCTCCTCCTTTGCAGCCAGCTTCAAGCGCACCTTTGGTGTGTTGCCGTCTTCCGTTCTGCGTCATTCCCGTGGCGCCGCCTATCCCCCTGACGCTCGCTCGGTGAGCCCCAAGCCATAAGTTCTGCGAGGCTGGTCCTTGCGGTGTGGATTGTCCTCACCGCAAGCCAGCACCCCGCAAGCCAGCACCCCGCAAGTCAGCTCATCGCTAGCCAGCTCGTTTTGCGTTATTCGCTGACCACCGAAGCCTGCACTTCAACGGAGCCGTCGCCGCATCGCACAACCCTGCCGCTGGGATTGGGCATCAGGGTGCCCAGCACGAGCTGTGGATCAGCCGGACGGATCTGGCCGGGTTGAAGGTTTCTGCAGATGATCGTGGTGATCATGGGATTCTGATTGGGTGTGAGAAAAGCTGCTCCCACATAGGCATTGAGTTGCCCCATGGTGGCACTCTGGGCGGGAATCACATAGCTGTAAGCCGCTTCCGTGGTCGTGCGCACGGCATAGTCGAAGGTGGCGGGAAGCGTGATGCCGAAATCCTGTTGGATGTTGGAAACGGTGGCCCGGAAGGCTCCGTTCTTCTGGAAGTAAGTGCGCTGCCCTTCCGCCATCCTGGCAGCCGCATTGAGTGCGGCGTTCTGGTCGGGGTTGGATTGTGGCTGAGCCTCTGCCGCTGGAGGGGCTGCTACACAGCCCATGGCCAGGCACGTGATCACCAACAGGCGGTTCATGGTCAGGATTTTGAAAGCCTTCATGGTGGCGGCGGCCAGGCGCGATGGGGATGAATTCATGGTGGCAGGGGCCTGGCGCGATGGAGAAGACTGCATGGTGGTGAGGGCTGGGCGTAAAGAAGAAGAGTTCATGACGATGAGGGTCGGGCAATCCGGAGAAGAATTCCTGAGTGAGCCGAGTGATCCGTGCTGATCCGATCGGTTCCATCTTCCTCTCCCGCCCCATGGCAACACATCCAGGGTTGGAGGATCAGTGGGGTGTGAGGGGTGCTGCGTGAGAAGTGCTGCGCGAGCGGTGGTGTGTGAGAAGTGGGGCGTTTGCGGCGGAACGAGTGGAGTGGTGCCTGTGCGATGGAACGTGCGAGGCGTTTCAGTTCCAGAGAGAACCAAGGCTATAGAGAACCAAGACCCACATCCCCGCTCAGAACACAAACGTTAAGCCTGGTGCCTCAGCATCTTCGTTGATCAGAGTCGAGCTCTCTGGAACCTCCCCATTGCTGCGAGCTAAGCGGACATGACGCCATGAGCGGTTCAGAAGGGTGACGTTGCTGATGGCAGTACGCAGGCCCAGCTGGGCATTGTTTGCGGGATCTCCTGATCCGTTCACCCCAAGGACACCTGCCCCCACAAGGGCATTGTCTGAGAGATCTTCTGAGCTGATCACGCCAAAGAGACCCCGTTCCCATGGGTAAGGAGCAGGCCCCACCAGTTATGAGCTGCTTCCCACGGGCAAGCAGCCTGGGTTGCCAGCGTCGGCTATCGGCTTCTTACACAAAACTGATCCGTCTGCCTTATCAGAGATGCGGCATGTCGCTTCACACACCAGCGGATGACTGCGTTCCTGCGGCAGGATTGCCGCCTGTTGATAGAGGGCAGATCGCCTTGGCGTTTCAGGGTTGAACCTCTGTGAACAATGTGATCAATCGCACCCAGGTCTGTTCTCTCCCTGCGGAACAATGCTCCCTGAGCACATGGCCACTGAAGCGAACTCCTCGTTGTCCGATCTCCGTGCCGATGCCTCGTTCTCGGCGGGTTTGCTGGTCGTGGCTGTGCTGGTGCTCAGCCTGGCCTTGATCCTGTTGCGGGCTTCGCCCGCCAAGGCCGCCATCAGCTGCCCGGATGGGATGCAGCCCATCGCCGGCGGCCGCTACCTGATGGGGGCCGCCGGGCTCCTGCCAGAGGAATCCGAGGCCGCGGTGCAGGTCCGCCCCTTCTGCCTGGGGCGCACTGAAGTGAGCAACCAGGAGTTCGCCACCTTTGTGGCCGCCACCGGCTACCGCACGCAGGCCGAACGTCCCCTCCCAGCAGAGCAGTTCCCCGCTCTATCCGAAGCGGAGCGCGCCCCTGGTTCGGTGGTGTTCAAGCCACCTTCCATCCACGCCCAGGTTCAGGAGTTGAGTGGCTGGGAGTGGGTTCCCGGCGCCGACTGGCGCCATCCCCAGGGTCCTGGCAGTTCCATCGACAGCCTTGGCGATCACCCCGTCGTGCAGGTGTCGGTGGCAGATGCGGAGGCGTATGCAGCCTGGGCTGGAGCGGCGCTTCCATCGGAAGCCCAGTGGGAGTTCGCTGCTCGCGGCGGCCTCAAGGATCGTGTCTTCAGCTGGGGGAACACCTGGCGCCCAGGCCAGGCCAACACCTGGCAGGGGGAGTTCCCCCTCTCCAATTCCGGTGAGGATGGCTATCTGGGCACTGCTCCGGTGGCCAGCTTCCCCGCGAACGGCTACGGCCTGCACGACATGATCGGCAACGTCTGGGAATGGACCAGTGACTGGTACCAACCGGACCATGCCGCCGTCGCCGGCGGCCTCGACCCCCGTGTGGTCGATGAGGCCGCCAGCCTCGATCCGCGCGAGCCTGGTGTGGCCAAGCATGTGATCAAGGGCGGCTCCTTCCTCTGCGCCCCCAACTTCTGCAGCCGTTTCCGCCCGGCGGCCAGGGAGGCCGAAAGCCCTGACACCGGCACCTCCCATATCGGCTTCCGTCTCGTTTCCCCGCCGCTTCCTGTCTCCCATGGATAAGGGCCTGTTTGCTGTGCTGCTGCAGAAGTTCCGTCGGCTGGGCCGCTTCCTGCGGGCGGATGGCCTGGCCGGAGCGGTCCGCCGGCTGGTTCTGGTGGCAGCGGCTCTGTTGCTGGCCGGCTGGCAACTGGGTGGCGTGCCCGCCCTGGCTCAACGCATCACCGGCACGCCGGGAGCCCCCAGTGCCACCACCACGATCTCCGGCACGCAGTTGCCGGCCCCGGCGCCTCCCTTCGGTGGTGTGATCAAGGACGGGGCGCTGCAGTCGAAGCCCTGGTGGGCGCCGCGGATCACGCCGCCCCAGAGCGCCCCGAACGTGCTCCTGATCCTCACGGACGACGCAGGATTCGGAGTGCCCAGCACCTTCGGCGGCGTGATCCCCACGCCGGCGATGGACCGCGTCGCCAAGGCGGGGCTGCGGTACAACCGCATGTTCTCCACGGCGTTGTGCTCCCCCACCCGCGCCGCCTTGATCACCGGCCGCAACCACCACTCGGCAGGGTTTGGGGTGGTCTCGGAGCAGTCCACCGGCTTCCCTGGCTACAACAGCATCATTGAGCGCGACAAGGCCACGATTGGCCGCCTGCTTAAGGACAACGGCTACTCCACCGCCTGGTTCGGCAAGGACCACAACGTGCCCGCGTTCCAGGCCAGCCAGAGCGGCCCGTTTGATCAATGGCCCACCGGCATGGGCTTCGAATACTTCTACGGCTTCGTGGGTGGGGATGCCAACCAGTGGCAGCCCAACCTGTTCCGCAACACCACCCAGATCTATCCCTTCGAGGGCAAGGAGCCCGGCAGCTGGAACCTGGTGACAGAGATGGCCGATGACGCCATCGACTACATGGCGCGGATGCACCAGATCAATCCCAGCAAACCGCTGTTCATCAAGTACGCCCCCGGAGCCACCCATGCGCCCCATCACCCCACCAAGGAGTGGGTCGACAGAATCCACGCCATGCATCTGTTTGATGATGGCTACGAAAAACTGAGGGAACGCATTTTCGCCAACCAGAAGAAACTTGGCGTGATCCCTCAGGACGCCAAGCTCGATCCCTGGCCTGCCGATCTGATCACCCCATGGGACCAATTGAGCCCAGAGGCCCAGAAACTGTTCATCCGCCAAGTGGAGGTGTTCGCCGCCTATGCCGCCTACAGCGACTATGAAATCGGCCGTGTGATCCAGCAGTTCGACGATCTCGGCAAGCTCGACAACACGCTGATCGTCTACATCAACGGCGACAACGGCACCAGCGCCGAAGGCGGTCCGCTGGGCACCCCCAACGAAGTGGCCTGGTTCAACGGCCTCAGCAAACTGCCCGTCGAGGTGCAGATGAAGTTCTACGACGTGTGGGGCACCGAGCTCACCTACAACCACATGTCGGCAGGCTGGAGCTGGGCGTTTGACACCCCGTTTAGCTGGTTCAAGCAGAACGCCTCCAGGCTCGGTGGCGTGAACCAGAACATGGTGGTGTCGTGGCCGGCACGCATCAAGGACAAAGGAGGTCTGCGCGAGCAGTTCGTGCATGTGATCGACGTGGTGCCGACGATCCTGGAAGCGGCGGGGCTGAAGGCGCCCGAAGTGGTGGATGGCATCCCCCAGAAGCCGATCGAGGGCACCAGCTTCGTTTATACCTTCGACAGCAAGAACGCCAAGGCACCCTCGCGCCACAAGACCCAATACTTCGAGATGATGGGTCAGTGGGCGCTCTACAACGAGGGCTGGCTGCTGAGCACCAAGGTGAACCGCGCTCCCTGGGAAGCCTTCGGCCCGGCCAATCCAGACCCGCTCAACAACCAGACGCTGGAGCTCTACGACCTTTCGCGTGATTTCAGCCAGACCACTGACCTGGCGGCCCAGAATCCGCAGAAGCTGAAGGAGATGAAGGAGGCCTTTGTCGCGGAGGCCCGCAAGTATCAGGTGTTCCCCCTCGATGCGTCGGTGGCGGCGCGGATTGTGGCGCCCCGGCCCAACATCACGGCCGGCCGCACCGAGTTCGTGTACACCCACCCGATGGTGGGGCTGCCGCAGGGTGATTCACCGCTGCTGCTCAACACCTCCTATCGCGTCACCGCCGACATCGAGGTGCCGGCTGGCGGTGCCGAGGGCATGCTGCTTACCTCCGGCGGCCGCTTCGGCGGCTACGGCTTCTACCTCAAGAACAACAAACCAGTGTGGCTCTGGAACATGGTCGATCTGGAGCGCCTCAAGTGGGAGGGCACCGAGGCCCTCTCCCCTGGCAAACACAAGGTGGAGTTTGATTTCGTCTACGACGGCAAGGGGGCCGGCACGCTCGCCTTCAACGACTTCAGCGGCGTCGGCCGCCCGGGCACCGGCACCCTCAAGGTGGACGGCAAGGTGGTGGCCACCAAAACCATGCCGAAGACCCTGCCGATGATCCTGCAGTGGGACGAGAGCTTCGACGTGGGCTCCGACACCCTCACCGGCGTCAACGACGCCGACTACCAGCCGCCGTTCCGCTTCACCGGCACGCTCGACAAGCTGACGATCAAGCTCGATCGACCCAAGCTGTCGCCGGAGGAGATCAGGAGCCTGGAGGCGGCGATGCGTGCCAAGGCGGTGAGTGAGTGAGCGAGCGTCTCCGCTCCCACCACTCGCGTTGATGCAGAGGGGCTGGCGTTGATGCAGAGGGTCTAGCGCCACGCCCCCGGTGAACACCGCGGCGGGCTCGCCATCGGCCTCCGATGCCACGGGCGAGAGCACGCTTGACGTCCACTCACCGCTGCCATCGGCCAACGCAGGCGCCATGGCATGGCTTTCTCAGCACGGAGAGGCTCT
Source organism: Sphingobacterium thalpophilum (assembly GCA_943367595.1). GTDB lineage: Bacteria > Cyanobacteriota > Cyanobacteriia > PCC-6307 > Cyanobiaceae > MW101C3. The sequence goes on from CALRJS020000035.1 coordinate 24,599, forward strand.
CAGCACGGCAAAGCTCGCAGCAAGGAAAGGCTCTCGTGTGAGCTGCACCCATCCGCTTGGCCTGGCTGAATGGTCGGGTCGGCGGGAAACAAGCGGTGACGTTCGAGCGCCTGGAAAAGCTGTTCACATCGCCGTTGCTGCCGCTGGGGCGCCAGAGCTTCTCCCTGCTCTGGATTCTGCAGGTGCTGCTGTTGCTGCTGGCCGTGAGCCTGGCGGCGCGGGAGCTGAAGCGGCTGCTGGCCGGTCGTGTGCTGCTCTGGTTTTCCCTGCCGGAGGGCCGCCGCGAGGCGGTGGCCACACTGGTTTCTCTGGGGCTGGCCGCCCTGGGGTATGTGGTGGTGGCCCAGGGGATGGGGCTCGACATCGGCGCCCTCGCCGTGGTGTTCGGCGCTCTGGGAGTGGGGATCGGCTTCGGCCTGCAGGAGCTCACCCGCAATCTCACCAGTGGCCTCACCTTGCTGATGGAGGGGAAGCTGAAGGTGGGCGACCAGATTGAATTCGGCGACACCACCGGCTTCATCCGCGAGATCTCGATCCGCTCCACCGTGATCCGCACCTTCCAGGGCGCCGAGATCGTGGTGCCCAATTCGGCCATCACCAACGCGCCGGTGAAGAACCTCAGTTACCAGAGCCCCGACGGCCGGGTGGATGTGGCGGTCACTGTGGCCCATGGCAGTGACCCGCTGGCCGTGACTGAGGTGCTGCTGGAGGCGGCCCTCGCCGAGCCCACGGTCTTGACTGACCCGCCACCGAAGGTGCTGCTGCACGGGTTGCAGAGCCAGGGGATGGCGTTTGAGCTCTGGGCCTGGACCTCGGCGATCCATGCCGGCCTCAGCCTGCGCAGTTCGCTCAACTACGCGATCGAGCAGGGGCTGCGCGAACGGCATATCGAGCTGGCCGGAGCCCGTCAGCAGGTCCAGCTGCTGTCCTCCAGGCGCGGCGGCAGCGCCCAGGAGGACGAGGAGCAGAACTGGCGCCCCCTGCGGGCGGCCCTGCCCGACCACCCCTGCTTCCGCCACATGGATGAGCGCCGGCTGCGGGAGCTGGTGGGCAGTGGTGCGCGCCGCTCGCTCAGCGCCGGCACGGTACTGATCCGCCAGGGAGACGAAGGCCGCTCCTTCTACCTGGTGCTCAGTGGTGCTGTGGAGGCCATCCACGAAACGGAGCGGGTGAGTCGCAAGTTGTTCACCTTTACCGCCGGCGAGTTCTTCGGGGAACTGCCGCTCCTGCTCCAAGTGCCCTATCCCACAGCAATGGTGGCCTGCCAGGACACGACGCTGTTCGTGGTTCCCAGCGGCAGCTTCCGCGCCCTGCTGGCCTCCAGGCCCGACTTCGCCGACACGGTTGCCCAGGAGGTGGCCCGTCGCAGTGACGTGCTGCGCAGCTATCAAGATTGCCTGCGCCAGCGCGGATTGCTCGACGACGCCGATGTCCACCAACCCCTGCAGTGGTTCCGTGAGCGCCTGCGGCGCGTGCTCGCCGTTCGCCACCCGGTCGTCACGGCTGAGACGCGAAACGTGGGCTCCTCCGGGTCCTGACCTGAACAGCCATCCTTGATCAGCCAGCGGTGAAGTTACCCGCTGGGTTCATCAGGCCGGAGTCATCAGTCGGCAGACCAAGGCAGCTTCAGCAGGCGGGGTCATCAGGGCGGAGTCAATCGCGGTTCTCGGCGCTTGTCCCTGAGCGGCGATCTGCTGACGCTTTCCATCAGCGACCAACAACCTCCGGTTGTAAGCAGGCCGGCCAGGCGCTCAACGGTGTGATGCCAGGCCGACGCGCTGATCCGGGTTCAGCCCCTTCCGGCCTTGTCCTTGATGTCTTCGACCGTATTGCGAACCTTGGCTTCGGCCTGCTTCGCCTTACCGGCCAGGCGATCACCCTTGTTTCCAGTGACGTTGCCGATCGATTCCTGGGTTTTGCCCTCGAATTCCTTGGCGCCCGCTTTGATGCGGCCGCTGGTGGCGGCCAACGGCAAAGGCAAGGAGGAGGCGCTGCTGGCGAAGACCCCAGAGGCATGGGCTGGAGCGCTCATGCCAGGCGCGGCGACCAACACCAGGAGGCTGAAGGCCAGGCCCAGGCAGGCAGCAACCAGTTGGCGCAGTGAACGACGTTGGTGATTCATTGTGATGATGAAAAGGAAAATTGAACTGAGGCGATGAAATGCTGAGGCGGCACGCCTGTCCCGTTCCGTAACAGTCAATCCTCAGGGATCGCTGGGGATTGGGTTGGGCTTGGGATGGTCTGATCAGGGCAGTGCCGTTCTCGTGGCTACTCACAGCACGTTGCGCCGGCCCGTGAAGAAGGAGAGCAGGGCAAGCACGAGAAACACAAGGAAGAGGATCTGGGCGATGCCTGCGGCTGAGCCGGCGATACCACCGAAGCCGAGAATGGCGGCGATGATCGCAATGACAAAGAAAGTGATGGCATAGTTCAGCATGTTGTGGCCTTCAGGGAGTGTTAACGAGTTTGGCGAGTTCTTCCTGGCTCTTGCCGAGCTTCTTCTGCAGATGGCCAAGCAACTCCTCTTCCTGGCCCTCGGCGTAGTCCAGGTCGTCGTCGGTGAGCTCGGCAAACTTTTGCCTCAGTTTCCCTTTCAATTCATGCCACTCGCCTTTGAACTGGAGCTTGTTCATGAGCAGGTCCGCAAGGGTATGGGTTTCGGAGCGATGCCAAAGCAGATGGAACGGGCGGATCGCTGTCAGGGCAATTCGTTTCGCTTGTCACGCCATGGCTTCTCTCCCTTCACTATGGGCAGAACGCCAGTGGCTGGCTGCTGTAGATGTGCCCCATATCCACGGCGACATCTGCGGCCATTGTTGTGAGCTGATTGCACCCAATACCTTTATCCTTCGCGCTTCGTTTCTGCATCAGCCGCGCTACTTGCTTGCTTCTTCCCCGCTGGCTTCAGTGCGAGAATTGAGCCAGGAGCAAAGAGCTAGGCGCCCAAAAGCCTGCGAGAGCTGGGTGGCGGTCTTGCGAATGAATGGTCGTGAGTCTGTTCAGCATGTTCTGGCTGCGATGGATCAGGCCGCCATGGACCCAGGCGAGAGAGTCGGGCCTGATGAAACCAGCTCACTCTGTCCCTGGCAGGTAACCGTTGCCTTTCCCTTTTCCTTTGTCCTTGCCGTTGTCGTTGCCTTTCCCGGGGTTCGAGGGTGATTCTCACTCCTGACGTCAGTTTTGCCATGCTTTTCGAGGCCCATTCAGTCGTGCCGGCAATCCCGCGACAGGAACCAAGACGTCATATTCCCGCTAGGGTGACGGCATGGACGCCGTTCAGATGGACTCGGCGATGGAAGCGGTCTCTGAAGTAGTCAGATTCTGATCAGATTGAGGTGATGGGTTGATTGAATGCTGAGGGAAAACCCTCATGGGTACCGCATAGGGGCTCGCCTCATTGGCTAAGCCTGATGAGCTTGGCCTCTCAAGACCTACCTCTTGCGAGCTGTGCTTTCTTGGTGCACCTATGAGCTTCGCATTCTGAGCTGTGTCTGTTGAGCTACGTCTTGTGGCCAACGCCTTGGAGAAAACACCTCATCAGCAACTTCTGCTTGCGATCGCTCTGCTGTCACCTCCACAGCAATACCGCCGCAGCATTGTCTCCTCAGCAATTTCTCCACAGCAACACCCCCGTAGATACACTCAACGCCGCAATGCATGCACGTTGAAATCATTCACTTCCGCCCCACCGCTCGTGACCATCTCCGGTGTTGCGGAACACCTCACCCGTGGTGAACCCCGCAACCTGTCATGACTTCCTTAACGCCCCAGTTCAGCCATGAAGACACGAATCCACCCAGAGACCCAAGCGAGCGCTTTCGAATCATGCAACGTCAACCACGCCGAATTTCGATCACCCTCAGCTATCAGGTGTTTCAAACACTCCTGAACCGCTCGGAAGAAGAAGGTCGCTCCATGTCCAACCTCTGTGCCTTCCTGCTGGAAGAAGTGCTCCACCAGCAGGCGCCTGCTGCCGCCCCGGCTGAGGCTCCTGTTGTGCAGCCCGGCGTGATGAACAGAGCCCAGCTGCGCTTCAGCCCTTACACCCCGCAGGCGGCACCGACACCGAACGGCGCCTTCCACTGAACCCGGTGCTGTTGCAGAGCCACTCCCCCGAGGGTGGCCTCACCTTCGCAAACCACACCCCTCACCCCTCACCCCCCTTACCCCTTACCACCCCAGCAACTGCTGGTTCAGAAGAAGAACTTCACGCCGGCTTCGATGCCGTTCTGATTGATGTTGAAGGCGTTTTCGGGAACCTGGTCATTGCTGCCGCCCAGGTGCAGATAGCGCCAGGAGATGTTGAGATGGGTGGAGTTGCCGATGGCATAGCCCAGGCCCAGCTGCGTGTTCCAGGAGTAATCGTTGGCGTTGTTCACACCGAATCCGCCGACGTCGGCGCGGGCGAACAGCCTCAGGCGCGGGGAGAGAAACAGCATGGCCTGGGTGCCGAGCAGGGGCTGAGCCACGGTGCTCCCGAACGACTGCTGCCGTTGAAGGTTCAAGCCCTCCAGCGTCCTGGATCCCTCCAGGCGTGGCCCTCTGAAGGTGAGGGTTCGGCCGGGTCCGTCGCTCTGCACGGCCAGGTTGTACTGCATGTTCACGAAGCGCACGCCCGCGTAGGGGATGACGGCGAAGCTGCCGGGGCGGGCCACGGCTGTTTCCCGATCGCCGATGCGATAGCGCAGGGCCAGGTCGTAAATCCCTTGAATGTTGCTGATGCTGGCAGCGACGCTGCGCTGCCCGTCAGGGGTGAGGGTGAGGCTGCGGCGGCCGAGCGGGCCTTCAATCGAGCGTGTACGGATCTCCTGCAGCCTGCCTTCTTCCCCGGCGACGGAGACATAGCTGATGTCGGTGAGGAGGCCGATCCGGCCGTACTCCACACTGCCGCGGATGGCGGCCGCGCCCGTGAGCGCCCTCAGCACCTGGCCGAGGTTGAGATCCAGATCGGTTTCGAAACCTTTGACGGTGGTGGATCCGTTGGTGCGCAGCGGCGCGAACCCATAGAGCTCCACAGTGCCGGCCCACGGCGATGGTGCGGCCTCGCTGGCAGCCGGCTCACCTGAGCCTGGTTCAGGCTGGGCCTTCTCTCCCTGAGCAGGCTCAGCCTGGGCCCGTTCACTCTGGGCTGCCTCACTCTGACCTGCCTCACTCTGAGCTGGTTCGGTCTGAGCTGATGCCCTCAGGATCGGCCCCATCAAGCTGGAGGCCGCCGTTGTCGGTTCAGCAGCTTTCGCCACAGGCGCCTCGAGGGCGCCACCCAGAGCAGCGATCAGCCCTACAGCGCTGATCTGCTGGAGCGGAAGCGCTGAACGACCAGCGTGAGAGCGAGGCAGGCACCAGACCATCGGCTTTAGGGAAGGAAGGGAAATCACCTGTTCGAGCCCGGTGTCACAAGGCTTTGAACACGCCGAGCATCCCACAAGAGGACGGGTTGGCATCGACGGGATGGACGATTCGAAGGGGCGGCACCTGTGGCCGTTGCGGTGAGTTGCGCTCATCGGCCGCCCATACCCCCGGCGATCAGCAGCACCAGTGCCACCAGGCCGATCACGGTGAGGGCCAGGGCTGTCGCCGTGGCGATTGAGGTCTTTTCGATGTAAATGAAATCGTCATGCTTCAAGCGCCGCACCACCCTGCGGTGCTGACGCGTGGCCGCTGCCATGGCCACGATCCCCGTGACCACAAAACCGATGGAGATCAGGCGCACGCTGATCTGAGCATGGGAGCTGCCCTCGAAGCGGCTGGCCTCGATCGCTCCGATGATCTTGTCGAGACCGAAGCCGAAGCTGATCAGCGACAGGCAGGTGCGGATCCAGGCCATCAAGGTGCGCTCCGCCGCCTCTCGGTTGCGCTCCTTGGCCAGTTCGTTGGTGAGGTTCATGGGGTGGCAGATGGCGAGGATGAAGTGATCAGGTTCCAGGCTGGAGCGGGCGTTCCTGCTCCAGCCGCCGTTCAGCCTCGAGTTCCTTGGCGAGGAAAACATTGAGGAAGGTGCGGATCACGGCCACCGTCGCCAGTTGGATCAGGTTGCTGTCCGTGGGAGCCGTGGTGGTGGCCACGATGTCGGCACCGAGCTGGAACTCCAACGCCATCGACAACCAGCTGCCGAAACTGATCCGAATCGCGTTGGGGGGGCGGCGCCCGCGATGGGCCAGCACGGGCAGGAACGGCAGGGCCAGGCGGAAGCTGGCGATCATGCCGGCCACCACACAGAGCACCGACAGGGTTTCCAGGCTGAGGCGAACGACACCTGCCAGTCCTTGCAGCAGGGCCTCGGAGGATTCAAGCCAGGGCATTTAAAGGGCGGCGAAGGGAACCGACTGCCTCTGGCGTTGCCAGCGCAGGAAGGGAATCGAGAGCAGCACGGTGACCAGGAGATAGGCCAGCACCGCGAGTTTCAGGCCGGGAATGTTGCTGCCGTAGGTGGTTGCGAACAGCAGGGCCAGGCCCGGGTTCCGCATCGACGTGACCAACGCGATCGTGACGCGTTCCCGGGGCTCAGGGCCAGCGATCGCATAACCGATGGCCAGGGCCGCCAGCACCATCACCGCCATGAAGGCGAGAGCCAGCAGGTTGGCGCCCACGAAGGCGACAAGCAGGGGGAACGACTTGACCAGCACCAGCACGATCAGCAGCAGCAGCAGACCATTGGCCAGCTTGTCGAGGGGACCGGACAGCCGCTCCGCCAAGCCAGGCCGCCAGCGCCTCAGCGTCAGGCCCGCCAGCAGGGGCAGCACCTGGGTCTTGCCCACCTGCAGGGCGACCGACCGCGCCGTGATGTCCCAGCCGAACACCCCGAAGGACGACTGGTACAGGTCGGCGATCAGCGGGATCGACACGATCGCCGCCACGGCCACACAGGCCTGGAGCACAGCGGCCAGCTCGCGATCACCGCCGACCTTGCCCGCCTTGCGCAGGGTGAGAGGTGCACTTGGAGAGGCCGCCATCAGGGCGATGCCGATGCGGGCCGGTTGGGTCAGGGTCAGGCTCAGCGGCAGCTTCATCAGCAGCAGGGCGACCAGGGGCACCAGCACACAGGAGCCGATCACTACCCGGATCACCAGGGCGGGTCTTCGGCTCAGGCGGACGATGGCCTCTCCGGTCAGGCCAACCCCCAGGGCGAACATGATCGTGAACAGGGCGGCGCTGACGATCAACAGGGGGGGCTGGCCCATGGCATCAGATGGCAGGAGAAACAGATGGAGCTGGATGGATTGCGAGAAATTGAGCTAGCTGGATGGAGAGAAATGGAGCTAGCTGGCTGGAGAGAAATTGGACGGGATCAATGGAGAGCGACGGAGCCGGCTGAATGGCGAGTGATGGACCGAGCTGGTTGGAGATAGGTAAACCGGGCTGAATGGAAACTGGGTGATTCATGCGTGAGTGACTGATGTTCAACCGCTCGGATCCAAGCTGGTTTCACTAAGATCAGCCTCCTGGAAAGCAGCGCCGGTGAGGATGGCGCCGCGGAGATCGGCCTTGGCGAGGATGGCGCGGGTGAAGTTGGCCTGGCTGAGGTCCGCGCCGGCCAGATTGGCTTCGCTGAGATCGGCCTCCGTGAAGTTGGCCCCTTGCAGATCCGAACCCTGCAGATTCGCTTTCCGCAGCACCGTCTTGCTGAAGTTGCCGCCTCGCCAACGGCTGAACGGAATCTTGATCCCCTCCAGGTTCGTGTACTGCAGATCGAAGTCGTCCTGCCAGACGCCATCAGAGCACAGATCTTCAAGGGCGCGGATGCGTGCCAGGCTGAATTTGTTGCCAGCCTCCTGCTGCGCCAATAGCAGCGAGAGTTGCTCGTGATGTTCTCTCTCCTTGCGACGACCCGCCTCCAGGATGTAAATGAGGCCGGCAGTGACGATGCTGAACGACTCCACGTTGCCAATGCTGATGACGTCCAGGAAATTGCTGGTCAGGCAGTTCTCGCTGCGGTCGGCTCCATGGCAGTTGTCGAAACGATTGATGAGGGACAGCAACACAAAGGACAGGGTTGCAGCGATCAACAGCCTGAATCTGAAGGAGCGATCCAGCAGCAGGAAGAACGGCGTCTCGCGGCGGCGCTGCTGACGGGTCAGCCAGGTGGATCGTTTGGGCAGTGTCATCGGAAGAGGGATCACCTTGCGGCAGGCGTCAGCCAAGAGGTGGACATCAGCGGACTGAAACGGATGGCTCCATGGCGTCAGAGCCGCACGATGCAGCGAAAGCCCATGTGGCCGGTGGAGGTGTCGATGCCCTGGGCCATGCGCGCCGCCGGCCGGTAGCGGCGGCAATAGCTGGGGGCGCACAGAAACGAGCCGCCCTTCACCACCTTGCGTGGCATCGTTCCGTGCTGGCTGGTGGCATCGATGCTGGCCTCACGGGCGTCAGCCGCTCCGGCGCAGCAGCCGCTGCTGGCCACAGCCGGTAGCGCCCCATCGGCCTGGCGCGGGTGGTGGCCGTACCAGCTGTCGGTCCACTCCCACACGTTGCCGATGCAATCGAAAAGCCCGAAGCCGTTGGCGGGAAAGGCACCCACCGGCGAGGTGCCGGCATAGCCGTCGAGCAGGCTGTTGTGGTGGGGGAAGTCGCCCTGGAAGGTGTTGGCCACCGGGCGGCCCTCTGGGTGCAGCTCATCTCCCCAGGCGAACGCGCAGCCTTCACGGCCGCCCCAGGCGGCCCGTTCCCATTCGGCTTCGCTGGGCAGCTGTTTGCCGCACCAGGCGGCATAGGCAGCCGCATCCTCATGGGCCACATGCACCACCGGATGCTGGGGGCGGTTCCTGATCGAGCTGCCGGGGCCCTCCGGGTGGCGCCAGTCGGCGCCGGGAATGTACTGCCACCAGCGGTAGGGATCGCCCGTTCCCACCGGCCCGGGCGGGGGCACGAACACGATCGAGGCGGGCGCCAGCCGCTCTGGTGGCGCCTCGGGGTAGAGGGCCGGATCGGCCGGCCGCTCGGCCAGGGTGCGGTGGCCGGTGGCCTTCACGAACTTGAGGAACTGGGCGTTGGTGACCGGGGCACGGTCGATCCAGAAGCCCTCCAGCGCCACCCGGTGGGCCGGAGCCTCCTCCGGGTAGTGGTGGTCGGAGCCCATCAGGAACGTGCCCGCGGGGATCCAGGCCATGTCCCGCGCCGGCGGTCGCCCCGGCCGGAGAGCCGGGGCAGGGGAACGGTTCGAGGCCATGGCGACTCCGCGGAACGCTGGGTTGTTCAGTGGGCGTTGTCTAGTGGCCGCCGCTGGCTGCGGCGGTCATCTTCGCGATCACCTCCTCCAGCGAGAAGCTCGCCGCCTTCTGCCGGGGCGGATACTCCTGGAAGGTGGCCAGGAACCGCCCCGCGATCACCTGGGCCGGCACCAGCGCGAAAGCGTGGTCGAGCATCCAGTCCCAGTAGGTGTTGGAGGTGATGTCGGCCCGCTCGTAGGGATCGGTGAGCAGGTTGAAGATCTTCGGCACCCGCAGCGACGTGAAGGGCTCAGCCCAGACCTGCAGCATGCCGGTGGCGCGCTGCTCCATGAATACGAACTTCCAGTTGTCGTAGCGCAGGCCGGTGAGATCGCCGTCGTCGGAGAAGTAGAAGAATTCCACCCGGGGGCTCTTGTCGCTCTGGCCGGTCCAGTAGTCGAGCATGTTGTAGCCATCCAGGTGGATCTTGAAGGTCTTGGAGCCCACCGTGTGACCCTCCAGCAGCTTCTCCTTGATCTGGGGTTCGCCGGCCGCCGCCAGCAGGGTGGGCAGCCAGTCGAGATGGCTGACGATGCCGGTGTAGAGGGTGCCCGGGGCGATCTTCCCAGGCCAGCGCACGAGGGCCGGCACGCGATAGGCCCCTTCCCAGTTGGAGTTCTTCTCGTTGCGGAACGGGGTCATGCCAGCGTCGGGCCAGCTGTTCATGTGGGGCCCGTTGTCGGTGCTGTACATCACGATCGTGTCATCCGCGATGCCCAGCTCATCGAGCAGGTCGAGCATCTCACCGATGCAGTTGTCGTGATAGATCATCACGTCGTGGTACTCCGACTGCCACCGCCCCGACTGACCGATGTCCTGGGGCCGCGCGTGGGTGCGGAAGTGCATGTGGGTGGTGTTGAACCACACGAAGAAGGGCTCGCCGGAGGCCACGGCATCGCGGATGAAGCGCTTGGCCTCGGCGAGGAACTCCTCATCGCAGTTCTGCATCCGCTTCTTGGTGAGCGGACCGGTGTTCTCGATCCGCTGGGTGCCATCACCGTTGGCCCAGCAGTGCAGCACGCCGCGGGGGCCGAAGTTCTTCTGGAAATCGGGGAAGTCCTCAGGCTTGGGATAGTCGGGCAGCTCGGGCTCCTCCTCGGCATTGAGGTGGTAGAGGTTGCCGAAGAACTCGTCGAAGCCGTGCATCGTCGGCAGATGCTCGTCGCGGTCGCCGAAGTGGTTCTTGCCGAACTGGCCGGTTCGGTAGCCCAGCGGCTGGAGCAGTTCGGCGATGGTGGGGTCTTCGGCGCGGTAGCCCAGCTCGGCTCCAGGCAGCCCCACCTTGCTCAGGCCGGTGCGGAACACGCTCTGGCCGGAGATGAAGGCGGCCCGGCCGGCCGTGCAGCTCTGCTCGGCGTAGTAATGGATGAAGCGCCCGCCCTCCTTGGCGACACGGTCGATGTTGGGGGTCTGATAGCCCATCAGCCCGTCGCTGTAGCAACTCAGGTTGCTCTGGCCGATGTCATCGCCCCAGAGGATCAGGATGTTGGGTTGTCCGTTGGGCATGGCAGGGGGAGGCTGGGGGTGAGGGGGCGGGACCGGGGCTGGAAAGGGACGCAGCGCCGGCACGCTGATGAACTCAGCTACAACCTGCCGTCCATGGCAGGGTGGGGCCACTCAAAAAGTGCAAGCTTGGATGGCTCCGCTCCACCGGTTCGAGGCTGTCGAGGAGCTCGAAACCCAGCTGCGAGCGGCGGGCCTGGATCTGCGCCTGCTTCAGCTCTCCAACGGCAACCTCAGCGGCCACCTGGTCACCCGCCAGCTCGGGCCGCTGCGGTTGCTGCGGCTTCAGGTGAACCGTTGTCTGCACGTGGCTGGCGGCAAGCCACGCGACCAGCGGCTGATTGCGCTGAACCTGGCGTCCGACAGCAACGCGCCGCCCCTGCGGGCCCACGGCACCGCCGTCGGTGCCGATGCGTTGTTCGGGCTGGATCCCCTGGCGGACGTCCATCTCTCCACGCCTGAGCGGATAGACCTGGCCGTGGTGATGGTCAACCCCGGCATGCTGACGCGCTGGAGCAGCAGCCAGGGAAGCCTCGATCTGGAAGAAGCGCCCTTCCGCTTCAATGTCCTGCCCATCGACGCCGCCAGCCGCACGCCGCTGCAGCGCTGGTTGCTCCATCTGTTGTCCCTCCCGTCGGAGACCCCCTCGGTGCCGTCGCCCTCAGAACCGGAGAAAGGCGCAGAGGGGCTGTTCCCGCTGCTCGTTGACGTGCTGGAGCAGGGCCTCCGGCAACAGGGTTGCCCCGACCGCCCGCCAGCGCGGATTGAACTCGTCAAGCAGGTGCAGCGCTGGACGGAGGAGCACCCGCTGGAGCCGATCAGTCTGGAGACCCTCTGTCGTGAGATGTATGTGGGGCGACGCACCCTGATCCAGGGGTTCCGGGAGCACCTGGGCATGGGCCCGATGGCCTTCTTCAAGCTGCAGCGGCTGCATGGTGTGCGCCGCGAGCTGCTGGAGGCCCAGCCGGGCGGCGAGACGATCTCAGCGCTGGCGGCCTCCTGGGGCTTCCTCAATCCGGGGCATTTCGCCCGGGATTACCGCCGGCTCTTTGGAGAGCTTCCCAGTGCCACGCTCTCCAGCCGACGCGGGCTGGCTGGCTGGGGGCAGGGCACAGCGCTCGACCACTCCCCCTCCTGATCCGCTTGCCGCTGGTGGGGCTGCGAACACACTGGCCCAGTCGTTGCGCATGCTCACCACCGTCCAGCCCCGCCGGGGCGCCTCGCTCAAGGCCCGATCAAGGCGGCCGAAGGCCGACTCCCGGTCGTAGGCCACCTCCCGCTCGGCGTCGTCGTGGTGAACGATCACCCCCAGCCGTGGCCCCGGCTGGCTGGTGACCCACTCGAGCATCTCCAGATCGCCGTCGGAGTTGCCGAAAGCGGCGACCGGCCTGCGGCCGATCAGCTGCTCGATCAGGACCGGCTTCATGGCCCGATCGGCGATGGTCTGCACCTTGCTCTGGCGCAGGATCACCGGCAAACCACCCTCAAGGGCATAGGTGGTGACGACGCTGGAGCCGATCACCTGCTCCGGGGGGATGCCGTAGATCTGCTCGGCGAACACCCGCATGAACTCCACGCCGCCGGCCGACACGATGTAAGTGCGGAAAGCATTGGCACGCAGGTGCTCCAGCAGCTCCTGCATCGGCTGGTAGGTGAGGTCGGTGTAAGGCCGCTGCAGGGTCGGGTGGCAGGCGCTGTCCAGCCACTCACTCACCTCATCGCGGAACGCCTCCGTACTCATGCCGGCATGGGTGATCCCCACCAGTTCCAGCAGATCCTTGATGTCCATGCGCAGCACGGCCTCGCCGCTGCCGGCTGCAGTCGCCGCGGCGAGGACCGGGTTGGCGGCGAGCTCAGGGTGGCGGGCCACCAGGGCGCGGGCCCGCTCGATCGCGAAGGCCAGCTGCACGTACATCGGCTGCTCTGACCAGAGCGTGCCGTCGTTGTCGAAGACGGCGATGCGCTCCTCAGGCGGCAGATAGTTCTCTCCCCCCGGCTGGCTGACGCTGGCGATGAAGGACAGGATGCGCGATCTGCTGGCCCCGTCCCGCCAGGACGGGAGCGGCTGGGTGGACCCTGCGGGGCTGGCCGGGTTCGCCATGGCGGGCGCCAAAGCGGCCATCATCGCCAGGGCGAGCAGGCCTCCCGCCGCCGTCGTCAGAGCCCGCGTCACCACACCGTTCCCTCCCCTGCCGATCCCGCGAACAGCCGCTGCAGGGGCGACAGCAGCGCCTGCAGGACAGGGACGCGCTGGCTCGGGCGAGCACCGCCCTGCCGCTGCTCCTGTGCCTTTGTACCCGCTGTCATCTCCATGTGCCACTCACCCTCTCCTGGCTGATCGGAGCGGGTGGCCTGGTGGTGGCTGCGATTGGCCCTGTGTCGGCCTGCCTCACACTCAGAGGCCATGGTTGACGCCAGAGAGGGAGGCCGTTGGCCTGAACGGCGAATGGAAACTCCGCGGCGGGACATCGGGAGGTGTGAGCAGCTGCAGGCCTGGACCATTGGCTCTGGCTTGCCCGTTGCCTGTTGGTATTGGTCGCCTGGGTTCAGACGTTGGTGGTGGGGATCACCTCAGGCCGGCGGCTTTTGATCTTGCGGCGGAGCTTGCGGCTGAACCCGAAGGCAGAGGCGGCTCCTAACAATGGGAGTGGGCCGGGAACAGCTGTAGCTTGATAATTGCCGAAGGTTTCGCCATTAGAGGTTACGCTAAAGTATAGTTCTGGAGCGTCTAATCCAGGTTCCCCGGGCTCAAAAGAGAGTTGATCGCCGGCGTCACTGATAAAACCAAGAGAGCCGCTGAACGGGTCGTCACTGCCAGTGAAGTTCAAGGAGAAAAGGTTGCCTGCGCCAAAGATTTCCACAAAAACCAGAGATGGATCTGTGGCAAGATTGGCGTTGTTGAAGGTGGTGCCGCCGAAGTTAAAGTCAAACTTAAAGTTTGGAAGGGTGCTCAAGGCAAAAGTTCCCGGTCCGGGATTGCCATCAAAGCTAAACCTGATTAGGTAGCTAGCTCCGCACTCCTCAAGATGCGTTCCGGCCGAGCGTCGCAGCTGCAGATGGCATGAACCACTCGCTCAGTCATTGTTGCCAAGTTGAAGCGGCGGTTGAAGCGGTAATTGAAGGCACCCAGGTAGCGATCA
>CALRJS020000036.1:0-36026 GCA_943367595.1 Sphingobacterium thalpophilum
CGCAGCCGTGTGAGTTTCTCGTTGACATTCACCGGAATCCGGATCATGCGGCTCTGGGTGGAGAGGGCCCGGTTCAATCCCTGGCGGATCCACCAGTAGGCATAAGTGCTGAAGCGGTGGCCACGGGTGGGGTCGTACTTCTCCACCGCGCGCGCCAGGCCGATCGTGCCCTCCTGAATCAGGTCGAGCAGGTCAAGGCCCTTGCCCTGGTAGCGCTTGGCCAGGTTCACCACCAGGCGCAGGTTGGCGACAATCATCTGCTCCTTGGCGCGCATTCCATAGCGAACTGTGCGTGTTTCGATACTCGTGAGCGGGGTGGCTTCGCCGCTGGCTCGGCTTGCGCCGCAACGTTCTTCGATCGCCACCATGGCCTGAACCTTGCGGCCCAGCATGAGTTCCTGCGCAGGGCTGAGCAGCTGATGTCTGCCGATCTCGCTAAGAAAGGCACTGAGTGAGCTAGCCATATCTTCCTGATGTCTGTTTCGACCCTACGGTGCTTTTGAGGATATAAGAGGAGCTATAGAAAGACTTCCAGTTCCTCTGGTTCCAGTGGCAATTATGCGGTCGTTCCGTTCCGTTATCCATGCATAAATCTGCCGCTAAATGATGGCGAAACACAGCAAGGTGCGGCGGATCTGCTGCACCTTGGGCTGCCGTTGCGTCCGCTTGCCCTGGCGTTGCGGGCGATCGGCGGCTTCAGGCCGCTACCGTCCCCGTAGATTTGATGCCCTCGGCGATGCTCGCCTTCGCACCGCTCCTCTCTGCGCACCTCGCCCCCCTGCCCGCCTTCGTCTTTCCCACAGGCGTGCTGCCCAGTGCTGGTGTGGCCTACCTGCACTACATCAGCGTGATGATGTGCTTCGGTGCGCTGGTGCTGGAGCGGCGCCTGATCCGGGCCAACCCCAGCAAGGAGGTGGCCACCACCCTGGTGATCACCGACATTGTGTATGGCATCGCGGCGCTCACCCTGCTGCTCAGCGGCATCCTGCGCGTGCTGCACTACGGCCAGGGGCCGGAGTTCTACACCGAAAACCCGGTGTTCTGGTGGAAGGTGGGCCTCTACCTCGCGGTCGGTGGCCTTTCCCTCTACCCCACCATCACCTACATCCTCTGGGCCCTGCCGCTGCGCAAGGGGGAGTTGCCCCAGGTGAGCGAGGCGCTGGCCGGCCGTCTGCGCTGGATCCTCAACATTGAGCTGGTGGGCTTCGCGCTGATTCCAATGTTGGCCACCCTCATGGCCCGAGGTGTGGGCCTGGCGGCCTGAGCGAGGCGCTCCCGTGCGGCCTCGGCCCCGCCCGCTGCGGCGCTGTCTGGCCCAGGCGGCTGCCGCTTGCCTGCTGTGGCCAGTCGCCCAGGCCGCCGCTCTTCCCGTGGCCGATCCGGGGTCGTGGGGGGCAGGCCGGGTGGATCCTCCTCCGGTTCAAGCGGGCCAGGGTTCAGGCCAGGTGCCTCCGCGTGAGGCCCTGGATCCCACCACCGACTGCCCACCGGCGCAAGCCGCACGGCCATGGCAGCCTGACAAAGTCGCCACCGTCACCGGTGCACCTGTCAGCGGCGGCATGGGCAGACCCGCCAGAGGCGGTGAGGACACGGCCGCTACTGGCGCCACGGACACCGCCCCCAGTGGCGGCATGGACCCTGCCCCCCGTGGGGGCACCGACACTCTCACCGGCCCGCAGGCCGTTCAGCCCCCACCTGATCCCGCAGCTTCCTCCCGCCCCAGGAAAGACTCAGCGGGCTACAGCCACCGGCTGACGCCCACGCCCGCCGGTTGGGCGCGCATGGAGCGCTGGTGCGTCTGGATGGAACCTGCCGCTGCCTCTGGAGCGGTTGCCCCCGCGGCTGCGGCGTCCCTGGAGAGTCGCTGGCAGCAGGCGGTGAACGCGGCGCTGGCCAGCTGGGCGGAAGAGCTGGTGATCGTGCGGGTGACGGATCCGGCGCAGGCCCAGGTGCTGGTGCGGCGTCAGCGGCCGCCGCTGCGGGAGCTGGGCGGGCGCCTGCGTGCCAGCCACGGGCGCGCCTCGCTGCAGGTGCTGGAGGTGCAGCGGGCTGGCCGCTGGCGGCTGGAGCCGCGGGTGGAGGTGCTGATCAGCCCGGGGCAGCGTCAGCTGGCCGTTCAGGCCACCGCTCTGCACGAGCTGGGCCATGCCTTCGGCCTGTGGGGCCACAGTGACGATCCGGCCGATGCCCTGGCCGCCGTGCCCGGCAGCCAGCCGGTGCTGGCGCTCACGGCCCGGGACCGGGCCACCCTGCGCTGGTTGCAGGCCCAGCCCAGCCGTTTCGGCCAGCTGCTGCCCGCGGCGGCCCCCTCGTCGGCTCCCGCTCAGCCGTGACGCCGGGGCGCCCCCCGGCGTTCGGCCAGCACCTCAAGCACCCGGCGCCATTCGACCCCGTGATGGGCCAGCGCCACCTGCAGGTGAAAGATCAGGTCGGCGGCTTCGCCGGCGATGCCGGCCGCATCGTCGTCCTTGCAGGCCATCACGAATTCAGCGCTTTCCTCGCCGATCTTCTTGAGGATGCGGTTATCGCCCCCCTCCAGCAGCTTGTTGGTGTAGCTGCCTGCCTCCGGCTGCTCGCGTCGCGCCACGATCACCCGTGCCAGCTCGGTGCAGGCATCGGCCGGCGGCGGCAGCGCCACTGCTTGCTCCGCCGCCTGCGCGTGCGGCTCGCCATCGGCGAAGAAGCAGCTGCGCGCTCCGGTGTGGCACGCCACCCCGCCCTTCTGCTCGATCGTGAGCAGCAGCACGTCGGCGTCGCAGTCGTAGCGGAGGCCGCGCAGTGTCTGGAAGTGGCCGCTGGTGGCTCCCTTGTGCCACAGCTCCTGGCGAGAGCGGCTCCAGTAGTGCACCTCGCCGCTGGCCAGGCTGCGCGTGATCGCTTCCCGGTTCATCCAGGCCACCATCAGCACCGCCCCGTCGAGCCAGTCCTGGGCCACGGCCGGAATCAGGCCGGCGGCATCGAAACGCAGCTGATCGATCCAGGCCGGCTCCACCAGGGGCGCTTCGATCAGTGGTGCTTCGATCGTTGTGGCTGGCTGGCTGGCTGGCTGTGTGGCTGGCCCGCCGGTCGGCGCAGCAACGATGGGCGCAGCGGCAGCATGGCGTTCCTCCATGGTGGTGTCCGCGCTAGACCTCGCGGCGGGGCGAAAGGATCCCCCAAGACTGACACCCCCCGAGAGGCGGCGATCCACGCTCCCCTGCCATGACCGCGGCCCACACCTGCTCCAAACGGTTCAGCGGCTACCCCTGCTGCCATCGCCAGTGGCGCCATCCCGGCCACTGCCGTTTCGTGCACGGCTACAGCCGCAGCTTCACGGTGTGGTTCCGGGCCACCCAGCTGGATGCCAACGGCTTCGTGGTGGATTTCTCCTCCCTGCAGCCGCTGGAGGCGAGGCTGGCCGTTCAGTTCGATCACACCTTTCTGGTGAACGCCGACGACCCGCTGCTGCCCCAGTGGCAGGCGCTGCACAGCCAGGGCGCCCTCGACCTGCGTGTGATGGACAACGTGGGCATGGAAAGCAGCGCCGCGCTGGTGTGGGGGTGGGCGAACGAGCTGCTGCTGGCGCGCGATGGCGGCCGCGCCTGTTGCTGGAAGGTGGAGGCCCGCGAGAACGAAAAGAACGCCGCCTGCTATGAGGCCGTTCCCACCTGGTTCCAGCCGGTCCTGTGAGCCCCGAACGTCTGGCCACGGCCTGGGCCCTGTTTCAGGCCCTGCTGATCGAGGCGATGCCGTTTCTGTTGATCGGGGTCACCATCTCCACCCTGGCCCGCTGGCTGAGTCCGGGCGGGCAGTGGGTGCGGCGCCTGCCCGCCCATCCGCTGCTGGGGCCGCTCACCGGTGCCGCGCTCGGCTTTGCCCTGCCTGCCTGTGAATGCGGCAATGTGCCGGTGGCGCGTCAGCTGCTGGCCACCGGGGCGCCGCTGGCCACGGCGCTCGGCTTCCTGTTCGCCGCACCGGTGCTCAACCCGATCGTGGTGGCCAGCACCTGGGCCGCCTTCCCCAACCAGCCCTGGCTGCTGGTGGCCAGGCCCGTGGGGGCGGTGCTGATCGCGCTCGTGCTCGCCACCCTGCTGGCCCGCCTGCCGGAGGCGGCGCTGCTGCAGCCGGCGCTGCTGGAGGAACGGCGGCTGGTCCTGCCGCTCAGCCGGGTCAGCCTGCTGGAGCGCCGCAGCGGGGTGATCGGTGCTGACCCGCTGGCGGCCCAGGCCCTGGCGGCTGCGCCACGCCGCACGGCCCGCGCTCCGCTGGCAGAAATCCTGGGCCATGGCAGCCGGGAGTTCATCGAGCTGGCGGCCCTGCTGGTGTTCGGCTGCGTGATCGCCGCCCTCGTGCAGACGCTGGTGCCGCGGCCCTGGCTGCTGGCGGTGGGTGGGGCCCCCACCCTCTCGATCCTGGCCCTGATGCTGCTGAGCCTCGTGGTGTCGGTGTGCTCCAGCGTGGATGCCTTCCTGGCCCTGGGCTTCGCGGCCCAGGTCACCCCGGGTGCCCTGCTGGCTTTCCTGTTGCTCGGGCCCGTGATCGATATCAAGCTGGTGGGGCTGTTCGGCGTGTTGCTGCGTCCGCGCGCCATCCTGCTCACGGCCGTCAGCGCCGTGCTGGTGGTGCTGCTGATCGGTCAGTGGGTGAACCTGTGGCTGCTGTGACACTCCCCCGACGCCTGCGCGGCGGTCGCTGGTTGCGGCCCCTCGGCCTGGGGCTGTGGGGGGCCGTGCTGCTCCAGAGCGGCATCAGCGGCCGGCTGGATCTGCTGCTGCGGGCCGTGTTCCATCCGTTGGTGTGGATCAGCGGCGTGGTGCTGGTGGTTGTGGCGCTGCTGGAGCTGGTGGGAGGGGGTGGCGCCGCCCCCACGCCGCGGCAACGCACCGTGCTGCTGGTGGGCGTGGTGGTGGCGATCGCCGTGCTGCTGGTGCCACCGCGGCCCTCGTTCGCCGATCTCGCCGCCAACCGCGACCGCGAACTGCTCGATGAGCCGGGCCTGAATTTCGTGGTGCCACCGGGCCAGCGCAGCCTCACCGAGTGGGTGCGCCTGCTGCGCAGCCAGCCCGACCCGAAGCTGCATGCGGGCGATCCGGTGCGCATCAGCGGCTTCGTGCTGCCCGTGCCCGGGGATCGTCCCCAGCTGGCCCGCCTGCTGGTGCGCTGCTGCCTGGTCGATGCCACGCCGGTGGGGCTGCCGGTGCTGTGGCCCCCGGGCCGGCCGCTGCCCAAGGCCGATCAGTGGCTGGAGCTGCGCGGCGTGATGGACACCGAGCGCTTTGACGGCCAAACCCGCAGCGTGATCCGCGCGGAGTCGGTGCGACCGATCCCCCGGCCGGCGCGGCCGCTCGAACCATGAGGGCCCTGCGCCTGGCCCTGCTGGCTGGTGTGCTGCTGGCCGTCGCCCAGCAGCAGGTGCTGCTGCATCGGCCGCCGCGGCTGCTGGCGCTGGAGCAGGCGGCGGCCAGCTCCGGCCCGGCGGCCTTGAACCTGCGCTTCAGCCGGCCGATGAATCCCCCCACTGTGGCGGCCCGCACCCGCCTGGAGCCGCCGTTGCGCTTCGATCTGCAGGGCGGCGGCAACCCGTTGCTGCTGCTGCCGGGCCAGGGGCAGCGGCTGGTCACCCCGCTGCGGCTGCAGCTCCAGGGCGACGACCGGCGCGGCCTGCCGATGCGCCCGGCCCTCTGGCAATGGGATCCGCGCGCCCATCTGCTGGCGGTGGTGCCGGTGGGCAGCGGTGAGCAGGTGCAGGTGCGCCAGCACGATGGTGGCTGGACGGCACTGTCACCGGTGTGGAGCTCGATTTCCGAGATCGAGCCGCTGGGCGATGGCTCCGGCGTGGGGGTGGTGAGCCGGGACGACCAGGGGCGTCACCAGGTGTGGCGCCTCAACCTGCAGGAGCGCAACCTGGCGCGGGTGGCCGCCATGGACGCACTGCTGCGGCCCGATCTGGGCCGGGTGCGGCAGACGGGCATCGATCGTTTCACGCGCGAAGCGCTGCAGTACGCCCAGCTGAGCAGCAACCGGCAGGGCGATCTGCTGGTGCAATCCACGGCCCTGACTCAGGGGCCGGAGGAGCTGGTGCAGTGGTTCAGCGGCGGCGGCCGTCGACGCCTCGAGATCGAGGCCAGTGGCCCGGTGGCGCTGCTGCCCGGCGGCGGTGAGCTGATCGTGCCGGAGCGGGAGGGGCTGTCGCTGCGCACCCTGCCGCCGCGGGAACCACGCCGCCAGATCCTGCCCGGCAGCCGCGATCTCAGCAGCTTCTGCCCGGTGGCGGGGCGGGCGCTGCTGGTGCGGCACTGGCCCGATTTCCGGCGCTCGCTGGAGCTGGTGGAGCCGGGGCAGGCCCCGCGTCCGCTCTGGATCGGCAGCGCCGGGCTGGTGGCCAGCGCCTGCTCCCGTGGCGGCGAACGGGTGTGGGCGCTGCTGATCGAGGGCATCGCTGAGCCGCGGCTGATCCTGCTGGCCCTCGATCGCAACGGTTCAGTGCTGCAGCGCCGTGAGCTGAGCGGCTGGGAGCTGGAGCCGGGCACCGGCCTCCACTACGACCCCACCGGCGAACGGCTGCTGCTCACCCTGCGTCGCCTTGAGCTCGACACCCCTGCCGGCGGCACGCCCCAGCGCCGTGAGGCCCAGCCCGCCCTGATCGATCCGTTCAGCCTCGAGCTCACCTTGATCGACAAACCGGTGCGCCAGGCCCAGTGGCTGCCGGCCGGCTGAGGCGCGCCTGCTGACAGATCAGCGTGCTGGAGCGGCCTCCAGCAACCCTCGCGGTGGCCTGCGACCCGCTTTCAAGCCAACCGTTGCCGTGGGGCCAGCGCCAGGGCCAGCAGAAAGCCCACCAGCTGCATCAGCACCACGCAGGGACCTGACGGCAGATTCAGGCTGCCGGAGAGCAGCAGACCGAGCACGGCGCAGATGGCGCCAAGGCCTGCAGCCAGCGCCACGTAGCCATTGAACTGAACACTCACCAGCCGGGAGGCACAGGCGGGGATCACCACGAAGGCGCTGATCAGCAGCACCCCCACCGCCTTGATCGAGATCGCCACCACCACGGCCAGCAGCACGATGAACAGCAGACGGTGCAGCGGTACCGCCACCCCACGAGAGAGCGCCAGCGGCTCATCGAGCGTGAGCAGGATCTGGTCGCGGCGGGTGAGGCCCAGGTAGCCCACGGCAGTCAGGAGCAGGGCCACGATCAGCCCCAGGTCGAGCCAGGAGATGCCGAGGATGTCGCCGAAGAGCAGCTGATGGATGCCGCCCTTGTAGCTGCGCACGAAGCTGAGCGCCACCACGGCGATCGCCAGTGACGACGAATAGACGATGTTGAGCAGGGCATCGGTGGGCAGCTGGCTGCGTTCCACCAGGCGGCTCACCACCAGGGCGAACAGCACCGCGAAGGGGATCAGCACCAGGGTGGGGTTGAGGCCCAGCAGGATGCCGAGGGTGATGCCGAGCAGGGCCGAATGGCCCAGTGCATCACTGAAGAAAGAGAGCTGGCGCAGCACGGCAAAACTGCCCAGCAGGCCGCCCAGGGCCCCGGTGAGCAGGCCACCGATCAGGGCGCGCTGCATGAAGGGCAGGGCCAGCAGCTCGGCCAGGGCCACGCCGTCGTTCATCGGTGGTGATGGTGGTAGGGCACGTAGCCCCGGCCGTAGACCCGCTCCAGCTGGGCCGGACTGAGGGCGTGATCGGGGGGGCCGGAGCAGCGCAGGCTGCGGTTCAGGCAGAGCACGCCATCGCAGGTGCGCCGCACCATCTCAAGGTCGTGCGAGACCTGCAGGATCGTCCAGCCCTCGCTGCGGCGCAGGTCGAACAGCAGGCCGTAGAACTGCTCCGCAGCCTGGCTGTCGAGGCCGGCCTGGGCCTCGTCAAGCACCAACAGGCGCCTGGGCCGCACCACGCAGAAGGCCAGCAGCACGCGCTTGGTCTGGCCGCCGGAGAGCTCGCTGATCAGCCGGTCGGCCAGGTCGCTGCAGCCGGTTTTGGCCAGCGCCTGGCGCACCGCCTGCCGCCGCCGCTCACTGCCGCGCCAGGGCAGCTGCAGCCCGGGCGGATCCCAGCCGAGGCCCACGAAGTCGGCCACGCTGAGGGGGCAGCGGTAGCGGACGGTGAAGGACTGGGGCAGATAAGCCACCTGGGCCCGCACCGAGGCGGGCAGCTGGCCCTGGGGGCCCATCGGCCGACCCAGCAGCCGCACCTGGCCGCTCTGGTGCGGAAGGATGCCCAGCAGCGCCTGCACCAGGGTGCTTTTGCCGGCCCCGTTGGGGCCCACCAGCGCCGTGTCGGTTTCCGCCGCCAGGGTGAAGCTCACCCCCTCCACCACGGTGCTGCCCTCGCGCCGCACCGTGAGGTCGCTGACTTCGAGAACCATTTCAGCCATGGCTGCAGCCTACCGAGTGTGCGGGGGATCCACTGCCCGGGGTTGCCAAGGCCCGGGGGGTCCACCGCCCTGGAGATCGCGGCTGGTGGAAGCTCCGCCAGACGGTGGGCCTGCCACCAGTGCCGCTGGTTCGGGCCGGCTCACTGGCCGAAGGCCTTCACCAGATCCGACACGTTGCGGCGCATCTGCACGGTGTAGTAGCCGGGGTTTTCGCCCTTGGCCGGACCGGTTTCCATGGGATCGAACACGCTCACCCGCACCCCGAGGTCGCTGGCGAGGGCGTTGAAGGAGCGGCTGCCTTCCTGCGGCTCGGAGAGCAGGGCCTTGAGATCGGACTGCTTCACCTGCTGGGCCACCCGCTGCAGATCGGCCGGGGTGGGGTTCTGCTCGGGCGCCTCCACCACGAAGGCGGTCTGGAGCTTGTAGCGCTCGGCGAAGTAGGGGGCGAAGTCGTGGAAGGCCACGAAGGTCTTGCCGGCGAAGGGCTTGAGCTGGGCGGCGAGCTCGGTGTCGAGGGCGCGCAGCTCGGCGGTGAAGCTGGCGGCGTTGGCGGTGAACTGCTCCTTGCAGGCGGGCTTGGCGGCGATCAGGCCGTCCCGGATCGTTTCCACCTGCTGGACGGCCCGCAGGGGATCGAGCCAGATGTGGGGGTTGATCGGTCCGTGGTCGTGGCCGTGATCATGCCCATGGTCATGCCCGTGGTCGTGGTCACCACCGCCTTTCTCCTCGGCCTTTTCCTTGGCCTTTTCGCCGGCTTTCTCGTCCGCATTGGCCAGGGTGGCCACGCCGCTGCTGGTGTCGATCACGCGCAGCGTGCTGTTGTCAGCGCTTTCGATCAGCTTGTCGAGGAACGACTCCAGACCCAGGCCGTTCTTCACCAGCACGTCGGCCTTCTGCAGCTTGACCAGATCAGCGGGGGTGGCCTGGAAGTCGTGGGGCCCCACGTTGGTGGGAATCAGCGCCTGCACCGTGGCGCAGTCGCCCGCCACCGCCCTGGTGAATCCGGTGATCGGCAGGAAGGTGGTGACCACCTGCAGGTCGGCGCCGTTGCTGGCCGCCGGTTTCTGGGCGGTCTGGCCGCAGGCGACCAGCAGAGCCGCGGCAGCGAGCACCGCCGCACGGCGCAAAACGAAACGCATGGCAGAGAAGAGAAGCGGGACCCTGAGACCGGGACAGTCAGGGGTTCGTATTGAGAATCATACTCATTTGGGTAGGGTTGCCCAGGCAGGGGGCAGTCGCCTGGCTCTGCCTCTGGCTCTCCGCCTAGCCCTAGGGCTGCGTCTGAGCCTGGACCTCCGCATCGCCGCCCCGAGAGCCGGCCCTGCCTGCCCACGCGGCGGCTCCACCACCGGCAGGAGCCGCCTTCTCACGGCGCTCCATAGGATCAGCGTTGATCTGCTGTCGTCCTGGCCATGGCTTCCGAGGCAGCCGTTCCTGTTTCCCAGAACGAGAGCCCGCTGAAGCAGAGCCCGCTCAACGCCAAGCAGAGCCATCTGCTCGATCAGCTGGAGGCCGCCGGCCACGAACTTTCCGGCCAGGACCTGCACGCCCGGCTGCGCGGCACGCCCCATGGCATGGGCCTGGCCACGGTGTACCGGCACCTGCGCCATCTGCAGCAGCGCGGACTGGTGCGTTGCCGCCATCTGCCCAGTGGCGAAGCCCTCTACGCCCCCACCGAACGAGACGAGCACCATCTCACCTGCGTCGATTGCGGCCGCACCCTGCCGCTGCGGGCCTGCCCCATGCACGACGTCCACCTGCAACCCCAGCAACTGGACGGCTTCCGGCTGCTCTTCCACACCCTGGAGTTCTTCGGTATCTGCCCCAGTTGTCAGGAACGCCATGGCGCTTCCTGAAGGCCACGGCGCTTCCTGAGCGCCACGATTCTTCCTGACCGCCACGCCATCCGCCTTGGCGCCCGCCGCCTTCGCCCTCAGCCTGCTCTGGCCTCGGATTGAAGCGAGGCAATGGATTGCACGGCGTCAACGGATTGCAAGGAGTCAACGCATTGCAAGGAGTCAAAGGATTGCGGCGGGTCAACGACTGAACGGCCCGGGACGGCGCAACCTTTGAGCCGGCCTGCAGCCGCCCCAGCGGTGCACCGCCGGGACTGCGCACTGCGTATGGATGGCGTGTGAATTGCGCATGAATTGCAAAGCCCACGAACGGTCTGTCACCAAAGGCACCGATTCATGAACCGGAGGGGAACGCAGTCCGGGATTGCCCTGCACAATCGGCTTCCGTTGATTCGGATCGACCATGTCCCGCTCCCGCTTCGTCCTGACTCTTGCCGCCGCCGGATTGATCGCCGGCACCAGTGGCTGCGGCTTCATTCCCGGTGTGATGGCACCGCAGCACCAGGGCGATGGTGATTCCGCTGACGACCGCGACGACCGCGATGGCGAGGAGAACCGCAAAGGCAGCAAGAACGACGATGGTGACGACGACGGCGATGACGACTGATACGGCAATCGGGATCAGCGCTGGGCTCAGCGCGGGGCACAGAGCTGGATCAGGCGCGAGGTCCGCAGCCGCTGGGGTAGCCGGTTGGCCAACCGGGCTCGGTCGTCAGGGAATGACTTGATAACCATTATCATTTTGCTCTCTTGGGATGGAGGGCTGGTCTGGCCTTGCTTCCCAGGCCTCTCTCCGGCGCCCGCCCCCGATGACCCAGCCCCTGCTTCGCCTGATCGTTCCTGCTGCTCTCGGACTGCTGGCGCCGCTGGCCCCCGTTGGCGCCAGCGCGGCGGAGCTCAACTTGGAAGGCATCCAGCGCTATGCCGCTGGCCAGGCCGCCGATGGCCTCAGCGCCGACCAGGTCACCAGCATTAACCAGTTCTCAGATGTTCAGCCCACCGAGTGGGCCTACCAGGCGCTCTCGAACCTGATCGAGCGCTACGGCTGCGTCGCCGGCTATCCCGACGGCACCTTCCGCGGCAAGCAGGCCCTCAGCCGCTGGGAAGCCGCTGCCTTGCTCAACGCCTGCCTCGATCGCATCACCGAGGTGACCGATGAGCTGCGCCGCCTGCTCAAGGAGTTCGAAGCCGAACTGGCTGTGCTCAAGGGCCGGGTGGATGGCCTCGACGCCAAGGTGGGCGAGCTGGAAGCCAACCAGTTCTCCACCACCACCAAGCTGAGCGGCCAGGCCACCTTCGTGCTCGGGGCCAATGCCTTTGGCGGCAGTGCTCCCAGACGGGCCACCCGCCAGGAGGTGGGCGCGACCACCTTCAGCTACGACCTCCAGCTCAGCTTCGACACCAGCTTCAGCGGCAAGGATCTGCTGCGCACGATCCTGCGGGCCGGCAACTTCGCCGACAGCGCCTTCGGCGGCGCCGGCCCCACCGGCGGCCTCTCCACCCTGGAAGTGGCGTTCCAGGAGGATTGCGGCGACAACGCCGACTGCGGCGATGTGGTGGCGATCGACAAGCTCTTCTATCAATTCCCGCTCGGCAGCGGCTTCACCGCCACGCTCGGTGGCCGCGTCGGTCAGGAAGACATGCTCGCCCTGTGGCCGAGCGTGTACCCCAGCGACACGATTCTGAACGTGCTCACCCTCAACGGTGCACCGGCGGCTTACAACAAGAACCTCGGCCCCGGCGCCGGCCTCTGGTGGCAGAACGGTGGCTTCAGTGTGAGCGCCAACTACGTGGCCGCCAACGGCAACGTCGGCAATCCGAGCGAGGGCGGAATCGGCACCCGCGCCAGCGCTGGTACGGGCACCGTGCAGATCGGTTATGCGCAGGAGCAATGGGCCGTGGCTGCGATCTACAGCTACATCCAGTCAGGGGTGGGGGTGCCGGGCACCACGCCGCTCACCGCCCTCGCCTTCGAGAACCCAGTCGGCCGCACCAACGCCGTCGGCCTCAGTGGCTACTGGCAACCCTCCAGCTCCGGCTGGCTGCCCTCGATCAGCGCCGGCTGGGGCATCAACTCAACGTCGTACGACGGCCAGGAGGTGGATGGCGATGTGCGCACCAGTCAGTCGTGGATGGTGGGGCTGGAGTGGAGTGATGTGTTCGTGAAGGGGAACGCCCTCGGCATGGCCGTGGGCCAGCCGGTCTTCGCCACGGCCCTCGAAGGTAGCGACACCCCCAACGACGGCAATTACGTGTGGGAGTGGTGGTACAAGTTCCAGGTCACCGACAACATCTCCGTGACGCCCGCCCTCTTCTATCTGAGCC
This sequence comes from Sphingobacterium thalpophilum, assembly GCA_943367595.1. Lineage (GTDB taxonomy): Bacteria > Cyanobacteriota > Cyanobacteriia > PCC-6307 > Cyanobiaceae > MW101C3. Next base: position 12,541 of record CALRJS020000036.1, read on the forward strand.
GGCCCTTGGGCCAGGACACCCCCTCCGGCGAGACCTTCAACCAGCTGGGCGGCGTGCTGAAGACCACCTTCCGCTTCTGAGCTGGGTGCTGTGAGGCGGCGGGGTGAACTGCAACGCCCCCTGTTCATTCCATCGCGTGGCTGTTGATCCCATCGCATGGCTTTTGCGCCGTCACCAGGCGTTGCCAAGCGCTGCTGGTGTCTGGGCGTTGCCAGGCTGAGACCAGAATTCGGCGCCGCCTGGCGTGGAAGGTGACGAGATAGCGAAGCAAGCAGCGCCACGTTTCTCCCTCAAGCTGGCACGCACCTTCCTGCGCAAAGAGGCGGAAATCCTGCGGCAGCCGCTTGCCCCCCTCCTGGAGGATGAGGGCTTCGGTGTGTTCACGGGCCTGCCGAAGGTTCCCCTGATCGTTCATGCCGCACACCTGCACCAGCCAGTGGAGGACGCTCTTCGGCAAGCCGGAGCGCGGCAGGAGGAAGTGGCTCTGCTCTGCTGCATCCACGTCGAACAGAGTCAGCATGGTGGCAGTGGGCACGAAGGCTGAGCTTGGGGGGCATTCGCTGATACCACCAACCGGCTCCATTTGTATCAGCAAAATGCTGAACTTGCTTGGTACGGCAGGGGCCAACCCAAGCCGCCAGTGGCCCCACTCAAGCCGCCAGTGGCACCTCGGCACGCTGACGAATCACGCTGAGAAGATCGCAGATGCGGATCACATCAGCTTCGCTGAACAGGCCTTCTGGTCCCATCGGGGCCAGATCGATGTAGGGCGGGGCGTAAAGGCGGGCCTGATCCATCACACCCCGGCTGGTGAGTTCATTGATGATCTCGTTGATGAACTGGATCTGCGCAGCGGTGTGCGTGCCTTCAATCAGAAAATCGGCGAACAGTTCCTTGGCGGCATTGCGGTCGAGCCCCACCAGTGAGCGAATGAAGAGGCCGAAACCGTTGGATTCCTCACGGGCGCGTGCGATGACACGTTCATTGCCGATGCCCTGGTTGACCAGAAACCGCTCCAGCTCCAGTAGATCGGTGGCGGTGAGGGGCTGGTTACGGCGCAGACGCTGCATGGTGAGGTGATCCTCATGCACCCGCAGAAACTCGCGAGCGCGCAGGCGGAACTGGCGAAATTCATCCTGGCTGATCAGGCAAGCGGCATCAAATTCCTCAAGCTCACCAAGTTCATCCGTGAACGTGGTGTACACGGGTCCGCGTGCTTGACGCTCGATCAATCCGATCAGGCTGCGCAAGCTGCGGCGCACGTTTTCGAGCATGGGCAGGGTCACGTCCTGCCACCAGTCGGCTTGAGTCAGATCCTGAATCAGCTCGATTTCCGCGGCCACCATCGGGATGGTGTGGCGCTCCTCCAGCAGGCCTGCGATCTCCTCGAGTTGTGCTTGAAGACGAGGGAAATCAGCTGCGCTGCGCAGCTTTGACAACTGCAGTTTGTAGAGCAGTAGATCGAACCGGCGGGCATCGGGATCGGTATCTCCGTCGAGCTCTGCCTGAGCAGATGGCAGAGGGGCCAGGGTGGTCGCCAGTGCCGCGTGTGCATCGGCATCGAGATCCTCCCAGGCCGCTGGCTGGCGAAACCGTTCCACCAGCTCCAGGTGAGGCCGCACCAGGAAGTTATCGCTGGGGCAGGCGGCCACATGACAACGCAGCGCTTCAGCCAGCTCCATGCGGTGGTGGAGCAGGGCCTGATCAGCGGGAAGCGGGGCGGTTGGATCGGCGTTGTTCGGAAGGCCTCGGGCGTCGAGGCTTGCCACTAACGCGAGCCGCGCTCGAAACAGGCGGGCGCTGAGCGAAGCGGGCGGGGTGGCACGGTCGCGGCCGCTGCGGCCGAGGAAGAATTCGAGGTTTTGGCAGCAATCGAAGATCCAGAAGCACTCCTTGTGCTGCCCGGGCCCGAACAGATCGGGGCAGAGTCGTGTGCCTCGACCCACCATCTGCCAGAACTTGGTGCGCGAACGCACCGGCTTGAAGAACACCAGGTTGACAATCTCGGGGATGTCAATGCCGGTGTCCAGCATGTCCACCGAGATGGCAATGGCCAGATCGCTGGCGGGATTGGCGAATTCGTCGATCAGGCTCTGAGCGTAGAGGGCGCGGTTGTCGATCACACGCGCGGCCTTGCCGGCGAGGTGGGGGTAGTGGTGATCGAAGCGGTCCTGGATGAACACGGCGTGGTCGTGATTACGGGCAAAGATGATCGTCTTGCCGATGGAATCACCGTTGGATCCACCCATGCCCTGGGTCATCAGCACCTGCAGGCCTTTGTCCACAGTGTCGGCATTGAACAGCCAGCGGTTCACCGCACCGGAATCCACACGCCCGTTACCAAGCACCCCTTCCTCCCATTCGAGCAGATCCCATTGGGCTTGCTCTGCGGCACTGAGCTCGACGTAGGTGATGCCATCGCGCGGGAACTTGAGCGGTACCGAGATGGGCCGAAAGGGAACGAGATAGCCGTCGTCGACGGCCTGATCGAGGCCGTATTCATCGGTGGGCAGGCCCACGTCAAGATCGAAGAGGTCGTAAGTGTTGCGATCAATCTCATCGCGTGGTGTGGCGGTGAGCCCGCAGAGCAAGGAATCGAAGTAGGCAAAGATGGCGCCGTATTTCTGGTACACGCTGCGGTGGGCTTCGTCCACCACCACCAGATCAAAGTGACCCACCCCGAAGCGCTTTTCGCCCTGGCTATTTTCCTCATCGATGAGGTTCATCATCGTGGGGTAAGTGGAGAGAAAGATGCGCCCTTCGCCGCCACGGTTGGAGACCAGATTCACCGGCGCACAATCCGGCAAAAAGCGACGGAAGGCGCGTTCGGCCTGCAGCACAAGGGCATTGCGATCGGCCAAAAACAATACCCGTTTCACCCAGTTGCAGCGGATCAGCAGATCGGCCAGTGCGATCACGGTGCGGGTTTTGCCGGTGCCGGTGGCCATCACCAGCAACACCTTGCGTCGCCCGCGTTCCAGCGATTCGTTGATCGCGCGAATGGCCCGTTGCTGGTAGTAGCGCTCCACGACCTGGGGATTCACCGCCGCCGCTGCCAGGCTCTGACGCTGACTGCGGCGACGGATCAGGGTTTCGAGTTCGCTTTTGCGGTAAGAGCCCTGTACCTCGCGGGGTGGGTAGCGGCTGTCGTCCCAGAGGCGATGGCGAAAGCCATTGGAGAGAAAGATCAGCGGCCGCTGGCCGTATTGACGTTCCAGGCAGTCGGCATAGAGCTTCGCTTGCTGTTGGCCCAGCATCGGATCCTTGCTGCTGCGTTTGGCTTCCACCAGGGCCAGGGGTTTGCCGTCATCGCCCCAGAGCACGACATCCACGAAGCCGTCGCCGGTTGCGTTCGGCATGCCGGCGATAGCAACCTCATCGGAGCGGCCTTCACCAAGCCGCCAGCCCACTTCTTCGAGGTAGTGGTCGATGTAGAGGCGGCGGGTGGCGAACTCAGTGAGATCCGCTTCGGGTTGAGCAGCCGCCTGGTTCGCCTTGCGCAGGGCCGTGATCTCCAGCCGCAGCAGTTCCACGGCCTCCTGCGACGCGGCGCTTTCCTCGCGGGCGGCCCGCAACTGCTGGTCGCGTTCGGCCAGCTGATTGGCGAGACGTTCCAGCTGTTCACGGCTCTGGCGCTGCTGTTGCGCTGCCGGCTCGGCGGCGGGCAGCAGGGCCTTGTCGAAACGGTGGCCGCGTGCGTCAGCGGGGTTGCGGCCATAGGTGAGGGCCAGCCAGCGCAGCACCTGAAACAGCTCGGTGGCGGCCAGCACCGCGGTGCCGCTGCGGATGGCCTCGCTGCGGTGCACGGCATCGTTGCCCAGGTTCTTGAGCAACTTGAAGCGGCTCAGCAGCTGGGGGCCCACAAGTTCGCGGAAGTCGACGGTGTGGATCAGCTGGGAGAGGGAGGGCTCCCCCCAAGGCCGCTGCAGCTGGCTGTCGTTGGCGTACACCCACTCCACCAGCAGCTCCACGGTGCGGCGGGCGTAAAAGCAGGCGGTGCGGGGATCAGCGAGGGCATAGCGCTCCACCCGGGCTGCTTCTTCATGCAGCTCCGGCCATTGCTCGGCGATCAGGGAGTACTGGGACGGGGGGGTCGTCATTGCAACTGCTGCTCCACTTCATCAAGAAGTGCCAAAGCCGTCGCAAAATGAATCCAGCTTTTCAGCGCTTTCTCGCAAGCCTGCTGGAGCAGAAAGCCGATGCTGCTATCGCGAAAGCCGGAAAGCTCCAGCATGCGCTGGGCTTCCTGCAGATCCGAGCGAGCAATCCGCAGATAGCGCAGGGCATCAGGGTCAGCCATTCAGTAGGATTCCTTCCTGGTAGGCCTGGGTGGTAACGGCACTGCGGTACTTGGCGCGTTCGCGCACTTCGGCCTGGGAATAGAGGAGGAGATCGAGCGGAAGATGATGGCTCGCCAACTTCCGCCAGAGGTCCCCCAGCACCTGGAGGCGATCGTGGCCAGCAAGCCAGCCATCGGGCACCGTGATCAACAGGTCGGCATCTGAATCGAGGCGGGCTGTGCCACGGGCGCGGGAGCCGAAGAGTCGCACTTCGCAGCCGGGGATCTCCGCATGAATCTCTGCAGCGATCCGGGAAAGACGAGGGTCCAGGGGGGTGGCAGTGGAGCTGGTCGTCATGGCTGCATTCTGCTCAGCCGGCCAGGGGAATGTCGTCCAGCTGCCGCTCCAGCGTCTGGCGAATCAGGCCGAGGGCATAGGGCACCTCGGCGAGGTTGGCCACGATGATCTGCACGTCGCCGTTGCCCCAGGTGCCGATGTTGGCCACATCCAGGGCCAAGTTCATCGGATCATCGAGCTCTGCGAAGGGCATGTTCAAGACAAGCTTGAGCTGTTTGGCCTGGGGAACGATGTCCACCACGTTGGTCTCGCACTTGTAGGCGATGTAGTACTTGAGTACCTCCTGGTAGATGTTTGGATCCAGAGCCCGGATCCCCAGATCAAGGGCATTGAACAGGGCCCGGACCTGGGGATTGGCCAGGTGGGGATAGTCGGCCAGCGAGTAAGCCACAGGAGATGCGGTCCGTGCGGTCTGGTACTCGGCCAGCTGCGCCTCCGATAGCTCAGGCGCCGCCCACACCGCCAGCGCCCGCTCGGCCAGATGTGCTCCCCGCGCCTGAATCTCTTCCACACCCCAGGACTCAAGTTGGCCCAGTCCCTGGTTCAGCCTCAAGGGGCTGCCGGCAAAACCGCCTTCGTGGTTCCGCTTCTCGAGGAAGGGGCGATCGCTCAGCTCGGGGTTGTAGCCGGTGAGGGTGAGGTTGCCGAGGCGATGGAGCCACTCCTCCTGGAGGGCCTGCCAGTTCTCGCCCAGGGCCTGGCGCCAGGGAACGGACAGCTCAGGGTTCTGGGGAAGGATGTGCTCGATCGTGTAGTTGGCCACTGCGATCGGCTCCTTGCGCTTGTGGTTCTCCAGCCGCCTGAGCCAGTAGCTGCAGCTCTTGTTGAACTTGTAGAGGTTGCGCTCCTGGATCTCGCGGCGGAATTCCGCGTCGCTGGGGAAACGGCGGTAGGAGGGAAGGCTGAGCAGGTGAGCTTTGAAGCTGGGCAGGTAGTGGCCGCTCTCCTTGCGCAGGGAACGGCTGAAGGTGGCGAAGGTCTTCTGCTGGGAGTTGGAGGGAATCGCGCAGACGGCCCGCCGGAACACATACGACTCCAAGAGCTGCAGGGCCTCAAGGAACTCGCCATGGCTTAGCAAGCCGGCTTCATGGTCGGCGTAGAGCTCCAGCAGGAGGGGGTTCACCACACTGACCTTCAGCTCCCGCAGGTTGAAAAACGCCTGGTGAAGGGCGGGGTCAGGCTCCTTGCTGAGCACGATGCGGCAGTACCGCTTCGCTACGGCGTGCACGTCCTTCAGCAGCGATTCCGTGCCTGCCTGCTCGATCTCCGGCCGGCGGGCGTAGGCCTTGAAGGTGTCGTACACCTGATTGAGCAGGGGCACTTCCCCGGTTTGCAGGGTGAGGAAATCGCGCATGAAGGCGCTGAACTCGTTGCCGCTGTAGGCCTCCTGACCAAAGAGCAGCTCCATCGGCCGCCAGTGCAGGGTGTAGAGCTGCTCCTGCAGATCGGGCGGCTGGCCCATCAGCACGAAGTTGCGGATCAGATCGGCCTGGGAGAGCTCCCGGCCGGTGGAGTTCATGCTCTCGAAGATCAGCTGGGGATTGTCCTGATCGCGAGCGAGGGCCACATCCACCACCAGCAGCTTGCTGATGCCGCGGCACACCATGGCGAGATCGGTGCTGGGCTGACGCAGCTGCTCCAGGAAGAACTGATGATTGGCCTGGATGCGGATTGACGGTTCGGGTGGCGGTGCAGCGGCTGTGGGATCCACCAACGCCATCAGAGTGACTCGGTCGGTATCGGAGAGCAGCAGCTTGAAGCGCTTGTCGCCTTTCTGCAGGCGATTGATCAGGTAGTACTCGCGGATCATCGCCGGGGCAAAGCCTTCGATCGGCTCCTGCTGGTCTTCCGGCAGAGCTTCCAGTACCTCGGCCAGAGCGGTGAGCAGCAGGGGGATGGTGGTGAGCCGCTGTTGCCCGTCGATCACCAGCTTGGGGGCCTGCACGGCCAGGTTGCCGAGACCTTCATCGATGTGCACCACCGAGCCGATGAAGTGGACGCCGATGGCGTCCGTGGAGCCCGTGCGGAGAAGATCAGCCCAGAGCTGCTGGCATTCCTTCTCCGTCCAGGAATAGGTGCGCTGGTAGATCGGGATGATGAACTGGGAGACAGCGCCCAGGATCTGGAGGAGCTTGGCTTCTGTGGCTTTCATCTGCCAATCAGCTGCTGCTGAAGCGCCGCAATAAGCTTCTCGGCTTCTTCAGCCAGACGAGCACCTTTTTGATGACTGAGAGCATCAATAGAATCAAGCCGCTTGCGTATTATGCGCTGCTCACTTAGGTCCGGAAGAGGGATTGGATGATCTGCATAAGTAGACCACTTAAGATTGGGATAGGTTGTGGTTCCGGCAACTTTTTTGACGAAGTCTTTTGAGATCTTGCTGTTGAGTATGTGCCAGACGAAACGCGGATCTGCAGCAGATTGGTCAATGCATAGGCGCATGAGGAAGTTTGATGCAACAAGCACGCCTGCCTCATCTTTGCCACAGATAGCTGTTTTGCCGGAGATGATATTTCCTTGCTGCCGCTTGATTTCACCACCAGAAGGTCATACTCGCTTACAAGGAGTCTCTCAAGTTCGGACTGGGTAAATGATCGACTCTCGAAATCGCGATGAAATCTGCCACCGGCCGTAACATTGCTGACCTTCGCGACTGGCGCGCTAAATGGTGAACGGCCTGGGTCCGAGCCATACCCTGATGGCAGCTGTATGGCAATATCGCCAATCCTGGTTATGCGATGACGGTCTGCCAGTATATCCCTAGAAAAGATAGATTCGTATAAGGCGCGTGAGGTTGAAGCCAATGATTGGGTTGCTAGCTCCCTGACATTCGCTGCCCTATCCAGAATTGCCGCGATGCGCCGCTGCTCCTCCAGTGGGGGGAGGAAAACCTTGTGCCCCATGACATCTGAAGGTTTGATGAATGGCTGCCCAGTGCCAGAGCGAGGCCACCTCTTCTCGTCGTTTAGCTGATGCCACAGAAAGCGGCTGTCTGCTCGATCAGGATCGGGAATAGTGATCTGTGTATTTGCCAGGGTGGTCCACTGCCCACTCACATGGAAGCATTTACCGCACCTGGCCCCTATCGCTGAAAGAATGACAGCCTCACAGTTGAACTCAGCAACATCAAGATATCCATTCAGGCCTCCAGCTCCATAGGCCGGAAATCCTTGGGAGACAAAGTCGCTTCCGCTGAGTTTGAGCCTTCCGCCTTGGAAAATTTGGCAGAAGTCACTTAGTTCCGTCCGATTACTGATCATCGCAGCATCCCCTCCAGCTCCTCGATTCCCTGCAAGATCTCCTTCTCGATCTGGCGAAGTTCAACCAAGATCTCCAGCGGCGGACGGTGCTCCACCTCCTCGCGCACCAGCTCCTTGTAGCGAGTCCCGCCAGGGCTAGGCTTACATGTAACCACAGCTGAAACCCCGATGGACGCCGAAGCCACCCCGGACGCCAGCCCCCAGGAAGCCCGCCGCGCCGCCACCCGCCTGAAGGTGCGGGAGCACCGGCAGCGGTTGCGGGCCAAAGGGATGCGGCCGATCCAGATCTGGGTGCCGGATGTGCATGCGCCTGGTTTTGCGGCCGAGGCGCGGCGCCAGTCGCTTTTGGTGGCCCAGAGCCCTGAAGAGTCCGAGATCCAGGCCTTCATTGATTCGGTGTACGAGTGGCCGGATGACGAGTACAGCCAGTGAAGCGAGGTGAGATCTGGACCATGGCCGGCGGCCCTGGCTACGCGAGCAAGCCCCGTCCAGCGGTGATCGTTCAGGAGGACGCCTTCGCGGAAACGCTCTCGATTGCGGTTTGTCCTCTGACCAGTGAGCCGATCGAGGCCCCGATCCTCCGCATCCAGGTGGAACCGACGCCGGCGAACGGTCTGCGCAATACCAGCCGCCTGATGGTGGACAAGCTGACCACCGTGCCCAAGAGCAGGCTTGGTCAAAAGATCGGCCAGCTGTCCGACGCTGACCTCCTGCGCCTCAACCGTTCGTTGCTGGTGTTTCTGGGCCTGGCCCGCTGATCGGTAATCGGCGCTCTTCATCGCAGCATCCCCTCCAGCTCCTCGATCCCTTGCAGGATCTCCTGCTCGATCGCCCGTAGTTCCGCCAGGATCTCCAGCGGCGGACGATGCTCCACCTCTTCGTGCACCAGCTCCTTGTAGCGGTTGAGGCTGAGGTCGTAGCCCTGCTCGGCGATCTCCGCTTTGGGCACGCAGAAGCTCTGGGCGGTGCGTTCGCGCTGCCGCTCTGAATCCTTGCGTTGGCGCCAGCGGCTCAGACAATCCGGCAGGTTGTTCTTCTCGTGCTCGCCTTCGGCCAGGGGTTCTTTCGGAGCGGGGCCAAGTTTCTCCAGGGGCAGCAGCGGATTGCGCTTGTCGTCGAGGCTCCAGCCGTCAGCCGTCATGTCGTAGAACCACACCTGATCGGTGCCGCCCCGGCCGGTTTTGGTGAACAGCAGGATCGCGGTGCTCACGCCCGCATACGGGCGGAACACCCCACTCGGCAGTGACACCACACCCTCCAGGAAGTGGTCGTCCACCAGGGTGCGGCGCAGTTCCTTGTGGGCCTTGCTGGAGCCGAACAGCACGCCATCGGGCACGATCACCGCCGCCCGGCCGCCAGGTTTGAGCAGCTGCAGGAACAGCGCCATAAACAGCAGCTCGGTTTTCTTCGTTTTCACCACCCGCTGCAATCGGGCACTGGTGCTTTCGATGTCCAACGATCCCGCGAAGGGCGGATTGGCCAGGATCAACGAGCAGCGGTTTTCTTCGTCGGCGGTGTCTTCCGAGAGCGAATCGCGATAGCGCACATCTGGGTTCTCCACCCCGTGCAGCAGCATGTTCATCGCGCCGATGCGCAGCATCGTGTTGTCGAAATCAAAGCCATGGAACATGCCATGGTTGAAGTGCTCCCGTAGCTGGGGATCACTGAAGAGATCCGGGTTGTGCTCCCTGAGGTATTCGCCCACCGCCACCGGAAAGCCGCAGGTGCCGCAGGCCGGATCGGCCATCACATCGGTGGGCACCGGCTCGGTCATCGCCACCATCAGCTCGATGATGTGGCGCGGTGTGCGGAACTGGCCGTTGGTGCCGGCAGTGGCCAGCTTGCCGAGCATGTATTCGTAGATGTCGCCCTTGGTGTCGCGGTCGGCCATCGGCACCGCGTCGAGCAAATCCACCACCTTGGCCAGCAGCGCCGGGGTGGGAATCGTGAAGCGGGCATCTTTCATGTGCCCCGCATAGGCCGAGCCATCACCGCCCAGTTCGCGCAGGAACGGGAACAGGCTTTCGCCCACCAGCGCAAACATCTCAGCGGCGGCTAGTTCCTTGAAGCGGCTCCAGCGCAGCTGTTCGTAGGGGCGCTTGTGGACATCAGCGCCCTCCGGGAACAGGCGCCGCGCCATCGGTTGGCCGGTGCGTTGGGCCTTGCGCTCTTCCAGGGTTTCGAGCTCATCGAGCCGCCGGATGAACAGCAGGTAGGTGAGCTGCTCCAGCACCTCCAGCGGGTTGGCGATGCCGCCACTCCAGAAGGCATTCCAGATTCCATCGATCTGGTTGCGCAGCTCACCGGTGAGCACCGAGGCGGCGGTGGTGCCGGGGGCGATCGAGGGTTGGACGGCGGCGGCGCCATTGCCGTTGCGGCGGCTGCGGCCGTTACTTGATGAGGCAGCAGCTTTGGGCGGTGGTTCCACCCCGGCCAGGCGCAGTCCGCCGCCGGGCCCCTTCACCTTCACCGCAGCCCCCATGGCCACCAGATGATCCTTGGCGGCATCGAACTCCTCGGCGGTGAAGGGGTCTTCGGCTTCCTCAAGCAGCGCCGCCTTGAGCTCGTCATTGCTCAGCCTGCGTCCGTCTTCCGGCAGCAGCGGCACCATCGCATCGACAAGATCGGCTCGAACGGGCATCGGGGCGAAAAGCTCAACGCAGCAATGGCTCAGGCCAGTGTGGGCCTGCTCGGTCGTTGGTGGCAGGGTTTTCGTGCGAACAACGGCCGGACCTCCCTTCAGCCCTCAGCGCGGCAGTGAACGCGGGAGCTGGCACTCCAGCTCCCGCAGCCGCGCTTCCAGGGCCTCGATGCGTTCGAGGTAGGTGAGGGCCAGGGCCATGCCGGGCACGTTGAGGCCGAAGTCGTCGCGCAGGCGGGCGGCGCGGCGGGCCAGCGTGAGGGTGCGGGCGTGGAAGCACCAGGAGGTGCCAGTGCCGGTGAGCTGGAACACGCCGAACTGGATCAGTTCGCTCACCTCTTCATGGGCCAGGCCGGAGGCCGCCAGCAACTCCTCGAGTGCCAGCGGGCTGTCGTCGTCGGCGGGAATCAGCGGATCGTCAGCCATGGGTGGCGGCTCCTTCGAACGATGGACGGGGGTTGAACGCGGAGGCTTCGGCCAGCTCGCGGTAGAGCTCCCGTTCGCGATCGCCGATCTGCTCCGGCATCACGATCTGGATCACACCGTAAAGATCGCCGGCGCCCTCCTTGCGCCGCGGCAGGCCCTTGCCCGCCAGCCGCAGCTTCTGGCCGTTGCGCATGCCCGGCCGCACGGTCACCCGTGCCGTGCCATCGAGCGTGGGCAGATCGATCTCGGCGCCGAGGGCCGCCTCCCAGGGGGCGATCGGCAGCTCCAGGTAAAGGTCGTGGCCCACGGGGCGAAAACGGGGGTGGGGCTTGAGCCGGATCTCCAGGAACAGATCACCGGCCGGGCCGCCGCCGTGGCCGGGGCCGCCACGGCCCGGCACTCGCAGGCGCTCGCCATCGGCCACGCCGCGTGGCACCCGGATCGTGCCGGAGCGGGGCTCCCGCGCCATGCCGCCGTCGGCGCGGCGGCTGGGAACGCTGAGGGTGAACGCCACCTCGCTGCCCTTGGCCGCCTGCTCCAGCGTCAGCTCGGCGGTCACCTCCAGGTCCTGGCCGCGTACCTGAAAGCCTCCCGCCTGTTGGCCGAAGCCGCCGCCGCCGGGAAAACCACCCGCGCCACCAAACCCACCGGCGCCGGCGAAACCACCCGCTCCCCCAAAACCGGGCCCGCCGCCAGGGACGCCGAAGCCCATCTGCTCGAACAGATCGGCCAGATCCACCTCCTGAGCGGCCTGCCCGCTGCCTGGTCCGCCGCCCTGCCGCCGGAAGCGGCTCTCCCAGTCGGGCGGCGGACTGAACTCCTCCCCGCTGCTGTGGCGGCCCAGGTCGTCATAGGCCTGGCGCTTCTCGGGATCGGAGAGGGTCTGGTAGGCCTCGCTGATCTCCTTGAAGCGCTCCTCCGCACCGGGCTCCTTGGCCACGTCCGGGTGGGTGCGGCGGGCCAGCCGCCGGTAGGCCTTTTTGATCGCGTCGCCATCGGCGTCGCGCTCCAGCTCCAGGGCGGCGTAGTAGTCCTTGAACTTCATCGTCGCCGGGCCTCCGAAAAGAGCTGCGCCTGGAGGGTGGCCGCCTGCGGGGGCGACCCGCACGGGGCTCCCCCCAACCCTGCCACGCCCTTTCGTGATCGCGCCGCGCCAGGCGCAGCAGCGGCAACGTCCTGGCCGCGGCAGGGCCGCTTGCCAACCTGCTTCAGGCCTTCCGCGCCAGCCAGCTCGCTGTGGCCAGGCGCCAGACTGGGGGAATCAGCTCCGCCCTGGCCGCCCTTTCCATGACCAGCACCGCCACCGATCTCCGCGCCGACGGCCCTGCGACGGTGCCCATCCCCGCCATGGCGGAGGCCGGCATCACCAGCCTGCCGGTGACGATCCTCACCGGCTTTCTCGGCGCCGGCAAAACCACCCTGCTCAACCACATCCTCAGCAATCAGGACGGCATCAAGACCGCCGTGCTGGTGAATGAGTTCGGTGAGATCGGCATCGACAACGACCTGATCATCGCCACCGGCGAGGACATGGTGGAGCTGAGCAACGGCTGCATCTGCTGCTCGATCAACGGCGAGCTGCTGGAGGCGGTGGAGCGCATTCTCGATCGTCCCGATCCGGTCGACTACCTGGTGGTGGAAACCACCGGCCTGGCGGATCCGCTGCCGGTGGCGATGACCTTCCTCGGCAGCGAACTGCGCGACACCACCCGGCTCGATTCGATCATCACCTTGATCGATGCGGAGAACTTCGACGACTCCACCATGGCGAGCGAAGTGGGGCGCGCCCAGGTGATCTACGGCGACATCCTGCTGCTCAACAAGACCGATCTGGTGGCGGAGGAGCGGCTGGTGGAGGTGGAGTCACGCCTGCGCGAGCTCAAGAAGGACGCCCGCATCCTGCGCTCGGTGAGCGGGCAGGTGCCCTTGCCGCTGCTGCTGAGCGTCGGGCTGTTCGAGTCTGATCGGGTGGTGGCGGAGCAGGCCGGCGAGGCCCAGGCCCACAGCCACGACCACGGCCACGGCCACGGCCATGACCACGCTCACGATCATGGCCACCACCACGATCACGGCGACGCTCACGCTCACGGCCACGATCACGGCCCCAGCGCCGGCGCGGCCGAGGCTGCCGCCGCAACCCACGCCGCTGCCGCTGACCACACTGCTGCTGACCACAGCGCCTGCGACCACGACCATGGCCAGTGCGTGCATGACCACAGCCACGATCACGCTCATGGGCACGCCCACGGCCACGATCACAGCCACGATCACCCCCATGGCGACGGCGTGCATGCCGCCGACCATCTGGCGATCGAAGGCTTCACCTCGCTCTCCTTCGCTGCCGATGGGCCCTTCTCGTTGCGCAAGTTTCAGAACTTCCTCGACAACCAGATGCCGTCAGGGGTGTTCCGGGCCAAGGGAATCCTCTGGTTCAGCGAAAGCGAGCGGCGCCATGTGTTCCACCTGGCGGGCAAGCGCTTCTCGATCGACGACACCGATTGGAAAGGACCGCGCAAGAACCAGCTGGTGCTGATCGGCAAGGAGCTTGATCACGACAAGCTGCGCCGTCAGCTGCGGGCCTGCGTCGCCAGCGGCGCGGCCGGCAAGGGCTTTTCCTGAACCTGGCCCGCTTGCCCGGCTGCGTCCTCTGCCTGTGGCCCGGCATGCCGCCCGCTCCCGGCGCTGCATCCAGGCCCTGCATCCAAAGGTTGCCGTTGAACCCCCGGGCGGCGGGGCTGGCTTCATACTGACCCCGCAGCGGTTTGCCGGTGCGCACCCCGGTGAGGCAACGAGGAAAGTCCGGTGTCAGCAACACGTCCCCTCCGAAGGCGTGGTCGCCAGTCCGGCGCTGTCCCGCAGCTGTGATGGGCCCCTTCCACAGGCGTGCCCTCAGCCAGAACGCTCGCCCCTGCTCCTCCTCCTTCAATCCCCGGCGCGGACCGGAGTTCACCATGCCCCTCGCTTCCCTCAAGTCCTCGTCAGGCCGTGATCTGGCCCTGGCCGGCTGCGCCGGTCTTGGCCTCAGCCTGCTGGGCGCCCTGCCCGCCAGCGCCCACGGTGTGGCGGGCGCCGGCCTGGCGGGTGGCTTCAGCCATCCCCTCACCGGCCTCGACCACCTCTTCCTGCTGGTGGGCGTGGGCGCGGCCTCGTCGTTCGTGAGCGCCCAGCTGTTGCTGTTCGCCCTCGCCGGTGCGGTGATCGGTGCGTTTTTCGGCGTCAGCGGCGGCGGCCTGCCCGTGGCTGAGCTGCTGGCGGCACTGGCGGTTTCGGGTCTGGGTGTGCTGATCCTGATGAGCCGCCGCTCCGGCCACCCCCCCTCCATCCCTGCGGCCGGCACCGTGGTGACTGTGGCGGTGGCGATCCACGCGATGCTGCACGGCCATGAAGCCAGCGGTGCCAGCAGCTGGTGGGCAGGAGCCCTGCTGGCCTCCGGTCTCACCGTGGGGGTCACGTTCCTGTTGCTGCGCCGCCTCGGCACCGCCTGGACCGTGCGCCTCGCCGTGCTGCTCACCGTGGTGGGAGCGCTGCTGGCCCTGGGCCCGATCGGTCTGCTCGCCGGCGCCGGTGCCGCCTGAGCTGAGCTGAGCTGCGCACCAATCGCAGTCATCGACACAGTCAGCTCTCAGGTTGTGGCTAACGTTGCTGCATACCGGTTGGGTGTCATGGTCGAACTTCTGCTTTTCACCGGCGTCGTGGCGCTGTTCGGCCTGGCCTTCTGGCTCACCACCGACTCCGACGACGACAACTCCGGCGGCGGTCTGATGCAGCCGGCGCTTGTGCCGGTCCGGGTCCGGCCTAACCGCTGAGCCACTCCGTTTATCCCGCCCTACGCGATCGTCAGCCCTGCTGATGGTCGCTTTTTCTTTGGGTTCCCGTGCCATCCCGGGGAATCCGTCTCCCGGGGTACTGCACAGGGTGCAGCCACCACAGCCGGGCAGCCTTGGCGTTTCGAGCAGCCTGGGCGGTTCTCGTTCCTGGGTTCCTGGGTTCCTGGGTGTTTCCCCCATCCACTGATCCGACGGTCTTTCTTCCGGTCACATTTGTTACTTCGGGTCGCACCCTTTCGACCTGGGTCGCCAGACCCTGATCCTTACGCTCCAGGAGTTGCATTCGCGCCCTAAGGCGCTCCATCTCCTGGATGAAACGGATCTCTTCCGCCACCCTGAAGCTGGCTGGTGCCGGCTTGACGGTTGTTTCGATCGCCACCGCCGTGGGTGCCGGCCTGGCGCAACAGGCACCCAACCGCAAACCCGTTGAAATCGGGGTGTACTCGGGCCGCCACTACAACACGGACAAAGAGCTCTACCGCCAGTTCACCGCCCGCACGGGCATCAAGGTGAATGTGCTGGAAGCCAAGGACGACGCCATCATCGAGCGTCTCAAGAGTGAAGGGCGCAACAGCCCCGCCGATGTGCTGGTGCTGGTGGATGCCGCCCGCCTCGATACCGCCACCGACCAGGGCCTGTTCCAGCCCAGCCGCTCCGCCGCCCTGCAGCGCGATGTGCCTGCCAACCTGCGCGACTCCAAGGGCCGCTGGTACGGCCTCACCCGCAGGGTGCGCGCGGTGGTGGTCAACCCGAGGCTGGTGAATCCCAACACGATTCGCACTTACGCCGATCTGGCCAAGCCAGCCCTGAAAGGCAAGCTCTGCCTGCGCGACCGCAAGAGCCCCTACAACCAGTCGCTGGTGGCCAGCCAGATGATCCTGCGCGGCGATGCCACCACCCGCAACTGGGTGCGCGGCATGGTGGCCAATGTGAAGCAGCCGTTCTTCACCTCGGACACCCCCCTGGCCCGCGCCGTCGCCCGGGGTGAGTGCGCGGTGGGCGTCGTCAACTCGTACTACGTGGCCCGCATGCTTTCGGGTGAAGGCGGCGCCGAGGACAAGCGTCTGGCTGAGCAGCTCCGGGTGGTCTACGTGAATCCCTCCCACGTCAACATCAGCGGTGCCGGTGTCACGCGCCATGCCAAGAATCCCCAGGCCGCTCTGAGGCTGATCGAGTTCCTGGCCTCCCCCACCGGTGGCCGCGGCTATGCCGAAGCCAACAACGAGTACCCGCTCAGGGGCGTGGGTGACAATCCCATCCTCAAGCGGTTCGGTACGTTCAGGGCGGATGGCGTCTCGGTCGAGCAGATCGGAGCACGGAGCAGGGCCGCCACCCGGATGATGGAAACCAACGGCTGGAAGTAGAACCCGAATGGCGGCACTGGCAACAGCCGAACGCGCAACAGCTGGGAAGGGGGCGCCGCCGATGCGGCGCGCCTCTCTGACGGCCGCAGTTGTGCTGGTCTCAGCCCTGGCCCTGTTGCCGGTGCTGGTTCTGGTGGGCTACGCCCTGCTGGCCCCTGGCTCCAGCACCCTCCAGCTGGGCGCCGAAGGCGTGGAGCAGGTGGTCAACACCGTGGTGCTCGTGCTCGGTGTCGGCCTGATCGGCGCCGTGGTGGGCACGGCCAATGGCTGGCTCACGGCCTGTTGCCATTTCCCCGGCCGGCGCTGGCTGCGCCTGGCGCAGGTGCTGCCGCTGGCGGCGCCTGCCTTTGTGCTGGCCGCCGTGCTTGTCGATCTCGGCAGCCGCTGGGGCTTCCGCTTTCACGGCATCGGCTGGGCCGTGCTGCTGCTCAGCCTCACCACATACACCTACGTGTTTCTGCTCTCCACCGAGAGCTTCTCGATGAGCGGCCACCGCCAGCTGGAGGCCTGCCGCAGCCTGGGGGTTGGTCCGTGGGGCAGCTTTCGGCGGGTGGCGCTGCCGCTGGCGCTGCCCTCGATCGGTGCCGGCGTCGCCCTCAGCGGCATGGAGGTGGTCAATGAACTGGGCGCGGTCGAGCTGCTCGGTGTGCCCACCCTCTCGCGCGGGATCCTGCAGCGCTGGCAGGGAGAAGGGGATCTGCAGGGAGCTGTGGGGCTCGCCCTGATCGCCCTTGTGATGGTGAGCCTGCTGGTGGGGGCTGAACGCTGGTTACGCCAGCGCAGCCGCCGCTGGAACATGGGCCATGACGGCACCAGCTCACTGCAATGGCAACTGAGCGGCTGGCGGTCGTGCGCGGCCCAGCTGCTCACCCTGGTCCCGCCGCTGATCAGCCTGGCGATTCCGCTCACCTGGCTGGTGATGAGCCGCGACCACCTGCAGAGCGATGCGCCCGAGGAGCTGGTGGCGCTCACGTTGCGCAGCCTTGGTCTGGCCCTTGCCGCTGCCCTGGTCACGGTGGTGGCGGCGGTGGTGCTGGCGATCGCCCGCCGCTGGATCCCTCAGCCCTTCCTGCGCCAGCTCACCTTCGCGGCCGGCATGGGCTATGCGATCCCCGGCACGGTGCTGGCCCTGGCCCTGATGCTGATCGGCGGGCCCCTTGGTCTTAGCCCGCTGTTGCTGTTGCTCTGGGGCTATAGCGATCGCTTTCTGGCCGTCTCCAAGGGGGGCCTTGATGCGGCTCTGGAGCGGATTCCGCCCAGTGTCGATGAGGCGGCCACCGGCCTTGGCTGCAGCTGGACCCAGGTGCTGCGCCGTGTTCACTTGCCCCTGCTGAAAGGGCCGCTGCTGGTCGGTGCGCTGCTGGTCTTCGTCGATACGGTCAAGGAGCTGCCGCTCACCTTCTCCCTGCGCCCCTTCGATTTCGACACCCTGGCGGTGCGCGTCTATCAGTACGCCGGTGATGAACGGGTGTCGTCCGCGCTGGTGCCGGCGCTGCTGATCGTGGCTCTGGGCCTGGTGGCGGCGGTGGCGCTGATGCCCAGCCTCGAACGGCTTGGCTCCGGTCAGGACCGGAGCTGAAACGCCAGCACAGTGCTGGGCTCACGCTGCGGATCCTGGATCAGGGACGTGCCGGACAGCGGGGGGCGATCCGGGCGATCCGGTTCGCCTGCATCACGTTGAAGTTGTCGTCGCTGGCCAGCAGCAACGTGGGGCGTCCATCGGCGAGGGCCGGCCCCACGGCGAGGGCTTCCCAGTTGTCGGGGCTGAGCCCTGCTGCCAGCAGATCCCACTGCCGCACCGGTGTGAGCGGTGGGGCGTCCTCGCCTGCGGGCCGGTTTGACGGCAGAGAGAAGGCCACCAGCCGCGCCCACCAGCGGTTCGGTGCGGCATAGCCGCGCACCAGCCCCAGCAGCAGCCCGGAGCGCGGCGGAGCCAGCAACTCGGTGAGGCCCCACTGGGGACCCTCCAGCGCCACCGCCAGACGCCCAGCCGGCAGAAAGGCCAGCTTCGGGGCTGGGGTCTCAGGGGTGATGGAGGCCGCAGAAGCGGCCGGAGCCGCGCTGACGGGAGTGGCTGGGGCGGCGTTGCCTGCCAGGCTCCTGGCCAGCTGGCCGAAACGCAGCAGGCGCAGCGATCCCTCCGGGTCCTGCAGCAGTGGCCGCTCGGCCGCCAGCAGCAAAGAAGGGGGCAGGCCTGAACCGCCCGGCGCCGCGGGTGATGCCGGCAGCAGGGTCAGCGCTTCCGGCCCTTGGTTCGAGCCCAGGCCCCGCCCCGGTGCCGCCTGCCAGGCCTCCGGCAGATCCCAGGCCTCCAGCAGGCGCCCACTGGCGCGCTGAAAGCGCAGCAGGCGCGGCGACTGCTCCGGCGTGCGGCGCCCCTCGCTCACGATCCAGATGTCCTCGCCCTTGATCACCAGCCCTTCACCGTCGAGGGGGTGGGCAAACGGCTGACCGTTGGCATCGGTGAGCATCAGCCGCCGTCCCACCACCGGCGGCCTGCCGCTGCTCTCCCCGAGGCGTGCAGCACCATGCAGCGGCACCAGAAAGGGAGCAGGGGCGTCACTGAGCAGCCACAGGCTGCGTCCCTCCGGGTCCATGGCAGCGGCCGAGAAACCGCCGAGCGGTTGGCCGTCTGTGCCCTCCCGAGGCAGCTCCACCTCGCCCAGCACGTCCCAACGCACCTCTCCCGGACAGGGCAGCACCCAGGCAGGCCCTGCGGGTTGCTGCAACGGCAGCGGCGCAACGGGAATCACAGCGATCAGAGCAGACTCCGAGACCCACGATGGCGCTGCTTCCGCTGCTTTGGCGCTCCGCGAAGGCCTGGTCGCCTGTCGCTGACTCAGGGGCCGCTCAGTGGATGCCGTTGCATCAGCGCTGGCTCAGCGGATTTCGTTGCCTTGGCTGCGGCTCAGCGATCTCAGCGGCAGATCAACGGCCTCCATAGCGGCTGGGCGTTGGATCAGCTTGAGCTCATTCAAGAGGAGTCCAGGCAGCAACATGTGAATCAAGAGGAATTCAGCCAAGATCACTTTTTTGGAGATCGGTACAGGCAAGAGCCGTTGAATCAGGATCTGCAGATTCTGGATCAACCCAATCAAGATCAACCCAATCAAGATCAACACAATCAAGGTCGACACCACCAAGGTCGGTGTCATCGGTTTCAGCCATTCTAAGGTCAGGCGCTTAACACTCAATCTTTCTAGGGTCAAGCTCATCAAGTTCGGTCTTGCTTAGGTCAATCTCTTCTGGTTCAACCTATTTGAGATCGGGCTCATTGGGTTCATTCTTGCTACAGTCAAGCCCATTAAGCTCAGTCTTGCTGAGGTCAGGCTTATCGAGTTCAGTCTCGTCTAGTTCAGGCTCATCAAGCCATGCTTCTTCAAAGTCATCTAGTTCGGCCTCATCAAGCCATACTTCTTCGGGCACAACCTCTTCAGGCCCAACCGCTTCAGGTTGAACCACTTCAAGGCCAACCGATCCAAGACTAACCGAGTAACGGTCAACCGATCCAAGGGCAATCAATCGAAGGTCAACCAATCCAAAGCCAACCAATCCAAAGCCAACCGATCCAACGTCAACCGATCCAAAGTCAACCGATTCGCGGTCAACTCATTCTCGGTCGACTGATGCAAACCCAGCCAATTCGAGGTCAACGGTTCCGTGATCCAACACAAGATGAGGTTGGACGGAGTTGTTCAATTTGCTACGCCTGAGCGTCGCATTTTCTTGGCAAGTCGCAGGGATCACCATGAAGATGCAGTCACCTCACCGCCATGGCGTGATCGTGATGGACGAGTCACAGATGCACTCGAGCGAAGACATCGAGATTCTCAATCGTATCCTCCAGCTCACCAGCCTCAGGGATTGGTGCATGGAGCGCCTTTCGGTGCTGTCGTTGCGATCAGACCTGGAAGATGCCCGCTGTCTGATCAGCGAGCATCTTGAGATGTTGGCGGAAACCAATGCCTGGACAACCCTCTGGGTCCCTTCCTTATGGAGACGCCGTGTTGACGAAGACTGACGCCATCACGATCGAGAGTGTCAGAACATCCCGGGTGCCTCTGATTTCAGCTGATTCACCCACTGCACAAGGCGTTCATCGGTGAGATCGGGTTCACTGTCTTCATCGAGAGGCAGCCCGCAGAAGAGCCCGTTCACCACACTTTTTGATTCTGAAAAATTGTAGCTATCGGGTGATACCTTGCCGACCATTCTGGCACCAGACTGGATGAAAGCCGTCTAGAGCTCTTCCATGGCATCGCAGAAGTAATCGGAGTAGGAGGAAGAGTCTCCCAGGCCCACGATGGCCACGGTTCGACCGGTCATCTGCAGATCAGGGATGCCTTCCACGTGGCTGTCCCAGGCGGTGCCTGAGCGCATCGAATCTGCTCCGGTGTTCCAGGTGGGCACGCAACAGATCAGGTCGCCCGAAGCTTCCAACTCCTCGGTGGTGTCGAGATCACCCACATCCTGCACGCTTGCAGAGGGTCCGATCAGCTCAGCGAGGCGGGTGGCAACGTCCTCCGTTTTTCCGGTGGTGGTGGCAAACAAGATGCGAACGGGCATTGTGATGAATCAGAACCTTGATGGTCTAATCACCAGCAGTCCTTGTGGAGCTTTGTGGAACGACATCGACAGGTGACATTGCCGACATCAGCTCGGCATCAATGGATTCAGGCGATCAAGTCATCACAGTTACGTTGATCCTGTTGCCTTGTATTTCATGCCCAGCACTCTCAGTTTCACCGCCATCTCCTCCTGGCCCTCCTGTGCGTTTACCTCCCATCACAGCAGCACGCCAGCCGTCCATGGACTGGCTCTGCTGGGTAAGATCCGCCAGCATCAGCCCATCCAGAAGCTCAGCCTGGATCATCCGGGGCTTACCCAAGAGCAGCTTTCCCTGGTGCAGGGCATCCAGGCGCAGGAACAGACATTGGCTCAGCTTTATCAGGAGTTGCAGGCGATTGAGGTGCTCAAGGCTGAGCTTGAACGGGAGCTGATTGAATCTCTCAGCAGGACATCACCACTCTGAATCTCTGTTTGCAGTTGCATTCAGCAGAAAGCCCTGGCCTTCCGGCCAGGGCACAGTTGTGAGTCTCACAGTCATGGTTTTGCCAGTTGTGAATCTCTTGGTTGGGATTCATGCAGCCGTGGGTTTCACAGTGATGAATCCCTTGGTTTTGGCTCACCCAGCGCTGGCTCACTGAGTGGTGGCTCATTCAGTGGTGGATCACTCAGTGGTGGTTCACTAAGTACTTGTTCAATCGGTGGTGGATCACTGAGATGGGCTTCCGACTGTTGTTCACTCCTTGGATGTCGTTCACGCCGTTGTGGTTCTGATCGGTGTGACTCCCTGGTATCTGGTTCATGGAGTGGCGTTTCCACAGGGTCGTTTGACTAGGGAGTTTCACCAGGGAGTTTCACCAGTGGAGTTCACCCGGCGCTTTAGTTTCAGGCAGCCCCCATCATTTCAAGCGCCTTGCCCACCCGGCGGAAATCAAAGCCGAGAGCCCGCAGAGCGTGCCAGAGATGGCCCTGCAGGAAGAAGAAGGCCAGAAAGAAGTGGGCATTCGCCAGCCAGGCACGAGCGGTGTGAACTCCCAACGGCAGATCCACACTGTCGGCGAAGTAGGGAGAGAAGGAGAACTTCATCGTGAGTGCAGGGCCGAAGAATTCGACCGGATACACCGTGGTGTTCGAAGCACACCAGAGGCTGGCCACAAATCCCATCAAGGCCACCGAACCAATCGAGTAAGAAAGAATCGATTCGGCCGACTGGAGAACCAGCTTGCGGGCGAAGGGCAACGGTGGCACCAGAATGTGCCATACCCCGCCCAGGGTGAGCATGAAGGCGATCACCACATGGCCACCGATCACATCTTCCAGGCTGGAGATCGAGAGGAAGCTGGTCTGATAGCTCCAGATTGTGGCCAGATCCACGTGGGGTTGCACGGTTCGCACAGCTTGAAGGGCAGGGTCGTAGATACCTACCCGTTTGGCCAGTTCAACAAAGGCAATGGCTCCCAGGCCCAGGAAGATCAGGTGATGGCCCAGGATCACCCCCAGCTTGGCAGGGTCTTCCCAGCTGAAGTTGAAGCGCTTGGCTCCGCCCTGTGTGGTGCCAAGGTCGGTGGGGGCACGGAAGAGGTGCCACATCCCCCCGGCGGCCAGCACGGCGGCGCTCACCAGGTGGAACGCGGCGATGGCGATGATCGGCTCCGCATGGGCGATCACACCACCTTCCCCAACCCCAAGACCAAGGCGCGCCAGGTTTGGCAAAAGAATCAGGCCCTGCTCACCCATCGGCTGGGCAGGGTTGTAACGGCTGAGCTCGTAGATGGTGAACGAGCCTGCCCAGAACATGATCAAGCCGGCATGAGCAGCATGCGCTGAAATGAATGTGCCGGCTTCATTGGTCACCAGTGAATTGCCTGCCCACCAGTCATAGTTGACCTTTGGGTTCCCATACGATTGCATCGAGCTTGCGCGAGGCAGCGTCAATGTAAGTCGAGGCTCCAGTGATTAATGCGTATGAAATGACTATCTGGCAGGTGATTGCGTACGAGAATCTGTATCAATGAAGCGTTTGTGCCGTGCCTTTGCAGACAATGACCAAGGCCATGCGCCTGGTTGGAGTTGCCGGGGTAGTGGCTGGAAGTGGCTGAAACCTCACCAGAACGGCTTTCTTCAGGAACTGCCCACTGGTCACACCGCCCCAGAAGCCACGCACCACCGGCAGTGGCGACCCTCAGGCGGCGCCACCACCACCGCCACCCCGATAGCGGCTGGCCGCACGCTTCACGCTGGCGAGAGCGGTGCCATCCAGGAACTGCTGGTCCAGGAGCAACAGGGCGGCGGAGTTGTCCCCTGCCAGGCGCAGACGCTGCAGCACGAAGCGGGCTTCTGCCTCTTCCTGGATCTGTTCTTCGACAAACCAATCCAACATGGCGGATGCGCTCCGCTCCCCATCCGCCTCCGCCAAGGTGTACAGGCGGTTGATGGAGGCTGTAACGGCTTTCTCCATCACCAGCACCTGATCGAACAGCGCCTGGGTGGATTCCCAGGAGCGTTGCGGCGACTGAATGGTGGGCAGAATGACCTGTTCGTCACAGTCGAGCAGATAATCGATCATGCGGGAGGCATGACCTCGCTCTTCATTGCTTTTGTTGAGCATGTATTCGGAGACCTGATTAGGTAGCTAGCTCCGCACTCCTCAAGATGCGTTCCGGCCGAGCGTCGCAGCTGCAGATGGCATGAACCACTCGCTCAGTCATTGTTGCCAAGTTGAAGCGGCGGTTGAAGCGGTAATTGAAGGCACCCAGGTAGCGATC
>CALRJS020000037.1:0-35796 GCA_943367595.1 Sphingobacterium thalpophilum
CCAGCGTCAAAGAGCTGATCGCCAAGATCGAGCAGTTCGTGGCGGCCTACAACAAGACCAAGGCGCCGTTCAACTGGACCGCCACGGCGGACTCCATCCTGGAGAAGCTCCAGCGACTTTGCTCGCAAATCTCTGGGACGGCACACTAGTGATCCCTTCCTGTCAACATTCCTTTGTTCCTTTCGTTGTTTGATTCCCTCATGTCTGAGAACATCGCTTCTGTGCAGGTATCGCGTCACCGTCCTCTGGAGGCAAGGGATTCTGCAGTTCTCTGGGTGCAGCGCCTCTCGCTCGCAGCTGGTGGCCTGGCGGCCGTGGGCTTGGCTCCGACTGAGGCTCAGGCGGCGATTGTGTATAAAACGACTCCTGTATCTCTTACCGGCGTTGGACAAGCTGGGTGGGACATTGATGGTGTCGGTGGGGCCAACTTCAAGCTGGTGGGATTTAGACAGGGTCCGGGCGGGACCGGGACACTCAACATGCTTCTCAGTAATTTGCCAGGCAATAGTGCTATTCGTGTGGGTAACACCTTTCCTGGTTCCCTTTCAAATTATCCTCTTGGCTTGGCTCCTGGCAATGTCGTGGGACCTACGGCTATTGGAGGTGGAAACTGGGGGCTCATCGCAGGGTTTCTCATTTCTGACAATCAATTGGCTGTTGGAGCGGCCACGGATTTCCCTGCAAATCTCGTGGAAGGCTTAAATTACTTTGGCTTCCGCTTCGGATCTGTCGGAAATTATAACTACGGCTGGGCCCAGATGAGAATTGATCCCGCAAATCAATTTCTCGAGATTACCCAGTGGGCCTATGAAACTACTCCCAATCAATCGATTGCGGTCGTTCCGGGACCACTCGGCCTGGCTGGACTGGCTGCCGGTGCTGCCTGGTCGCGCAAGCTGCGACGCCGCATCCGCGAAGCGGGCTGACGCTTGCTGTTGGTCCTCTCTGAGGCCCCTTCGACGTCGTTCGGCCTGGTGCAGGCCGGGCTGACAGGGGCCTTTTCCTTGATGTCGTTTGGTACTGATTGATGGCTCCCAAGGTTTTGCTGCTCGGCTGGGATGCCGCCGACTGGGAGGTGATCGGGCCGCTGCTGGATGCCGGCCACATGCCAAACCTGGCGCGGCTGGCCAGTGAGGGCGTGGTGGGCAACCTCTCCACGCTCTATCCGGTGCTCTCGCCGATGCTGTGGACATCGATCGCCACCGGCAAGCGCGCCTATAAGCACGGCATTCACGGTTTCAGCGAACCCGATCCGGTGAGCGGTGGTGTGCGGCCGATCACCAACCTTGGCCGCAGAACGAAAGCCATCTGGAACATCCTGCAGCAGAACGGTCTCAAGTCCAACGTGGTGGGTTGGTGGCCCTCCCATCCCGTCGAGCCGATCAGCGGCGTGATGGTGTCCAACCACTACCAGCAGATGGTCGCGCCGGTGGACAAACCCTGGCCGATGCGGCCCGGCACCATCCATCCGGAGCGGCTCAGTGAACCCCTGGCCGATCTGCGCATCCATCCGGCCGATCTGGAGCCGGAGATGCTGCTGCCGTTCATTCCGCGTGCCGCCGAGATCGATCAGCACAAGGATTTCCGCCTCGCCTCGGTGGCCAAGGTGCTGGCGGAAACTGCCACGATCCATGCCGCCGCCACGGCCCTGATCCAGCTGGAGCCGTGCGATTTCATGGCGGTGTATTTCGATGGCATCGATCACTTCTGCCACGGCTTCATGAAATACCACCCACCCCGGCTGGAGTGGGTGAGTGAAGAGGATTTTGAGCTCTACAAGGAGGTGGTGACGGCCGGCTATCGCTTCCACGACCTGATGCTCGGCACCTATCTACAGCTGATCGACGACGACACCACCGTCATCATCGTGAGTGATCACGGCTTCCATCCCGATCAGCTGCGCCCGCGGGAGCTGCCGCTTGAGCCCGCCGGCCCCGCTGAAGAGCACCGCCAGTTCGGCATGTTGGCGATGCGCGGTCCGCGCCTGCGCCGCGGCGAGAACGCCTTCGGCGCCAGCCTGCTGGATATCACCCCCACCATCCTCAGCCTGTTCGATCTGCCGATCGGCGAGGACATGGACGGCCGGCCGCTGCTCGGCGCCTTCGCCGAGCCGCCAGTGATCGAACGGGTGCCGAGCTGGGATGCGATCGAGGGTGATGCCGGCCTGCATCCGGCCGGTGTGCAGAGCGATCCGGTGGATCAGCACGCCGCTCTGCAGCAGCTGGTGGAGCTGGGCTACATCGATCAGCCCGATGAAAACCTGGAGAAGGCCGCCACCACCACCCTGCGGGAGCTGCGCTACAACCTCGCCCGCGATCTGCTGGATGCCGGCCGGCTCGATCAGGCGATTCCCCTGTTTGCGGAGCTCTGGGACGCCGACCCCGACGAGGCCCGCTTCGGGGTGCATCTGTTTCAGGCGCAGCTCAGCCTCGGGCGCACGGCCGAGGCTGAGCTGCGCTGGAGCGGCTGGTGCTCGAGAAACAGCGCTATGCCGCCGAGGCCCTCGAGCAGTTGCAGGCCTTCCAGAAGGAGCTGGAGGAGCAGGAGCGCCAGCCCGAGGATCTCAGCGATGGCGAACGGCGGCGGATCCACGCGCTGAGCAAGCGCGCTGGTGTGAACCACAACACCTTCGCCTTCCTGCGTGGCCGCCTGCTTGCCGCCCAGGGCCGCCACGCCGAAGCCCTGGAGAGCTTCGAGCAGGCCCGTGAGGCGCAGGTGCACAACCGCCCTGCCCTCTATCAGCAGATGGCCGAGAGCCATCTCGCCCTCGGGCAGCTGGAGGAGGCCCAGCACGACTACACCGCCGCGCTCGCCATCGAGATCAATGCCGGCTGCCGCCTCGGCCTGGCCCGGGTGTTCACCCGCCGCGGTGAGCACCGCCGGGCCCTGGATCAGGCCACCGCCGCGCTGGGCCTGCTTTATCACCAGCCGCAGGCGCATTTCATCTGCGCCCGTTCGCTGGCGGCCCTGGGCCGCGAGGTGGAGGCGATCCTGCCGTTGCGGGTGGCCCTGCAGCAGAACCCCGTCTTTCCCGCCGGGCATCGGCTGATGGCTCGCCTGCAGCGGCGCCTGGGCCACCCCGAGGAGGCCAACGATCACCTGCTGCTGGCCCGCGCCGCGGTGGACCGGCTGCGCGATCTGCGCCGCGGTGAATCCCTGCCGGGCCAGGCGGATCTGGAGCGCGATCTTGACGCCCTGCTGGAGCGGCCCTTCTCGCTGGCCGAGTTCTGCTGCGATCAGGCCCTGCCGCCGCCTGGCGAGACGGCGGTGGTGGTGTCGGGCCTGCCGCGCTCGGGCACCTCGATGCTGATGCAGATGCTCGCCGCCGGTGGCCTCGCGCCCCTCAGCGACGGCAAGCGTGAGGCCGATGCCAGCAACCCCCGCGGCTATCTGGAATTCGAGCCGGTGAAGAGCCTCGGCCGTGCCCCGGCCGTGCACTGGATTGAGAAGAGCCGCGGCAAGGTGGTGAAGGTGGTGGCGCCGCTGCTGGCGCACCTGCCGGTTGATCGGCCCTACCGGATCGTGTTCGTGGAGCGGCCGCTGCCGGAGGTGCTGGCCTCCCAGGCGGCGATGCTCGCCCGCAACGGCCAGCGCCCCACGCCCCGCCGGCAGCGCCAGCTCGCCGCGGCCTGGCTGCAGCAGCTTGAACGGCTCAAGGCCGAGCTTCAGGCCCGCGGCGAGAGCGTGCAGGTGCTGTCGCTTGCCTACCGCGACGCCGTCGCGGATCCGGCTGCAGCGGCCGCCCGCCTCAACCGCTTTCTCGGCGGCGGCCTCGATGAGGCCGCCATGGCCGCCGCCATCGATCCGGCCTTGCAGCGCCAGGGCCAGGCGGCCAGCGCCGCCAGCCCGGCCAGTGCGCCAGCGATGCTTGCTTCCCGCCGATGACCTCGCCGTTTCCCAACCCATCCCACGCCTCCCGGCCTGCGCAGCCGGAGCTTGCCGACGACAGCGGTGTCGCCGATCCCTGGAAGTCAGGGCTGGCGTTCTCGCCGATGCTCGGGCCGACCCTCTCGGCCGTCGGTCTGGGGCTGATCGCGCTGTTCGCCATTGCGGTCTGCAGCCAGGTGCTGCCACCCCGGCTGCTGGTGTCCGCCTGGCAGCTGCGTGCCGCCAGCGTTCTCGTGGAGACCGGCCCGTTCGCCCTGATCGGCCTGGCGCTGCTGCAGCTGGGCGCCTGGTTCGATCCCAGCCACGAACGCCTGCAGCTCCGTTGGCATCGCCTTGGCCGGTTGGGCGTGGTGGCGGCGCTCGGCTTTCTGCTGCTGATCCCGCTGCAGGCGGTCGCGGCCTACCTGTCGCTGCAGACCGCCGCCAATGCGCAGAGCCGACAGGAGTGGCAACTGGAGCGTAATTTCAGCGCTCTGCGCGAGCAGATCAGCGCTGCAGCCAGCTTCCCGGATCTGCAGCGCCGCCTGGCCGGCCTCCAGGCCCCGGATCTGGCGGTGCAGGCCGATGTTCTGCGCCAGCCACTGCCGGAACAGAAGCGCGCCCTGCTCAGGAGCGCTGATCAGCTCGAGCAGAACCTGCGCCGCAACCTCACCCGGGCCCGGGCCCCTGAGCGCACCCGCGCTCTGCTGCAGGGCATCGCCAGCGGCATGGTGTCGGCCCTGGTGCTGGCCCTCGGCTTCGCGGCCGCCACGCCCGTGTGGGAAGGTCCCGAGCTGTCGCTGCTGCAGGCCTGGCGATGGAGTCTGGGCCTTCGCCGGCAGCGCCGTCGCGGGCCGCTGCGGCTGGAACGCAAAAAAGACGCAGATGAATTTCTCCGACGGTGCGGCTTCGAGGATGAGTCCTCCTCTGCGCCTGCTCCCCACCGGGAGGACGATTCACATTGACCTGATGGTCCGAGCTGACACGGTTGAAGGCCTGGGTCGGATCACCTCCCGTCGGGTTGGATCCGTCGGTTGTCTCCTTGCCCGCCCCACGCCAGCCTGGAGCCTCTACCCCCTGCCCTGCCGTGGCCTTGCGTTCGCGCCGGACCCTGCTGCATGCGCTGGCTCTGGCCCTGACACCGCTGACGCTGGCGCCGTTCGCTCGCGCCGCCGGCCGTGATCCCCGGGTGGTGGCGGTGCCGTCGCGGCCCGCCTTCGTGCAGCTGCCGGGGCGCGCCGAGCGCCAGGCCGTGGTGGGCCAGGCGTTGCTGCCCGACACCGTGCTGCGTACCCGTACGCCGGGGCGGCTGCAGGTGCGGCTGGCCGATGGCCGCAGCTTCCGGCTGGGTGGTGACGCCCTGCTGCGCCTCGACCCCGATGCGCTGGCCCTGCAGCGCGGCCAGCTGATCGCCTGGGTCAACCCAGGCTCCAAGGGCCAGGGCGCGCTGCGGGTGCGCACCCGGGTGGCCACCGCCTCGATCGAGGGCACCACCGTCTTCCTGGAGGTGGGCGAGCGCGAGGTGAAGGTGTTCAGCTGGGAGGGGCGCGTGCGGGTGTCGACCGGCACCGGCAAGGGCTTCGTGCTCGAGGGCGGCCAGGAGCTGCTGTTCCGCGACGGCACCTGGCAGCCGCCCCGCCGCCTCAGCCGGGAGGAGGCGCGCACCCGTCTCGCCCGCAGCCTGCTGCTCAATGACTTCCCCGCCCCGATGGAGACCCTGCCGCTGATCCGCCGCACGCTCGGGATGGGTGCTGGGCAGGCCGCGTCGACGCCGGCCGCTCCGGGGACTGCTCCTGCCGCGCCGCCGGGGCCGGCGCGGTGAGCGCCGAGCGTGGCCGCCCCGAGGGCTCCCGCGGGCTGGCGGCCGTGAGCGCTGCCCTGAGGCACCTGCGATGGTGGGGCCGCGGGCCTGGCGGGGGTGGCGTCCGCGTCTGGCTGCAGCGGCGGCGCCCTGAGCGACGGCCCCAGCCGCAGGCCGCCGCTGCGGCGATCCGGAAGCCGCCACGCGCCTGGGAGGTGCTCTGGCTGATGGCGCTGCTGCTGCCGCTGATCGCGGCCCTGCCGCCGCTGGTCGCCACACCACCGGGGCGGTGGCTGGCGACTGCAGACAGCCAGCTGATGGCCTGGGCCTTCCGTCTGCGCGGCGTGCGGCCCGCTCCCCGCGACCCCCTGATCCTGGCGATCGATGCCGAGTCGCTGGCCGTGGCGGATCTGCTCTCTCCCCAGGAGCGGAGCGCCTCGCCGCTGCTGCGGGGGATGGGTCCCTGGCCCTGGCCGCGTGCCCTGCAGGCGGAGCTGGCCGCCTGGGTGCTGGAGCGCGGCGCCGCCCGCGTCGTGTTCAACATCGTCCACAGCCAGCCGAGCCGCTTCGGTGCCGCCGACGACCGGGCCTTCGTGGCGCGTCTGGCCCCCTGGCGCGAGCGGCTGGTGCTGGCGGTGTCGTTCTCGCGCAGCGTGCAGGACGGGGTGGAGAGCCTCCGGCTGCTCGGCCCTTCGGCGTCCTCCTGGCCCGGTGGGCGTCTGCCGCGGCTGGGCCTCACCACCGTGCTGCAGAGCCCGCAGGGGCTCCGTGAGGCGATCCCCGGTGGCGCCTGGCTGCGGCAGAACCTCGAGGGGTTTGCCCGGCCCTGGCCGCCGCCGTTGCCGTTCGCTCTGTCCACCGCGCCGCTTCCCGAGGCGCCGCTGCTGATCGATCATCCGGGGCCGGCCGGCACGATCACCCGCATCAGCGCCTGGACGCTGGAGCAGCAGCCGGATGCGCGCTGGCGCGGTCGCACCGTGATCCTCTGCGTCACCGCGCCGGAGCTGGGCGATCAGCAGGAGACGCCCTTCGGTCCCCAGAGCGGCACCGACATCGAGGCGGCCGCCCTGGCCACGGTGCTGTCGGGCTCGGCGCGTTGGCCCCTCGGCGCCGCCGGGACGCTGGGTCTGCTGCCGCTGTGGGGGCTGCTCAGCTGGATGGTGCTGGGCCTCGGCGGCGAGTCCCGCCGGTCGCTGGTTCTGGGGCTGGGTCTGGCCGCCGGCGGCCTGCTGCTCAGCGGCGCCGCCTGGGATCTGGTCCGCCGCCAGCTGCCCGCCTCGGCCCTGGTGCTGGCACCGCTGCTGGCCGGGATCACGCGGGCCGGTGGCCAGGGGCTGCGCGAACAGCGCGAACGGGCCTATCTGCACCAGTTGCTGGCGCGGCGCATTTCGCCATCGCTGCTCGAGGACATCCTGCGCCGGCCCGGCCCGATCTGGACCCAGGTAGGTGGCAGCCGTTGCCGCTGCGTGGTGCTGTTCACCGATCTGGTGGGGTTCACCGAGTTGAGCGCCCGCCTGGAGCCGGCGCCGCTGTTCGCCCTGCTGAACCGCTATTTCGAGGCGATCGCCGCGGCGGTGATCGAGCAGCAGGGCCTGGTGGACAAGTTCATCGGCGACGCGCTGATGGCGGAGTTCGGGGTGCCCCGCAGTCGCGGTGACGCGGCTGAGGCCCTGGCGGCCGCGTCCGCGGCCCTGGCCATGCAGCGGCGTCTGGACGGGCTCAATCGCAGCCTGGAGCAGCAGGGGCTGCCGCCGCTGCGGCAGGGCATCGGCCTGCACGTCTGCGAGGTGATCGCCGGCAACCTGGGCAGCAGCCAGCGGCTGGAGTTCACCGTGATCGGCTCCGCCGTGAACCTGGCCTGCCGGCTGGAGGCGCTGACGCGCCGGTTTCCGGAACACCCGATCCTGATCAGCGCCGAGCTGCGCGTCCTGCTGCCGGCCGACTGGCCCGTGGTGGATCTCGGGGAGCACGGGCTGAAGGGCTGGCCCGAACCGATCCGGGTGTTCGCCCTCGGCGATCCGGCCGAGGTGCGTGACGCCCCTGCCTCCGCCGCGGGGCTCCCCGCCGAGCCGGTGGACGACGCACGGGGGGACGGTGCGCTGGTGGAAGGCTGAGGACGGCCAGGCCGGCTGCGTCTCGCGGGAGGCGTCCCGCTCCCCCGTCGCCTGCGGCTCCGCGCGGGGCGGATCGCATCGAGGCGGGCGTGGGCCAGATCCGGCTGGCGGGCTCCATGCGGCCGGGCGGTGATGCGCGCTGGTCGTCGCGTTGTGGGTGTCGCGTGCGGATGCGCCCGCCGCCGCTGCTGCGATCGCACGCCTGCGAACCGCCATGGCAGCTGCAGGTGC
The DNA here is from genome assembly GCA_943367595.1 of Sphingobacterium thalpophilum. Taxonomy (GTDB): domain Bacteria; phylum Cyanobacteriota; class Cyanobacteriia; order PCC-6307; family Cyanobiaceae; genus MW101C3. The sequence continues at coordinate 8,014 of CALRJS020000037.1, forward strand.
CCGCTTCGCTTGCCAAGCGGCAGGCCTGACCCACACGATGGCCGTCACTTCCGCCGTTTTCCCATGGCCGCCGAGCGCACCTTCATCGCCATCAAGCCCGACGGGGTGCAGCGGGGCCTGGTGGGGGAGATCCTCGGCCGCTTCGAGCGCAAGGGCTTCAAGCTCGTGGGCCTCAAGCAGCTCACCCCCAGCCGTGAGCTGGCCGAGAGTCACTACGGCGTGCACAGCGAGCGCCCCTTCTTCGCCGGTCTGGTGGAGTTCATCACCAGCGGTCCAGTGGTGGCGATGGTGTGGGAAGGCGATGGCGTGATCGCCAGCGCCCGCAAGCTGATCGGCGCCACCAAGCCCCTCGAGGCCGAGCCCGGCACGATCCGCGGCGATCTGGCTGTGAACATCGGCCGCAACGTGATCCACGGCTCCGACGCGCCGGAAACCGCCGTCTTCGAGATCGGCCTCTGGTTCGAGCCCTCCGAGCTCGCTGAGTGGACCCCCGCCGATCAGGTCTGGCGCAGCGAGGGCTGAGCTGGCCAGAGGCGCCGCGCCAAGCGCCCCGCCAGCCGTCGCATCACCCACGGTCCGATCATCGGTGCCATCAGCGTGGCGGGAGCGGCAAGAAACGCTCGCGCCAGCAATGGCACGGCCTGAAGCACCGAACCCTGGCAGCACTGATCTTCGGCGGCGTCAACCAAGCGCACCATCTGCCGGATCCGCAGGCCTGAGCGCCTCTGGGCAGCTGGCAGGGCCAGAAGGGCCTGGCGGGCCACACGCTCCCGGATCTGGCCAGGCACGGCCGACCAGCTCGCCAACAGGGGGCGATTCAGGTTCACGCGCCTGGTCAGGCAAGGATGCACGTCACGGCGGCGATACCCCTGGGCGGTGAACCAGTCCTGGCGGGCACCGATGGCGGCAACCGCACGGCCATCCCGATCCAGGGCGTTGACGAGACACCGAAGGGCATCAGGCCAGAGCAGGTCATCGTCGTCAAGAAACAGGCAGTACCGGCTGTGGACCGACTCCAGGCCCAGGTTGCGGGCCGCCGACTGGCGCTGGGTGCAGGACTGCCGCTGGACAGTGAAGCGGGGATCGTCGATGCGCTGGAGCCAATCCCAGGTGTCGTCCGTGGAGGCGTCATCAACGATCACGGCCTGCCAGTGAATCCCCACCTGTGCGTGCAGGCTGGCGATTGCCTCGGCGAGCAAGGGGCGTCGGTTGTGGGTTGGGATCACCACCGTCACCGCCGGTGGGTGTCTCATCGCTGCCGTCGCCGGTGAGCCGTTGCAACGGCCTGGTGATAGGCCTGCAGATGGGCCTCCATCGCCACAGTGGGTGAAAAGGTGGCCTCCACCCAGTGCCTGCCCGTTTCGCCCAGTTGGCGCCAGCGATCGTCTTGCAACAACCAGGCCAGCCCTTCGGCCAGGGACCCTTCTTCCACGCAACGGCCGAAGCGGGAGGCAACGCCATCGGGATCGGTGAAACTGAGGATGGCTGTGCGGTGAGCGGCCGCCTCGATGAAGGTGGTCGGCAGTCCTTCCCGTGCGGAGGTGTTCACCAGAATCCAACTGCGGCCGAGGGCCTCGCTCAAGGCGGGACCTGTGAACTGGTCAAGCACCCCGGGCATCTGCAGATTTGGAATGTCGCCGTAGCGCTCGCGCAGCGCCCGGTCGCTGGCCGGATCCCTCGCGCCGCCGATCGCCAGGAAGTTGATGTGTGGGTGCGCGCGCGCCAGTTCAAAAAAGAGCTCCACCCGTTTACGGCCTTCCCAGCGACCGACGAAACAGACGGTGGGATGCTCCGCCTTGGTCATGGGACCCGGCATGGGGACCGGAGAGGGCAGGAACTCGGGGTGCCGTGAAAGCTTGTAGAGCGCGGTGGTTTTCTCGATCAGGAACTCTGCCGCACAGAACAATCCATCCATGCGGCGTAGTGACTTCACTACCAACGGATTGGTGATGAACCAGCGATACAGGTTCCAGCCCAGCCGCGGCATGCCGGCGAAGTCAGTCTCGATGGCCCAGTCGTTCCGGTCCATCGGATCGCGGAAGGTGATCACATGGGCTGCCAGGGGGGCGGCCATCTGGGCCAGAGCCGTGAAGATCGAGGTGTCCTGGGAGTGAAAGATATCGGCCTTCAGACCACCCAGCAGCCGCAGGGCACGATCAGGCCGCCCGGGTGGAATCTGGTGCACCGTCATGCCATCGAGCGTGTAACGATCAGGTCGCTCTGGCGAGCGGCGCGGCACCACCACACTCACCTGCAGGCCTCGTTTGGCCAGTTCTGCACCGATGCAGCGGGTGGCACGGCCGAAACCTCCGTAGATCGAATCTCCGAAGAATTTCGATGCAGATCACGCAGATATGCATGGTGGCTAAGTGCGCCAGTGGGTTAAATCTCTGCCGGTGAGTGCTTCGAGCTGGGTGAGGTCGTCGTGGTAGGTGATGGCCAACTTTGCGCGCAACATGGGGTCCAAGCGTGGGCCCGGCCGCAGATTAAGGGCTTCTATCCCTTTTGTCACAGCATCGCGCGCCCATAGGGGTAACGTTCGCTGGGCAAGACGGCGCAAGGGATTGCCGTGATCGACCATGCGGTGATGCAGCCAGGCCCATTGAGGCTGACGAGAGGATATGTTTTCCCTGGTGACCAGCGGATTGGCCATGGGTTCAACCGCGAGGTGGCGCCAGACCTGGTTCAGGACATCCTTCGGGCGGTCGCGAAAATCCTCATAGAAAAGAATCAGCAGTTGCTCGCGTGGAAAATGCTCAAGCCAGCGGTTGAGGTGCTGGGCGTAGAAGCCTCGGTGTCGATGCCAGAAGGCCGGGCGCCAGTTCTCGGCCATGCGTCGATCGCCATCATTCCAGGCATCTTCGAAGGTTGCGGCTTGCTCTTGGCCTTCCTGGCGTAGATGTAAAAACTGGGAATAGGCCCGTTCAACTGGATGCCGAAGAATGGCGATCAGCCTGGCCTTCGGTATCAGCCGTCCGGCTGACCGTGGGGCGATCTCGTCAGCGAGGTAGTTTGTGCTGGCTTCTCCTGCCATGCAGCCGTGCGGGCAGCCTGAGAACAGGCGCAGGTAATCTTCCTGCTTGTGAATGATTGTTTTGATGTTCTGGCCCGCGCCCGGGCCTGCGAACGCAGGGGTTGTATCGGGATAGCTAAAAAAGCGTGGCTCTTTCTCTCTGGGGTCGCAAACGGTTGGGTGCCGTGTAATGGCTGTAAAGAGTGCTGTTGTGCCTGCTTTGGCAGCACCGATCAGCAGAAAGTTGGGCCAGCGCTCTGAGCCTGGTGTCACGTCCGATCGAGAGGCCAGGGTGAGCAACCACTTTCACAGGCGGGCCACCCTCTCCAGCCCTGCCTGCCACAGAAAGCCAGCCAGGTTGGCCAGCTGCCACACGCCGATCAGCAGCAGCACCCTGAGCCGGAGCCGCGGCGCCACCCGCCGCAGCGGTGGCGTCAGGCGGGCCGGCAGTCCCGTGTGCAGGCCTGCGTCCTGCCACAACCGCCCGTGCTGCCGCCGCCGCCCCAGTTGGTGGTAGCGCCAGGCTCCCCGGCCGTAGTTGAAGTACTGCCGCACGAAGCCACCCAGAGAGCTGCGGTGTTCATGGCGCACCTGGCAGCCGGGGACCTGCACCAGCCGCCCGCCAGCCTGCAGCCAGCGATCGATGAAGTCCCGGTCTTCTGCCGCCAGGAATCCGAAGCTGGGATCGCAGCCGCCCATGGCCAGGAACCGCTGACGCTCCAGTGCGAAGTTGAGCCCCGGCAGGAAGCGGCAGGGTGCTCCGAGTGGGTTGAAGAAGCCGTCCACCACCTCGGTGATCACCTGGCCCGCCGCCGCTGTGGCCGTCGCTGGGGTCGGGTGCACGGCCGGAGCCCCCGCCAGCACGTCAGGGTTGTTCACCACCGCTGCCACCAGCTCGGCCAGCCAGGTGGGGCTGGCGATGCAGTCGTCATCCAGGAAGGCCAGCACCTGGCCTCGCGCCAGGCCTGCGCCTGCGTTGCGGTTGGCCGCCACCCCCAGGTTCGATGCCGGGTGATGGCTGAGCTGCAGCTGTTGGCGCAGTGGCGCCAGCACCCACTCCACCGGGGGTGAGGACACATCGACCACCACCACTTCGAAGCTTTCGGGGGCCAGGGTCTGACGGGCGAGGGATGCCAGGCAGTGGCGCAGGCCTTCCGGGCGGTTGAAGGTCAGCACCACGACGCTGGCGAGCGGGGTGCGGCAAGCGCTGAGGGCTGGGGGAGTGCCGGCAGGGCCGTCCGCCATGATTCAGCCCTGACGGCGGGCGGAGTCGTTCTGATGCAGACAGCGCCTTCGCCGCCACTGCTTGCTCTGGGCGCCCTGCTGCACCAGCGCCTGGCCAGCATTCCTTGCCTGCACCAGGCGTGGTGCTGTGCCCTGCTGAACCATCCCGGCCACGGCAACCTTGGCGATCATCTGATCTGGGCCGGCCAGCTCCACTACCTCGAGCGCACCCGGCGGCTGCCGGTGCGTTATTCCGCCGGTCCCGCTGATTACGCAGCCGCTGAACTGAGGCGCGCCGTCGGCGATCAGCCGATTGTGCTGAGCGGCGGTGGCCAGCTGGGAGACATGTGGCCGCAGCTGCTCGCCTTTATCGAGCGGGTGGTGCGTGGCCACCCGGGCAACCCGCTGGTGATCTTTCCCCAGAGCCTGCATTTCAGCGATGAAGACCAACGGCACAGGGCCTCGGCGACCCTACAAGCGCACCCCGACCTCACCCTGGTGCTGCGGGATGAGCCGAGCTTCCAGCTGGCTCAACGCCACTTCAGCGGCTGTCGCCTGATCCTCGCGCCGGACATGGCCTGCGCGCTGCCGGCGAGCCTCCTGCTCCCCAACCGCCCGCTGCCGCCGGCCACCCACCGCCGCCCCTGGCTGGCGCTGCGCCGCCTGGATCGTGAGCGGGCGTCCACCAGCCGCTGGGAGCAGGCCCTTGCCCCCTGGCGCCGCCGCGTGGAGTGCACCGACTGGCTGCCGTTGCAGCAGGGCTGGATCTGGGGGGATCGCCGCCTCCCCCTGAGCCGCACGGTGGCGACGGGGGTGCGGGAAGTGCTGCAGCGCCGCCTGCTGATGCCCCGCGCGGCCCTGGCGCGCCACCAGTGGCAGCGCGACCTGCCGGCGCCCTGGCGGGAGCTGGCGCGTTCCTCCTCCCTGCACCGCCTCAGCCTCGGCATGGTGCATGAGGCCTGCCGGCAGATGGCTGGGCGCGAGCTGGTGATCAGCGACCGGCTGCATGCCGTGGTTCTGGCCAGCCTGCTGGGGGTGCCTGCGCTGGCGCTGGACAATGGCACGGGCAAGGTCCATGCCTTTCTGAACACGTGGTCGAGCGGCCTGCCGCTGGCCCGGGCCATCACGGTGGAGGCGCTGCCGCAGCACCTGGCAGAGGCCGCCGCGGGCCGCGCCGTTCCAGTGCCTGCCCCGCAAACGACCGCCGCCGCGCCCCCACCGTGAGTGCCCCCCGACCCGCCCGCAGAACCACCTTCAGAACCACCTGCTGATGCCCCCTCCACGCCCCCGGATCCAGCTGGTGGAGCTGCGACGTCCCAGCGGCAACCGGCTGGAGGCCCTGGTGCTGGCGGGCGGCCGCCGCCAGCGGCTCTGGTTTGAAACCGACGACGTGCCGCTGAGGGAAGCCGCCGACGCCTTCCTCCCCGTGCTGCTGCCGGCAGCGATGGCGGCCGGTCTGCCGCTGCGGATCGAGGCACCGCTCAGCCCCGATGTGGCGGCGGCGGCCCGGCGGGTGTCCCGGGTGCTGGCCAGCTGGACCCCCACATGGGCGGAGCTGGAGCTGGAGACCGCCGGTCCCCCGGCGGCGGCCACGCCCCTGGCGCCATCCGCTGCCTTGGCGGCCTTCTTCTCCGGCGGGCTGGATTCGCTGCGCACCCTGCAGCGCTTCCGCGCTCAGCTGCGCCACCTTCTGTTCGTGCATGGCTTCGACATCGCCCTGACCGAGCAGGACAAGGCGGACCGCGTGCGCCGGGCGCTCACGCAGGCGGCCGCAGAAGCCGGCCCTTCCCTGCTCACGGTGCGCACCAACCTGCGGGCTTTCACGAACCGCTGGGTGAGCTGGGAGCAGCACCAGTGCGGGGCGGGCCTGGCCGCGGTGGCCCTGCTGCTGGCGCCGCATCTGAGCAGGGTCGTCATTCCTTCCTCGTTTCCACTGCCGTTTCTCCATCCCTACGGCAGTCATCCCGGCACCGACTCCCTCTGGATCCTTCCTGGTCTTGCGCTGGCTCATGACAGCCTCCACGAGGACCGCGTCGACAAGGCCAAGGCGCTGGTGAGCTGGCCCCTGGCCCGACGCCACCTGCGTGTTTGCTGGCAGCCAGGCACCGCTGAACTCAACTGCGGTCGCTGCCGCAAGTGCCTCACCACCCAGGCTGTGCTGCGGGGATTCTGCGCAGACCACGACTGGCCCACGTTTCCGAAGCCGCTTGACCTGGCGGCCCTGGCGAGGGTTCAACTCAACTCCAAGTCCATGCGGAGCCGGTTCTTCGTGCTTCGCGACCACCTGGAGGCCACCGGTCAGGATCCGGCGCTGCTGGCGGCTGTTGATGAACTGCTTCGCCGCCAGAGGCAACGACACCCGGCCCGGGGCTTGAGCCACCTGGCCGTGCGAGCCCTGGCGCGGCTGCGGTCCTGAGGTCGCTCCCATGCGCATCACCGACCTGAAGCTGGAGGAGCGCCCCAATGGGCGGCGAGCGAGTGCCCGTGTGATCTGGGAGCAGGCCGACCGGCCGCCCGACACGCTGTTCTTCGATGTGGATCGCCCCTGGGCCGATCTTCTGCTGCCCCAACCCGAGGCCTTTGCGCTCGCCTGTCTGCCGTTTGCCTTCTGGAGCGGCGAACGGTCCCTGTCGATTGAGGGGGCGCTCTGTCCAAAGTTTCGCGATGGCGCGCGACAGCTGATCCAACTCTGGGCTTCCCATCATGGGCGGCCGGCCGCGCTGGAGATTCGACCGACGCAGGGCTGGCGTCCGCCTGAGCGGGCTCCCCGGGAATTCACCGCCGCGTTCCTGTCCGGCGGCGTGGATGCCCTCAGCACCTTGCAGAGCAACCGCCTGGATTACCCGCTGACCCATTCGGGTTCGATCCGGGCCTGCCTCTTTCTGTTCGGCACCAACGCCCTGCAGATGGGAGCCCAAGGGCCTGATCCGGAACGGCTGCGCTTCTATCGCCTGCACGAGCAACGGCTGCAGGAGCTGGCGGGATCGGCGCCATTCGCCCTGCTGCCGATCCTCACCAATGTGCGCCGCTTCGCCCCCAGCTATGCCTGCTGGACCAACATCGGCTTCGGACCGGCCACCGTGGCCGTGGCCCACCTGCTCACGCGCCGCCTCACCCGGGTGCTGTTCGCCGCAGACGGCCAACCCCTGCTGACGGGCACCGAATCTCGGGAGGTGCCCCTCTTCGGCAGCTCCGCTCTCGATGTTGTGATTGACCAGGCGGGGATGTCACGTGAAGAGAAACTCCAGCGGCTGGCCACGTGGCCCATGGGGATGGAGCGGATCCAGCCCTGTCACCTGATCACCATTCCCGGCGGCGGGCGCCTCAACTGCGGAACCTGCGAAAAGTGCTGGCGCACCAAGCTCAGCCTGCGCAGCCTTGGCCTGCCGATCAGCCCGCTCACCTTCCACGAGGCAGCGCTGGATCCCCTGGCTCTGTTTCGATTCCCCTTGGTGAGTCACGCCAAGGTCGATCTGTTTCAGCCGCTGGTGGCGCCACTCTGGCGCCAGGGCAGCCGTCGGCTGGCGATCGTGCTGGCGGTTCGCCTGCTGCTGGCCAGGCTGAGGCTGGCCGTTCGCCCCCCGCGCTGGTGAGTGCCGGCCCCGGCAGCTTCGCTGTGGCGCATCCAGCGCTCCTGGCAGCTTCGCTGTGGCGCATCCAGCGCTGAGCCTTCATCCTGAGGGCCGTTACGGCGGGCCCGATGCCGAGCTCCATCCGGCTGGCTTCAGCCACAGCGTTCTGCACCGGTGCGGCCCTGGTGGCGGCGCTGGGCTTGCCCGGCGTGGCTCCGGCGGCCCCGCGGCTGCCCCGGGTGATTGATGTGGCGGAGCGACCCGCCTTCATCAAGCCGCCCGGCCGCACGGAGCAGAAGGCCAACGCGGGCCAGGTGCTGCCTTCCCGCACGGAGATCCGCACCCAGCGCCCGGGTCGGATGCAGGTGCAGCTGGCGGATGGGCGCAGCTTTCGCCTCGGCGGTGATGCCCTGCTGCGGCTCGATCCGGGCGGCCCCTCCCTGAAGCGCGGCCAGATCATTGCCTGGATCGATCCGGGCGCCACCCGTCTCCTGCCGCTGAAGGTCCGCACCCGGGTGGGAACCGCCTCCATCCAGGGCACCACGGTGTTCATCGAGGACCAGCCCAGCGAGGTCCGTTTCCTGAGCTGGGAAGGCACCGTGCAGGTGGAGGCCAGCGATGGCCGCCGCTTCACGCTCAACAGCGGCGAGATCCTCACGGCCACCGCCGTCGGCACCTGGGTGGGTCCTCGCCGGCTGAGCGTTGACGAGGCGCGGGTGCGCCGCCGCACCAGTGCGCTGCTGAACGGCTTCTCGGCCCCGATGGCCACCCTGCCGGTGATCGAGCGCGAACTCGGCCTCGACCGTTGAAGCCGCTCGGGCCGGGTCGCTGGCGGCGGCTCTGGTGGCTCGCCCTGGCCCTGCCCCTGCTCGCCGGCCTCGACCAGCAGGCGATCACACCCGCCGGTCAGGCCCTGCAGCTGGCCGATGCCCAGATCGCCTGGCTTGCCTTCCGGCTGCGCGGCGCCCGCCCAGCCCCTGCGGATCCGGTGCTGCTGGCCATCGACGCCGATTCGCTCCAGCTCGCGGCCCTGCTGAGCCCGGCCGCCCGGGCGGCCTCGCCGCTGTGGCGCCAGATGGGCCCCTGGCCCTGGCGCAGAGCCCTGCAGGCGCAGCTGATCGCCAGGGTGCTGGAGCAGGGGGCGGCCCGGGTGCTGGTCAACATCGAGTACAGCCAGCCCAGCCCGTTCGGGCCGGCCGATGACGCGGCCTTCCAGGCGACGCTGGCCCCCTGGCGCGAGCGCGTGCATCTGGCCGTCCGTTACGGGCGCAGTGAACGGCAGGGGGTGGAGCAGGTGGTTCTGGCCACGCCCGTTCATGACCTCGGCGCGCCCGGGCTGACGACCCTGCTCCAGTCTCCGCAGGGAATGGCGGAGGCGGTGCCGGGCCAGGACTGGCTTGATCAGCACCTGGCCGGCTTCCCGCTGCCCCACCCGCGCCCGATGGCCTTTCTGGTGGATCAGCGGCCGCTGCCGCAGGCGCCGATGGGCCTCAACTACATCGGCCCCAGCGGCAGCCTGGCCCGGGTGCCCGCCTGGCAGGTGCTCGACCCCCCCAACGGCTTCTGGCGCGGCCGCACGGTGCTGTTCGGTGCCACCACGCCGGAGCTGGGGGATCAGCAGGAAACCCCCTTCGGCCCCCAGAGCGGCACCGAGGTGCTGGGTGTGGCGATCGCCAACGCCCTCGCCGGCCAGGGGCTGCGCCAGCTGCCGCCAGCCCTCGAAGCGGGGCTGCTGTTGCTCTGGGGACTCGCTGCCTGGTGGTGGCTCAGCCGCAGCACCACGGCCGGGCGCAGCCTGATGGTTGTGGGGGGGCTGGTGGCGCTGGCGCTGCTGGCGGGCTGGGGGCTTTGGGCCGGCGCGCTGCTGCGGCTGCCGCTGGCCGCCCTGCTGCTGGGAACGCTGGCGGGTGGCGGCACCCTGGCGCTGCAGCAGGTGCTGGTGGAGAGCCGGGAGCGGGCCTACCTGCACCAGTTGCTGTCGCGGCGCGTGTCACCCACCCTGCTGCGCGACATCCTGCGCAACCCCGGGCCGATCTGGACCCAGGCCGGTGGCAGCCGCGCCCGCTGCGTGGTGCTGTTCAGCGATCTGGTGGGCTTCACCTCGCTCAGCGTGGGCCTGCCCGCCACCGAGCTGTTCACCCTGCTCAACCGCTACTTCGAGCTGATGGCCAGCGCCGTGCTGGCGGAGCAGGGCCTGCTCGACAAGTTCATCGGTGATGCGGTGATGGCGGAGTTCGGCGTGCCCCGCAGCCGCGGCGATCGGGAGGAGGCCCGCGCGGCGGTGCGGGCGGCGCTGGCGATGCAGAGCGGGCTGGAGGCGCTCAACCGGGAACTGGCGGCGGTGGGCCGGCCGCCGTTGCGTCACGGCATCGGCCTGCATGTGGGGGAGGTGATCGCCGGCAACCTCGGCGCGGCTCAGCGGCTGGAGTTCACCGTGGTGGGGGCCACCGTCAACGTGGCCAGCCGCCTGGAGGGGCTCACCCGTCGCTTCCCCGAGCAGCCGATCCTGATCAGCGGGGAGCTGCTGGCCCTGCTGCCCGGCGAACTGGATGTGGTGCCCCTGGGGGTGCACACGCTCAAGGGTTGGCCCGAGCCGCTGGAGGTGTTCGGCCTGCGGGGTGTGCGCCCGCGGGCAGGCGGTTCAGAATGCCCGGAGGCCCCTCTGCCGTCGCCCGCTCCGGGCGCGCAAGCGTGACGGCGCTGTTCGCTTCTCCCGATGCAGGTTCTGCCGATGCCCGCTCCTGCTGCCACCGCCACTCATCGCCCAGCAGGCCGTCCAGCTGATCGCCCAGCTGGATGTCCAACTGGCCGCCTGGCTGATCCACTGCGCCGCGCAGCCTTGCTGAACCCAGCCCCCTCGTTCCGCCTGGCCGCGCTGCTGAGCCTGGCGGCGGGAGCGAGTCTGGCCCTGGCGCCGGCCCCCGCGCGAGCCAATGTGAAGGCCACGGTGCGGGAGATCCTCGATGGCAAGGAGCTCTACATCGATGAGCGCCAGGCCCAGGTGAAGCAGACGGCCATCACGCCGCAGGAGATCAGCACCCGGAACAGCCGCGCCCAGCTCGGCTTCGCCTCCGGCGCGGCGGGGCGGCTCAACCGCTTCTCCCAGCTGCGGCTCGGCAGCACCTGCTTCCTGCTCAGCAAAGGCCAGGTGCTTGTCTCCGGCCCGCAGAGCGGCTGCACCCGCTCCTCGCGGCTGAGCGTGCGCGGCACCAACTATGTGCTCCAGGTCGACGACGACGGCACCACCGAGCTCTCGGTGCTGGAGGGCTCGGTGGAGGTGGAAACCCTGCAGGACGGCTCCCCCACCGGCGCCGCTCCCACCACGGTGAATGCCGGCGAACGCCTGCGCCTCTCGCCCGCCGGCGTGGTGCTCGCCCTGCTGCGGCTCACCAGCGGCGATTACGGCTCCCTGCTGAACGGACCGCTCTTCACGGGGTTCACCACACCGCTGCCGGCGATCGGCTCTCTGGAGAGCTATATCCGCTCCTACGTGCCCGGAGTGTCGCTGCCCGCCGTACCGGTGCCTGTGCCGTCGTTCCCGGGCTTCGGTCTGCCGCGCTTCTTCTGATGGGGGGCCGGCCGCCTGCCGCGATCGCCCGCACGGTTGAGCCGGCTGTCACCGCCAGGCCGGCGTGCTGGCTGGGGCGATGAAGCTGGGCGCCCGGCGGCTGCCGTTGCTGTCGTTGGTGCTCGTGCTGGCGGTGGGGGCGCTGGGGGGCTGGCCGCCTAACCGTTGGCGCGCCTGGGAGCGCTCGATCGAGCAGCAGCTGGTGCTGTGGCGCGGGCCGCGCCGGCCGCCGGCGAAGGTGGTGCTGGTGGCGATCGATGACGCCACCCTGCAGCAGGGCGGCTGGTTCGTGAGCCAGAACCGCGCCACCATCCCCCCCTGGGCGCGCGGCATCGGCACCCTGCCCTGGCCCCGCGCCGCCTATGGCCTGCTGGCCGAGCGGCTGCTGGAGGCCGGCGCAGCCGGTGTGGCGATCAATGTGGTGTTTGCCGGCCCCAGCAGCCAGGGGCCCGGCGATGACCGGGCGATGAACCGCCTGCTGGAGAAGCGGCGCGGGCAGGTGGCGCTGGCGGCGGAGATGCTTGAACCGCAGGACCCGGTGGCGGGCGGTGGCCTCACCCTGGTGCGCCCGGAGCCGTTCCTGGAGGCGATCGGCGGCCCCACCCAGCTGGGGCTCACCAACGTGCTGCCCCAGCAGGAGGGGGCGCCGGCCTACCACCCCGAGGCCTACGGCCGCGGCCTGCTGCCGGCCAATGGCGTCGAGCCGTTCCCCTCGTTGGCCGCCACGGCCCTGCGGCTGCTGGGGGCCCCGAGCCTGCAACCCGACCAGCACCGCGCCCTCAATGCCTACGGACCGGAAGGCACCTTCCAGCGCCTGTCCGCCTGGGAGGTGCTGGACCCGGAGCGCTGGCGCCGCCATCCCCGCCGCGCCGCTGTGCAGGGTGCCCTGGTGCTGGTGGGGCCGGTGGTGTCGCAGGGAGAAGGGGGAAATGCCACCCCGTTCGGCAACCTGTCGGGGTTGGAGCTGCTGGCCACCGCCACGGCCAACTCCCTGCAGGGGGATGGGCTGGCCCCGTGGCCGGAAGCCCCCCTGGCCCGGGCCCTGCTGGCGGCCTTGCCGGTGCTGCTGGTGGCGCTGGCCGCGCTGCGGGTGGGGGCACTGCGCTGGCGGCTCCTGGCCCTGGGCGTGCTGCTGGTGGTGCAGCTGACGGCGGGGGCGGTGCTGCTCGCCCGCGCCCACCGCTGGCTGCCATTGCTGGCGCCGGTGAGCGGCCTGGTGCTGCTGGGCCTGCTCTACGGCAGCGACGCCTACCTGCGTGAGGAGCGGGAACGGCGGCGCCTGCGGCGCACCTTCGAGCGCTACGTGGCCCCCAGCGTGGTGGCCGAGATCCTGGCCGATCCGGCGGCGGCTGATGGCATGCTGCGCGGCCGGCTGCGGCCGGTCACCGTGCTGTTCTCCGACCTCAAGGGCTTCACCCAGCTCACCCGTCTGCGCAGCAGCAACGGCGAGATCGAGCTGCACGTTCAGCAGCTCAACCGCTACCTCGGCGCCATGGTGGAGGTGATCACCGCCCACGGCGGCACCATCGACAAGTTCATCGGCGATGCGGTGATGGCGGTGTTCGGTGCGCCGCTCAGCCGCGGCCCGCAGGCGGAGGCCCTGGCGGCCCTGCGCTGCGCCACCGCCATGCAGGCCGCTCTGGCGCAGCTCAACGCCCGCTGGGCCGAAGAGGGCCTGCCGCCCTTCGCCAGCGGCATCGGCCTCGCCAGCGGCGCGGTGATCGTGGGCCAGATCGGCAGCCCCCAGCGGCTCGAATTCACCGTGATCGGCGACACGGTCAACCTGGCCAGCCGCCTGGAGGGGCTCACCCGCCAAGTGGACGCCGGCATGCTGTTCGATCACGCCACCGCCGACCTGGTGGCGGAGGTGCTGCCGGTGCAGGGGCTGGGGGAACGGCCGGTGAAGGGGATGGAGGCGCTGCCGATCTACACCCTCGGTGCGGCGCTGGAGCCTGCCGCAGCCGGCGGCTGATCCGCACGGCTGGGCGGAAACGGCCGGTCCCAGCGGAAGGCCGCCAGCAGTTCAGCCAACGCGGGGTCACCCGGGGCTCGCTCCGCGTCATCGTGCGCGTGGCCGAGCAGCTCCGTCACCGCGGTGGCGCGCAGCAGCTCTGCCACCACCAGCTCGGCGGTGATGGCGGCCAGCAGCACACCGTTGCGGTAGTGGCCGGTGGCCAGCCATACCCCCTCGATCGGGCCGGCCCCCAGCAGTGGCCCCTCATCCGGGGTGCCAGGCCGGAAGCCCCACCAGCGCTCCATCGGCGGCCAGCCGGCGGCGGCCGGCAGCAGGGCGGCCAGGTTGTCCTCCAACTGGCGCTGCCCCCGCGGCGTGAGCCCGTCCGCGAAGCCGGCCTCCGGCTCAGCGGTGGCCCCCACCACCACCAGGCCGTCCTCGCGCGGTACCAGGTAGGTGCCCGGGCCGAACACCACCCGCCGCAGCGCCTGGCGCGGGCCCTGCAGCGACAGCATCTGCCCCTTGACCGGATGGACCGGCAACGCGGGCAGCAGCGCGGCGCTCCAGGCGCCGCAGGCCAGCACCGCCTGTTCGCAATCCAGCTGGCGCTCCTCGCCGTCGGCGCGCCGCAGCCGCACGCCGCTGAGGTGGCTGCGGCCGGTGCCCTCCGGGGCAGGACGTTCCGTGAGCAGCTCCAGCACCTCGGCGCCCTCCTCGAAGGCCACACCCCGCTCCACGCAGGCGCGCTCGAGGGCTCGCATCAGCTGGCGGCGGTTGTCGATCTGGCCGTCCTGGGCGAACAGCAGGCCGGCCTGGAAGCTGGGTCCGATGCCGGGCACCTCCGCCTCCAGCCGCGACCGGTCGAGCGCCTCCCCATGCGCTGCGGTGGGGTAGGCGTCGCGCTCGTCGGCGGAGCGGAACGGCACCACGATGCCGCAGGCGCGCAGCCCGCAGCGCAGGCCGCTGTCGGCTTCGATCTGGGCCACCCAGGCCGGAATCCGCTCCAGGCTGGCCTGGCCGAGGGCGAGCAGCGGGCCGCTCAGCCCCTCGGCGTGGGGGGCGAGCATGCCGGCGGCCACGAAGCCGGCTGCCTCGCTGCGCCGCCGGCTCAGCACGGTCACGGCCCGGCCGCGGCGCGCCAGCTGGTGGGCCACTGACAGACCGATCAGGCCGCCGCCGAGGATCAGCACGGGTGCGGAGCCAGCCAAGACAACCTCCGCGGCGACGGGATCAGGGGCTTCCATTCAAGAGGTCCGCCCCGGCGGCCGCTGCCTAGGATCGCCCCGGCGTCGCCGTCTGGTGCGGTGCCGACAGCAGCCCAAACAGCAGCACAAAGGAATTGAGGCCATGGCGTCGGTGATCGGGCATGAGGGATGGGAGGCCGTGATCGGCCTGGAGACCCACGTGCAGCTGGGCACCGCCAGCAAGATCTTCACGGCCGCCTCCACCAACTTCGGCGACGACCCCAACACCCACATCGACCCGGTGGTGCTGGGTCTGCCGGGCACGCTGCCGGTGCTCAATGCCAAGGTGCTCGAGTATGCGGTGAAGGCGTCGTTGGCGCTCAATCTGCAGGTGGCCGAGCACAGCAAGTTCGACCGCAAGCAGTATTTCTATCCCGATCTGCCGAAGAACTATCAGATCTCCCAGTTCGATCAGCCGATTGCTGAAAACGGCTGGATTGAGGTGGAAGTGGCCGAGAAGGGCAAGGACACCTACCTGAAGACGATCGGCATCGAACGCCTCCACATGGAGGAAGACGCCGGCAAGCTCGTGCATGCCGGCAGCGACCGCCTGGCGGGCAGCACCCACTCGCTGGTGGATTACAACCGCGCCGGTGTGGCACTGGCTGAGATCGTCAGCAAGCCCGATCTGCGCACCGGCCGGGAGGCGGCGGAATACGCCTCCGAGATCCGCCGGATCATGCGTTATCTCGGCGTCAGCGACGGCAACATGCAGGAAGGTTCGCTGCGCTGCGACGTCAACATCTCCGTGCGCCGCGGGCCCGATGAACCGTTCGGCGTGAAGGTGGAGATCAAGAACATGAACTCCTTCTCCGCCATCCAGAAAGCCTGCGATTACGAGATCGCCCGCCAGATCAAAGCGATCGAGGCCGGTGAACCGATCCACCAGGAAACGCGCCTGTGGGATGAGAGCAAGCAGCTCACCAAGAGCATGCGCAGCAAGGAGGGCAGCAGCGACTACCGCTACTTCCCCGAGCCCGATCTGGGCCCGATCGAGGTCACGCCAGAGCGGCGCGAAGCCTGGCGGGCCGAACTGCCCGAGCTGCCGGCCGCCAAGCGCCACCGCTATGCCGAGCAGCTGGGGCTGTCGATCTACGACGCCCGCGTGCTCACCGACGAACGGGGCATGGCCGAATACTTCGAAGCGGCGGTGGCGGCCGGCGCCGATCCCAAGGGTGTGGCCAACTGGGTGACGGGCGACATCGCCGCCCACGTCAATGCCAACCGCCTCTCGCTGGCGGAGTTGCCGCTCAAGCCGGAGCAGCTGGCGGAGATGGTGCAGCTGATCGACTCCGGCGTGATCAGCGGCAAGATCGCCAAGGAACTGTTGCCGGAGCTGCTGGAGAAGGGCGGCTCCACCAAGGCGATCGTGGCCGAACGGGGCCTCGGCATGATCAGCGACCCCGCAGCGATCACGGCGATCGTGGAGGAGCTGCTGGCAGCCCACCCCGAGGAAGTGGCCGCCTTCCGCGGCGGCAAGAACAAGCTGCAGGGCTTCTTCGTGGGGCAGCTGATGAAGCGCACGGGCGGCAAGGCCGACCCCAAACTCGCCAACCAGATCCTGATTGCCAAGCTGAACGGCTAGACCAGCTCTTCAACGTTAGCGGAGCCAATTGCAAACCCTTGCAGGAAGATAACGGCATCGGTATCCGACTGGAATCCGGCTCGTGCATCATTGAGCGCAATGAACGTACCGGCCTGGCCTGTGGCCGTGAATGCTGAGGCCCTATTGGCAGCAAAGGTTGAGGTTGAAAGCAATCCAGAGATGGCGGTGGCGGTTAAGGCCTGAATGTTTCCTGCGCTTGCGGCCAAGGTTGCTGCTCCGACATCAAACGGAATGAGAAGGCGATCGCGGCTGTTGAAGTCCGTGATAATGTCGAATCCACTGAGTAATGATTCATTCAGGGCGTTGTAAACGAACGTGTCGCTGTCCGTCGTGCCACCACCGGTCAGGGTGTCCTTGCCAAGACCACCGACGATGCGATTGTTGTTGGCATTGCCGAAGATGGAGTTGTTCAGCGCGTTGCCGGCTCCGTTGATTCGGTTGCTGCCTGTCAGCAACAGTGATGTCTGAGCATCGACAAGCGTTGCTGTAACGGCAGACTGGATGTCGTCATTGCTGATGGTGCCGGTGACAGCGGTGGTGGTGCCAGCGGTGTAACCAGTGCCAGTGGCAAGCGTGAGGGCAACGGTTTCATTGGCCTCAACGGTGCTGTCAGTCGTTGGATCCACTGTCACCAGAGCCGTGGCGGAGCCAGCAGCAAAGGTCACGGTCTTGGTCGTCCCTGCCGCCGCGATGCCGGTGTAGTCGGTGCCGAGTGCGGCCGTGCCACCAACGGTGTAGTTGATGGCCAAGGCGCTGGTGGTGGGCCCTGTTCTGGTGAAGGTGTAGAGGAGATTGGCAGCACCGTCTTCTGTGACGGCAGCTGGAGAAACCGCCAGGGTGATGGCAGGAAGGGCAACGTCATCATTGGTGATGGTGCCCGTGACGGGTGTGGTGGTGCCAACGGTGTAGCCGGTGCCAGCGGCGAGGGTGAGGGCAACCGTTTCGTTGGCCTCGATGGCGGTATCCGCCGTTGGATCAATCGTGAGGTTGGCCGTAGCGGAGCCAGCAGCAAAGGTCACGGTCTTGGTTGTCCCTGCCGCCGCGATGCCGGTGTAGTCGGTACCGAGTGCGGCCGTGCCACCAACGGTGTAGTTGATGGCCAGGGCGCTGGTGGTCGGCCCTGTTCTGGTGAATGTGTAGAGGAGATTGGCGGCACCGTCTTCTGTGACGGCAGCTGGAGAAACCGCCAGGCTGATGGCAGGCAGAGCTGCGATGTCGTCATTGGTGATGGTGCCTGTCACAGCGTTGGTGGTGCCAACGGTGTAGCCGCTGCCAGCAGCGAGGGTCAGAGCAACGGTTTCGTTGGCCTCCACAGCAGTATCTGCCGTTGGATCCACTGTCACCAAAGCCGTGGCGGAGCCAGCGGCAAAGGTCACGGTCTTGGTCGTCCCTGCCGCCGCGATGCCGGTGTAATCGGTGCCGAGCGCGGCCGTGCCACCAACGGTGTAGTTGATGGCCAGGGCGCTGGTGGTCGGCCCTGTTCTGGTGAAGGTGTAGAGGAGATTGGCGGCACCGTCTTCTGTGACGGCAGCTGGAGAGACCGCCAGGCTGATGGCAGGAAGGGCAACGTCATCATTGGTGATGGTGCCGGTCACGGGTGTGGTGGTGCCGATGGTGTAGCCGGAGCCAGCAGCGAGCGTGAGGGCAACGGTTTCGTTGGCCTCGATGGCGGTATCAGCTGTGGGGTTGACGGTGAGTGTGGCCGTGGCGGCGCCAGCCTCGAAGGCAATGGTTTTGGTGGTGCCAGCGGCAGCGATGCCTGTGTAATCGGTGCCGAGAGTGGCGGAACCAGCAACGGTGTAGTTGATGGTCAGTGCACTGGTGGTGGAGCCGGTGCGGGTAAAGGTGTAGATGAGGTTGTTGAGTCCATCTTCTGAGACGGAGGCGGGTGCGACCGCCAGGGAGATGCTGGGTCCAAGCGGATCGAGAGCGAGAGCCCAGAGCTCAGCGCCGCTGGTGCCGTCATTAGCCCTGAAGAAGAGGGTGTTTCCCACCGCCGTTAAATTCCCTGGGGAGGAGCCGATTGCACCAGGATTGATGTCAGCGACGCGGTTAGTGGTGGTGCCGTCTGTTTTCCAGAGCTCAGTGCCGCTAGTGCCGTCATTGGCGACAAAGAAGAGGGTGCTGCCGAGCACCGTGAAGCCATAGGGGTTGGAGCTGGCGGCACCCGGGTTGATGTCGGCGACGCGGCTGGTGGTAATTCCGTCTGTCTTCCAGAGTTCCGCGCCACTGGTGCCGTCATCGGCTACAAAGAAAACGTTGTTGCCGACTATCGTGAATACCGGTGTATTGGGCACAAAGGATCCATTGGGTCCTGGGCGAATGTCGGCGACGCGGATGGTGGTGGTGCCGTCTGTTCTCCAGAGTTCGGTGCCACTGGTGCCGTCATCGGCGAAAAAGAACAAGGTGTTGCCTGCCGCCGTTAGATTCTCGGGGAAGGAGCTGGCTGCATCTGGATTGATGTCAGTGACACGGCTAGTGGTGGTGCCGTCTGTTTTCCAGAGTTCATAGCCAAAGGTGCCGTCACCGGCTCTAAAGAAAAGGGTGTTGCCTACCGCCGTGAGGGAATCGGGGCGGGAGCTGTATGCACCAGGACTGATGTCGGTGACCCGGCTAGTGTTGGTTCCATCTGTTTTCCAGAGTTCATAGCCAAAATTGCCGTCATTGGCGACAAAGAAGAGGGTGTTGCCGGCCGCCGTGAGAGATCTTGGGGAATAGAATGGGTAGAGATTGAAGAAGTCGTAGAAGTCGGATGAGCCACCAGGGGCAATGGCGGTGACTCGGCTGGTGGTGACGCCATTTGATTTCCAGATTTGGCGGCCAAAGACGCCATCGCCAAATCCCCTGGCAGTGAAGAAGAGCGTGTCGCCGACGGCTGTTAGGCTTTGCGGATTTGAGCTATTGAAACCCGAGTCTAGGTCAGCGACAAGGCTGGTGGTGACGCCATCTGTTTTCCAAAGTTCATCGCCAATTCTTCCGTCATCGGCGCTAAAGAAAAGGGTGCTTCCAATTGCCGTGATATAACTTATGCTGGAGCCAAAAAAAACATCATAACCAGGATAGATGTCAGTGACACGGTTAGTGGCGGTGCCGTCTGTTTTCCAGAGCTCTGTGCCATTGGTGCCATCAAAGGCGGTAAAGAAAAGAGCGTTACCTACCGCCGTTAAATCCCCTGGGTAGGAGCCGCTTGCACCTGGTCGGATGTCTGTGATGCGGCGAGGAGTGCTCATCGGTGGATTGGCGGCGTCTATAGGACGATTTCAGCTGGCAGGGGCCGGAACCATCCAGACGGTCTGAGTGGCATCCGTGCGGTTGTCTGGCCCAATTACTGCAGGATTGTGCCAGCCGGGTAACACCACCACGGAGAAGACCTCCTCCAGGCCAGTGTGAAACCACAGTAGCCCAACTACGGCAGAGTTGCTGAGATCCACGACCGCAATTCCGCACCGAAGATCTTTTTTCAAATCTTGCAAAGGCAAGCCACCAAATACCGCCGTTTCGCGGATCTGTGACAGCCCCACGAAGGCATGGCCGGCAAAGCAGTCGAGGCCGCGGGTAAAACCAGGCAGCGTCGCCACGGTGCTGCGTTCGCCACTGATTGGATCCAGGCGGATCAGCGTGCCGTGGCCGGAATCGAGCAGATAGAGCTGGCCCTGGTAGAGCCGAGGGGAGTGGGGCATCGACAGACCCCGCAGCACCGTTTCACCCGAGGGCACATGGACCAGGCAGCCGCCGCTGGCCTTGTGCTCGCGCCAGCCGCTTTCCGTATCTGTTTCTCCCAGCACGGTCACATAGGCCGGCGCGCTGCCGTTTTCCGCAATCGCCAGTCCGTTGAGGTGGCAGCGATCTCCCAGCTCCCAGCCGCTGATGAAGGGTGGTTGCCATTGGGGCACAAAGCTCCAATCGCCTTCAATCGTGACCAGCCCGTTGAACAGGGTGTTCACCAACCAGAGCCGACCACCGCACCAGGCCAGGTCATGGCCCATCAGCGGTCCGCTGTGGTGGCAGGAGCGAGCGAGAAAGGCGATGTCGTGCTCGCCCTCGGGCTTGATGCGTGGTGCGATCTCACGGCTGGCGGGCAGGGTCCAGATGGCATCGCGTGTGCCCACCGCCAGCCCGGTGGGGGTGCGGCACAGCCCCATCGCCTGATCAAAACGCGAGAAGCCCGCCCGCAACTGGCCCCCATGGCAGCCGAGGCTCACCACCCGCCCGGCCTGGTAAGTGGAGAACAGCACGGACACATCCAGCTGTTCCAGCAACGCCGGCAAGTTGGTGCTGTGCTCATAGGACACTGGAACACTGGGGAGCTCGGTAGGGGTGCCATTGGCGGTGGCAGGGGCGGGTGAATCCATAGGAGATGGCGGCTGGGGTAGCGGCTGCAGCGGGGCGACGCCTTCATGATCGGCCCCTTGGCCAGCGCCACGGGCGTCGAAGCGAGCACACCAGCGGCGCCACTGCACGCGGTAGAGGGTCTCCAGCCGGCGCATGAAGGTGGTGGCATCGGCCACCGTGGCGGCCATCTGTCCCCGCAGCAGGCGCCGGGCGGCCAGCAGAGCGGCCCGATCTCCGGCCACGCTCACGGCAATGTCCACATAGTCCTCGGTGGAGCCTGCGATCCACTCCGGCCGGCCAATGGCGGCGAGCACCGAGGCCGAGAGGCGGCCGCAGGGCAGATCCCCCCGCAGTGTGATCACCGGCAGGCCCATCCACAGGGCCTCGCAGCTGGTGGTGTGGCCACTGTGGGGCCAGGCGTCAAGCATCAGGTCGCAGCTGGCGATCACATCGAGGTAGGTGGAGTCGTCGTGCCGCGGCCCTTCCATTCGCACCCGGGCGGGATCGATGCCGCAGTGCGCCAGCCGCGCCGTCAGCGCCGCACGGTTCTCCGAGCTGGTGCCGGCGCGCAGCAACACCAGCTCGGCGGCTGGCAATCGATCAAGCACCCGGGCCCAGAGGCGCAGCAGTGGCTCGTTGAGCTTGAACAGCTGGTGGGGTGAGAGCAGCCGCAGCGGACCGCCTGTCAGGCAGGGGGGATCGCCCGGCTCCGGAGCTGGTTCAGGGGGCTGGAAGCAGGCGAAGCTGCCGGGCAGCCTCAGCAACGGCTCGCTGGAGAAGGGCTCTTCCCCCGGGGGATCCAGCACCGCATCGCTGATCCGTCCATCCAGGCCGTCCAGGCCGGTGCTGTCGTGGTAGCCGAGGGTGGTGTACTGCAGCGGCGCTGGCCGCAGCGGCAGCACATCAAGGCGGTTGCCGCCGGTGTGGCCTGCCAGATCAACGAGCAGATCGATGCCGTCGCGGCGGATTCGTGCCGCCAGCTCCTCGCTCGAAAGGCCAACGGTGGGACACCAGCCGTCGGCCATGGCGATCAGCCGCTCGCTCACCTGATCCAGCCCCGCCACCTGGCCGTAGAGGAACACCTGGAAGTGGCTCCGGTCGCGGCCGCGCAGCAGCGGTTCGATGAAGCGGGCGGCGGCGTGGCGGCGGATATCCGGAGACAGGTAGCCGATGCGCAGGGGCCGCTCAGGGTCGACGCGATTGCTGTGGGGCGTGGTGGCCCGCATCGGAAAGCACGCGCCGTAGCGGCGGTGCGCGGCGGCCAGCTCGGCGCGGCTGTTCTCCGGCAGGTAGTGGAGCAGCAGCAGCAGGTTGTCGTGCACGGCCCGTTGGCTGCCGGTGCAGGCCATGGCACGACGCAGGGCTTCCACCGCCTCGGGGAGCTTGGCTTGGGCCTTGCAAACTTCGCCGAGGTTGCTCCAGGCGTCAGCATCGTCGGGATGGTCGGCCACTAGGCCCCGCAGCAGCGCCTCGCTGTCGGCGAACCGCTCCAGCCGCTTGTGCACCAGGGCCAGGTTGTTGCGCAAGCTGGGGTGATCCGGCTCGCTGGCAAGGGCGCGCTGCCAGAGCTCCAGCGCTGCGCCGGGATCGTTGCGTTGCACGGCCTCGAGGGCCTGGCGGTTCAGGCTCGCCGCAGCTGGCGAGAGTTCAGGCCTGCTGCCAGGTTTCATCGGCCTGCTGAAAGCCCGGCAAGACCAGCCTATTTCGGTGGTTGGTGGCACCCGCGCTGGCCGCTGTGCCGGTCAGGGCCCGCTCGCCCCGCCCCAATCAAACGCATGATGACAGGCTTGGTAAAGTCTGAGAAAATGATGTATGTTTCCTGGTGAATGGGGTATTTGCCCCGCCAGGCCCCGGCCGCGACCCACCTGGCGCGGCCTGCATCCTGATAGGTCCATGAGAGTGGGCTTTAAGACCACCCCCTGCTGGCAGCCGGCTGTCCTCAGGCGCTTCCCTCTCCAGGGTCTGCATCACCCGCCGGCTGTTCCACGATTCCCCGCCGCGAACCCGCCGTGAGCACCGCTCGCCCCAGCCTCCCAACGCCGTTCTCCAGACCGGCCGGCCCGCCCGTTGCAGTCAGTGCCGTCCTTGATGGCGCCGCCTCCTGCCTGTTCGTGGTGTTTGCGATCACCGCGCTCACCCTGCTCCTGCCGCTGGATCCCACCAACCCCACCTGGCAGCTGCGCTTGGTCGGCGGAGTGATCCAGGCCGCACCTCTGGCCCTGCTGGGCTTCCTGTTGCTGCATGGGGCCGCCCATCTCGACCCGGAGCGTTCCTGCTACGCCCAGCGCCTGGCCACAGGGCGGCAGCGGGCGCTGGCGGCTGCGCTGGGCTTTGTGCTGCTGGTCCCCCTGCAGGCCACCGCCCTCTGGAAACTCTTCACCGCAGACGCTGATCAGCTTGCCCAACGCAGGGCCAGCACCGAAGCCACGTTCGAGGCCCTGCGCAGCGCCGTCGGTGAGGCCTCCACGCCCAAGGAGCTGCAGCGTGACATGCGGGTGCTGCGGGGGCCGGCCATCTCGGATGAGCAGCTCGATCAGCCGATTTCCGCCCTGCGTGCCCAGACCCTCCGTAATCTCGCCCGCAGCCAGGCCGTGATGGAGCAGCAGCTGCGCGGCCCCGATCAGAAGGGGATCATGGAGCTGGTGCAGAACGGCATCCGCGTCGGCGTGTCCGGGCTGGCCTTTGCCTTCGCCTTTGCGCTCGGCGCGCTCAAGGGCCGGCCCCCAGGCCAGCGCGGGCGCGGTCGCCACCTCATGGATTGGTTGTCCTGGGCGCGCTGGCGCGATTTCAAGCCATCCCGTGTGCCGGCTTCCTCCGCCACCAGCCGGCGTTGAGCCGCTGAGGCCCGCTGAGTCCCACTGAGTCCGACGTTCAGAGGCCAAGCCCGGCCTGAGCGGCGCCCTCCTTCTCAGTCGCTTTCGCTCTGGTTCAGCAGCTTTCGCTCTTCCCCTTCAACCCCAGCGCACGCTCCAGTTGGCTGGCCAGGCTTTCGGCTCCCGCGCGGTTGTCGATCAGCACATCGGCCAGTGAACGTTTGCGTTCCAGCGGCCACTGGGCCGCGATCCTGGCGTCAGCGTCGGCGGCAGAGCTGCCATCGCGGGCCAGCAGCCGTGCCCGTTGTTCTGCTGGTTCACAGTCCACCAGCCAGATTTCAGAGCAGAGCGGCTCCAGGCCAGCCTCGAACAGCAGAGGGATCATCAGCACCACCGCCGGTGCCTGGGCAAGAGCCGCCAACTCCTGGGCAAACCGCTGGCGCACCAGTGGGTGCACCAAGCCTTCCAGCCATCGGCGCTCCACCGGATCGCTGAACACCAGCCGGCCCAGGGCCTGCCGATCCAGAGCGGCGACGGGATCCGCTGCTGCACCCTCAGCGCCTGCTCCCGAGCCGGCCCGCGGTGCCAGCACCCGGGCGCCGAAGCGTGCCACCACGGCCTGGGTGGCGGCCGTGCCGGGAGCAAGCGCTTCCCTGGCGAAGATGTCAGCGTCGAGCACCGGCAGGGCGAAGCGGGCCGCGAGCATCTGGGCCACGGTGCTCTTGCCTGTGGCGATGCCGCCGGTGAGGCCGATGCGGCGTTGGTGCGTGGCCATCACCATGAGGGAAGAGCCCTGCGATCAGGGGGGTGATGGTCGCCAATCGCCGAGGGTTTCAGAGCAACAGAATCGGGCTTACGCATTAGTTGAATTGGAAGATCCAGCCTTTTGGCGTTGCCTCTTCCGGGCTCACGGAAACACCGAGGAAGTTGGAATCCAGAGCGTTTCCAGCGCTGAGCTGGGTTTGCATCGGCTTGGAGATCTACTTCATGGAATCACATAACTGTGTGGGCGACAGCTTCGTGTCTGCGACCGTTTTGCGGATGATTTCGCGGAAGGTCATTGTGGGTGTAGTCGCCATGCTGGGTGACGCGGCTATGCAGTTGGTGTGCGCTGAGGTAAAGCCTTTGGTGAATTGTTCATCTGGGAGCTCTGAATTGGAGGGCTTTTGAAAGTGATTCAAGGGAAAAATCAATGCTGAAAGCTCCACGGGTGGGAAGATTTCGGCCTAGCCACGATCGCTTGTCAACAAAGCGGCCATAGTACCTGCTTCGTCAAAAATGGCCTGACGCAGTAGGTCCTTTGTGAGTTGGTTGACATCTTCTCGAGGCGACTTGGCGCTTAAGAATTAGCATCAAAACCCTGTCGATATGGCTTCGCTCCCCTTGCGGGTGTGTGGCTTTCCCCGTCCGATCACTGCCAACCCGCCGCCCTGGCCTGCCGCCGCCGCTCACCGCCCTCGGCTGGAGGCTGCCCCCCGCTCCCTGAAGATGACAGCAGCCCCGGTGCCTCCCATGACCCGCATCCCCGCCCCCTGGCTGCCCGTGCCCGGCGGTCTCACCGCCCCCCGCGGCTTCCTGGCGGCCGGCAGCACCGCCGGGCTGAAGGCCTCCGGCAAGCCTGATCTCTCCCTGTTGCTGGCACCGGCAGGGGCGGTGTGCGCCGGCAGCTTCACCACCAACCGGGTGCGCGCCGCCTGCGTGGATCTCTGTGAGCAGCGGCTGGCGGCCAGCGGCGGCCGGGCCCGCGCCGTGCTCACCAATTCAGGCCAGGCCAACGCCTGCACCGGCGCGCGCGGCCTGGCCGATAGCCTCACCGCCACCGCCGCCCTCGCCGCCCGGCTGGAGCTGGCGCCGGAGCAGGTGCTGATCTGCTCCACCGGGGTGATCGGCGTGCCGATCCCGATGGACACCTTGATGGCGGGCCTCGATCCGCTGGTGGCGGCCCTCAGCCCCGAGGGGGGCGCCGCCGCCGCCACGGCGATCCTCACCACCGATCTGGTCGACAAGCAGATCGCCCTGGAGGCCAACCTGGGCGGCCGGCGCGTGCGCCTCGGCGGCATGGCCAAAGGCTCGGGCATGATCCACCCCGCCATGGCCACCATGCTGGGCTATCTCAGCTGTGATGCCGGTGTGCCGGCCGAGCTGTGGCGGGGCATGGTGCAGCGGGCGGTCGACCGCTCCTTCAATGCGATCACGGTGGACGGCGACACCAGCACCAACGACACGTTCCTGGCCTTTGCCGCCGGTGAACCCCTGAGCCCCGAGCACTTTGAGGCATTGGAGGCCGGCCTCACGGCGGTGTCGCAGCACCTGGCCCGGGCGATCGCCCGCGACGGCGAAGGGGCCAGCTGCCTGATCGAGGTGCAGGTGGAAGGGGCCGCCACCGAGGCCGGCGCCCGCGCCATCGCCCGCACCATCTGCGGCTCGTCGCTGGTGAAGTGCGCCATCCACGGCCGCGATCCCAACTGGGGCCGCATCGTGGCAGCGGCGGGCCGCGCCGGCGTGCCCTTCGATCCTGAGGCCGTGGCGCTCTGGCTGGGGGAGCACCAGCTGATGGCCGCCGGCCAGCCCCTGCCGTTCGATCGCCCGGCCGCCTCCCGCTACATGGCCGATCGCGCCGCCGGCGCCTATCTCGAAGGTGACACCGTGACCATCCGGCTGGTGGTGGGCGACGGCCCCGGCCAGGGCCTGGCCTGGGGCTGCGACCTTTCGGATCAATACGTGCGCATCAACGCCGATTACACGACATAAAATCTGTGATATCTCAAGACTGACTGCGGTGCAGTGAGAGTGAAGACTGAATCCTACACACCTTGACTGACTGCGATAAAGGTGTGAGAATCATACGCACATAAGTTTTATTTCATTTCAGTGCCACGACCAAGTGAAGGAAAGTGGGTGCTTGAAAAAGAATTGGCATTCCCTCCTCTGGAGGATTGCTATATCTACAAGAGACCTAACTCCAGCGTATACCAATATTTTCTTTCAATCGCAGGGGAGGGAGATGAAAGAAAGTCTACGGGTAAAAGAGATAAGAATGAAGCATTGGATGTTGCAAGAAAAAGAAAGTTAGAAGCATTATCAAGGCAGCAACAAGGATTGAAAGTAAGAAAAGTCAAAAAGATGTTTGACTTTATTGATGAATTTCATGAGTTGGAGTCAAAGAGAATTTCAACATACAATAGAAAGGGGTATATCACAAAGGAAACATTTCGGATAAAGAAGCATCATTTATCTCTTCTAAAAAAGTTTTATCACGACAAAAGCATCAAACTTGAGGAAATTGACTATGGCAAATTGTATGAATATCCAGTATGGAGACGTTCGGTTGACGAGGTTTGGAATCCCAAACCCCCGAAGACTAATCACACTATCGCAACCGAGCTAACTACCTTAAGAGCATATTTTGAATATCTCTATCGCAAAGGTTACATCCCGAGAATTCCCGAATTTCAAAAAACATATAGTGAGTCTCTCAGAAACAATCGTAGAGACCATTTGAATCCAAAAGAGTATCAGCAAACCATCAATACCATTAGAGCATGGAGTCACTCCAAAAATATCACTCCATCGCAGTCGTATAACAGACAAGTCATCTATCAGGCAATACTCATCATGAGTAATGCTTGTTTGAGAATTGGTGAGTTGAGGAAACTAAAATGGAAAGACTTAGAACCAAATCCCAACCTGACAAAAGAGCAGCAACGGGTAGGTCATCTCATCCGAATTCAAGCGGAGTCAACTAAGACGGGTGAGCCACGTACTGTGCAGTCACCTACAATCAAGTATTTTCAAAACCTGAGGCAACTTGCTGGGATTCCCAAGACAAAAGGGGGATTCCCCAATGTGGCAGAGGAGTTTCGGGATTATTTCGTAATTTCCAAATTCAATCATGTGGAGAAACCACTGGGACAGGGTACATGGGATAGATGCTGGCAAGAAATCAAGAGTCTCTGTGGCAGTAGATACTGGAAAGACAAGAATATCACTTATTATAGTTTCCGTCATACAGGAATATCATTTGCTGTCTCCAGAGGTGTACCACCAATCCAACTAGCTAATCAATGCGGCACTAGTCTAAAAAATATCTCAGAAGTTTACTATCACCATGAAGCAGAATCAAAACAAGTATGGGAGACTCTTTCCCAGAATAGAGTGTTTTTTGACAATGTAAAAAGTCACGAAGGAGAAATCCTGATTGATTACGATGAATTGTTTGAAAACCTAAATGATACTAGTGATTGATAATATCTAGGATTCTGCCTGATTCGTCAACCAATCTGAATCTTTTCCCGAGTCTCTTAGATAAACTTGATTAGGTAGCAAGCTCCGTCCGCAGGCCTTTCCCGCCTAAGC
The DNA here is from genome assembly GCA_943367595.1 of Sphingobacterium thalpophilum. GTDB lineage: Bacteria > Cyanobacteriota > Cyanobacteriia > PCC-6307 > Cyanobiaceae > MW101C3. Next base: position 35,696 of record CALRJS020000037.1, read on the forward strand.
TGGTACACATGTACTAGCAGTGCCCGCCATGGCCATGAATCGAATCCAGTTTCAGGCAGGCCTGTCGCTGCCCGAGTTCATCCAGCTCTACGGCACCGAGG
>CALRJS020000038.1:0-35114 GCA_943367595.1 Sphingobacterium thalpophilum
TGATCGCTACCTGGGTGCCTTCAATTACCGCTTCAACCGCCGCTTCAACTTGGCAACAATGACTGAGCGAGTGGTTCATGCCATCTGCAGCTGCGACGCTCGGCCGGAACGCATCTTGAGGAGTGCGGAGCTAGCTACCTAATCAGGAATTCCTTTGCACCCACCCATTCTTGAGAACCATGCCGCAACCACTCCACCCACGACTTCGTGGCAGCACCAACACTGACCTTTTTACCATTGTGTTTAAGAATGGCCAGCGCCTTCTCCATCATGATCCCATGGCATTGGCTCAGTTTCGCTATGATGCACGTTTAGCAGCCGTGTTGAAAGAGCCAACGCACCCCTGGACGACTCCCTGCATTCAATTGAGGCGTAGGGATCTCAGCTCCTGAGAATTGTTCAGTTTGATCGCACAGAGAAGCGAAAATTCGTTACCTGGAATGAGTCCCCCGATGCATTCGGGGGCCATCCGGAAGCCATGTAAACGTCATGCCATTGAGTTTCAAGATGAATGGCTGAGCATAAGGCTTGGCCAATTCCATGCAACTGACTCTGCAATACTTGAACCTGAATCATCAGTGATGACTCAGATTCACTGATGAATCTTCAAGAATCGTGCATCCAGAGGCCAAGAGGCGAAGAACCAAAATCAACACTGGTAACCCATCAAACGCTGAATTCCACGAGATAAAACCAGTGCTGCTGCTTCAGACGACTCACCGGCTAGATGGAATAGTCTTCGACGAAGGTTCTGCTTTGGCGGGTGATGATATGAAGCTGAGCACCCACCACTAAATCGCGCGGATCTTGCTCTTCACGGGGCAACTGAGCAAGCACAACGGCTCCACTGTCAAGAACCAATTCGGCCTGCAAGTCTCGACCCATGTGTGTGAGTCTGCGCAAGCGTGCTGGCAAGCTACCGGGGCGCGGATGCAGCAGAATTTTGATGTCATGAGGGCGCACGAAAAGATCGGCCACCCTGCTTGCTTCATCGGAAGAAGCACAAGGAATGACACCGTGGGGAAGAACATTCACCTCTCCCACAAAGTTCATAACGAAAGGTGTGGCTGGATGGTCATAAATGTCAGATGGACTACCAATCTGCTCTATACGGCCTTCATTCATTACTACAATCTTGTCAGCAACTTCCATTGCCTCTTCTTGGTCATGGGTCACGATGACTGTTGTGACATGCATTTCGTCGTGCAGGTTACGTAGCCAGGCTCTGAGTTCTTTGCGAACCTTGGCATCTAGAGCACTAAAAGGCTCATCAAGGAGCAAGACCTTTGGCTGAACCGCTAATGCTCTTGCAAGAGAAACGCGCTGGCGTTGACCGCCAGACAGTTGAGATGGATAGCGGTGCCCGTAGCCTTGCAATTGAACAAGATGGAGCAATTCATCGACGCGATTTCTGATCTGCTCTTTCTTCCACTTCCTTAGCTCAAGACCAAAACTGATGTTCTGGCGTACATTGCGATGCTTAAACAAAGCAAAGTGCTGAAAAACAAAACCAACATGTCGTTCTTGCACGGAGCGCAGAGTAGCTTCTTCGCCGCTGATCCAAATCCGGCCGGCATCAGCATCATCAAGACCTGCAATCATGCGCAAGAGTGTGCTCTTCCCCGAACCGGAAGGGCCCAGGAGGGCAACAAGGGAACCCGAGTCAACATCCACGCTGACGTTGTCGATGGCCTTGAAAGCACCGAAGTGCTTGCTGACATTTTCAACTCGAATTCCCATGGCCCGGCAGTTTTTCCAATCCTACCCATGGATCCTAAAGCACTGTATCCGCACCGGGATACCGTTGCAGGAAGGCAGGTTCACTGATAGTGTTGGTGGATTGCGCTCACTCATCGGCATGACGTCGTTTTCCCCTAGGCGTCGGCGGTTCGCCCTGCCTGCATTACCAAGCTGGCCATGGCGGATCACCTGGGTCTATCTGACCGTCATTCTCTTCTTGCCGATTGCCGCTCTTCTCCTGCGGGCGGCACAAGTAGGGCCTGTCGAATTCTGGGCGCTTGCAACTACGGAAGAAGCCATTGCTACCTACAAGGTCAGCTTTGGAATTGCCTTTGTAGCCAGTATCGTCAATGGCTTTTTCGGGGTGATTGTTGCCTGGGCGCTAGTGAGATGCAAGTTTCCTGGCCAGCGTCTTCTTGATGCATTGATTGATCTCCCCTTCGCTTTGCCAACTGCTGTCGCTGGTCTGGCACTCGTGGCTGTGTACAGCACAAACGGCTGGGTCGGTGAATACCTGTACAACACGTTTGGGTTCAAGGTGGCCTTCACGGTATGGGGTGTGGCCGTCGCCATGGTTTTCATTTCGCTTCCCTTCGTAGTGCGAGGTGTGGAACCTGTCCTTCGCTCACTCGAGATCGAACAGGAAGAAGCCTCCTGGAGCCTTGGCGCCAGCAAGCCGCAAACGTTCATTCTGGTGATTCTCCCCCAGTTGCTACCTGCCATTCTCGGTGGAGTGGCCCAAGGCTTTAGTCGTGCAGTTGGTGAGTATGGATCCGTGATCATGATCTCCAGCAGCATACCTTTCAAGGATCTGATCACGCCCACACTAATCATCCAGAAGCTTGAACAGTACGACTTCGCTTCAGCCACTGTGATCGGTAGCGTGATGCTGTTTTTTGCATTGTTCAGCTTGTTGGTTATCAACCTGATTCAGGTTTGGGGTCAACGTTATCAGGCCGATCAATCCTGAGATTACTCTTTAATTGCACAAGCTTCATCCCCCGACATCAGGTCTAACCGGTTTTGTTTTAGCTCCAGCTTCGATCGACTTACTGCACACTCACCAGCACCAAACATCATGCCATCAACAATTGTCGTTCCAACGCTTGAAGATTACCAACCTCCAGTTATTGGACCCAAACGCACCAGGAGATCAATCTCGTCGAAACTCCTCGGAGCTTTGATTCCAGTTATTGCCTGTCTGTATGTTGGAGTTGTGGTTCTGCTCCCTGCTGTGAGCGTGGTTGCTCAGGCGTTTGCCAAGGGTGCAGGCCCATTCTTTGAGGTTCTTTCCCAGCCTGACCTTGTTTCTGCACTAAAGCTCACGTTGCTGGAAGCGGCCATTGCAGTTCCGGCCAACGTGATCTTTGGCTTGGCAGCCGCTGTGGCCATTGCCCGCAAGAAATTCCGTGGCAAAGCCCTATTGCTCAGCGTGATCGATCTCCCATTCTCCATCTCACCAGTTGTGGTGGGCTTGATGCTTGTGCTGCTTTACAGCAATACTCATGGATTGCTGGCACCACTGGTGGAGGGCTTGGGCTGGAAGATCATCTTCTCGTGGCCGGGGATGGCGCTCGCCACAATCATTGTTACATTCCCATTCATGGCTCGGGAAGTGATACCGACGCTCGAAGAAGTGGGCTGGGAGCAGGAAGAAGCAGCAAAAACTCTTGGAGCCAATTCATGGCAGGTGTTCTGGAAGGTTACTCTTCCCACTATCCGCTGGGCAGCGTTGTATGGGCTCATCCTCACAACCACCAGGGCTCTTGGTGAGTTTGGAGCCGTTGCTGTTGTGAGCGGCAATATCCGGGGCCTTACCCAAACGCTGCCACTATTCATCGAAGACGCCTACAAGCAATACAACACTGAAGCCTCGTTTGCGGCGGCTGTCCTTCTCGGCAGTGTGGCGATCCTCTCGCTGTTCCTGAAGTTTCTCGTGGAATACCTGGTTGACTCTGACAAGGAGAAGCTGGCGAAAACTGATGCGCCATGAGACATTGTGCTGTCTTCCTTTAGCTTAAACAGGATCTTCATTCATTCATCTTTCTGCTAATCAGTTACCAGTGATCTAACGGTGGGCGGTGTCAATAGATTCACCTCATGACCTCTTGCATGATCTCTCGATGAACTGACCGAACTGATGACCACTACCGCTGCCGATCAGCCACCCGCGAAGCCTCGCACTTAACCCGCACCGCATCCGGGACCACCTGGCCAACGAACGCACATACCTTTCCTGGATGCGCAGTTGTATTGCCTTGCTGGGATTCGGTGTTCTGATTGTGCGCATCCGCATCCTGCGGCCACCACTTGCACCCACAGCCCCAGGCAACGGCTGGAAGCTGGGTGTCGCCTTTTCAATGGTGGGGTTGCTGACTCTGGCTTTGGCGACGTGCCACTACTCTGAGGTGCGTCATGACATCGAAAGGGACACCTACGCTCCTCCCGATCGTTGGGTAGCCCTCTCCAGCCTGGTACTGATCAGCCTTGGTGCCTTCGTAGTGCTTTACGTGTTTCAGGCGCCGGTTGATACGGCAACAGCTGCGCTTATTGATTGATTAGGGTGCTAACAAAATGCCAACCGCATGGGGATCGGAATGGAGCCGGCTAAGCAATCCATTCACTCCCATCTGCAGGAGAAACAGAATGCAGTGGAAATTGACGCGCTTAAATAGACACGCTCTTTGTTGGGAGGAAAGTGGTGATCAGCTCCCTTCAATAAGCACGCACCTTCTTGGGGCGAAGATGAAGGTGATCCCCAACAGTTAGCCGGTTAAACTCACCGGTATCACGTGAGAGTTGAGCGATGATCTTATCGCCGTTCTCCAATTGGAGTTCGGCATACAGATCCCGGCCGAGATGGGTAACCCTCTTCAGGATGGCTGGGAGGGTGTCAGCAGCGGCGGCGTCAAGCAGCTCGATGTCATGGGGACGAACGAAGGCTTCATGTGATCCATTTAACGAGTTGAAAGAAGGCAGCCTGTTGACCTCACCAACGAAGTTGAGAACAAAAGGTGTGGCTGGATGGTCGTAGATCTCAGCCGCCGTTCCAATCTGCTCGATGTGCCCCTGGTTGATGACGACGATCTTATCGGCCACCTCAAAGGCCTCCTCCTGATCATGGGTAACGATCACGGTGGTGACCTTCGTTTCCTCATGCAAGGTACGCAGCCAGACGCGCAGTTCCTTGCGCACTTTCGCGTCCAGAGCACTGAACGGCTCATCCAGTAACAGCACCTTCGGTTGCACTGCCAGGGCACGCGCCAGGGACACCCGCTGGCGCTGGCCACCGGAGAGCTGAGAGGGATAACGGTTGCCGTAACCTTGGAGCTGCACAAGGTTGAGCAGTTCTTCCACACGCCAGCGGATCTTGTCCTTCGGCCACTTCCTTAGCTCCAGACCAAAGCCGATGTTTTCGCGCACAGTGCGGTGCTTGAACAGGGCGAAGTGCTGAAACACAAAACCAACGTTGCGCTCCTGAACGCTGTTGGTGGTGGCATCCTCCCCGTTGATCCACACGCGGCCGCTGGTGGGTTCATCGAGGCCGGCAATGATCCTCAGCAACGTGCTCTTGCCGCAGCCGGAAGGTCCGAGCAGGGCAACCAGAGAGCCGGTCTCCACATCCAGGCTGACGTCGTCGATGGCCCGAAAACTGCCGAAGCTCTTGCTGACCTGGCTGATGCGGATACCCATGGTGGCCTGATGGATGCAAGGTCCTCACAATCTAGCCGATATGCCCGGTAAGACCATCGGACTACCGGCCTAAGCCAATGAGCCCACAGGCGTTTGGGCCGCTGAGCCTCTGCGAGCGCAGTGCCTTTGGAGCAGGGCACCACCCATCTGCACAGAAGGACCTCAGGGGCGTGACTTCAGGACTGCCAGATGGCGGAGCTATCACCCTGGTGTGCCAATGATCATTTTGGCGTTCCCAGGATCACGTTGGTGAGCAGACGAAGCCCCTCAACCTTCTGGAATCAGCAACCGATTGGCAGCGAATGAATCAGCTCATCAGCCCTTGATCACTACACACGTCATCACCAACCAGAGACCGAGGAGCAATTCCACGATTGCGGGGTGCTCGTTCTGGATAGTGGAGATCAACGGAGTGGAATGACTGTGACACCAAGATAGAGAAACGATGCCATCGACAACGGGCAATCTATCAACAACTAAATGCAAGATATTGGCTGAGGCTGAATATGCTTATCATGCTCAACGGACAAGTCAGCCTGTGTCGTACTGAAATGGAGACCAAGCCTGGCTGTATCCAACTTGTGGTTGAGTACATTCAGCGCCTGAAACTCTGGATCATTGCCGTCACACTTTGTTTCGTGGCTGCTTTCGCCTTCCAGGCACAGTTCAGTTCCACCGCAGCGATCGTAACGTCTTCGGGTGGCAGGGCCAAACGAAAGCCGCCACGAAGGCCCCGAATGCCCTTGAGAAAGCCGCCCTTGCGCAGCGCGGTGAGCATCTGTTCCAGGTAACGGGTGGGAATGCCGTGCCTCCTGCAGATGTCGCCGGTCTGTAGCAGCACCCCCGTTCCGTGAGCATCGGCCAGGTCGATCAGTGCAACCAGGCCATATTCCGTCTTTGCGCTGAACGCCATAGCCGCAAACACAGATGCATCACCATGGCAGGCAAAGGACGGTTCACCGGTAGGTTTAGACGCCTATAGTAACGGCGCGATCCGATGTAGTCCGCGTGGCCGAAAGGTGCCTGGCATTACGGCCGATCCTGATCGGCCGTAATGCCGCCGGGCTCAGAAACAGAACGGCAAGAACTGGGTGCGGCAGGCGACGTAACCGTCGACGAGCGGGCCGAGGCCGATCTGGTGGGCGATGCCGGCGCCGGTGAGGGCCTCGGTGAGGATGCCGATCACGATGCCGAGCATGGCAGCGCGGCCATTGAAGCGCTCGGCGCGCTGGAGCTGCTCCATGTGCAGTTGCTGCTCATCGCGCTCGGGGGCGTAACGGGCGTTGATCGGTGTGTTGGTCATGGCTGTAGTGGCGGGGTATCGGGAGAGCGGGAGGAAGAGGAGCGCCAGCCTGGGTGCTTCAGGTCTGGCGAGGCAGAGAACGTCAGGCTGAATGCGGCTTTCGGTCTGAAGGCGGCTGCGAGCCTGAAACCGGCAGTCAGTCGGCGTCCGGCTGTCAGTCGGAGACCGAAGCTGGTTGGAGCAGGGCAGCGACCAACCAGGCGCCGATCAGAACAAGGGCGAGGGTGGCGGCGGTCACTGGCTTTTCGAGGCGAGGTCGCTGGGGCGGGTGAGCATGAAGGTCACCATGCCGGTGAGCACCACCACAAGGGCGAAAACAGCGGCAATCGATGCGGTGTAGTCGGTGTCCATGACGATCAGGAGAGGCCGAGCTGGGAAAGGATGCCCTGACCGGTGAGCAGCTCGGTGCCGAGCCCGATCACGAAGCCGAGCATGGCCAGGCGGCCATTCCAGGTTTCGGCGAAGGCGACAAAACCGAAGCGGGAGGGTTCAGCCATGGGGTGTTGCGGAATGTTTCACCGACTGTAACAGATTGTGAAGGGGGTTGGGCGGCAGCCCGTGTCCGTCGGCTGGCCGCCGATCCGATCACGCCGAACCGATCACGTCGATCGCATCGAACCGGCAGAGCCGACCGATCCTTTACAGCGCTCAGCCATGGGGATCGGCTCGGCCTGGAAGGTCAACCGAATCCTTCACCTGGGGGCTTCAGCAGGAGGCCCCGTCGCAGGGCTGGAGCCGGGGCCGGGGTTGCGCAGCCGAATTCCGGAGCCAAGCCACCCAGCCAAAGCCCGCAGCCCCGGCCCTCAGGGCAGTCCCGCAGCCCAATCCATAGCCCTATCCCTCAGCCCAATTCCCGCAGCCAGCTCCCTCAGCCAGCTCCCTCAGCCGCGAGAGGCCGCCGTCTTCCGTTCCAGATAGCTACCGGCCCAGGCCTCAGCTGTCACCCCAGCAGGCACCAGGCAAAGGAAGGCCTTACTGCCCTTCATTTCCCGGAGCGCTTCGCCCAGCCGTTCCTTCGAGCGGCTGTGGGGCAGGCGCTGGTTGAGGGTGTGATGGATCTGCTGCAGATACCAGACAGTGCCATCGAGACCGGCGTTGAAGCGACTCCAGCTGTCGGACTCCCGGCGGGCATCCAGCACCATGTCATGGGCGTTGTGGGCCTTGTCGGCGGCGGTCACCAGCAGGGAATCCGGCGACACGGTTTGCAGGTGCTCCACATAGCGCGTCTTGCGGAGAATCCAGGGTTCCTTTTGCCCGCCCGCCGCCACAGCTCCGCTGGTGTCCGTGCAATCCGCCACCATGCGGCCGACCCGCTCGCCGAACTGCGCGGCGATCTGGTGCTGGCTGACGCCCGCATCTTCGATGGCGTCGTGCAGCAGCGCCGCAATGGCCTGATCTTCATCGCCGCCGTCTTCCCAGACCATGGCGCTGACGGCGATCAGGTGGGAGATGTAGGGCACGTTCGGCTTGCCCTTGCGGCGCTGGGGGCGGTGCAGTTCATCGGCCCAGGTCAGGGCCTGGCTGTAGCGGCTCGTGATCACCATGGGCTGCGCGGGGTCACTCAAAGCGTTGGGGGCGTCCGTTGTTGAGCTGCTGCATCTGCCAGGTCACGAAGGTGCCCACAGGGCTCCAGAGCAGATACGGCACCAGCAGCAGAGCCGCCAGCACTGAAATCTGCAGCACAACCACGGTGAGCGCCAGACCCCACACCCAGCCCGCAAATCCCACAGCGGTGCCGTTGGCGAGGCGGCGCGTGCGGCAGATCAACCAGGTGTAGCTCTGAACCAGAACCAGCAGCCCGAAGTAGCCCGCCATCAGCCCCCAGCTCCAGCTGGCGTTCCAGGACAGCAACGCCGAGGCATAGAAGCAGGCGTAGATCGCCACCCAGATCGCCGGAATCAGGCGCTCGAAGGTGAGCCAGGCAGGGCGGCGCAGGCGGATGAACCAGGCGAACTGGTCCCGTCCGGGGTTGAGCAACACCCCCACCGCCACCATCACCAGCAGGATCAGCAGGGCAGCGACCATGGCGCTCGAAACAGTCCGCTCCAGCCTGGCGCGCCCGTCGCCGGGTGGGCCTCACCGCGACCGCTCAAGCTGGACCCGGAATCTGTGGATGCTGCCGTGGCTGACGCGCCCTATCTGATCTGTCTGGCCCTGCTCGAGCAGGGAGGTCAGCGGGCCATGCCGCTCAATGGCCTCTCGCAAAAGGAGGCGATCGCCCCTGGATCAGGCCCGGGGGAGGCGGGCAAGACCCTGGCCCTGGAGCTACTGGTCCGCCTGTGGCAGCGCAGCGACGCACAGCCGATGAGCCGTTGCGGCGGCGACACCAGCCTGCTGCTGTTGCAGCTCCCTCTGGCGGTGATGCAGGAGCAGCTGCCGGCACTCAAGGCGCGCTGGATCCGCGAAGGCGACACCACGGAGTTGCTCGATCAATTGCGCCAACGCAGCGAAGGGCTCTGGCAGCTGACCCTGGCCCGTTACGAACCGCTCGCCTTCACGCCGCTGTGACAGCGCATCTGGAAGAGATCTTCAGCTGTATTCACCGGGCACGTCGTTCTTGCGTACCGTCACCTTGTCGAATTTCTGGCCGGACGCCCGCAGCAGTTCGTCACCTGAGAACTCAAAACCCAGCTTGATGGCGATCTGGGCCACGTCGTCGGCCGTAGAGGCTGCCAGCACCTGCTGCTTCAACGCCGCATCGCTCTGCATGCGCAGGAGAAAGGCCTTCAGCTGTTCGCGCGACATGGGCCCCAGGCCAACCTGGCTGCATTGTTGCTGACGGCCTCTGAGGACGGTGTCAGCTGAAGACCGGATCAGGTGAAGCCGGGATCAGAGGAAGGCGGGATCAGGGACGGACCATGCCGGTGATGACTCAGCAAGTGATCTGTTATCAGCAGATGAGTCAACATAATACCTGAGCAAGAATGAACTCACCAGGAGATGACTGAGCAAGAGGCGATTGAGCAGGAGGCGACTGATCAGGAGAACCGTCCACAGTAAACAGCTCCATGGAGATCCGTCATCAGTAATCGCTCAGAAGGTGACGACTGGGAAGTTGTCGGCGCAGCACAAGACCCTCAACAGAGGAGTCCTCAGCAGTTGTTGCGGAGCAGCCTGCTGCGTACCCTGCAAAAGTGCACCCTGGCTTGATCCAGCCAGGTCGTGGTCTGGTTGGACAGGAACTATCAGAATGGCCGGTTCTTTCCACAAAGAGACGGCCACAACACTTGACTCCCCTGCTGGAGAACGCCTGAGGCAATACTCACCATCTCAAGCACCAAGTAGTGGTGGCCGCATGGTATTGGTGGCTCCGTGCCGCGATGCCACCCAGCAAACACACAATTCCTCAACCCCGCCTACAGTTGATCAGCGGTTTGACCCATGCGCCACGCCATGGCAGACAGATCGGGGAAACCCATCCTCCTGTTGATCAATCTTCACTCCAAACAGGGGCTTGAACGGTTCGGCGAGGTGGTGGCGGCGTTCAACTCTCTGGGCGTGAGATACATCATCGGCCAGGTGATGCACTCGGAGGACTTTTCGCACTGCATTCGCTGGCACCAGGAAGAGGTGTCAGCGGTGGTGATCGGCGGTGGCGACGGCACCTTGAACCTGGCGATCGATGCGCTGCTGGAAACCAAGCTTCCCCTTGGCCTCCTGCCCCTGGGCACGGCCAACGACCTGGCCCGCACCCTGAACCTGCCCCTGACGCTGGCCGAGGCCTGCAGCGTGGTGGCCAACGGACATCGCCAGACGATCGATCGTGGCCGCGTGAATGGCAAGTATTTCTTCAACGTGGCCAGTTGCGGCTTGAGCATCAAGATCACGGATGCGCTCTCCAAAGACCTCAAAAAACGCTGGGGAATCCTGGCCTATGGGATCGCGGCGGCGAAGGCGTTGCTGACGCTGCGGCGTTTCGATGCCGAGATTCATATCGATGGGGAGAAGATCATCCATCGCCGCACGCTGCAGATCGCGGTGGGCAATGGAGTGTTCTATGGCGGCGGGCTCACCGTGGTGCAGGATGCCGCCATCGACGACCAGCGCCTGGATCTCTACAGCCTGGAAATCCCCCACTGGTGGCAAGTCTTCTTTGTGCTGCCGGCGTTGAAGTCTGGACGTGGCAACTCCCGGTTCGGCATCCACCGCTGGCAAGGCAGAACCTTCGAGGTGCATACACGGTTGCGCAAGCGCGTCAACACCGACGGCGAGGTCACCACGAAAACCCCCGCTGTCTTTGAGCTGTGCCCCGCCGCACTCGACGTGTTTGTGCCGGCACCAATCCCGACAGCGGACGACGGACAAGTGCGTGACTGAAGATGGAGTGATTGACCACGAAGTGAGTCATCACGCAATAACTAATCACGAAGTAACTGACCACAAAACAAGGGACCACTCATTGAGTGACCACCCAATCACCGACACTGCCGCTTACAACTTGCGCCCCCAGCTGATCAGCATCAGCACGCCTGCGTAGGCCTCGCCCTTGCGGTAGTGCTCGAGCCAGTCGAGCGCCTCGGGCTGTTCGGCGGCGAGCTTGCGGGCGTTGTCCTCGATGCCGAAGAGCAGGTCCGATTCCGCGAATCCATGGGTGGGCAGCCACACCTCCTCCCGTTGCAGCTCTCCCACCCCGGCAGCGCTGAGCAGGTCGGGCAGGGCGCGGCCGATCCAGGGGTTCTGGAACGAGCGGATCCAATCGTGCTGAATGCGCTCACTCACGGCGGAGTGGGGACCGCCCAGCAGGAACGTGCCCCAGTCGGGTTCGGCGCACAGCACCACCCCGCCAAGGCGGGTGACGCGGGCCATCTCCTGCACCACAAGCTCTGGCTGGGCGATGTGCTGCAGCGCCCGGTCGATGCGCACGGCATCAAAGCTGGCGGAGGCGAACGGCAGGGTCTTGGCATCCGCCAGCTGGAAGCTGGCCGCCGTGGCAGCGTGGCGCGCCTGGGCGGCAGTGAGCAGTGTGCGGCTGCGGTCGGCGCCGACGGCGCTGGCGCCGGCAGCCACCATCTGGGCCACATCGTCGCCGAGGCCGCAGGCCACATCGAGGGCAGCGCAGCCGGGCACGAGCTGCAGCGCGGCGAGGGCGCGGGCCTTGTAGGCACGGCCGGCCGGCAGTTGCTGCAGGCAGTCGAGGCAGCGCACGCATGCCTCCGGTGCCGTGGCATCCACATCCCGGAAGCCGAGGGGCAGCGGCACGGAGGGGGTGTCGGTCATGGGCGTACGGCGGTGGAATCGAGCTGTTCACCCAGCCTGGCCACGTGGAGGATCAGCAGCATGAGTTGCGCGCATAGACCCAGCGGCTCGAGGTGGGGCGGGGCGGTGCCGATCAGGTGGTTCATGAGCGCTTGCGACGGCAGCGACCGGCTAACGGCATCGTCCAGCTTCAAATAAAGACCTCTTGCTGGGGGTAGCCCACCCTGGAAGGAGGCCTGCTGCCATAGAGCGACTGAAGCAGCAGCATGATTCCCAGCCGACCCACAAACATCCCCACCATCAGCACCAACTGCCCCCAACGATTGAGATTGGCAGTAACACCGACATCCAGTCCTACGGTGCAGAATGCCGACATGCAGGTGAACAGCTTTTCCAGGAAATTGAAAGACTGAGTTGTTGGTTCGCCAGCCGTTGTTGGTCCGAGCCCAAGAAGCAGAGTCATCAGGATCACGAACAAGCCGGAAGCCAGAGCAACGCCAACGCATTTGAACACAATCGAGGCGGGGATCTCATGCCGGCCGATCACTACATCCTTGCGACCCTCAAGCGTTGAACGGGTGGTACCCATCAGCAGAACGAAGGTGGTTGTTTTGATCCCACCTCCTGTGCCACCCGGACTGGCACCGATGAACATCAACACGATCATCAGCAGTAAGCCTGCATCCGAAAGTGTTTCCATCGACAGCGGCACGGTGTTGAAGCCTGCGGTGCGTGTGGTGATCGATTGAAAAATGGTGACCTGAAGCTTCTCCCACAGGCTGAGACTCATCACCACACCGTCAGGAGCGAACTGTTCGGTGAACAGCAGGCCCAGCGCCCCGATGGCGATCAGCAGCAGGGTGCTGCGCAGCACCAGCCGGGTATGGAGGGTGAGGCGGCGCAGACGCCTGAGGCGGTAACGGTTCTCCCACAGATCATTGGTGACCCGCCAGCCAATTCCGCCGACGACGATCAGGCTCCCGATCACTCCATTGACAACCGGATTGGCTTTGTAGCCCACCAGGTTGTCGGCCCACAACCCAAAGCCCGCATTGTTGTAGGCACTGATGCAGTGAAACATTGAGGCCCAGAACCGTTCCGCAAGGTTGGTGATATCGGTGAAGCCAAAGAAGAACAGAATCAGCGTGCCCACTCCCATCACGCAGCCGGCAGTGATCAGGATCCGGTGAAAGGTGGGGCCGATTCCGCCCACCCCGAATTCATCCAGCATGCGCCCCTTATCGAGGCGATGGCGCAGGCCGGAGCGGCCCTGGACAAACCCTTGCAGAAAGGTGGTGATCGCCATCAGGCCAAGCCCGCCGGTGATGATCAGCCCGGCCAAGGTGATCTGGCCGAACAGTGTGAGATCTTTGCCCACGTCAATGATCGACAGACCCGTCACCGTGATCGCCGAGGTCACGGTGAACAGAGCCTGCCAAAGGCCCACGTCATCGCTGGAGCAGAGCGGCGAGGCCAGCAGGAATGTGCCAACGACAATCACCAAGCCGCCGGTGACCACCGTGAACTGCGGCACCGTGAGACGGTGGCGCCAGGCCAGAATGCGCCGCCACAACTGATCGCCCGACTGCAATGCCATCGGTTCGGGACTGGCTTAGTGGACGGTCAACGTACCGGAGCGATCCCCGCCGCCTGCCCCCCCTCACGAAGGATTCTCAGCCGCCCGGTGCACGAAAGCCAGGCGGCGCTCCAGCAGCAACAGACCCAGCACCGTGGTGAGCGTCACCATGATCACCAAGGCGGAAAACTGTGACGCGTTGATCACCCCGGCGTTCAGCGCCGTGGTGGCGAACACCAGTCCGGGCAAGCCCCTGGGGATCAGGCCGAACACCACCAGCCAGCGCTCTACGCCGGCAGCGCGCTCGGCCGCCGTGATGCCCAGGCCGCAGAAAAGCTTGGTGAACAGCCCAGCTCGGTGATCCCAGTGAGTGGCCGGATGGCCTCGAATGGCAGCAGCGTATTGCCGAGCAGGAATCCCACCGCCAGCTCCAGCACGATCGCAGGCACGGCCCAGGCCACAAGCCGTCGCGCCGTCACACGCGCCAACACCACGCCCGTGAGCAGCACCAGCAGGGTTGTGAGCAGCGTCGGCATGACCGGAAGGTTCAGAAAAGGCGCTTAGGGTTTTCGGCTGATCTCCATTTCCTTCCCTTGAGCCGCCCTGTCTCGCCCGCGTGGCACAGCCTCACCGTGAAGGACTGCCTCCAGCAACTGGAGGCCACGGCGGAGGGCCTCAGCACCGCCCAGACCGCTGAGAGGCTGGCCCGGTTGGGGCCCAACAAGCTGGAGCTGGCGGCGGGACGCAGCAACCTGCGCATTCTCTGGGATCAGCTCAGCAACGTGATGCTGATCATGCTGTTGGCGGTGGCCGCCGTATCGGCTGCGATTGCGTTCACAGCGCAGCGCTTCCCGAAGGATGCGATCGCCATCGTGCTGATCGTGGGGTTGAACTCCCTGCTGGGCTACCTGCAGGAAAGCCGCGCCCAGACGGCGCTGCTGGCCCTCCGCGAGATGGCGCAGCCGTTGGTCACGGTGCGCCGCGATGGCCATTGGGAGCGGCTGCCGAGCGAACAGCTGGTGCCCGGCGACCTGATCCGCATGGAGGCGGGCGACCGGGTGCCAGCCGATGCCCGCCTGGTGGAGGTGGCCGAGCTGGGGCTGCGCGAAGCGGCCCTCACCGGTGAAGCCGAAGCCGTGTTCAAGCAGGCCGATCTGGTGCTGGAAGCCGACACACCGGTGTTGGAACGCCAGAACTGCCTCTTCCAGGGCACCGAAGTGGTGCGGGGGCGGGGCACGGCGGTGGTAACCGCCACCGGCATGGGCACAGAGCTGGGCCAGATCGCGGAAATGATCAACGCCGCCGGGGGCGAAACCACGCCGCTGCAGGAACGTCTCGACGGCCTGGCCAATGTGCTGGTGGTTTCCGCGCTGGCCCTGGTGGCGCTGGTGGTGCTGGGTGGCTGGTTGCTGGGCCAGCCGCTGCTGGGCCTGCTGGAGGTGGCGCTGAGCATGGCCGTGGCGATCGTGCCGGAAGGGCTGCCCGCCGTGATCACCGTCACCCTGGCGATCGGCACCCAGCGCATGGTGAAGCGGGCCGCGCTGATCCGCCGCTTGCCTGCCGTGGAAGCACTGGGGTCGGTCACGGTGATCTGCACCGACAAGACCGGCACCCTCACCTTGAACCGCCAGGTGGTGGAGGAGCTCCGCTGCGGCAGTCAGTCGATTGCGGTGAGCGGCAAGGGCTATGAGCCCCACGGCTCCTTCACTGTGTCTGAGCTCGCGCCACCTGAGGGAGCGCTGCCTGGCATCACCGATGGTGCCCGGGATCTGCTCCTGGCGGCTGGGGTGCTCTGCAGTGACGCCGAACTCAAGAAGGAAGAGGACGGCAGCTGGGACGTACTGGGGGATCCCACCGAGGGGGCGCTGGTGGTGGCGGCCGGGAAGGCCAACCTCGATGGCTTCGCCCTGGACAGCCGCTACAAACGCAAGGCGGAGATTCCCTTCAGCTCGGAACGCCAGCTGATGGCCGTGTGGGTGGAAGATCCCACAGGCACCCTGCAACAACCGCTGGGGGATGTGGGCGACGGTTCCAACACGTTGTTGATCACCAAGGGGGCGCCCGAGGTGATTCTTGGCTGCTGCGACCGCTGGATCGGAGGCAATGGGGTGGCGGCATTGAGCGATCTGCAGCGGCAGTGGTGGCTGGAGCAGGCGCGCCAGCTGGCAGCTTCAGGCCTGCGGGTGCTGGCCTTCGCCTGCGCCCCGCATCACACCAGCCCTGAGCAGTCGCTGGATCACCAGGTGTTGCTGGGGTTGATGGCCCAGCTCGATCCGGCCCGGCCTGAGGTGGCCGAGGCTGTGGCCCGCTGCCGGGAAGCCGGCATCCGGCCGGTGATGATCACCGGTGATCACCCGCTCACCGCACGGGCGATCGGGCAAGGCATTGGCCTTGTGGGGGAAAACGCCGAGGTGGTGCTGGGCCGTGAGCTCGAGCAGTTCAACGAGACCAAGCTGCGGGAGGTGGTGAGCCACTGCAGCATCTATGCCCGTGTTGCGCCGGAGCAGAAGCTGAGGATCGTGAAGGCGCTGCAGGCCAATGGCCAGGTGGTGGCCATGACCGGTGACGGCGTCAACGACGCGCCGGCCCTCAAGCAGGCCCACATCGGTGTGGCGATGGGCATCACCGGCACGGAGGTCAGCAAGGAAGCCTCCGACATGGTGCTGCTCGATGACAACTTCGCCACCATCGTGAATGCGGTGGAAGAAGGGAGGCTGGTCTACGCCAACATCCGCCGCTTTGTGAAATACATCCTTGGCAGCAATGTCGGTGAGCTGATCACGATTGCCTCCGCCCCGCTGCTGGGCTTGGTGGGCGTGCCTCTCTCTCCCCTGCAGATCCTCTGGATGAACCTGGTGACCGATGGTGTTCCTGCCCTGGCACTGGCCCTGGAGCCGGGCGAGGAAGGTCTGATGCAACGCCCGCCAGCTGAACCAGGCGAATCGATCTTTGCGCGAGGAATCGGGAGTTACATCCTGCGGATCGGCGTGGTGTTCGCTGTGATCACCATCGTGCTGATGGTCTACGCGGCTGGTTCTGGAGCGCCCTGGAAGACGATGGTGTTCACCACCCTGTGCCTTGCCCAGATGGGCCATGCCCTGGCCGCCCGCAGTGATCTGCCGCTGGTGCGGATCAACCCGTTGTCCAATCCCTGGCTGATCTGGGCCGTGCTGCTCACCACTGCCCTGCAAATGGCACTGCTTTACGTGCCGTTCTTGTCGAGGTTCTTCGACACCACACCGCTCAGCCTGCGGGATCTGGCCATCTGCATTGGCTTCAGCCTGATGTTCTTCACCTATCTGGAGGTGGAAAAGCTGTGGCGGATCTGGCGTCGCCATGCCCATGCCAATGCCTGAGCTGCAGGCCATGGTGCAACCTGCCGCCAGTGTGTTGCAGCGTCTGGCCGAGTCGTTGCTGGCACTGATCGCTGAAACGGTGGAAACCAACCCGCTGCAGGGGTATGTGCTGATCGGGCTTGCCTTGCTGCTCGAGAACGTGATTCCGCCGATCCCCTCCGAATTGGTGATGCCACTCAGTGGCTTTTTGATTCAACAGGGCAAGCTTCAGTTCGTTCCGGTTGTGCTTGCCGCCTTGGTCGGCACGTTGCTGGGGGCCTGGTTCTGGTACGGAATCGGTCGTCTGGTCAATGAGCAGCGGCTGGAACATCTGATTGGCCGACACGGCCGCTGGTTCGGGCTCAGGCCGACGGATCTGGCCGCCAGCCGCCGCTGGTTTTCCATCCATGGTCCAGCAGTGGTGTTCTGGGGGCGGATGATCCCTGGGATCCGCCCGTTTGTTTCGATACCGGCCGGCATCGAACTGATGCCACAGGGTTCGTTTCTGTTCTGGACCAGTGCGGGCAGCCTGGTCTGGATCCTGGTCCTGGTGACATCGGGAATGGTATTGGGCGCGAACTATCGCCAGATCCTGGAGTTGATCGCACCCGTGGGCAACTTCGTCGTCCAGCTTCTGGTCGTGCTGATGGCCGCCATGGGGGTGTGGGTGCTGGCTCGCCTGCTGCGAAAGAATTCAAGGTGATCACCCACCAGCTGAAGAGGATTCAGCGATCACAGTTCGCAGATCACAGGTCACAGATAGCTGATCGCTGATCAACTACGAACGACCAACGGCCAACAGCAAACGGCAAACGACTGACGACTGACGACTGACGACTGACGACTGACGACAAACGATCGCAAACCACTGATCACGGTTTACCAATCATTGGCCACCGATCAACGATCACAGACAACTGATCACAGGCCACCGGTCACGAACCTGTGAACGGAACTCTTTTCAGGAATGCTGCCTGCTTTAGGGAGACCAGCCAGCAGGCGGATAAACGGAGCTGGCCAGCAGTTGTCTAGAAGGGGGAACTGGTACGGCTCACCCATTCGCTGCGAACAGTTCGGGAACGTAAGGGACTGTCCACAAGAAGTGAGTCCTCACGAAAAGCGTGCTCATGAAGTGCGTGATGAGGAAGGACGCAATGAGGAAGTACGTACTCAACAAGTGCGTGATCAGGAAGTGCTGGCTCAGGAAGTGAGAGGCGTGCATGTCCAGGTGGCCGCAGGCTGCATCAATCCCCCCGTGATCGCTCCTTGACTGGTTCCAATTCCAGATCGCTGGAGGCGGTGGGTTCAAGCCTGGCGGTGATCACCACCAGCGCCATCAGGAAGAGCAGCAAGCAGCTGGCGGCGAACCAACTGCCCAGGGTCTGCCGTTGCTGGACCTTAGCCACACGGTAGCCACAATCTGCACAGATCAACAAGCCCTTCGCCTGGTTGGCCTTGGTGATCATGCGGCAACCGCAGCGTTCACAGGCCACGTAGATCATTCATTTGCTGACTCAGTGTGGCAGTCCATTGGCAGCCATCACAGCAGCAACCGCCACCATGGAGCCCAAGGGGCGGGCGCAGCACGAAAGGGGCGGCGCGGCACCAAAGGCGCGCCACAGGCCACGCTTAAACGTCAAGATCAGCGGATGGATCACGGCCGCCAGTCGGCATCAGCGGTGGCGTCACGAGCACCTTGTCCACGCGGTTGCCGTCCATGTCGACCACTTCAAAGCGGTAGCCCTGCCAGAGGAAGTGATCCGAGGATCTGGGAATCCTCTCCAGAACATGAATCACAAATCCAGCGAGGGTGTGATACGGGGGCTGCTCATCGGAGCTGAGCAATTCCGTGCCGATGCGATCATCAAAAGCATTGATGTCCAGGCTGCCGTCCACCAGCCAGGAGCCATCCTCTCGGGTCACAAAGGAAGGGTCCTCGTTGTCGTCGAGATCGGGCAGATCCCCCACGATGCCTTCCATCAGATCGTTGAGGGTCACCAGCCCCTCCACTCCGCCGTATTCATCAGTCACCAGTGCGATATGGATGCCCGCACGCTTGAACTGCTCCAGCACGCTCAGAGCACGGCTCGACTCGGCGATGTACAGCGGTGGCTGGCACAAGGCCTCTAGATCCAGGGGCTCACGCCCAAGCTGGGCGTTGAGCAAACTGCGCACGCGCACGATGCCGGCGCAGTCGTCAAGGCTGTCACGGCCCACCGGAAAACGGGAATGGTTCGATTCCTGCACTTCGGCGAGAATCTCTTCATCCGTCGCTTCCAGATCCAGCCACTGGATGTCAGTGCGCGGAGTCATCATCGTCTTGATGGTGCGATCACCCAGACGCAACACCCGCTGCACCATGTCGTGTTCGGTGGGCTCGAACACACCGGAATCCGCCCCCTGGCGAATCAACGCCTTGATCTCCTCCTCGGTGATCTCGGGCTCGGTGCTGGCGGACACATGCAGGGCCTTGAGCAGCACATCGGTGGAGACGCCAAGCAGATGCACGGCCGGCGCACTCAGCCGCGAAAGGGTGCGCATGGACGGCGCGATGGTGCAGGCGATCTTCTCCGGATGGGTGAGGGCGATGCGCTTGGGCAGCAGCTCGCCGATCACCAGGGAGAGGTAGGTAATCAAAGCCACCACCAGCGTGACGCTCAGCCCCTCGCTGTAGGGCCGCAGCATCGGGAGCTGATCAATGAAGGGCTTGAGCTTCTGGGCCACGGTGGCGCCAGCCACAGCACCGCTGAGCACGCCGATCAGGGTGATGCCGATCTGCACCGTGGAGAGGAAATCGTTCGGCTTTTCCGCCAGCCGCAGGGCGATACGCGCCGGCCTGCTCCCCTTATCGGCCAGTTGCTGCAGCCGCACCTTGCGCGCTGAAACAATCGCGATCTCAGAGCCAGAAAAGATCCCGTTGGCGACGATAAGCAACAGGATGAACAGAATCTCCAGCGCCAAGCAGGGGGGAAAAGCTCATGATGCGTGGATTCTACAGACAGAGGCTTGGTTTTGCCTGCATCGCCATGGCGTCATGGCGCTTCGGTATGTCAGAAAGCTCGCACCATCAACGCGCTGGGTGTAGCTGAGGAGCGCGGCAGACGAGTGCGGCTGGTGAGTTCAGCCAAGGGGTGGAAGGAGTGAATGCAGCCATTCAGCGAAGTGCATGGATGCAGATCATGAGTGCAGATGATGAGTCCACCGGATGAGAACATTGAGGGGTTCAGTTGCTGGGCCTAATGAATAGACTCAGATGTTGGACACAAACGTTGGGCACAAGTGCTGAACACAGTTACTGGGCAAAGCTGATGAGCACAGCCGATGAACTCAAACGACAGACTCAGCTAATGGGTTAAGCCGATGGACGCATCTGGTCGATGCAGATGGTTAGCGCAGCTGACGAATCAACCGAGGAAAGACTGGACAGTTCAAGACGTCGGCCAGTTCACTGGCTGACATCCATGCTCCTGCCTTGATGTCAATGGGCGCGCTGGCCCTCAAGGCTCCTTTGCCATTCCCTCCAATGCTGTGGTGATGGTGCCCACGAACTCGTCATCCAGTTCGGTGGCCGTGAGTTCATCGGCCACCAGATCCTGGATCAAGGGATAGAAGCGTACATCAAACCACTTGCGGAACACCGGGTAGGTGCGTTCAGCCGGCCAGGCGCCGATGTCGGAGTGCCAATAATCGAGCTCGGCTTCAAAAATCGCCTGATACACCTCCGAGAGGATTTCTTCGGCCTCCTCCTGGGTGTCGTAATCCGGGATCAGGTAAAGGCAGGGTTCCCGGGCGCCGGCCGCATCCACCTCCAGCTCCAGCCTGCGGGCCCAATCCAGCAGTTGCTCGCTGGGGTAAACCCCCACCGCGCAGCGGTTCACCACAGCCATGGCCACCTGGCGCAATTTCCTCACGCTAGGCACAGAGCGCCAGGTAGGCAGGCTCAACCGTGTGCTGCAGACAACCTGCGGCTCATACCGCAGCTGCGGTGGGGGCTGTGATCACAGCACCATCAGGTCCGCAGGTGACCGGCAGATGGCCGGTCTTCACCCAGATCGTGCAGCCGGTCTCACTCCAGGGCCTGTGCACACTGCCTGGGGGATGGCGCAACCAGCTACCGGCCGGATAGGTGCCGTGCTCGTCCTGAAACACTCCCTCCAGCACGAAGATCTCCTCCCCACCGGGGTGTCCGTGCAGCTGAAACACCATGCCAGGGGCCCAACGCACCAGGGCCACATGTTCGGAGCCGAACGCATGCAGCGGCAGCACCTCAAGTCCTTCCACGAGACCAGGCAACCAACAGGCGCTGCGGGTGTCGATGCAGACGCGCTGATGATCGGCCGGGTGCATCTGCTGCAGCTTCACCAGGATCGTGCAGCCCCCAGCACTGAACGGGGCATGGCTGGAGCCCACCGGATTGCGCAGGTAGCTGCCGGTGGCGTAATCGCCCAGCTCATCAGAAAAGGTGCCCTCAAGCACCAGGAACTCCTCGCCGCCGCCATGGCGATGAGGGGGAAAGTGGCTGCCCGGTGCATAACGCACCAAGGAGGTGGCCCGCGCCACCTCGTCACCTTGTCGGTCGAGCAGGCGCCGCTCCACCCCCGGCATCGGCGAGGGGATCCAGGGGAGAGCGTGGGTGTCGAGCACCACCGGCTGGCTCAGATCGGCATGCAGGTCCATGTTCTGATTGTGCTGGATCCCGGCGCACTCCTGGGTGCCCATACCCCCACCACACCCCACCACACCCTCACCGCAGGCCTCGCGCGCGCGCTGAGGCCCACCCCGGCCAGCCCCTAACTCCCGACGCGGATGCCGCGCAGGTTGTCCGTCAGGCCCAGCAGGTTGAGCAGCCAGATGACGACAGCAATAACAACAACGATGTTGAGGATGTTCTTGATCTTGCTATCCATCGGAATGTAGTTGTTGACAAGCCACAACAACACCCCCACAACGATGAGTGTAACGAGAAGCGAAATCAGCGTCATTGGATGGCTTTCCTGAGTACGAGCGTCATGAACAGAGCCGATAGGGAGCTTGCATTGCAGAAACCAAAGGCGGCTCTCATCGCAGCTCCATCACCATGCCCATTCCATCTCTAGCCATACCTTCGGCCGTTCAGTCAACGAAGAGAGTGAAGAAGCGAGAAGCCAGGGCTCCTCTCACCAAGGATGCTGCGGATCTACGGCAGACAGGATGCCGATGTGCTGCAGGCAAACATCAGGCGGCCACCCTCGCCCCCCGAATAAAACAAGCGAGTGCCAGAACACCGCCTTGACTGATCAGCACATTGCCGTGATGCATGAGCGGAGGCGAGTCCTCCTCAGGTTGATCCGACGCTGCCACCTCATGAATCCGGTCACAGCACGAGGTTGATGACACCATCGATCGGATAACAATGTCGGACAACAATGAAAGTCCATCAGCAACATGGATCCTCGCGAAGTTCGATCGAGCAGCAACGAAGATGCACTAACGGCATCATCGGAGTTCACCCTTCGTCCAGAAACTGCGTCAACCGAAGTCATTCATCGGTGCCAACCCACCGTGGCCCGTCATGCGGATAGAACGGCTCCGCATCGCCTCCGCCGTTCGCCGCACCTCGATGCTGCAACTGCTGCATCAGCTACTTCGCCGGGGCCTGTGAAGCCGCCTGGATCATCGCCTCGAGGCAATGGTTGCAGCGCGCCTCAGCGCCGGTACATGCCCGCCCCCGGCGCCCCGAAACCAGCGCCGGGGCGAACCCCGGCACCGGAAGCAGGCCCACCGAGGCCGCCGGGGTTCACCTCCGGCCCGGCTTCAAGCCCCACGCCAGGTTCACCCACCCCGGCACCGGGCAACACGCCTGCACCGGAGGCCGGTCCGCCCACACCACCGGCGCCCACTCCGGGGCGACGGTACAGGCCGGGCCCAGCTGCCCCAAACCCAGCACCGGGAGCCACACCCGCCCCGGAGGCCGGCCCGCCCAGCCCGCCTGGATTCGGCCGCGCCAGAGAAATGCTGCTGCCTGCCCCAGCGAAGATCACGCCGGCCAGGACCAGACGGGCGCCGTAACGGAGAAAGTTCATGGCGCTGGCCGGGAAGGACACCTCCTGCATAGCAGAGGCCTTGAGGGC
The DNA here is from genome assembly GCA_943367595.1 of Sphingobacterium thalpophilum. GTDB lineage: Bacteria > Cyanobacteriota > Cyanobacteriia > PCC-6307 > Cyanobiaceae > MW101C3. The sequence continues at coordinate 22,954 of CALRJS020000038.1, forward strand.
GTCAGCCAGCCAGGCGCCCTCCTAGGGCTCAGGCTGGTGCGTCAGCTGGCTGGGGGGTGCAGGGAGCCCTTGAAGGCACAGGCGGGCGCCGAGCAATCACGGCACAGAGCACGCCTCAGAGCGCGGCTCAGAGGGCCATGATCCGCTGCTTTGCGTTTCCACTGGACTGAACCGCCGGGCTCCAACCACCACCCTCAGAGCTTCCCCAACCCCTGCTTCAGTGCCTCGGTCACGTTGGCGAGAAAGGGGAGATCCAGCGTGTCGATCGTGTCGCTCATCTGGTGGTAGTGGGGATTGCGCAGGAAGGAGGTGTCGGTCACCATCACGGCGTTGTAACCCGCATCCCAGAAGGGGCTGTGGTCGCTCAAGCGCACATCGGGCATGGCATGACCGGCATCAGGCACCGGCAGCAGCTTGGTGATCACCTGCCGGCCCATACGGCCGACGATTCCTGACAGCATCGGTGTGGCGCTGAGGTTGCCCACCACGGCGATGAAGTCACCACGGTCGCCATACACTGCCCGCATGGCCGGGATTGGGTAGCGCTGCGTTTCGCTTGTGTAAGCGAGCATCTCCAGGCTCACCATCAGCTTCAGCTTCTGGCCGCTGGCCTTGAGCTCACGGGCCAACGCACTGCTGCCGAGCATGCCCCATTCCTCCTGATCGAAGGCCACGATCCACACCGGCCGCCGGGGCGGTTGGGCCTGCCAGTGCCTGGCCAGTTCGATCAGGGCCGCGAGCCCGGAAGCGTTGTCGTCGGCGCCGATCGAATGCAGCGGGCCGTCGTAGTGCGCAGCCACCAGCAGGGGATCGAGATCCTGATGCTGGCCGGGCAACTTGAGGATCAGGTTCGTGCCGGCATCGATGCCTTCACAGAAACGATGCTCCTCCACCACACCGAAAGCGCCGAGCTGCTCGCTCAGATAGGTGCGAACAGCCATCAAACCCAGCGGGTCCCAGCGTGCATGGCGTGGCCGGGCGAGCTGCTGCAGGTGCATGAGCAGCTGGGAGCTGTCAGGAGCGGAGGCTGTTGCGGAAGAGGGGTCAGGAACGGGGGCTGCAGCGGGTGAGAGTGAAGAAATCGGAGGGGTAGAGAGTGCAGGGATAGGGGCGGAGCCGGAGTTGGGAGCGGGACCAGAAGCAGGACGATCGATAAGGAAGCAGCGCCGGGGTCCAAGCCTACCCACTTGACACCTGCAGTGCAAGTGTGGATAATGGAGCCATGGTGAAGGTCTCCACTCCAGCTGACGCCCTCTACGGCCTCGAGGACCTCCTCTTCGTCGCCGGCAAGCTGCTGGGAGAGGAGATCTCATCCCGCACCGTGCGCCTCTATGCCACCCAGGGGCTGATCGATCGCCCCGGCAAAACCGGCCGCAGCGCGGTGTATGGCCACCGGCACCTGTTGCAACTGGTGCTGGTGCGCGCCCTCGCCAGGCGCGGGCTCAGCCTCTCGGCCATTGCGCCCCTGTGTGCACTGGCTGATGCCGAACTGAAGCAACAACTGGAGCAGCTCGATGGGGAAGGGGCGGCGGCCACCGCTCCTCCCTCCCCGGCCTCCAACTCCGCGCTCGACTACCTCCGGGATCTGCAGTCCTCGGAGGATTCAGCTCACGACGACCTGCTTGCCTCCACCGACCTGCCGGCTCCCGGGGCCGCCTCTCCCAGCGTCCCTACCTCCACTCCCTTCCGGCTGAGCAAAGCCCAGTCCTTCAGCCGCATGCTTGGGATGCTCAGCGATCCCCTCTCCAGCCAGGTCCGGGCGGAACGCTCACCCTCCGCTTCCCGCGCCGGCGGGAGTACGCGGGAAGCCTCCAGCCGGTGGCGGCGCTACACGCTCGCCCCGGGCATCGAAGTTCATGTGCGCGAATCCGTGGCGCTCCCCCCCGCCGGCCCCAGGCGCGAACAGTGGCTCCAGAGCCTCCTGGCTCGGTTCAAGCAACTGATCAACGAGCCCTCCAGCTGACGGTCTGTCCAACGTCCCGAACCAACGCGCTCCAGCCTCCAGCAACGCTGCCAGGCACCAGCGACCTGCCGCCCCCGTGAACCCCCGCCCGCCTGAACCCCGACCCGCTCCAGCAGGCACCCGCGACCAACACCCAAACAGCCAATCAACCAACCCACCAACACCCCACCCGCACCATGACCCTCCCCCTCCTGCGCTTCCGGCCGCTGCGGCCGGCAGTGGCTTCCGATCGCCCGTCGCGTCTGGATCTGCTGCTGACGATCACTGCTCCAGCTGCCCCCACCGCTCCGGAGCAGGGCCGGCAGCAACGCCCGCCGTTGAACCTGGCCCTGGTGATCGACCGTTCCGGCTCGATGAGCGGCACCAAGCTCAGCTATGCCCGCAAAGCGGCCTGCTTCCTGGCCTCCCAACTGACCAGCCGCGATCGTCTCGCCATCGTCAGTTTCGATGAGGACGTGCGGATCGTCGTGCCCTCCACGCCCGTGGCTGATCCGCAGTTCTTCATCAACGCGATCAACACCATTCACAGCGGCGGCTGCACGGCGTTGTTCGACGGCTGGCGGGCGGGAGCGACTGAGGTGGCCACCCATCTCGATGCCAGCGCCATGAACCGGGTGTTGGTGCTCTCCGACGGGCAGGCCAACGAAGGCCTCACCGATCAGGCACAGATTGCCGCCAAAGTGGCGGGCCTCACCCAGCGCGGCATCAGCACCAGCGCCTTCGGCCTGGGGGTTGATTTCGACGAAGACCTGATGGGAGCGATGGCTGCTGCCGGTGACGGCACCCTGGCCCACATCGAAACCCCCAGCCAACTGGCGGATCTCTATGCGTCCGAGCTGCAGGGCCTGGCCACCACCTGCGGGCGGCGGGTGAGCGTGGGTGTGCGCGCCAAGCACGGCGCCACCGTGGTGGATCTGCTCAACGACCTCAAGCCCACCAGTGCCGGCAACCACCAACTGCCCAACCTGCGCGCCGGGCAGGAGATCAACGTGGGGCTCCAACTGAAGCTGCCTGCCTGGAATCCGAACCAGGAGATCCTCAGCGTGCGCCTGGCCTGGGACGCGCCCGGCAGCAGTGAACGTCAGAGCCTGGTGCAGTTTCTGCACCTGCCGGTGCTGGCGAGCGAGGAGCTCAATCAGCTGACCACGGATGCAGAGGTGGTCGAGCAACTGGCGCTGCTGGCGGCCAACCGTGAACGCAGACGCGTGATCAGCGAACTCGATCGCGGCGATCACGACACCGCAAGCCTCAGTTTGAGGAATCTGCGCGACAGTCTGTTGTCGATGCCCGCGAGTCCAAGGATCACCCGCGAGCTGGACCTGCTCAACCAGAAACTGTCCTTGCTCACGAGCGATCCCAAGCTCAGCCGGAAGCGCCTCAGCCGGGAGTCGCTGCGCTCCAACACCACCGTCTGGGAGAGCGACGATGACCAGGCCTGATGTCGTGGCGATCGGGGATGTGCACGGCTGCGCCGCCTTGCTGGAGGAGCAACTTCTGCCGCATCTGGATTCAGGTGTGGAGCTGATCTTTCTCGGTGATCTGATCGATCGGGCCCCCGAACCCGATGGTGATCGCAAGGTACTGGAGCGGATCTGGCAGCTGCAGGAGAACCCTGGCGCCTTTGGCCTGGCGGCGGTGACGGTGCTGCGTGGCAACCACGAGCAGATGCTGGTCGAATCGTTGGCGTCAACAAAACGAGGACTCGCCTTCGAGCTGTGGCGCTGCAACGGCGGCGACCCCGCACTGCTGCCCCTGGCGCGCGAACACCGGGAGTGGTTCGAGCAATTGCCGGTCACGGCGATCCGCGGCAACCACCTATTCGTGCATGCCGGCGTGCGGCCCGGTGTGCCGCTGGAGCGCCAGGCCTTCGAGGATCTGATCTGGATCCGCCAGCCCTTCCTCTCCAAACCCCATGGCCTGCCCTACACCGTGGTGCACGGCCACACATTCCGCCACGATTTCCAGGTCACCCACCTGCCCCATCGGATCGGCATTGATACCGGGGCATTTGTGAGTGGCAGGTTGACGGCGCTGAGGATTGAGGCTGTCTCAAGCACGCCCGGCTCCACGGATTGATCTGTGCGAAGAAGCGGCGGCCGTCTGTGCAGATGTGGATCACATATCTTCAGTGAAAGGGTTGCTGAAGCCTGCAGGGTGCTGCCGTGGATCCAATCCCCTCAGTGCTGCCGATGAGCAACAAACTCGATGAAGCCGTGGACCAAGTCTCATACGTGAAGCCGTGGTCCAGGTCTCCTCCGAAAAGCCGTAGACGAAGTCTCTTCGGTAAAGCCGTAGACCAAGTCTCCTCCGTGAAGCCATTGGTCAGATCGCCTGCATGTGGTTGTGGATCAACTCTCCACTGAAACCACACATCGTCCACCAGAAAAAGCTCATCAGACAGCTGCCACGATGCGGACATCGCGCCTACACAGCAGCAGCTTTTCGACAAGGGGAGCTGGCTGACGCTCAGTTCTCGTTACCGCCGCCTTCCTCAGCACCACCTTGCTCAGCGCCACCTTGTTCAGCACCGCCTTGTTCAGCACCGCCTGGCTCGGCACCACCCTCCTCGGAGGCGTTGTTGCCTCCTTGGGGTGTGGGTTCCATCTTCACTCCAAGGTCACGGCAGGTCTGCAGGGGATCAACGCCGGGTGCCAGCCCCAGGGCCTTGCGCAGCGCGTCGAGTTGTCCGACGGACTGCAGGTCGATCGAACTGGCAACCTGCTCGCAGGCCAGCTTCTGGAGGGCCTGACCATCAGGGCGACCGCAGCCAGCCAGCATGGCGAGGGTCACGCAGACCCCGATCGGGAGAAACCTGGTCATGGACAGTTGTAGGGCGTTGCAAAGGTAGAACCAACGCCCCCCTTTTGGCGGGAAGAAAATCTGACATCAGCCACCGACTTCATGCCGGGCAACGCCCATGCACATGAAATCGTGGCGGCCCCAGCAGTGATCAGCAGCGGGTGAGGCCTTGCAGGCTATCGCGTCTGCTCTGGCGAACCATGGAGAGACTAACTGTGGTTTGCCACCAGGTTGTTCATGCCAGCAGCTGATCAAGTCGCTGCTGAGGGGTGAGACCACCCAGGGCCATGTGGCACCTGCGGCCGTTATAGATCCGCAAGTAAGCCGGTAAAAGCTCGTTCCTGGCGGTTGAGCTGCCGTAGGGAATCACGTAGGCCCACTCTTCCAGCAGGGTCTTGATGAACCGCTCGGCCTTGCCATTGGTCCGAGGGGTGTAGGGCCTTGTTTTTTTGACCTTCAATCCCATGGCCTGAGCGGCTTTTCTCAAGCCGTGAGATTTGTAGGCAGACCCGTTGTCGCTCAGCATCCGCCTGCACTCAACGCCCTGGCCGTTGAACCAGGCCACCGCACGGCTCAGGAAACCCACCGTGGTCGGACCCTTCTCGTCGGCCAGGACCTCGACGTAGGTCAGACGGGCGGCGTCATCCACGGCCACATGGACCTTCTCGTAGCCAGCGCCGGGGGAGCTTCCTTTGCGTGGATCACCGGTGATCCGGTGCCCAACACGGTTGAACCGGGCCAGCTGTTTGGTGTCGACATGGATCATGTCGCCCGGTTGCTCCCACTGGGATCGCTGCACCGGTGGTTTGGGATCGAGGTTGCGCAGCCGGTTCAGGCCCAGGCGCCGCATCGCCCTGGCCAGGGTGCTGATCGGCACCAGCAACTGCCGGGCGATCCGCCTGAGCGTGCAGCGCCGGTGCCTGAGCTCCACAGCCTGCTGCAGTTGCTGCGGATCGATCGTCTGCCACTGAGTGCGGCGAACGCTACGACGATCCGCCAGTGCCGCCAAACCGCCTGAAAGGAATCGTGCCAGCCACTTGCGGGCGGTGCGCTCACTGATCCCGTGGTCTGCGGCCAGCTGAGCAAGGTTCCTGCCCTCGTCGAGATGCTGCCGGATCAGTCGTTCCCGACCGATCGGTGTCAGGCGGGCATTGGGGTGTGTATGCAAGGGGTGTGAGGTCTTGGGCTGTTGGGTCGCACCACAACCCTGTCGACCTCACACCCCTTTGTCAGCGAGAACAACCTGGTGGCACTACACACCTAGATGCCCAGCGCCCCCTCGTACTTGCAGGCTGTGCTCTTGCTGATCTGCAGGGCTTCGAGAACCTCGACAACTAGCTGGCCATCAGGCACGGCGGCCAGGGAGGCCTGATCAGTTGACATGGCGTGCTCGCGGAGTGCGGGGAACGGAACCCGGATGGGGTACGAAGTCACTACGCCCAGCAGCCTGCTCCCCATCCGCTAAGCCGTGACACAGGGCTAAGGCGCAACTGTTGAGTGGTCCGTCACCGCTCATGGGAACTCACTTGCCGCATTTCCAGGTTTTGTTGTGATCAGAATTTTATTCTGCGGCTTATTTAGTGGCTACTCGTGTTTTCCCTGGCAGCAGTCTTTTCCTGGTAGTAGCGATTCCTGGCAGCAGTCTTTCCCTGGTCGTAGCGCTTCCTGGTAGTAGTGGCCTCTGGTAGTAGCACTTCCACGTGGTAATCTAAATCGGCTGACTAGATAGCTACAATGACAGTGATAGCTGCAATATGCCGCTTGACAGAAGCACTCAAGCGCCCCACTATGGAGAGCGTGGGTTGTCCCACCCCCTTCGTTTTACTCACGAACATGACTGATTCCTCTTTCGTACGGCGAGCCCGTCGGGCTGGCCTCATCGTCAAGAAGCACCGCCGCGCAACGGTTTACATCGACCCCGTGACCGGTAAGACCGTCTCTGATGGCAACCGCAGCAAGAAGTCCTACCGCCAAGAGCGTTGCATTGACTCCTTCATCCGGATGAGAGAAAGGGGCGGCCTGCCCTGACCGCCCAAGTGATCCGACCTGCCCCGGATGCCGACGGCCTGAAGACCACCCAACACCACAAGAAAAATGTTTCACAACCTCAATATGTTCGGCTCTCTCCACTGGGTAAACACACGTTGGGCCAAGGCCCTCCGAGCCCTGATGGAGCCCTCCCCAGGCCACCAGGTGAAGCCACCCTTATGCCTGGCCCCAGTGGAGCTGCTCCAGTCAGATGAAGAGCGTGATGGGGACACCCAGCCCGAAGGGATCGACCAGGCCCTCGACCAAATCCAGACAAGCGAGATGCAGACAAGCGCAATGCTCAGTCACATGAGGCTGCAGATAGCCTGTGCCTCTGCGGATGCCGGCATCGGCCCCCAGCGATGGGACCGCGACTGGATCCAGAACAAGGATGACCACGGCAGTGATGTCTCTTACATGACTGATGGCTGGGGTTGGCACAAGCTCCAGGACCTCATCGAGGTCCTGGACTGGGCGTTGGCCTCTCCCCAGGGACAGCGGGCTCAGGCACACGCCAGGGACCCGAACAACATGGGGGCAACGGCTCTGGAACTGATCCAGCAGATGCGGCTAGAGCTGAGAAACCAGTGCCACCAGCTACTGGTCGAGCATGCCGAGGTTCTCGACTACTCAGATGAATTGATGGAGGACCTCTCCAGCGCACTGAATGAGGCGCGCTGCCTCAACTGAGCTGAGCGAAAAAGCTGAACAAAAAAAGGGGTGATGGCATCCCATCCCCCCTTCGTTTTACTCGTTGCCATTTTATCAGGCTCTATCCGAGTTTCCGGTTCTTGACAGCCAGCTTGATCAACGGAAGAGTCCCATGGCAGGTGCTTCAGAACTCCCCCTTACGGGGCCAGCCCTGAAGTGGTGGCCTGATCGATGCGACCGCCGCTGACCACAAGCGGGTGGCAGTGCTGGCCCGCTTCGAAGCGATCAATCCGGCTGTACTCGCCCTAGCGGATGAGTTGAATGCTGGCTGATCACTGCCCATGGCCTCCTGCCCCTCAGGGTCAGTCGGCGCTCACCTGCTGCATTCTCAATAGCGGCCGCGGCCGCAGAAGCATCCCCGGACCCACTGCTCTCACAAGGTAGTTGCCCTTTTGAGCAAAGAGCAACTATGGTGTGGGGACCGCTGAGTACCCCGTGAAGAACTGCCGCCACGGTGCAGCCGCCACCCTCAACGAAGACGAGCTGGACGCCCTGCTGGACGCTGCCCCCTCGCCCCGCTACCGCGCTCTTTGGTCTGTCCAACGCTGGAGCGCCGCCCGGATCAGTGAGGCCCTGGCACTGACCTGGGGCGATCTGAACGGGGTTGTCACCTTCCGCAAGGCCAACACGAAGACCAAGACCACGCGGCAAGTGCCGACCTCGCCCCGGCTGGCCGCCGAGCTGAGCACCTACCGGCAGGCCTGGGCGGTTGAGCACGGCCACCAGCCCGCACCCTCGGAGTGCTTGTTCCCGGCGCTGGGCAGCACGACCCAACCCCAGAGCCGCCAGGCCGCGGACAAGGCTCTGCGCGCCGCCTGCGCCGTGGTGGGGCTGGAGGGGGTCAGCACCCACAGCTTCCGGCGCTCCCTGGCCACCGCCGCTGTGCGCCGGGGCGTGCCGCTTCATGTGGTGCAGCGGATCACTGGTCACAAGTCGCTGGGCAGCCTGGGGCACTACCTCGAAGCAGACGACAGCGAGGTACTGGCGGCGATTACGGGGATCTGACCACTGAAACTGGTAGCCAGAATCTTGCGGATTTCGAAAGTGAAAGCTGCCATTAAGCTGAAGTGAAATCTCGCGTCATAATTGACAAACCCAATCCTCTGTCTATGACACAGCAAGTCAATGGCTTTCAGGCCGCTCTCCGCTTGTCTTTGCGGAATGGGAGAGTCAGATTAGCGAATCAAGTATCAGAAGAGGCGTGCAGGCACACCGACCGCTTCTATGTTCTTTCTGATGAGACCGGAAAGGCAATCGACCGCATTCTAATTAATGATCTGACGCGAGAAATGGAGAGGATGCAGCATGATTGCGACCTTGCTGCCCAGCAAAAAGACAAAGAGGACCAATATAGGCTTGAGCAGTTTGAACATGCTTTGCTCTACGCGAAAAAGTACGGCCGTTTAGCAGAAGGAGTAATTCCAAGCTCGCAGCTTAGCGGCATGGATACTAAATTGTTTTCAAATAGTTTCTTATTGAAATCAAGCACAGGCGATCTAATCTGCAAAGTCGACTCCCTTGACATGGCGAAAGTCAGTTCTGATCAAGAGCGGCTTCAAAATGCCACAAAAGCCGCAGACCCTGATATGAGTGTCACACAGGAATCACTGTTTGGAGAAATCAGGAAAGATCAATGGGAATATCTTTATATCAGGCTTCACTCAAGGGGAACTGGCGACAAGAACGAAATGATGTATGTAATGATAAATGGCAAGACCTATAATGACTATATTTTACTCGAAAGGCTAGGAATAAGAACTATTGCTGACATGTTGAATGCAGCAGGGGCTAGCGGCTGGGAGCTGGTCGGACACAGTCCATTGCCAAAGTCTCAGTATCACTTCTGCACGATGAAGAGGAAGAAGGCCTAGATCGCCAACAACCCACCGGCCCACCGTGGGCGATTGCGGGTTGTGGAGGGTGCTTATTCGATGATCCAGATGACCCAACGCCCCCACTCTGAAGACTGCGAACAGCTGACACTGGCCGACATACGCCCCCTGGTGGAGCCCGGCGCCGAGGTGCTGGTGCTTGCCGATGGAACGGAGCTGGCCCTGAGCTGGAGCACGGTGCGCGGTTGCTATGGGGGGGGGATCGACCCGGCCGTACCCTGCTGCTGATCTGCCCGAGCTGTGGGCACACCGCCCGCGTGCTGCACCACCCGCCCGCTCGCCCCTGGGGCTGCTGGAGCTGCACCCCCGTCTCGCAACCCTCCCAGCGCCGACCAGATACTCGTTCCAGCTGCAGGCGCGATCATCCGGCCTAGGCCCGCCTTGCCCTGCGATGCCCCGGATCAGCCAAAGGACCGCCGGCCACCGGCTGATCAACGTTGCCGGGTTGACGGGAAAAGCTTCGAGCGGTTGTAGCAGACCAGCCGTGAGCTCGACTTGCCGGTGCCCGAGGTCGTGAGGCAGTCGCTGACCGCCGTACTGGGGGTGGAGATCACCTCAGCGAAGATCAACAGGGCATGGACTGAGGACTGATCTCTCACAGTTCCTCTCACACCCTGGATAAGCAATCGCTGAGAAGTCAATCGGGGCGACAGGATTCGAACCTGCGACCTAGTGCTCCCAAAGCACCCGCGCTACCAAGCTGCGCCACGCCCCGCCAAACCACCATACCCGATGAATCCCCGACAGGGCTTGCAGCGCCTGGACCCTTTGCCTGCAACCGCTCTCAGACGGCCTAGCCCTGTCGCATGGTCTTGTCTCATCCTGTGCCATTTGGTGCCAAGCTGAGGGTCCACAGCTCTCGCTCAGCTCTCAACCAGCTCTCAATGCTGGTGAGCTGAGAGCTGGGGACGCCACCTCCTTCGATCAGCCATGGCCACAGGCTCGAGCTCGACCTCTGCCCCTCCTTGGGTCATTGGGCTGCGGATGCAGCTACGCACAGCTGTCGGCCCCGCATGGCATGTCTCCCCGATGCGGGGACGGGCGAAGCTCTTTGCTCGGTTTGGCAACGGAGAGAGGAGAACCATGGTGTTGCCATGCCATTGGCTCCCTGCCTCGTCATCGGAAATTCTCCGTAGCGCCGAAACGATGCACCAGCTGCTTCAGAGCGGCCTCTCCTTTGACAGTGCAAAGGCTCATGTGATTAGCCAGAGCAGCGGAGCCTTGCCTGGAGCACCCTCTCCCGCCGGCATTGACCTTCCAGATCTGTGGGAGCGCTTCGGGGAGTTCAAGGTCAAAACCACTGGGCAAGTGAAGCTCTCCACATGGCAGAAGGACTACCGGATCACAGGGGAGCGGCTGCGTGAAATCCAACCGTCTGGACCTGAATCAGCAAAAGCTCTTCTGCGGGCAGTCGGAGAACGCTGGGTACCTGGGAGTCGTCGGCGAGAGATTGCTGTGCAACATGTTGCAGCAATGCTGCGCTGGGCAGTGGAAGAGGGTGAACTCCAGGCGGAACGTTGGACACCTCCACCACGTCTCAGGCAGATTGTGGGGCCCAAAGCCCAGAAGCAGGCTTCTTATCCGCTGAAGGACGAGCAGATCCTCGGTCTCCTCGCTGCGTTGCCAAACGACGCCCCAGCACGGCGATGGCGATTTGCGCTGCAGCTTGTCGCTACGTATGGGCTCAGACCCGTAGAGCTGCTGCACCTCTCTCTGCGTCCAGGCGGAATGCTGTGGTGCAGCTACCAGAAGACCAGCGGAGGGGGTAGGACGAAGCCTCGTGAACTCAGACCCCTCCACCCCGAGTGGGCAGAGGAGTGGGAGCTGCTGGCGCGGCTTGAAAGCAGGGAGGACCTGCCTCCTCTGGAGGGACCAGCTGGGCCAGCTGACAGCATGCGGAAATACCTAATTCGACAGGAAGCCTGGCGAGAGTTGACGGCAGCTGCCCCGATCACCCCCTACTCCTTCCGCCATGGCTACGCCCTGCGTGCCCACCAGGACTACGGGATATCCCCTCGAATCACAGCGGAGCTCATGGGGCACTCTGTGGCCACCCACAACGAGCACTACAGCCAGTGGACAGACGGGGCGACGATTGAGGCGGCGCTCAAGCGGGGGATGTCATACCGCCAGCTGTTGGGGCGCTGATGGTGTATTGTTTCGCAAGCGGGGGCCAGCGCCCAAGGGCGCGAATCAGCCAGCCGAGCTCATGTAGATCCAGAATCCACAGAAATCGCGGCTACCTTTAACATAAAACCTGTAACAACCCCCCAAAAGTTTTACAAAATCGTAAAAAAATAGCCGTACTTCAACATTGAAAGCTCCCAACGCATCGGAGACTTTTCGCGTTGAGTAATTTGAATTGTCGTATGTTGCTCGGTCTCGCTTTTGATTGGCTCAGCTTTTTGAGCTTCATTCGTGAGCAAGGCGCAATCGCGCCCAAAGAGCTCAGCATCGACATCCAGCATTCTCAACACAGTTGAAGCAGGAAACAGCACTGTATTTCTGACTGCGTTTCTTATCTTGCAAGGCGCAAGAATCTGTAAAAGCTGAAGATCATATCCGAACTCGTTTTTCCTTCACTGCCAGGCACTTCTGCCCTGCAGTGTGGTCATCCTTAGACTTGATTAGGTAGCAAGCTCCGTCCGCAGGCCTTTCCCGCCTAAGCTGGTACACATGTACTAGCAGTGCCCGCCATGGCCATGAATCGAATCCAGTTTCAGGCAGGCCTGTCGCTGCCCGAGTTCATCCAGCTCTACGGCACCGAG
>CALRJS020000039.1:0-32724 GCA_943367595.1 Sphingobacterium thalpophilum
CCTTGGCCCTGAACCTGTTGCGCTGCAACGGCTTTCGCTCAGTCCGTGCTGGTCTGATGGCCGTGGCGCATGACATCAGCCGAATGCTCGGCTGGGTCGGAATCAGCGCTGCAGAGACGGAATAAGACAACTTTCAGTCAGCCCTGGCCCCTGGGCCGGTTGACCTGCAGCGGCTGGGGCGCCCTCGGCAGGCGCAGGAGCGGGCGGGGCAACGGGTTCAAACACATCCAGCTGGATACCGGAGGCACTCGCTTCCCGGTTGAGCTGAGCCATGAACGTGTCGAAATCACCGCTGCCGGCGATCAGCTGGAGCAGGTTGTTCTGCTGCTTGCGGATCTTGTCGGTTTCCTCGATCTGGCGCAGCCGCTGCACCCGCAACAGGGGCAGGCGGCGCTCCATCTCGCGCAGCTCATCCAGCTGGATCTGGTCCTGGCGCAGGGTGTTCCAGGGCTGCCAGACCCCGCCGAAGAACACCAGGCCCGAAAGCACGGCTCCGGCGGCGATCGGCAACCCGACCAGCAGACCGACCCTCAGGGCCGGTGATGGTGGCTTGACGCCTTCCTGAAGGTTGGTCATGACAGCACCCCCTCACGACGGAGGGTCTGCAGCCGCAGGGCCAGCCCCTCGGCGCCCAGGCTCTGCAGCAGAGCGAGTCGCTGGTTGAGCGACTCGGCGGAGGCGCGGAAACCGGCGGAGATCTCAAAGGCCACCAGGTTGGCCTCAGGGGCGGCCGGCCCTGTGCCAGAGGCGGAAGGACGCCCGGCGCGAGCGAGGGTGATCTTGGCGGGATCCAGCAGCGGCGAGCCCTTGAGCTGAAGCACCAGGGCCTTGATGCGCTCGAACGCACCGGGATCGGCGCTGCGGCCTTTGAGCTCCAGCGCCTCTTTCCCCACCGTGAGGCCGGTGAGCTGCAGACCGCGGGGTGTGCGCAGGCTCAGATCAGTCATCAGCGCCGACCCGGAACGCAGGGTGACCAGGCCACCGGCGAGGGCTTTGTTGCTGGCGCGCGTCTTTTCGTTGGCGGCCTTCTCGGCGGCCAGTTCCTGTTCCAGCTTGGCCACCTGCTCCCGCACCGGAGCCAGACGCGCCAGCTCTCGGGAGAGCATCTCCTGCTGGAGCCGCAGCAGCAGCGTAACGGCCACCATCGCCACCACCAGGCCACCACCCACTGCCGCGCCGATCAGCAGCAGGCGGCGCGTGTCGAGCGGTGGGGTTGTATCCGGGGGGAGACCCAGTTCGACCCGCCGTTCGCGCAGGAGATCGACGGGGGGAAGAGAGGTGCTCATCGCGCAAGATCTCCGGCAGCCAGCCCGCTCATGCGCACCAACGCGGCACCATCGACCGCTTCGGCGGCGAAGGGATCCGCATCACTGTCGGTGCCAGCCAGGCTCAACCAGTTCCGCTGCAAGGGGTCGACGATCTCCACGCTCCAGGACGGGACGGCCGAGAGCGTATCGGAAACCTGCGCACAGGCTTCGGCAGGGCCGAACACCAACACCCGTACCGTCGTCATGCCCGGATCTCGCCGCTGCCAGAACGCCAGACAGGTGCGCAGTTCCCGCTCGATCGCAGCCGCACTGGCCGGAATGCGGCGGCTGAATTCGGGAATGCCATCGCGCACCAGCATCAGATCGGCACTTTCGCTGTGGAGCTCCAGCAAAACCAGCAATTCACCAGCCGGTGCAGCGGCGATCAGCGGATCCAAGGCTCTCAGCGTCACCACCTGGGCAGGTTCGAGGCAGACGAGATCAAGAGCGGCGATGGTGAACACCTCGATCCAGGCCTGAATCAAGGTGCGCTGCCCGACGGCCACAAGGGAGCTGGGAGGACGGGAAGGATCCCGTGAGGGCAGCGGCACCAGGGAGGTGTAGGCCTGGGCGATGGGATAGGTGAGCCCCAGATCCGGATTGAGCTCCCGCAAGGCGAGATCGGGCTGCTCGGGCCAGTCGTCGTAGGGCCACTCCACCACCCGCAGGGTGGTGGCGGCGGCGGGCAGGGCCGCCACCAGTTCAGCCCCCATCAAGTTGAGCTCCACAACCAGGTCGCCGATCAGATCGCCCAACGCCACCTTCTGCTGGGGGTGTCCGCCGGTGCAGGTGCCGCGCGGCAAGGGCACGGTGCGCAGCAGAGTGCCGGTGGGCGGCTGAGTGACTCCTTTCAAAGCCATCAAGGTGACTTGCTCGTCTTCCAGCACCAGCAGGAGGCGGGGAGGGAACAGACGGGCCGTCAGAGGCCTCAACCGTTCTTGCAAGCCAGCGAGAACCAAGATCGGCGACGGAAAGGACCGCGAATCGTATCGGCAGACCTCAGCAGTTGCACCGAAATCTTTCGCTAATTGCGCAGGAAAGGCAAGCCGCTACCCACCGCTTCACCGATATGACGGCAGCCATGGAGGTCGAGTTGCTGCTGCAGACCTTCCAGGATGGTGGGCACAAGGCCAGGACCGGCGTAGATCCAGCCGGTGTACAGCTGAATCAACGACGCCCCCGCCGTGATGCGCTCCCAGGCGGATTCCGGTGAATCGATGCCCCCCACCCCCACCAGCGGCAGGGCCGGTCCTGCGGTGGCGCGCAGCCGGCGCAGCACCTCCAGCGCGCGACCGCGCAGGGGGGCGCCGCTGAGGCCGCCGGCCTCCTCCTCCAGGGTGCGGCCGGTCTGGGCGAGCCGGCGCTTTTCCAGGCCCAGGCGGTTCAGGCTGGTGTTCACGGCGATCACGCCCGCCAACCCCTCCTGATAAGCCAGTCGGGCGATGGTGTCGATGGCGTCGTCTTCAAGATCGGGGGCGATCTTCACCAGCAGGGGCGGGCAGCCGGGCAGGCGGCGCAGCCGCTCCACCAGCCGCCGCAGCTGGGTGGCGTCCTGCAGGTCGCGCAGCCCGGGGGTATTGGGTGAGCTCACGTTGATCACCGCGTAATCCGCCAGCGGCGCCAGCAGTTCCAGCGTCGAGGCGTAGTCGTCGGGGGCGCGCTCGAGCGAGGTGATCCTGGATTTGCCCAGGTTGAGGCCGAGCACGGCAGGGCGCTGGCCGGCCGGTGGCAGCTGCTGCTCTTCCAGGGTGCGCTTGGCGGCCACGGCGCCGTTGTTGTTGAACCCCATCCGGTTGAGGGCAGCCCGCTCCTGCGAAAGGCGGAACAGACGGGGCCGCGGATTGCCGGGCTGGCCGTGCCAGGTGATCGTGCCGAGCTCGGCGAAACCGAAACCGAACAGGTGCCAGATGCCTGCCGCCACCGCGTTCTTGTCGAAGCCGGCCGCCAGGCCCAGCGGATTGGCGAAGCGGCAGCCGAACAGGGTCTGCTCGAGGCGCAGATCCGGCCGCTGCAATTCCGCCCCCAGGCCCGCCAGGCTGCCCGACACGAGCGGCCAGTGCCGGCGCCGGGAGGCCAGCCCCAGAGCCGTGAGCGTGAGCTGGGTGAGCTGCTCGGCGTCGGCCCCGTCATCGCGGGCCAGCAACGGACCCACCCAGCGCCGGTAGAGCGCTTCGGTGCTGGACAGGGGTGGGGGCGAAGCCATCGGGGACTCCATCAGCGACGCTCCAGGCGCCAGCGGCTGTGGTCGAGCGAGCGGACGTGCCAATCACGCCAGACCCAGTGACCAGGGCGCTCGGCCAGACGGGCGAGGGGAAGATCCACCAGCTGGGCCAGCTCGGCTGCCGAGAGGGTAAACCCGCCGTGCGCCAACCGTTCCGCCAGCTCCAGGCGGGTGAGCAGGGCGGTCAGTGCCGGTGGCGCGGGGTCATCAGCAGGGGTGCCCTCAGCAAGGGTGGCGGCGGTAGCGGGATCGGCTGCCGTGGGATTGGTGGGAGTGGGATCAGCTGCAGGGGGATCAGCTGGAGTGGCGTTGGCCGCAGTGGGGTCGCCGGCTGCGGGTGAAGAGGCGGCAGCGGGTGCAGCGGCGGCCTGTTTCTTCGCAGCAGCAGCAGGAGCGGAAGCAGCGGCGCCTACTGCAGGGGCCTCGCGCCCGGCCAGCGCAGGTCTGCCGCCGCGGGAAAAGGCCACGGCGATCACGTCGCAGCGGTCGTTGTCGGGGTCACCGCTGTGACCACGCACATGCACGAGCGGCACATCCGGCAGCCGGGCCCGATCCAGCGCTTCCCAGAGATCCTTGTTGAGCACCGGGCTGCCTGAGGCGGTGCGCCAGCCCTTGCGCTTCCAACCGGCCATCCAGCGCTGCAGGCCATCAATGAGGTAGCGGCTGTCGGTGCGCAGGCGCAGATCCGGGTGGCGCGGCAGCTCCCGCAGGCGCTCCAGCACCGCCAGGGCCGCCGTCAATTCCATGCGGTTGTTCGTGGTGGCCGGATCCGCGCCCCCCAGTTCGATCATGCTGCCGTCTTCGAAGCGCAGCAGTGCCCCCCAGCCTCCAGGGCCCGGGTTGCCACTGCAGGCCCCATCACAGGCCGCTGCCACCACCCGCACCGGCTCAGCACCCACTGGGCGTCAGGCGAAAAGTTCGGTAAACATTGGATCCTTCTCGGGCCAGGACGCAAACGATCATGAAGCGAACTTACCTGGCCCTGGCGGGACTCGGTCTGACGATGGCAGCCGTGCCTGCCGTGAACGGTTCCGTGGCCCTGGCTCAGGGCGTGTTCAACAGCGTGCCGGTGGATGCCTCCCGCTTTGCGGTGCTGGCCAAGCCGGTGGGCTCGGCCGACTGGTCGCTGCTGGTGCTCGAGCAACTGGCCCCCCGGCCCCTGTGCTGGGAGCAGCGTCCGGACGGCCTGGTGGACCCCTCCCTCAACCGCTTTGATTTCACCGGCATCTGCAGCCGCTACCTCGACAGCAACGGGTATTCGCTGCGGGTCGCCGACCAGGATCTGGCCAGCCGCTACCGCCTGCGGCTCCGGCAGGTGGGCCAGGAGCTTCAGCTGCAGGCGATGAGCCCCTCGGAAACCACCACCCTGGTGGTGGGCCGCGGCACCGTGCCGCTGCGCGACCGGGACGCCTTCGTGTCGATCACGCTGGAGCCCGACTGGCAGCTCAACCGCCGCGCCTTCGGCAACCAGACCCTCAGCCACGTCTATTTCGCCAACGGCACGCCGCTGGAGGATCTGCTGGCACGGGCTGCCCAGGCAAGAGGGTCGGCCGTGGCCGTCCGCCAACGCCCACTGCCGGGCCGCGAGCGCCTGTCGCCAGGCCGCAGGGACGAGAGCAGGCCCACCTATGAAGAGACCGAGGGACCAATCGCCCTGCAGGTGGTGCCATTCGAGGAGTGAGGGGAGCGGCAACCGCAGCGGCAACGGCCGCGGTGACAGTTGAACCAGCGACCCATTCCCCCTCTCCCCCCCTTTCAACAGCGTTAACGTTCGGGAGTGTGAGGGGTGAGGGACGACCTTCAAGGGTCGAAACGAGGACAGACTCCCTGAAACGTCCCACCTCTAAAGCCCTGCCTTCGGCGGGGCTTTTTTTTGTTCTGACGGCTCCGCGGTGGCTGGCAAGGCCAAGCCGCTGGGCAAGGCCAAGCAAGCAGCTCCAGCAAACGGGGGCCATCAAGCTTCTGCAGCTGTGGGGGGCCGACGGAAGCCGCCCACAAAAAAGCCAGCCTCGGGGGCTGGCTGATGGATGCAAAGGCTTGGCGAAAACGGACCCCATGGGGGCCGAAGGCCAGCCGGGCTGTCGTGGCCGTAGAGGCCGTTGGTTGAGGCCGTAGAGGCCGATCGGGCCAGGGAGAGAAAGGCCGGAAGCAGGCAGGGTGGGGCAGCCGAGCGGCCACCCCCCGGGGGTCACTTGACGGTGACCTTGCCGCCCACTTCTTCGATGGCCTTCTTGATGGCTTCGGCTTCGTCTTTGGAGACGCCTTCCTTGATGGCCTTGGGAGCCGCTTCGACGAGAGCCTTGGCTTCGCCGAGGCCGAGGCCCGTGACTTCACGGACGGCCTTGAGCACCTTGATCTTGGAAGCAGCGTCGAAGCCGTCGAGCACGGCATCGAACTCGGTTTGCTCTTCGACGGCCTCAGCAGCAGCGGCAGGAGCCGCCATCATCACGGCGCCGGCGGAAGCGGCGGCGGACACGCCGAAGGCTTCTTCGATCTGCTTGACGAGCTCGGAAGCTTCAAGCAGGGAGAGGGTTTTGAGCGACTCGAGGATGGAGTCAGTGGTAGCGGACATGGTTGAGATTCAGCAACAGATCGGGTGAATGGGGAGCGACGACTCCAGGAATCGCCGCAGTCGGCGGTCAGCCTTCGCCGGAATCGGCGTGCTGCTTGAGCGCTCGGGCAAGACCGGACGGAACTTCGTTGATGCCCACAGCCAGCTTGGTGGCCACGGCGTTGATCGCACCTGCGATCTGCGCCAGCAGCACCTCCTTGGAGGGCAGCTCACCGATGGCCTTGACGTCGTTCTGGGAAAGGAGCTTGCCTTCGAAAAGGCCTCCTTTCACTTCCGACTTCTTCGTGTCCTTCTGGAAGGACTGAACGGCCTTGACGGCAGTGCCGACGTCGCCCTTGATCAGGACGAACGCGTTGGTGCCGGTGAGCAGGGAATCAAGTTCCGACCAGGCACTGTTTCCATCGATCGCTCGGCGCATCAAGGTGTTCTTGGTCACCTTGCAGATGCCGTTGCTGGCCCGCAGGCGGGTGCGCAGGTCGGACATCTCCTTGATCGACAGGCCCTTGAAATCAAGGACCAGTGCCATTTCCGATGCACCGAGGAGCACCTTGAGCTCTTCGACGATCTGTTGCTTGCTCTCCAGTTTGCGGCCCATAGGAGTGGAACGAATCGGTGGGAACAAGCCGGGCCCGCGGCCCCTGAAGCCCCTCACTCGACGTGCCGCTCCTTGAAGGTGGTGGCCGGCGAAGACCACCACCGTTGCGGCGTTTGAAGTGACGGACCCGCTCCCGTTTCAAACGGGGGCGCGACGAGGCCGCCTGACGATTCGCACCACCGGGAACCGGAGTGCCAAACCTTCCGCGAGCACCTCGGCAGGACTTATGAACAAACGGCCCCCGGGAAGGTTTCCCGGAAACACGATTGCTCACCTGCTGTCTTGGGTTGGGCGCGTGCCCTCTGGACAAGCCAGTTGATCACCCTACAACGGCGACCGCACCGCCTCTGGGGCGTCGGCACTCCGCTCATCAGTAGGAGCCCAGCTGTTGCCGCTGAGCTCTCAGCAGAGGCGGCTCTGCTGCCGCCACTCTGCTGGTTCCGCTCAGCGCGCAGCAGTCGCCGCTCAGCTGTCGCGCTTGATGTCCTGCAGCACGGTGACGTCCACCTGCACCGAAGGGCCCATGGTGGAGGTGAGATAGAGGCTCTTCCAGTAGCGACCCTTGGCGCCGCTGGGCTTCTGGCGGTCGATCACTTCCTGCAGGGCCTTGAGGTTCTCCAGCAGCTTCTCGCTGCTGAAGCTGGCCTTACCGAAGCGCACGTGCACGATGCCGGTGCGGTCCGCACGGAATTCCAGTTTGCCGGCCTTGAATTCATTGATGGCGGCGGCGAGGTCGGTGGCCACGGTGCCGGCCTTGGGGTTCGGCATCAGGCCACGCGGACCGAGCACACGGCCCAGCTTGGCCACTTTGGGCATCATGTCCGGGGTGGCGATCAGCAGGTCGAAGTCGATCTGGCCGCCGGCGATCGACTCCACCAGATCCTCATCACCGGCGAGGTCGGCGCCGGCCGCCTTGGCTTCGGCGACCTTCTCACCACGGGCGATCACGGCGATACGGATGCTCTGACCCGTGCCGTTCGGCAGGGCGACGGTGGTGCGGAGCTGCTGGTCGGTGTACTTGGGGTCGATGCCGAGGCGGGCGTGGGCCTCGATCGTTTCGTCGAATTTGGCGGTGGCGTTGGCCTTGACGAGCTCGATGGCCTCGAGAGGCTCATAGGCCTGGTCTTTGACCGCTTCGGCCAGAGCGGTGTAGCGCTTGGAAGGGTTAGGCATGGTGGGAGTTGGGGTGCGGGCGACGGAGCCGGCGGGCGCATGAGGCCCGGGCCCTGGGTCTCCCCCGGGTGGGGTGAAAAGGAAAGGAGCAGGGGACTGGATCCGGCGCAGGGGCCTCGGCCAGTGGCGACATCAGGCCGGGAGCCTTCAGTCGCGGACGGCGACGCCCATGTTGCGGGCGGTGCCTTCGATGATGCGCATGGCCGCCTCGACACTGCTGGTGTTGAGGTCGGGGAGCTTGGTCTTGGCGATCTCCTCAAGCTGGGCGCGGCTGATGGCACCGGCAGCTCCCTTGGCGGAAGTGGCGGCACCTTTGGGAATGCCAGCGGCCTTGGAGATCAGCACCGACGCCGGCGGGGTCTTGGTGATGAAGGTGAAGCTGCGGTCTTCGAAGACCGAGATCTCCACCGGGATCACATACCCGGCTTTGTCCTGGGTGCGGGCGTTGTACTCCTTGCAGAACGCCATGATGTTGACGCCGTGCTGACCGAGGGCGGGGCCCACGGGAGGAGCAGGGTTGGCTTTGCCGGCATTGAGGGCCAGCTTGATCACGGCTACGACTTTCTTGGCCATCGGCTGGTCTGGGGAACGGAAACTCCCTCGCGGGAGGTGGGGGCGTACGCCCCGGTGGGCTGGACAGGATCTCCCCGAGGGGAGGTGTGCGGATCGCCGTTCGCGGGGAGCGGCGGTGTGGTGTGTCCGCCGCAGGCGGTGAACACACCCAGGGCCACCCTCCGCAGGGAGGCGGCCGCTGGTGATCAGCTCTGCTTGCTGATCTGGGAGAACTCGAGCTCCACCGGGGTTTCCCGGCCGAAGATCGAGAGCAGAGCCTTGAGCTTGCTGCGCTCGCCCGACACTTCGATCACCTCGCCCTGGAAGTCCTTGAAGGGACCGGCGGTGACGAGGATCTGATCGCCCTCGGTGATGTCGACCTTCACCAGTGGCTTCTTCTCAGCGGCGCGCTTGAAGATGCGCTCCACCTCGGGCCGAGTGAGTGGCCGGGGCTTGATGTGGCCGCGGGCGCGGCCGGTGGCGCGACGCTCCTCGGCCCCCACGAAGTTGATCACGTTCGGGGTGCTCCGCACCGCCATCATCGTCTCTTCGTCGAGCACCATGCGCACCAGCACATAGCCGGGGAACACCTTCTCCTCGGTGGACTGCCGGCTGCCGTCTTTCTTGAGCTTGATGGCAGGCGTCTGCGGGATCTCGATCTCGAGGATGCGGTTGCTGACGCCGAGGGTGATCGCCCGCTGCTCCAGGGTGGCCTTCACCTTCTTCTCGCAGCTGGAGGCCACCTGCACCGCGTACCAGCGGGCCACCTGCGGCTTGGCCTCGGCTTCAGCGGCGGCTGCCGGATCGACAGCTGCCGGGTCGACGGCTGTCAGGTCGATCGCCGCAGCGCTCAGGGCGTCAGCGTCGGCGAGATCAGCAGCTGCGAGGTCAGCGGCAGCGAGATCAGCAGGGGCGAGTTCGGCTTCTGACACGGGGTTGGGGGAAGGACGACGAGGCGGCGTGGGGATGCGGGTCGGGAGGGGTCAGCGGAAGATCTGGGAGGACAGCCAGCCGAAGAGGCGATCGATCGCGGCGATCGAGGCGGCCGACAGGCCCACCATCAGGATCACCGCCACCGATTCGCTGAACAGTTGCTGGCGGCTGGGCCAGACCACCTTGCGCAGCTCTTCCAGCAGCGAGGGGAAAAAGCCCGTGGCGACCGCCCCTGCCGGCGGCGTGGGCTCTGCCTCAGGCAAGGGTTCGGTGGTGGTGGAGCGGGTTGGGGATTCCACGGTGGCCTGCGCACCGGTGCGATCGCACGAACCGGCAAACAGACACCCTACCGGACGTCACTGCCGTCCCCGTTCAGTGGGGTGAAGCGGAAGCGGGCCGCCGGGTCGCCCTCGGCCGCATCCGCCAGGCTCACCCGCACGCCCCAGGCGCCGCTGAAGTGGTCGGCCAGCAGCTCGGTGGCCAGTGGGTTCTCCACGCTGCGCCGCAACAGGCGCCGCAGTGGCCGCGCGCCGTACTCCGGCTCGTAGCCCTGCAGCGCCAGGCAGGCCACCACCCCGTCCTCCACCTGCAGTTGCAGGCGCTGCTCCGCCAGCAGGGCGGCCAGATCGGCCAGCTGCAGGCGCACGATGCGCTCCAGGTCGGTGGCAGCCAGCGGACGGAAGCGGATCACCTCGTCGATGCGGTTGAGGAATTCGGGCCGGAACTGGGAGGCCAGCGCCCGCTCCACGGCCGCATCGAGGGCGGCATCCAGCGCCAGGACATCCGGCGGGGAGGCCACAGGTGCTCCAGCATCCGGGCTCGCAGCACCGGCAGTGGCGGTGGCACCGGCAGCGGCGCGGGCCCGCTCCAGGATGGCGCGGCTGGCCAGGTTGCTGGTCATCACCACCACGGTGTTGCGGAAGTCGACGGTGCGGCCCTGGGAATCGGTGAGCCGGCCGTCGTCGAGCACCTGCAGCAGCAGGTTGAACACCTCCGGGTGGGCCTTCTCCACTTCATCGAGCAGCAGCACGGCATAGGGCCGCCGCCGCACCGCCTCGGTGAGCTGGCCGCCCTCCTCGTAGCCCACATAGCCAGGCGGTGCCCCCAGCAGGCGAGCCACGGCATTGCGCTCCATGAACTCACTCATGTCGAGGCGCACCAAGGCCTCCTCCTCATCGAAGAGCGCCGCTGCCAGCGCCTTGGCCAGCTCGGTTTTGCCGACACCGGTGGGACCGAGGAACAGGAAGGAGCCCACCGGCCGGCGCGGATCCTGCATGCCGGCCCGGGCACGGCGGATCGCCGCCGCCACGGCCGCCACCGCCTCGGGCTGACCGATCACCCGTTCCCCCAGCCGTACCTCCAGCTCCAGCAGCTTCTGCCGTTCACCGGCCAGCAGCCGCTGCATGGGGATGCCGGTCCAGCGGGCCACCACATCGGCGATGTCGCCCTCCTCCACCTGCTCCCGCAGCAGGGCCAGCCCGCCCTGCTGGGCGCTCTGCAACTCCTCTTCCAGGGCGTTGCGCCGCTGCTGCACGCCGTGGAGCTGGTCGTACTGCAGGCGGGCCGCCTCTTCCAGATCACCGTCGCGTTCGGCTTCGGCGATGGCGTGGCGCAGGTCTTCGTCCTGCTGGAGCAGCTCGCGCAGCTCGGCCAGCCGCTCCCGCTCCGCCTGCCAGCGGTGCTGCAGCTCCTGCAGCCGGGCCAGGGCGAGGCGCCGTTCCTCCTGGCGCTGCACGCGCTCGGCCAGCGGGGCGGCCTCGGCCGCCAGCAGGGCCAGCTCCACACGGCGCAGCTCAGCCTCGGCCAGCTCCACCACCTGGGGTTTGGAGGTGACCTCCATGCGCAGCTGGGCGGCCGCCTCGTCGATCAGGTCGATCGCCTTGTCCGGGAGGCAGCGATCGGCGATGTAGCGATCGGCGAGACGGGTGGCCGCCACCAGGGCGCCATCGGTGATGGTGACGCCGTGGTGCAGCTCGTAGCGCTCCTTGAGGCCGCGCAGGATCTCCAGGCTCACCTCCAGGTTGGGCTCCCGGATCACCACCTGCTGGAAACGGCGGTTGAGGGCCGGATCCTTCTCCACGGTGCGGCGGTAGTCCTCGGGGGTGGTGGCGCCGATGCAGCGCAGGTCGCCGCGGGCGAGGGCCGGCTTGAGGATGCTGCCGGCGTCGGCGCTGGAGCGATCGGTGCTCACCACGGTGTGCAGTTCGTCGATGAACAGCACCACGCCCGCATCGGGGTCGCTCACTTCCGCCAGCACGCTGCGCAGCCGTTCCTCGAACTGGCCGCGGAACTTGGCGCCGGCGATCAGGGCACCGAGATCAAGACCGACCAGGCGAATCCCCTTGAGCGAATCGGGCACTTCGCCGGCCACGATCCGCTGGGCCAGCAGCTCGGCGATGGCGGTCTTGCCGACGCCCGGCTCACCGATCAGCACCGGGTTGTTCTTGCCGCGGCGCGAGAGCACCTGAATCAGGCGGCGAATTTCGGTGTCGCGGCCGATCACCGGATCCAGCAGACCGGCGCGGGCGGCGGCGGTGAGGTCGCGGCCGTACTGCTCAAGGGCGGGCGGCTCAGCCTCCAGCCGCAGACCATCGGAGCGGTCGTCGGCCTCGGGGGCTGCAGCGGCAGCCGGGCCACTGGAAGGGGCAACCGCAGGGTTCGCCCGGCCGCTGCCAGGGCCCATGGGGCGCGAGGTGGCGGCAGGAGCAGCCGGGCGCGTGGCTGCAGGAGCAGCGGGGCGAACGGCCGCACGGGCAGCCGGAGAGCCGCCACGGCCGGCGGCCCGGTAAGGGGAGGGCGCTGGGGGTGCGGCATCGATCCAGTC
Source organism: Sphingobacterium thalpophilum (assembly GCA_943367595.1). Lineage (GTDB taxonomy): Bacteria > Cyanobacteriota > Cyanobacteriia > PCC-6307 > Cyanobiaceae > MW101C3. The sequence goes on from CALRJS020000039.1 coordinate 12,178, forward strand.
GTCCGCCTCCCCCTCTGCTTCTTCATCGCGCTCCGGCTCAGGCGCTGCGGCGCGGCCAGACGCGGCAGGGGCGACCGGCGTGACTGCGGACGGGGCCGCAAGGCGGCGGGCTCCAGCGCCGGCCTCGGGCCGCAACAGGCGCAGCAGCCGTTCCTCGCTCAGGCCCGCCTCGGCCAGCAGGCTGCCCCCGAGGCGGGGCTCGTCGAGCAGGGCCAGCAGCAGATGGGGCACGTCGATCAGGCGGGAGCCCCAGCCGGCGCGGCGTCGATCAGCCGCCTCCAGCAGATCCTCGAGGGCATCGCCGACGAACAGTTCCTCCCCCGCCGCACCCGGCTGATCGGCGCAGAACCCCTCGATGCGATCGAGCAGACGATCGGCATCCAAAGGCAGCGGATCGATCCAGGGGGCATAGCGCGGGTCCTGGAAGAGCACCTGCAGCAGGTGTTCCACATCGAGCTGGCCGTGGCGCCAGCGGCGGGCCTGATCCTGGCCGGCCAGCAGCAGCTCCCAGGCCGCCTCGCTGAAGCGGTCGGGCTCGGCGGTGAGGCTGGCCGACGGCGAAGCGGCGGCGGTGGTGTCGGGGTAACGCTCAGGCGGCTGCATCCGCCCCCGCAGCGCTGGCCTGAGCGGCGGGCGCCTCAGCGGGCCGCTGGATCAGCTCCACCTTGTAGCCGTCAGGGTCTTCCACGAAGGCGATCACGGTGCTGCCGTGCTTCATCGGCCCCGGCTCACGCACCACGCGCCCCCCCTTGCCGGCAATGGCGGCACAGGTGCCGTAGATGTCTTCGACGCCGATGGCGATGATGCCGTAGCCGGTGCCGATCTCGTAGCTGCTGGTGTCCCAGTTGTGGGTGAGTTCGAGCGCTGTGGTGTCGCTCTCGTCGCCGTAGCCCACGAAGGCCAGGGTGAAGCGGCCGGCGGGGTACTCACGCCGGCGCAGCAGGCGCATGCCCAGCACCTCGGTATAGAAGGCGAGGGAGCGCTCCAGATCGCCCACCCGGAGCATGGTGTGCAGCAGACGCATCAACGGGGAGCGGGATCGCCCCATTCTGGCCGTGCGCCAACGCAGACAGGAGGCCGCCAAAGGCCGGTGCTGTGCCAATCCGCACGCCGTGGGGGGAGGGGGTGCCCCATAAGATCCGCACGCGTACCCGTTTGCCCGAGGCCTTCGTGATCGACACCCTCGACCTCGTGATCGACTCCATCGTTGCCCGTGAGGTGCTCGATTCCCGCGGCACCCCCACCGTGGAAGCGGAGGTGCGGCTGGAAGGCGGCGCTGAGGGCCACGCGATCGTGCCCAGCGGCGCCAGCACCGGCGCCCATGAGGCGCATGAACTGCGCGATGGCGGCAGCCGCTACTTCGGCAAGGGCGTGCAGCAGGCCGTCACCAACATTGAAGAGAAGATCGCGCCGGCGCTTTGCGGGCTGAGCGCCCTGGAGCAGGTGACGGTGGATGGCGCCATGGCCGAGCTTGACGGCAGCGACAACAAATCGGCCCTGGGGGCCAATGCGGTGCTGGCCGTGAGCCTGGCGGTGGCACGGGCGGCGGCCAACGGCGTGGGCCTGCCGCTCTACCGCTATCTGGGCGGCCCGATGGCCACGCTGCTGCCGGTGCCGCTGATGAACGTGATCAACGGCGGCGCCCACGCCGCCAACAACATGGATTTCCAGGAATTCATGCTGGTACCGCACGGTGCCCCCAGCTTCCGCGAAGCGCTGCGCATGGGCGCTGAGGTGTTCCACACGCTCAAGGGCCTGCTGAGCGCCCAGGGCCTGTCCACAGCGGTGGGCGACGAAGGCGGCTTCGCGCCGGATCTGGAGAGCAACGACGCCGCCGGCGCCCTGCTGGTGCAGGCGATCGAGAAGGCCGGCTACAAGCCCGGCGAGCAGATTTCCCTGGCCCTGGACGTGGCCAGCACGGAGTTCTACAAGAACGGGCTCTATGCCTTCGGCGGCGGCAGCTACAGCGCCGCCGAGATGGTGGATCAGCTCGAAAAGCTGGTGAGCCGCTATCCGATCGTGTCGATCGAGGATGGCCTCGCCGAAGACGACTGGGAGGGCTGGGCCCTGCTCACCCAACGGCTGGGCGGGCGCGTGCAGCTGGTGGGCGACGACCTGTTCGTGACCAACACCAGCCGCCTGCAGCGGGGCATCGAGCAGGGCATCGCCAATTCGATCCTGATCAAGGTGAACCAGATCGGTTCGCTCACCGAAACCCTGCAGGCGATCGACCTGGCCGGCCGGGCGGGCTACACCAGCGTGATCAGCCACCGCAGCGGCGAAACCGAAGACACCACCATCGCTGACCTGGCGGTGGCCACCCGGGCCGGCCAGATCAAGACCGGTTCACTCAGCCGCAGCGAGCGCGTGGCGAAATACAACCGCCTGCTGCGCATCGAAGATGAACTGGGCAGCCAGGCGATCTACGCAGGCGCTGAAGACCGGGGCCCGCGCGGCCGGGGCTGAGGCCTGAGCAGGATGATTCGCTGGCGCTGACGGGCTTCAGAGCGCCGCCGTGGCATGGACAGCCGTCAAAGCGCTGAGGCGGCCCTGCGTCTGAACGCTGAAGCGTCCAGGCGTTCTGGCGGCCAGGCGGCTCAGCACGGCGATGCACGGCTGTGCACAGCGGCGCCCATGGCCCCACAAACGATTCACCGAGCATTCACAGAATACCCACAGAAAAGCCACCGCATAGACACAGAATAGCCACCGAAAGAAATACGGAAGCCGTAACACGACGCTTGCAGGAAAGACTTTCGCCCCTTAGTCTTGTCGCCTGTGTTATACCCACCACGTGCGCACGACCACCGGCATTGCCCTTCTTGCAGGTATTGCAGTAGCAGCATGGGCGCATCCTGCCGAGGCTGGTGGGTTTCTCTACGGCGCCTGCTCGGACGGAAATATCTACGAAATCAACACCCATCAGCGCACCTCCCGGTTCCTCACCTCCACCGGATTCACAGGGATGAACGGCACCGGCACGGCCAACGCCCTCGCCAACGACCCCGTTCGCAACAATCTGTTCTTCATCACGCCCGACAACAACCTGCGGGTGATTCAGCGCGGCTCCACCACTCCGCAGCTCGTGAGCGGAGCCACGGCTCAGAACCTCGGCATCAACGGGCAGCTTCAACCTCTGAGCGCCGCCTTCTACAACAACGAATTCTGGTTCTTCTCCCGCTTGGCGCCTGGGAACAAAAACGATAAGAACCCTGTCACCCTCAACCGCGTCAGCTTTTCTTACACCAACAACACCCCCTCGTTCCTGAAGCGGATCTCTTACAACCTGAGCGCCGTTCCCAACAACACCACGGGCCAAAACGGTCTGCTTGAAAACAACTTAGGCGACATCAGCATCGTTTCTGGTGGCCAAAAAGACGGCTTTCTCTACGGAACCACCACCAACACAAACAACACCAACGGACGCCTGTTCAAGCTGAAGCTTGCCGGCCTCTCCAAAGACCCCATTCTTGGCGCGAAAGCTCTCAACGCCAACTACAAGCAGCTCAATGGCAACCTCGGAGCGGGCGCTCTCCAAACCGCCTTCAATTCCAGCTTCACCACCCTGTTCGCCAACTCTTCCAACGGTGGCAACTGGCTAACCGTGAACATCCATACCGGCGCCACCGCCGCGCTGCCGCAGCCTTTCACCACCGTGGTGCCTGGCCCGCTACCGGGTGTGCTGGATCTGAGCAGTTCGATCAGCTCGGTGCAAATCCCCGGCCCCCTGCCTCTGCTGGGAGCCGCGGCCGCCTTCGGTTGGACCCGCAAACTGCGCAAGCGGGTGAACAGCTCCTTTCAACTCGGTCGTCCTGGCAGCTGATCGGCTGCACGCCCCCGGCCAGCTGACCTGCGGGTGGGTGGGGCACCAACTCAAAGCCAAAGCGGTGGGGCCAATGGCTTCACCGCTTTTTGCTGGAAGCGACCGGCCGGGCAGCGATGCGCCAGCCAGCGAGGCAAAGGCATGTGCGGATGAACGCTATTTGGGCAAAGAAGAAAGACCACGTGATACCGTTACTCGGATAGGCACATAGTCATGCTGAGAAACCTCCGGCGAGCCCTAGGGCTCCTCGCCATTCTCGGCAGCGGAACTGCCCTGCTGGCTGGCATCCCCGCTCAAGCCCGCTTCGTGTATGGCTCTGCCGATGACGGCAACATCTACGAAGTGAACCTGCAGACGCGCACCTTCGGCTTCCTCGTGAACGCGCGCGGCACTGCGACCACCGGATCCGCCAATTCACTGGCCAACGATCGGGTGCGCAACAACCTCTTCTTCATGGACCCCAACAGCAACCTGCGCGTGCTGCAGCAGGGGCTGTCAACCCCCAGCCTGGTGGCCACCAACACGCAGCTGGGCATCCCGTCCACGGGAACCGTGCTTCCTCAGAATGCCGCGTTCTACAACGGAGATTATTGGTATTTCAGCCGGCAATCGCAAGACCTCAACCGGCTCACCTTCACCTATGCCCCCAACAGCAACACGCCCATCCTCAATCAGAAATTCACCTACAACCTGCCCAGCGTTCCCAACACAGGGGCAAACACCGGCAACAGCCTGAACAACTTCGGGGATATCGCCATCACCAGTGACGGCCTGCTGTTCGCCGTGACCAATGGCGGCAACGGAAGCAACGTGAACAGAACCGGACGCCTCTACACGCTGGATCTCACCAGCCTGAACGCGGCCACCATCAACGGGACGTACACCCAGATCGATGGCAACCTTGGTGCCGGCGGCCTGCAGATCGCTTTCAACGAGAACTACAGCGTGCTGTTCGCCAACAGGGCTCTGGGCCTGCAACCGGGTCAGACGGGGTCCTGGTCGACCATTGACACCAGCAACGGTGACATCACCGCTTTCTCCCCCACCTTCGTGACCACGGTCACCAGCCCGGATGGAACCTTCGGCTTCCTGGATCTGAGTGATTCCGTAACGCCTGTCCGCATCCCCGGCCCGCTGCCGTTGCTCGGGGCCGCCGCCGCCTTTGGCTGGAGCCGCAAAATGCGCAAGCGCGTGAAGGGCTCGCGGTGATCGACCGCCCAGCGAGGACAGGCCCGGCCGGCACTGGCGCGGCAGCCTGGCAAGACAAGCGTGATGGGGCCCCAGGCAGAAGGATCAGAGGCTTTGTCAGCTGCCTAACAGCCCCTCACCAAACCCTCATGCTAAGTTCCGTACAGATTGTGTCTTTGTATGGCTTCGCTTCGCTTTGGCCTGGGGCTCGGGCTCTCGGCGGTGACCGTTGGGGTGGTGACCACCGTTGTGGGCGGCAGCCCCGCCAAGGCGGAATTCATTTACGGAGGAGGGCGCGACGGCAATCTCTATGAGATCAACATCCAAGCTCGCACCGTTTCTTTTCTGGCCCCAACGGGCTTTACTGGATTAGGTGGCACAGGCGTTGCTAACGGCCTGGCCAACGAACGCACGCGCAACAACCTCTTCTTCTTCGACCCAAACAGCAACCTCCGCGTACTGCTCCAAGGTCAAACGACTCTTCCCCAAGTGGTTGCCACTGCCGCACAGCTAGGGATTCCATCAACAGGAATCGTACAACCGCAGAACGCGGCCTTCTTCAACGGTGATTATTGGTACTTCACGCGTCGGTCCAACGTACTGAACCGAGTGTCATTCACTTACAACCAAAATACTCCTGTGTTTGCAGGCATACAATCATTCACCCTTAGCAACGTACCGAATAACCAAACAGAAGGCAACAGCCAAGCCAATGACTTCGGCGACATCGCCATCACCAGCGCTGGAATTCTCTTCGCTTCCACAACATTTTCCAATGGGTCCCCATTCAATGATGGCCGCTTTTCAGGCTAGACGTAGCATCATTAACTCAAGCCACGATCAATAGCAGCTATCAACAACTTGATGCGAACCTTGGAGTTGGCAGATTGCCTTCGACCCGAATTACAGCGTCCTCTACGGCAACGGCAATCCAGGAAGCTGGGTCACTGTCAACTTGACCAACGGCAACACTACCGCCTTCAGCCCAGCGTTCAATACGGTGTCTCCTGGTGGGTCCGCAGGCGCGGCAGGTTTCGCCGATCTCAGCGACTCCGCCACTCTGGTGAGAATTCCTGGTCCACTTCCGTTGCTCGGCGCAGCCGCTGCCTTCGGCTGGAGCCGCAAGCTGCGCAAGCGCATCAACAGCACCCTGTGCTCAGAGAAGAACTAGAAGTTGGTTGAAGAGGCAAGAACTCCTGAAGAAGGCCAATAAACAGAGTGCAGGATTGAAGCCAGCAGTATTCTGCGGAAACTTTCTGCGGCAAGATTACTCTTGTTGCCTCAGTGTTGAAGTTTGTTCTGCCGCCTCAGTGTTGTAGTTGGTGGTGCCGCCTAAGCGTTGAAGTTGTAGTTGTCGCCTCAGCGTTGCAGTTACTGCTGTCGCCACAGCGGGGAAGTTAGTGTTGCCGCTTCAGGATTGAAGCCAATGTTTGCGCCTTAGCAGCGAAGTCGGCGTTATCGACCCATTTGCCTGTTCGCCAGTCAGCTGCCGGTGCAACTCAGCTGCCGGTGCTGGGCGTCTGGTTGGAATTGATGTGGCAGGCGGTCGAGCCTGACTATGTCTGTCGTTTTGTCTGGCGTTTGCTCCAAGCGCTGCCGGCTGGATCAGCCGCCCGTGCCCGGCAACTTGTCCAGCCGCCCGTCACGCCGCAGGCGGCTCTGCAGCTTCAGCCAGCTCAACGTGAGCGGCACCGCCGCCACCAGCGGCACTGCCACCAGGACCGGCCGGGCGCTGGCCGCCAGCAACGCAGCAGATACCGCCAGACCGCCGAGCAGGAACGACTGACCGGCCGCCTGCTGGGCGGTGGCGAGGCGGCGCAGGATGCGGTCGGTTTCGCCGGCGCGCATCTGCACCTGCAGATCGCCCTGCTCCAGACGCGAAAGGCTGTCTTCCAGGCGGCGGGGCAGGCCCAGCGCACGGCTGCTGAGCTCGCCGGCCTGGCGGCCCAGTTCGCCGAGGAAATCGTTGGGTCCAGTGCCGCCGGAGGTCATCAGGGGGAGGAGGTAAGGGCGGGCAATGGCCACCAGGCTAAAGGTGGGATCCAGGCTGCGGCCGACCCCCTCGAAGGTGGAGAGGGCGCGCATCACGAAGATCAGCTCCGCCGGCAGACGGAACGGCTGGCCATACACCAGGTCGTAGAGGTCGCCGGAGAGCTTCTCCAGCACATTGGCGGAGAAGGGCGGCGTCAGCGCTTCGGTGAGCATCACCCGCACCAGGCGCCGCACCGGGCCGGCGTCGATGCCGGCGGCGATCACACCCGCGCCCTGCATCTCTTCCACGAGGGCGCCGGCGTCGCGGGCGGCGGCGGCGCGCACCATGCGGCCCAGCCGCCCGCGCAGGCGCGAGGAGAGCTGGCCCATCATGCCGAAGTCGTAGTAGATGAGGGCACCATCGCTGGCCACCGCCAGGTTGCCGGGATGGGGATCGGCATGGAAAAAGCCGAAACGCACCAGCTGCTGGAGATAACTGGCCGCCCCTTTTTCGGCCACCGCCGCAGGATCGATGCCCGCCTCCACCAACGCAGGGCGGTCGTTGATCTTGATGCCGGGGAGATAATCGAGGCACAGCACCCGGCGGGTGCTCAGCTCCCAGATCACCGCCGGAATGCGGATGCCGGGATCATCCAGAAATTGCTGACGGAAGCGGGCGGCATGTTCGGCTTCCAGGCGGAAATCCAGCTCCCGCAGCAACACGCGCCGGCATTCCTGCGCAATCGACACCCAATCGCGACCCTGGCCCCAGCGGGGATGGCGCTGCAGCACCGCCGCCACCTGCTGCATCACTTCCAGATCGAGCCGGAACAGGCGCTCCAGCCCCGGCCGCTGGATCTTGAACACCACCTGACGGCCGCTGCGCAGGCTGGCGCGGTGCACCTGGGCCAGGCTGGCGGAGCCGAGCGGCACCTCGGCCAGATCGATGATCTCGCTGCAGCGCTCGCCCAGTTCCTCCTCCAGCAGCCGCTGCACGGTGGTGAAGGGGAAGGCGGGCACCCGATCCTGCAGGTGTGCCAGCTCCTCCACCCAGCCGGCCGGCAGCACATCGGGGCGGGCCGAGAGCAGCTGGCCCAGCTTGATGAAGGCCGATCCCAGGCTGAGCAGTTCGTTGGTGAGCCAGCGGGCGCGCTGGCGCTGACGCGCGGCCCGGTGCTCCGCGCTCGGTGGTCCCTTGCCCCGGTACGACCAGGCCCGGCCATCCAGCCACAGCCCCGCCAGCAGCTGCAGCACACCGCGCCAGATGCGCAACGAACGGGACAGGCCCCGCCACCCTTGCAGCAGGCGCCCCATCAGGGCCGGTCCTCAAGGCGGCGCGACAGGCCCGCCACCTGGGCCCGCAGGGCATCGATCTGATCCTGGGGCGTGCCCCAGGCGGCAGTGGCCGCCGCCGACTCCGCCTTCACCGCGCCGGAAGCAGCGCCGGGCGCCGAGGCCGCGCCAGCCGCCGGATCGGTTTCCAGCCGCTCCGCTTCCGCCTCCACCTCTTCCAGGAAGAGGGTCCATTCCTGGCGCAGCCGCTCGGGCGCCTCCTGGGCCAGCACCGCCAGGGCTGCGGCGGTTTCAACCAGGCCGCTGCCGAGCCGGGCACCCAATCTGTTGATGGCGGCCTGAACGATGGATTGGGGCGCGCTCATGCGGGGGCCGTTGGTTGGCGAAACTGTGGCAGATCAGGGCGTGCTGCCGTTGGGATCGGCGGCGGGCGGCGGCTCACTGGGCAAGATCACCGAATCAGAGGGAGGCAGCGGCTCGGCCGGCAGCAGCGGCGCTTCCGGCACCGGATCCTCGCGGGTGCTGGCATTCGGATCGGCGGGCGCCGGTTTCGCCCGGGCCGCCGCCTCGCGCTTCTCCTGTTCCTCGCGGCGGCGCTGCTCCTGCTCCAGCAGGCCCAGATCGTCGACCGTTTCGCTGGGGGCGCCGAAGCGCATGCGCAGGCTTTCCAGGCTGGTGCCGGGGGTGGGCCTCACCTCAAAGCTCTCCCCGAGGCGGGCCGTGGCATCGGGCCGCAGATCGAACAAGCGGCCGGTGAGGCCGTAGCCCAGCCCGAAGGTGACCCCCGCCACCAGCGCCAGCGTCCAGCCGGGCAGGGGCGGCTGGGCCGGCGGGCGGGCGCCGGGGGGGCGTCCGGTGGGTGAGCCGGGGGGGCGTGCGCCGGAGCGGCCGGCGGAATCGCCGCCGGCGCCCCTGGTGGGACGCCTCGACCTGCGACGTGCACCGGCCTGGGTCATGGATCACGGATGGACGGCCCCCATCCTGCCCGTGCCGGAGCGGAGCCGCCATGGCGGGCGGGCCGGTGGGTGGCGGGCCGCTGAGCGCAGCGGCGGGGTGGTGGCGATGTGCTGTGGCTCACATCGCCTTGACGGCTAGGGTTTTGATGCTCTTGCAGACCATTCAAAGTGACCTATTGCATCGGTTACTGGCTGGAGAAAGGGTTGGTTTTTGCTTCTGATTCCCGCACGAATGCCGGAGTTGACTATATTTCCAGTTACAGCAAGATGTATGTGTTTCAGCCGGCCTCTGATCGGCTGTTCGTGCTGCTGGCCGCCGGCAATCTCGCTACCACTCAGGCGGTGGTGAACCACATCCAGCGTGACCTCGACCAGGAGATCGGCAGCCACGCCAGCGCTGGCGAAGACCTGCGTTCCTGCCACTACCTGTTCGAAGCCGCCACTTACATCGGTGCGGTGAGCGTGGCGGTGCAGGAGAAGCACCGCGCCGCTCTGCAGCAGGCAGGCACCAGCGCCGAGGCCACCTTCATCCTGGGCGGGCAGATCGGCAGCGAACCGCACGGCCTGTTCATGGTGTATCCGCAGGGGAATGCGGTGATGGCCACCCCCCAGACCCCCTATCTCCAGATCGGTGAATCCAAATACGGCAAGCCGCCGCTCGACAATGTGGGCTCGACCAACCTGTCACTGGAGGATGCCGCCCGGCTCTGCCTGATCTCGGAAGTGCTCACCCACCGCTCCAACCTCACCGTTGGCCCGCCGTTCGAGCTGGCGATCGTGCCCCGCAACGCGCACACGGTGGCCCATCGCGTCACCTTCGAGGCGGAGGCGCCGGAGCTGACCGCCATGATCGACACCTGGAGCAGCGCCCAGCGGGAAGCCCTGCACCGGCTGCCCAGCTTCACCTGGGAACAGAACCAGGACGCGGCCTGACGCGCCGATCGCCACCGCCACTGCCTCGCTGCCTGGCCCGCACCCTGACGGCCCCGCCCCCTTCCACCGCCAGCCGTTCACCCATGCACACCGTTTCCGAGTGGATCTCCACCGGCCACCTGCCCTCCGCCGAGGTGGTGGAGGCACTGGTGCTGGAGGCGCATCAGCGCTTTCAGCCGGTGCACGAGGGCAAGGTGGCCGATTACATCCCCGCCCTGGCCGCCGCAGATGCCGAGCAGTTCGGCATCTGCGTGGCCGGCTGCGGCGGGCAGCTGATCGAAGCGGGCGATTCCCGCGCCTCCTTCAGCATCCAGAGCATCTCGAAGCCGTTTCAGTTCGCGCTCATCTGCCAGGCGATCGGTGAAGACGAAGCCCGCGAAAAACTGGGGGTGAACAGCACCGGCCTGCCCTTCAATTCGGTGCTGGCGGTGGAGCGGAGCAGCGAAGGGCTCTCCAATCCGATGGTGAATGCCGGCGCCATCGCCGCCACCAGCCTGGCGCCAGGCAGCACGCCCGAGGAGAAGTGGGCCTTCATTGAGGCCGGCTTCTCGCGCTTCGCCGGCCGGCCACTGGAGGTGGATGAACAGGTGTACAGCTCCGAGCTGGCCACCAACCGCCGCAATGCCGGCATCGCCAGCCTGCTGAGCGCTCAGCAGCGCCTCTGGTGGGACCCGGAAGAGGCCACCGATCTCTACACCCGGCAATGCTCGCTGCGGGTCACCAGTGCCGACCTGGCCGTGATGGCGGCCACGCTGGCCAACGGCGGGCGCCAACCGATCACGGGGGAGCAGGTGATCGATGCCATCCATTGCCAGCACGTGCTGGCGGTGATGGTCACCGCCGGGCTGTACGAGACCTCCGGCGACTGGCTCTACGCCACCGGCCTGCCCGGCAAGAGCGGCGTGGCCGGCGGCATGATCACGGTGGCACCCGGCAAGGGCGGCCTGGCCACCTACGCGCCACCGCTCGATGAGGCAGGCAACAGCGTGCGCGGCCAGCTCACGGCCCGCTTTCTCTCGGAAGCCCTGGGCCTGAACCTTTTCGCCTCCAGGGCAGAGAGCCACCAATGATCAGCACCACGAATCTCGTTCGCTATCTCCTGCTGGTGGCCTGTGTTGGCGTCACAGTGCTGATCTTCGATTATTTCTCGGGCACGATTGCGGTGTTCACCGCTGCCGCCATTGTGGCGGCCCTGCTCAACATCCCGGTGACCTGGCTGAGCCGCCATGTGCCACGGGGTTGGGCGATTGCCATCGTTTCGCTGAGCGCCCTGCTCCTCCTGGTCGGGTTCGTCACCGGCATTGGCCTGCAGGTGCTGAATCAGGGCCAGGGCCTGCTGCTGGATCTGCAAAGCGGGATCAAGCAGCAGGATCTCACGCCTCTGCACAGCTATCTCGAAACCTATGGATTCGACAGAATCACCTCCCTGCTGCAGGAGGGATTGCTGACGGGGCTGGGCTTGCTGCAGAGCGTGTTCTCCAGCGTGTTCACCGGGATTTTCGGTGCGGTGATCAGCCTCTACATGCTGATCGATGGGGAGAAGCTCTGGAAGGGGTTTCTGCGGCTGATTCCGGAACTGCACCGGGAGCGCTTTGCCCTCACCTTTCTGCAGAGCGTGCTGGGATTCATTCGTGGCCAGCTGCTGCTGATGGTGTTCCTGACCGTCTCGACGGCGTTGATTTTTCCCCTGCTGGGGGTGAAGTACAGCCTGATCCTGGCGGTGATTGTGGGAGTTCTGGATGTGATCCCCGGCATCGGTGCCACCCTCGGCATCGTGCTGATCTCTGCGATGGTCTTTGCCTCCCAGGGAGCAGAGATCGGCCTGCGGGCCTTGATCGCTTCGCTGCTGCTCGGTCAGATTCAGGACAACATCGTTCGTCCCAGGGTGATGGGCAGGGCGATGGAACTCAATCCGGTGCTGCTGTTTCTCTCCCTGTTCATCGGTCAGCGGGTCGCTGGTCTGCTGGGGGTGTTCCTGGCGATCCCGATCGCGGGCATGATTGCCCTCTGGATCCATACGGAACGCCAGCAGCAGGCGGCCACCGCTCTCACCCCGGCGGCTGAGGAGTAGGTGCGCGATCAGGTGGGCTGGGTTGGGTGCGCAGCCAGGTGCACTGGTCTGGCGGGCTGGTTTGGGTGAGCCTCTTTGGTGTGCGGCGTCAGGTGTGTCTGGCTTGAGGCGCAGAGGGGTGCGCAGTTGCAGCCTGCTGCCATGCTGCTGACGAGATGCGAGCTGTTCCGATGGTTTCGATGCGCCTGATCCCGCCGCTCATGCTCACCACCATGCTGGCCGCCACCGCTGGCACCAGCAGCGCCGAAGCCCGCTGCCGCTTTCTGCTGCCGCTCGGCGGCAGCGGCGAGCCGGTGGTGTCCAAGCGCATCGGCCCGGATCGGCTGCTGGGCCGCACCAACTGGAACACGGATTTCATCGTGGACCGGCCCTTCCGCAGCTATCAGTTCTTCTTCACCTCAGCCTCCACCGAGCGGGCCACCTTCCCGGTGGCCGCCTTCATGCGCTTCACCGATGGCACCAGCCTGCAGGTGGTGAATGAAACCCCCACCTTTGAACCTGGAACCGGCCGGATGTTCGGCCCGTTTCAGGCGGTGCCGGGCAAGCGCACCAACCTGATGAACTTCCGCGTGGGCTCCAGCACCCAGCCCGCGGCCGTGGGCTTCAGCTACCGGATCTCCGTGCAGGGCTGCGAATGAGGCGACGGCCGCCTGAGCCACGCCTGAGCTGATCCCCATCGCCATGCAAGTCGAGAGCTTCGCCACCTTCAACATCGCCATCGTGGTGCTGGCGATCGGCCGCTGGTTGAACCGGAAGGTGGCCTTTCTGCGCGACTTCAACATTCCCGAGCCGGTGACCAGTGGTCTGCTGGTGTGCGTGTTGCTGGCCTTGGTTCATGCCATCTCGGGCCTGGAGATCAGCTTCAATCTGCTCACGCGCGATTTCCTGCTGCTCTATTTCTTTGCGGCGATCGGCCTCAACGCCGACGTGCGCACATTGGTTTCCGGCGGCCGCCCCCTGTTGATCCTGATCGCCACCACGGTGGTGTTCATGGTGCTGCAGAACATCACCGGCATCGGCGTGGCCACGCTGCTGGGTCTGAACCCACTGGTGGGGTTGCTCGGCGGTTCGGTGTCGCTGCTGGGCGGCCACGGCACCGCAATCGCCTGGGCACCGCGCTTCGCTGAAGCCCACGGCATCAGCAATGCGCTGGAAATCGGTGTGGCCTGCGCCACCTTCGGCCTGGTGCTCGCCTCACTGATGGGCGGGCCGATCGCCCGCCTGCTGATCCAGCGCAACAAGCTGCAGCCCCCAGCCTGCGGGGTGGACGACGACGACGCCGAGAGCAGCGCGGGCGAACGGGTGACCTATTTCACCCTGCTGCGCACCTTCTTCTGGCTCAACATGAGCCTGGGCCTGGGCGAAGTGCTGCACGAAGGCTTGCAGGCCCTTGGCAGCAATCTGCCGCTGTTCGTGTGCTGCCTGTTCGCGGCGATCTTTCTCACCAACACCGTGCCGCGGCTGGTGAAAGTGCGCGAGCTGGCACCGGCGCGATCCCTGGCCATCGTTTCCGATATCGCCCTGGGCATCTTCCTGACGATGTCGCTGATGAGCCTGCAGCTGTGGACCATCGCCGCCTTGGCGGGCCCGATCATCGCCATCCTCACCGCCCAGTTCGTGCTGTCGTTCCTGTTCGCGCTGTTCGTGGTGTTCCGCGTGATGGGCCGCGACTACGAAGCGGCCGTGATCTGCGCCGGCTTCGGCGGCATTTCGCTCGGGGCCACACCCACGGCGATGGCCAACATGTCGGCGGTGGCGCAGAAGTATGGGGCGGCGCGGCGGGCATTCATTGTGGTTCCGCTGGTGTCGGGCTTCTTCGTCGACATCAGCAATGCGGTGATCATCCAGCGCTTTCTGAACCTGTACAGCTGATCCGGCGGCCGCAGCTGTGCTCGGGCTCAGCCGGCTACTGCGGCAGGCAGGGTGCCCATGAAGCGCTGCAGCTGACGCGTTTCGAGTTCGAGCACGCGCTTGGCGAAGTCCTGGTCGCGATCGATCAGGGCATCGAAGCCATCCACCGGCACCGCCAGCAGGCGCGTGCCCTCCTGCGCTGCCGTGATCGTGTTCTCGGTGGCGCTGTGGGTAAGCACCTCGAGCTCATCGAGCATCTGGCCCGGCCGGAAGCGCTCCTGCCGGCTATCGGCGCCATCAGCGCGGGGATCGCCGTCGCCGTCGCGGTAATGCACCAGGGCTTCGCCTTCGATCAGCAGCAGCAGTTCGCGGCAGGTGTCGCCGGTTTCGGTGATCAGGGCGCCGGCGCTGAAACGGCGCAGCTCCGAGACCTCCGCCAGCGCGTTGATGGTGTCGAGCTGGAGGCCGCGGAACGCCTCGCAGGTGGCCAGGACCACCCGCTTTTCCAGCTCGGGGCAGGCCTCGAGCGTGGGCGGCGTGTCGCCTTGGGCCAGCAGGCGCTCGGCCGTGCCGGCCAGCAGCGAGCCGGGCGCGCCCGCGCGCAGCGCCGCCGCCTGGGCCTGGCCCTTCGGGCCATCCAGCCGGGTGATCAGGAACAGGGCGGAGGACTGGATCAGCGGGTTGCGGTCGTGCAGCAGGGTGTCGAGGTGGTGCAGGGTGACCGGCAGGGGAACCACCAGCGAGCAACTGGCGCCTGTGCCCGGCTGGGTGAGGGCCGCCAGCACCTCGGCCGGCAGGCGCTCCTGCCAGGGCTCCTGCTCCAGCAGCTCCAGCAGCACCAACGGCGACAGCTTCTGCAGGTCCGCCACCAGGGCGGGCACGGCGGGATCCTGCTGGAGGGTGGCCAGAGCCCACAGGATCGCCCGCAGGCTCAGCTGTTCCCGGTGGCGGATGTGCCCGCTGAGCAGGGCGCGCACAACCGGCGCCTCCGGCAGCGATGGCTGCTGCAGGGCGCGGAAGGCCTCGATCAGTTCAGGCAGGCGCTGCAGCAGCACCTCGGCCTTCTGGGCGGCGGTGGCCTGCGGCGACAACCCGCCCAGGATCTCCTCCTCCTCGGCGGCGGTGATGCCGTAGCGGCGGCGCAGCGAGCGGATCGCCTTGGTGTCACCCTGCTCCTGGGGTCGGCTCTGCAGCCGCATCAACCGATCGAGCGACTTGCGGTAGCCGCTGAGCCGCACCTGATCCTCCAGGCTGCGGCGGTTGTCGGGATCGAGCAGGGTGGGGTCCTCCACCCCCAGCTCTTCGAGCAGCTGCTCGTGCTCCTCATCGGAGATGCCGAGCTCACGGCGCATCTGCTGCAGCACCTCCAGGCTGGTGGCCACGCTCACGTAGCCCTCCTCAAGCGCCTCACGCACCACGCCCTTGTAGGCCTCGTGGCGCTTCTCGCTGCTGAAGCCCGGCAGCACCTTGGCCAGCACGTACACCTCGTGGACGTTGAGGTCGCCGAGGGTGCGGCCATCGAGGAACCGACCCACATCGAGCTGGAGCCGTTCCAGCTGCTTGCGGAAGCGGCTGGCCAGGTTCTCGCGGCTGTAGATCTCAGGGTTGCGGCGCCAGGCCTGCACCAGCCACAGGGTGCTGAGGGTCACCAGGACGCCGTCGAAGAGGTATTGCACCCAGGGCGGCAACAGCAGCAGCAGCGGCCGGCCCGCGAACAGGAAGAAGAAGTTGAACACCAGGAAGGTGGCCACCACGAAGATGCGGTGGCGGAGCTGGTCGGGCGAGAGGGGTGTGGCGCCGGTGCGGGCGGCGCGGCGCCGTTCCCGGCTGCGCGCCCCGGCTTCGATCCAGCGCCCCACCACCAGCCCCAGCCAGGTGAACAGCCCCAGCACCAGGGGCACCGCCACCAGGCGGGGAATGGCAATGGCACGGCCGAACAGGAACAGGCCCGGGCTGAACAGGGTGGCGAGCTGGTCGCTCTGGCGCACCCAGATCCCGGTGAAGTAATAGTCCCAGTTGCCGGCGTAGAGGTAGTAGTAAAGGAAGTAACCCAGCACAAGCCCCACGTAGCCGTAACGCTCGAAGGCAAAGGCCGGTGTGGGGATGCGGGCCCAGTACATGCGTTCGGCGTCGATGTCGATGCAGGGCTGCTGGCAGGCCACGCAGGCGCTCTGCTCGCTGCCATCGGGCAGCGTGGTGCGGCACATCGACTGGGTGATCGGCTGCTCGCTCAGGTGGGCCTTGCTGCCCAGCAGCCCGGAGGGGGCGGAGAACACGCTCTGCACCGGCGCCATGGGGCAGAAGTACTGGCACCAGGCCTTGCCGCCATACATCCAGCCCACCAGCATCGCCACCGCGATCGTGCCCAGCAGCCAGGCGGCCAGCACCAGCCGGTCGGCGTTGAAGAAGAGCAGGCGGCCGCAGAGGCCCGCAAACAGCCAGCCGAACTGCACGGCGGAGTAGTGGCGGGCCAGCCAGGAATCGGCGGGCACCTTGGCCAGCTGAAGGCGCCGCTCGCCGGTGCGGGGATTGATCTTGGCGATCTGGCGCTGCAGGCCCAGGGCGCGGGGGATCTGGGAGAGGAACGAGAGGGGGCAGATCCGCCGCCACAGCTCATGGCCGAACACCAGCAGGATGAAGATCCCCGACGGCACCACCGCGCCCCAGAAGAGGGTGGTGCCCAGCGGATAGGGCTGCTCCACCAGGCAACGGTCCTGCACCGGCACGCAGGCCTCGCGCAGGCGCAAGGGGCTCCAGGGGTGGCCTGGTTCGGTGAGCGCGGCGCTCCAGGGGTCGTAGAACAGGGAGGCGATGATCAACAACCAGCCGGTGGTGAGAATCCAGCGGATGACATGCATCCGGGATTCACGCAGCTGAATCGCCATCGGCCCCTGAAATCGGTGCGCTGACCTTAGCGATCAAACATTCGCGCCACCCACTGAGGCCAATGCGATCAGGTGGTGTAGTCGGCGTTGAAACACACATCCCGTAATTATTCCTACACACCTTCGGCACATCGCCTGCTATCACTGGGGTCGCATTGCTTAGGAGTTATCACACCATTATCACAGATTCAACAAAAGTTATCGCAGTGTGACAAAAGGGAAGTGTCACAGGGGTCAAACCAATGATTCCCTCTGGGGATGGGAGGTGCGTATCAATGCAGCAGTCGCAGAATGGTCGCACTCCGAAGACGGGTGTGTATAAAGAATTTCTGGTAGCACGAAACGGAAATAAGAGCAAGTCAGATTGTCATCATGCGTAGCTCTGGAGTGACGGGAAGGTGTCATCTCCATCTCCTGAAGCAGAAATCCCGCTATTACTGGAATTTATACTTGGTGTTTTAGGTAAAACTGAAAGTTAGAATGACTTTGGATTGAAGTCTGCCACTCAACACCAGCAGCATCAACCAAAAACCTTCAAGACAACCTCAGATGGCAAAAACAAATCGCTGTGGCAAATCTGCTGTGCTCACCGCAAGGCAGTTGGAGATGGTGATCGCAACACTGCCAGAAAAATACTCGCTTCTGGCAGAAACTCTTTACTACACAGCAGGAAGAGTGTCGGAAATCAGCAGTCTAAAAGTTTCTAACATAAATCTTGAGGAAGGGATGGTGACGATTGAGAAGTCATCAACAAAGACGAAGGAAACACGATATGTGCCAATACCCAAATCGCTAACTCAGAATCTGGGAATGTGGATTAAGCATCACCAACTGAAATCAACTGATTACATATTTTTCACATGCTCACGAAATTGCAGGTTTGCATCAGGGTCAAAACATGTCAGCACTCAAGCAGTAGACAATATGTTTAGGCAAACCTTTGATTACATTGGGATTACTGGTGCGTCAACACATAGTTTCCGCAGGTCACGACTGACAAACCTCCATGTCAATGAGAAGTGGAGTCTCAGGGAGATAATGGATATCTCTGGTCACAAGAATATTCTGAGCTTACAACAATATCTGGATACCGACAGGAAAGTAACCTTTGAGAAGTATCGCAAGTTGTTTGAAAAGGAGATGGTGTAGTCAACTACCCATCCCCTCCCCAGTCATGAAAAGTCTTTCATTACTGGAATTTTAAGCTAGTATTCAGGGAATCGCAGCATCAGGGATGCAAGTTGTTGAAACTCCCATTAAAAATATTATTGTGAGATTTCGCCTTAGAACTCCAAGCGAATCTAAGATAACCGAAATCGCCGAATCAATCCGCCAGATTGGGTTGATGAATCCGATAACACTTGACTCTAGATTCAACTTAATAGCAGGTTACCATCGTTTATTGGCATTCAAGCTCTTAGGCAAAGAAAATATCCCCAGCATTATCAAAGAATCGGAGGATGAAACATTCAACGAGCTAATGGAGATTGACGAGAATTTAAAGAGAAATGAGTTAAACCACATTGAAGCAGCAGAACATATTGTGAAGAGGGAAGATCTGCTTAAGAGACTGGGATTGACTTACACAGCAGGAGATAATCTACACACCAAGAAAACCAGTAAGGTTACAATTGAAGAATTAGCAGAAGGAATCGGATTATCCAAAAGGTCATATCAACAACGGAAGCAGATATTTCGGATAAACGAGGAAGTAAGGTCACTACTCGTGGAGACAGAATTTTCAAATTCACTTGTTGACTTAGTCAAATTATCATCCGAGACAGAAGATATCCAGATGGCAGTATGCAACTTACTAATAACTGGAAAATGCCGTACGTGGAAGATGGCATTCTTCAATGCCAAGTTGGCAGACTACAAATTAAAGTCTCCACCCAGACATGAATTTAATTTCAAGGAGAGATTTGGAGATTACCCCAAGAGCATAATGAAATTCAGCAAGGTAGATAACGACCTACGGAAGATATGCAACCTAGTAAACCATGATGAAGGATTGAGGCATGTCAAAGGAAGTATCAGATTTGGAGAGACAGCAATAAAACTGCATCAGATGAATCCCGAGCAAGCAGTTTTTGCACTTGAGTACTACACGAATGAAGGAGACACAATATGCGATCCATTCAATGGCAGAGCTACGACAGCAATTACATCCCTGTATCTAAAAAGAAAGCTTGTAGGGTGGGAAATAAATCCCATATCATACAATCGCACAAAAGAAGTAATTTCCAATAACATAGACGCCTCCGCAGATGATTGGAAGTTATTCAACGGATGCGGGTGTGAGATGAAGGAATATGCGGAATATGCGGAAGTCTTTGATGGGGTATTCTCTTCACCCTCTTACTACCTAAAAGCAGAACCGTACAACAATATTGAAGGAGACCTATGCAATATGAGCATTGCAGAGTTTGACGCAAAGATTGATGAAATGTTTGGCAATCTATCAAGGCTCATCAAGAGAAGTAATTATCAGAAGAAGGTTTTCAAACCCATCATCATGGTGCTAGGCACTGCAAGAGACGGGGTAAATGGAATACAAGATATGAGTTTTACATTCCAAGAAATCGCTAAGAGGTGGAGATTGACACTGTGGGACCAGATGTTTATTGAGCTAAACAATCCCCATGTATGGACTGCGTTGCAACGAAATTATGAATTCAAGTTTGTGCACAAGAATTACGAGAGTCAAATGGTATGGGTGAAATTCTGATTCTCCATCATGGTTGCATCGTCTTTCCAATACATTAAATAATCCTGACGGGGTGTCATCTTATACTTTGCCTACTAGGATGGGAAGTATTCTGTCAATCACCTTCTGGGGTAGGGGTCTGTGAGCAACAAACTCTTCTTTGGAGACTGCTTAGATGTAATGAAGACGCTTCCAGAGGAATGCTGTGACCTCATATATCTTGACCCTCCCTTTAATTCTAATTCAACTTACAATCTACTTTTTTCTTCCCCAACTGGTGACCAAGCAAGAGCTCAGATAGAAGCATTTGATGATACTTGGCATTGGGGTGACCAGTCAGCAAGAGAGTTTAGGGATATTCAAAAGACAGCTCCTACTGATGTGTCAAATATGTTGGTGTCACTGGTTGACTTCTTAGGGACGAATGATATCACTGCATACCTAACAATGATGACAAACAGACTTCTTGAAATAAGGAGACTAATGAAGGAGTCTGCAAGCATTTATCTGCATTGCGACCCGTCAGCATCTCATTATCTTAAGGTCATTCTAGATGGAATATTTGGTGCAGAGAATTTTAGGAATGAGATCGTGTGGAGGAGAAATGCCGCAAAGGGTCAGCAGACTACAAGATTCGCCTCCAACCATGACATCATTCTTTTCTATACGAAGAGTAGTGACTACTATTTCAACACAGACAAAGCTCTGTCTCCATATGACCTCCTGATTAGGTAGCTAGCTCCGCACTCCTCAAGATGCGTTCCGGCCGAGCGTCGCAGCTGCAGATGGCATGAACCACTCGCTCAGTCATTGTTGCCAAGTTGAAGCGGCGGTTGAAGCGGTAATTGAAGGCACCCAGGTAGCGATCA
>CALRJS020000040.1:0-31561 GCA_943367595.1 Sphingobacterium thalpophilum
ACCTTGGCCCTGAACCTGTTGCGCTGCAACGGCTTTCGCTCAGTCCGTGCTGGTCTGATGGCCGTGGCGCATGACATCAGCCGAATGCTCGGCTGGGTCGGAATCAGCGCTGCAGAGACGGAATAAGACAACTTTCAGTCAGCCCTGGGAAACCCCCGACCGCCGCCGGGTGCAGTTCGACGAGCGCAGCTCCTGGTTCTACGAGGCGATCGGCATGTCGGCGGGGATGCAGGGGCGGATCGTGGGCTTTGGCCAGGTGTACCTGGAGGCCTCCAAAGATGCCAAGGGCCGCTGGCTCGATGGTGGCCGCACCTACCGGATGCGCGTGCCGGCGGGCGCGCCGGTGAAGCAGTTCTGGTCGATCACCCTCTACGACAACCTCAGCCGCGGCCCGCTCATCACCGACCAGGGTGCCGCTGACCTCAGCTCCCGCAAGCCGGATCTGGTCACCAACGCCGATGGCTCGGTGGATGTGTCCTTTGGCCCGGTGCGGCCGGCCGGCGCCGCCAACTGGATCAAGACCACCCCGGGCAAGGGCTGGTTCGCCTACTTCCGCTTCTACGGCCCCACCGAGGCCTACTTCAGCAAGGCCTGGCAGCTGAACGACATCGAAGCGCTCAAGCCCTGAGGCCACCCTTCGCCTGACGACTGCCGTCAACAACAACAGCGTTCCCAACCCAAGCCATGGTCCCGACCCCCAGCCGACCAGCGGTCGCCTTGATCGCCGCCCTCATCGCCGCTCTGCCGCTGAGTCCCCTGGGTTCCCTGGCCGCGACACCGGCTTCGGCACCAGTCTCCAGCTCAGCGAGCCAGTCCCGAGCCCCCAGCCCCGCAGAAGCCCGCGCCATCGCCAAGGAGGCCTGGCTCTACGCCTATGCCCCCCCTGCAGGGCTAGCAGACCCTCTGGAACCAGACCCAGAACAAGGCGTTCCCGGGCTACGTGGGTGGCTTCGACCGCTTCCGCCACTACAGCCGCTCCGCCACCCCGGCTGACAAGGACATCGTCACCCCCAACAACGACACGCCCTACTCCTGGGCCTGGCTGGATCTGCGCACCGAGCCGATCGTGCTGTCGCTGCCCGCGGTGCCGGCACCCCGCTACTACGTCAACCAGTGGTTCGATCTCTACACCCACAACTTCGCCTACACCGGCGTGCGTTCCACCGGCCGCGGGGCCGGCACCTATCTTTTCGCCGGACCCAACTGGAAGGGCACGGTGCCGAAGGGCATCACCAAGGTGTTCCGGTCGGAAACCGATTTCGTCGGCACCCTCACCCGCACCCAGTTGAACGGGCCCGATGACATCCCAGCCCTGAAGACGATCCAGGCCCAATACGTCCTCACACCCCTGTCGCGCTTTACAGGCCAACCGGCGCCACCTCCCGCCCCTGCGGTGGCCTGGCCCGCCTGGAACGCCTCCAAGGCCGAGGGGATTGGCTTCATCACCTATCTCAACGCGCTGTTGCCGTTCATGCCCGCCGTGCCATCGGAGCGGGCGATGCGGGCCCGGTTCGCCCGCATCGGCATCGGCCCCGGCCTGCCCTTTGATCCGACGCGGCTGGATCCGAAGCTGCGCACCGCCCTGGAGGAAGGGGTGGCCGAGGCCAGCCAGGCGCTCAAGGCCAAGGCCCAACAACAGACCAGCTCCCAGGGATTCTTCGGCAGCAGACAGCAACTGGGGCCTGATTACCTCACGTTCCGCTCGATGGGAGCGATGCTGGGGATCTATGGCAACAGCAGTGAAGAGGCCTTCTATGCCACCCAGCAGACCGGGCCCGACGGCAAGGTGCTTGATGGGCGCAGGAGCTGGGTGCTGCGATTCGAACCGGGCCAGCTGCCACCGGTGACGGAGTTCTGGTCGGTGACGATGTATACGTTGCCGGAACGCCTGCTTGTGGAGAACCCCATTCAACGCTATTCGATCGGTGATCGCACATCAGGCCTGAAGAAGGGAACCGATGGATCCCTGGAGATCTATATCCAGAGCGAGAATCCAGGAACGGACAAAGTCTCCAATTGGCTACCTGCGCCAGCTGGACCCTTTTTCTTCGTGGCGCGTTTGTATGGCCCTAAGGATCCAGTCTTGAAAGGAACATGGAAGCTGCCACGCTTGATAGAAGCACAGTGAAAAGATGCCCCTAAGCCGTTGTCTAAACGTTCTGACACTCTGGCAAGGCAAGCCAACCATCCACTTCAGCAGATGGGAGAAAGAGTGAACCAGGCCCATGACCAACTGACTCGCTTCACTGATCCCCGCTGTTGAGTGGAGGCGTTGGGATAGCCAGTGCTGGCAAGCTACAAAGCCAGGACTGATGGTTGGCGTTTCTGCTGAAACCTATAGGGGTGATAAATCATCATTTCCATACCATTCCACCGCATAGTCATACAAACCGTCAAGCAGCTCAGAAAGCTGTTTGCCGCGATCGGTCAATCGATAGGCGACCCTAGGAACCGTGCCTTGCTCAACTTGTCGATCGATAAGCTGAATGGATTCCAGCAAGCGCAGCCTATCTGAAAGGACTTTTGTGGATATTCCAGCAACCTTCCGCTTCAGTTCACCGAAGTGCAATTCGCCATGTGAGCTTAGGATCCACAAGATATAGATGGTCCACTGTGCCGAAATATGGCCAATTAGCAATTCAAGCGGGCAGCACATCTGTTTGACCATTGGACGGAATAGGTAGTTACCAAATGGAAGCTACTTGACGCTTGCGTCGGATGGCGCAAGGTTTGCCCTGTCTTGAGCAGGTTCAACGCCAGTCCATGGGAACGCTACTACACATTGATTCAAGTCCTCGCGGCGAGAACTCCAGATCGCGACTACTTGCCAACACCTTTCTTACAGCATGGAAGGAGAGCCGCCCTGACGAAAACGTTATCTATCGCGACTTGAGGAATACGCCCATACCTCATATCACAGAAGAGTGGATTGCAGCAGATTTCACCCCAAGGGATGCGCTGACAGCGGAGGCGTGTCAAACGCTTGAGCTGTCCGACATTTTGGTGGATGAGTTTCTTGCCGCAGACAGATGCCTATACAGCGTTCCGATGTATAACTTCGGAATTCCATCCAGCTTCAAAGCCTATATCGACAATCTTGTTCGCTTTGGCCGAACATTTACATCTGAGCATGGATGCTACCAAGGGCTTGCCAAAGGGAAAAAGGTTCTATTCATCACCGCTCGCGGTGTTGAGTATGGCTCAGGCTCACCCTATCAGAGATGGGATGCGCAAGAGCCTGGGCTAAGGTATGCATTCCAGTTCATGGGAGTTTCTGACATCAGCTTTATTCATGCCTGTGGTCTTGACTTGGGAGAGGAGTCTCGGCGCAGCAGTCTTGAGAAGGCCAAAGGCGAACTGATGAGCATTTTATCTTCCTGGTAGTTGACAAGCAGCCCACCATCAAGAACAGCGGACGAGATCAGTGGAGCGCCCAAGTCGTCCAGCGCGTGCACGCTGCTGATCTTGAGCGTTAGGCCCACATAAAGCATGAGAATCCCAGACGCCAGAATGAAGTTACGACCGCCCACAATTCCTTCCGCGCCGCGGTCGATTCAAACCGGCATACCGCTCAAGGCCTTGCTCAACCAAGAGGCCATTGAGTGCTTGGCTCAAAATGTCCTATACGTTCACAGAGGCTTTGATGCCAAAGCATTCTGCGAGTGCGCCTCAACAGATATAGAACCGCTTGAATTAATGAAGAGAGGCCAGCATATCGCCAAGGCCCTGTATCAATTCCTACCAAGTAGCTACTCAGAGGCGATTGCAATCATTATCGCATCGCTCACACCCGCTCGAACAGAAGCAGAAGAATTCGGGCTGGCAGGATTCTTCTATCTGCCGCACAGCTTCTTCATTTCCATATACGGGCAAGAGCACAAATACAACAATGGCAAAGACCCTTTTGAAGCATCAATGGGGGCATTGCACGCATTAACCACACGCTTCACGTCAGAGTTTGCGATCCGCACGTTTCTCATCCATCAGCAAGAGCGCACGCTGTCGAGAGTCTCAGATTGGCTAACTGACCCCAACCCTCACGTCAGGCGACTTTGCACCGAGGGAACGCGTCCAAGATTGCCATGGGGGAAACGCATTCCTTCGTTTATCTCCAATCCGCGGCCCACGTTAAACCTGCTGGAAACGCTAAAGAGCGACACATCTCTGTATGTCCGACGCAGCGTCGCTAATCACCTTGGAGACATCGCAAAAGATCACCCAGAAGTCGCTTTTTCCATGTGTGAACGTTGGTTAAAGGAGGATGCATCCAAGGACCTCAAATGGCTGATTCGCCATGCACTTCGTCATCCCGCCAAGAAAGGTGACGCACGGGCGCTACATATCCGTGCAGCAGCAAAAGCTGGCTAGCTTCATGTGCGTAAATCCTGGCCTAACAAGTCAATCCAGCGGACTGCCTCCGGCAGCCGCTGAATGAAAACGTTCTGCCCGGGCTCAGGCGGGAGAACAACAGGCTGATGCGTGCAACAACAGCCCTTGCATTGGTGGCCCAACCTGACAAGACCGGATAGCCCCTGGCTGCAACGACCGAAAAAACAGCCCATACGTTGCTGTGCAGACCATCAACCAGAACAGTGGATTCAGCGTGAGCCTCTGGGCGGGTGCCCTCGCCAGCGTCGTGAGGATCTACACAAGACAATCGGCCCAGGCGCCAATCTTGCGACATCAGCACCACCCGACATCCACCGGTTCCACAGCTCAATGGTGAAGGGGATGGTGGCCGCGATCGCCACCACACGATCTGTGGCGGGATGGCAGAGCAACGGCGAAAAGCTCAGCCGCCATCCCGCTTGAACGTGCCTCAGACCACCGCCAGAGACGTGAGCGCACCGCTGAAGCCGGTGATCTCCACCAGGGCGTCGGTGCTGGCCTGGAAACCGGCCACCCCATCATTGAGCGCCAGGAAGGTGCGGGTCCCGCCGGTGGCGCCGAGGCTGAAGGTGGCGGCACCGTTGGCCACGAAGGTCACTGGGGTCAGCACCGCCGCCAGCGCCGTGGCGCTGAGATCGGCCGCCCGGCCCAGCTCGCGCAGGTTGGCGGCGGTCACCGCCTGCGGGCCATCGATGCGATCGCTGCCGATCGCCAGATCGGTGATCTGATCGCGGGCAGTGAGCAACGAATCGCGCAGGGCGGTGAGGCGGAAGGTGTCCGCACCACCGAGGCCGGTGAGTGCATCGGCCGTAGCGCTGCTGCTGAGCAGGTTGGCGGCGGCATTGCCGGTCCTGAAGCTGGGGCTGGGGTCGCTGAAGCCCAACCGGCCGGTGCCGCCGAACAGGGCCGCAGCCGTGAGCGTGCCGCTGCTGCCCAGCGCCCTCCCCTGACTGGCGTTGAAGCCCACATTCACGCTGCCGCCCGGCTGAATCGCGCTGGCCCAGGCATCACCGCTCACCGTGTGGCGCAGCAGGCCGTTCGCCAGCGTCGTGGTGCTGATGCGCACACCCCAGGGGGTGCCGCTAGGCCGGTGCGGGCTGTCGAAGCTGAAGCTCCAGCCATTCAGCGGCGCCGCTCCGGTATTGGTGAGCTTGAGCTGCACGGTCATGCCGCCGGTCCAGATCGAGCCACCCACCGACACCGCCAGATCCGGGCTGGACGTGGTCGGAATGCCGTTGAGGGTCTGGGGCAGCGGTGTGCCGGGCTGGGGGGTTGGGGTGGGAGTGGGAGTCGGGGTTGGAGTTGGGGTGGGTGTGGGTGTTGGGGTGGGGGTCGGGGTTGGGGTTGGGGTGGGTGTGGGGGTTGGAGTCGGCGTAGGCGTAGGCGTGGGTGTCGGGGTTGGAGTGGGCGTCACCGTTGACCCGCCTGGGCGCACGGAAATGCCAGGCAGGGCGTCGAGCTGGGCATCGGTCAGCGGCGTGCCGCCGCGGCGCTCCACGCTGCGGGCGAAGGCACCGGCCAGGCCGGCGCTGTAGTCGATGGCCACCTCATTCGCCACGAAGTCGTCGCGGCGGTCCTGATACGAGAAGTCGTCGGAGCTGGTGGGACCGCCCACCAACGCTCCATAAAGGGTGTGGGTGTTGGGCAGGCCATTCCGGAAGCCATCCCAGCCCACGCCCGAGGCCGCCCGGTGGTGGGGCTGCTGCGGCGAATTCGCACCGAAACCCACCACATAGCTCGACCGGCGCGGATTGGCGCCGAGGATGTAATCGACCGTGCCCTGGGACAACCGGCTGAAGGCCCCGCCTGGATCGCGCACGTTGTCGGCATAGACATCCGCCAGGAAGGCCGTGTTGGCGGCATAGCGCAGCGAGCCCCACTGGCTGATGTGGCGCAGGCCGCCGGCACTGATCGACACGCCATTGCCGCCATTCACCCAGTTGTTCAGCCAGAGCTCCACGTCCTGCTGCACGCGGGCCGAACCGGTGTCCTCCGCCAGGATCACCGCCGTGGCATAGGAGGCGTCGTCCCAGTTGCCGGTCCAGCCGCGCGAGAGGCCGCCGATGCTGTTGGTGTAGATCGACAGCGCCTTGTCGCGGTAGGCCGTGCCGTTGCCGCCCGCCGCCGTGACCGCCCTTGACAGCCAGGCGGCGCCATAGGCCAGCTCATCGTTGAAGCCACTCCAGGAGTTGTAGTAGTTGCGCACCTCCGGGATCGAATCGGAGTAGCGGCCCCGGTAGCGATCGGCGAAGTCATAGAGCGAGACGGCACGGTTCAGCAGCACATCGGCATAGGCGGCCTGGCCGTTCTGGCGGAACAGCACAGAAGCAGAGGCCAGAGCCGCCGCCGAACCGGCCGCCACATCGGAGCCGGGCTTGCTCGGCGTAACCGCCATCGCCGGCCGGGCGATGGTCTGGCTTTCCGGGGCGCTCCACAGGGAGTGATCCGCCCCCACATTGCCCACCTGCGCCACGAAATACAGCGTGGTGCCGGCTGCATCCACGCCATGGGCCTTCAGCAGATAGTCGGTGCCCCAGCGCACGGCCTCGAGCAGTTCGTCGGTCTGGCCGGAAAGGGCATAGCCATCGGCGAACTCGATCCCGCCCCAGGAGAGGGTGGCCAGCGTGGAGGCGAGCGGCAGGCCGAACTTGGAATGATCGCCGGCGTCGTGATAACCACCGGTGAGATCGAGCCTCAGCCCGGGCTGAAGATTGGCGGCCGTCTGTCCACCGAAGTACACCCCATCGGCGCCGTCCCGCAGGCCGGAATCACCGCGCCAGTCGATTCGCTTGGTGGCTTCATTGAGGTTGCCGGAGCGTTGCGCCTCATAGAAGAGGAAGCTCTTCTGCAGCGCCTCCGCGTAATTGAAGCCAATACCGGTGAGCGGATCGACGGTGGACATTGCAGAAAACTCATCGCTGCAACGGTCCTACGCCGGATCTCCCCGCCGGGGCGACCCCCATCGGAGGGTGGTTCGCCACGCCGGCGAGGGTGAGTGGCGGCAGGGCCGCGGGCGCCGGTGGGCTCAGCGCAGCCGGATCAGTCCCTGGCGCAGGGCGATCACCAGGGCCTGCAGGCGGTTGCGGGCCCCCATGTTCTGCAGCAGCCGCTTGGTGTACGACTTGGCCGTGTTCGGGCTGATCATCAACCGCTCGGCGATCTCCCGGTCGGTGAGCCCATCGGCGAGGCCCTCCAGGATCTCGTAGTCACGCGGGCTGAGTTCGCTGATCGGCGCCGGCATCGGCTGATCCCGCATCGAGGCGCTGCGGAAGTGGCAGCCGCCCAGCGCCGCCAGCACTGCCGCCTGCAGCGCACCGCTGTGGAAGGTCATGTCGCACTCCGCCACCAACCCATCGATCCAGGCGGCCCGCACTAGGGCCGGCTCGGGGCAGGCCCCTGTGCTGATCACGATCACCTTCAAGTCGGGGCACCGCTCCTTGGCGGTGGCGGTGAGGCTGAGCACGTCACCGCTTTCGAGGCTGTCGGAGCACACCAGCAGCCCGTGCGGCTGCTGCGCCAGCCGCTGGAGGCAGCTCTCGGCATCAGTGACCGCACAGCCGATCAGGCCATAGCCGAACAGACCGATCGTGTAGCGCAGCAACAGCGGCTCCTGGCCCATCGCCAGGGCCACCCGCGGCGGGATCGCCGTGGAGAGCAGGGCCCGGCGCATCACCGTTCGCCGGATCTGCACGACGGGGAGATCGGCGGTGAAATCCACAGGGCCGGGCGCAGGGTCAGAGCAAGGGCAGGCTATGGGGAGGGCTGGGCGAGCGGCAGGTGTTCGCCAACTGGGGTCCGGTGCCATCGGCGACCGCCAGTGAACCCGCCAGCGTCCCGGTGCGTCCCGTCACCATCCAGTGGGGATGGCTGGCCTCCGTTCAGGAGCGTGGAGATACGACACTCCTGGATCACCCCAAGAAGACGGAATCAGACCAGCACCAGCACCAGCAGCAGCCAGGAGCCAGGAGCCAGGAGCCGCTGACCATGCGTGAGGCGAGCCGCCTGACTCGCCTGCTGAAGGAGCAGAAACAATGAGCAGAAACAAGACTAAATGGAGTAAGAACGATTCAGGTCTGGAAACAGGCTTGGATCAGCACAATCGAAACCCTCCAGGGCAGAGAAATCCAGTGGCCTACTGAAAAGATAACCCTGTCCGGCATGGCAACCAATCTCCCGGAGAGTATTCAGCTCTTGAGCAGTTTCCACGCCTTCTGCGACGATCCTGAACTCAAGCCGCTCGGCAAGCTGCTGCATCGTGCCGACAACAAGCTGAGCACGGTCACTGGTCCCCAGTGTGCCGATGAGAGACCGATCAAGCTTCAGCACGTCAAACGAGAAACGCTGGAGATAGGAAAACGATGAAAATCCGGTCCCAAAGTCGTCGATGGCAACACTGATCCCATGAGAACGAAGCTCGTTGAAGATATCATTGACGCCCAGGGTTTCATCGACAAGCGTGGCTTCAGTAAGCTCGATCTGGAGTCGCATGGGATCGAAGCTGGCACGATCAAGAACAACAAGGATGTTGCGGATGAAATCAGGATCACTGAGTTGAACTCCTGAGACATTCACAGACAGGCGCATAGGGAGAATTCCACGACCTGCCTGACTGAACTTCTGGCAGCACTCCTCAATGCTCCAATAGCCGAGCTCGCGAATGAAGCCATTCCCTTCCGCAAGTGGGATGAACCGGTCAGGTGTCACGTTGCCATGGATGGGAGAGATCCAACGCATGAGAGCCTCAGCCGAGCAAACCTTCCCGCTGGATAGCTCAACGATGGGCTGATAGACCATTCTGAACTCGTTTCTGGAGAAAGCAGATTCAAGGTCGAGCTGATGCTGCGATAACAGCATGTAATGGGCCGCTGAAAGCCTGTCCAGCTTCATCTGCAAAATCTCCATGATCGAACAGAGATGCTGGGGATCAATGGCTCGACTGAGACTGGTAGACGTCACGATGCCAGCGAGTGTCCCTTCGCTGGTTGTGACGACGAGGCGATGCACACGGAGCCTCTTCATGAGCTCCTGGGCAACAGCCATGCTTTCATTCGGATGAACAAAGGTGAGCGGCGTGCTCATCACTTGATCCACAGAAGTGGAACCGAAGTCCACCTGCAGGTTCTTCAGCTGCAGGAGATCGCGTTCGGTCAGGATGCCAACAGGGAGCAAGGCCCCATCCAGCGAGCTCTCGTCCGTCACCACGACACAGCTGATCCGCTGACCGATCATCAGTGCGGCACATTCGCCTATCCTGGCTGAGCTTGGAACCGTGACAACATCGCTCGTCATCACCTCTGAGATGGTTCTGAGCTTGAGGAAATGGCCATGCTTGAGTGAATTCTGCAGGCTTGAATTGGCCACGATGCCAGCGACTGACCCATCACGATTGAGAATGGGCAGATGGCGAATCTTGCGCCGATGAAAGATATTATTTGCCGCGAACACGTCATTGAATTCATCCAGCTGCAGACTGATCACAGACGTGATCATCACCTCAGCCACGGTGAGATGGTCCAGGTCAATGTCTTCAATAACGAGCCTGACAAAGTCCCGTTCAGTGAGAATGCCATCGATCAGCCTGCCGTCTGTGGAGGCCAGAACGCAGCCTGCATAAAGCTTGCTGACATGCTGCTTCGGATCTCCCAGAATCGGTGGCTCTGAGCGGCATGTTGTTTCGCCGCTTAGTTGGCGCAGTGCTTCGGCGACCGTGGCCTGTGGGGAGATCAGGATGATGTCGGTGATCAGAGCTTCTTTAGGGTCAAAAACCGTGGAGTAATCCATCGCGTCCCGCTTGATGCTCCGTTCGCCGAGAGGGAGAAGTGACTGACCAGTTGAGGCAAGTGGCTGAAAACTTATTCCTTTCACTTGGAAGGGGCAATCCTTGATCCGCCAGTGGCTGACCTTGAAGCCTTCCTGACCGTAGCCCCATGCGTCGTGATCGCGCGAGGGGCAGCAATGGACCTAAGCGTGACTCCGCCAGCGCATGGTCAAGCCAGGCCTCCCTTCCCTCGCCATCGCCGCCACAGGAGGTGAACCTGTTGCCACCGCTACCGAGGAGTAGGCGGCTGAATGATCGCAGGGTTTGTGCCCACATCACGCCCAGCACATTCGCCGGAAGCGCGTCAACGTCAAAGCCGCTGGATGCGGATCAGTTCACGGGCAGGTGATGGCGAGAGGCAGGTGGGCAGGTGGGCAGGAGCCGATCCACCCTCCAGACTGCCGTGCGGAAGATTGACTTCGCTTGAGATGGTTCTTCAGATGATGTCCGTTCCGGCCCTGGCCACCGGGATGACGGCTGGGCGCGCCAACACCAAGGCTGCTGCCAGGCTCCAGCCGAAACGACACATCCGAAAGCCCTGGTTGGCCCTGCTGCTGCTGGGCGGCAGCCTGCTGCTGCCCGTGCCGCCCGCCCTCGCCGATGGGGAGCCGGCGGCCGTGAAGGTGCGCACTCTGGTGAAAGCCGGCGAAGCCTGGAACGGCACGCGGCTGCCCGTCTATCCCAAGGGCGAACCGGAAATCACCGTGCTGCACATCACCATTCCGCCGGGGGTGAAGCTGCCGATGCACCACCATCCGGTGATCAATGCCGGCATGTTGATCCGCGGCCAGTTGCTGGTGATCAGCGAGGCGGGCGCCAGGTTGCAGCTCAAGGCGGGGGACGGGATCATCGAGATGGTGAATCAGCCCCACTACGGCACCAACAACGGCAGCGAACCCGCCGAAATCGTGATGGTGTATGCGGGAGAGAAGGGCAAGCCGATCACCGTGCTCGAACCGGCCGCCGCCAAGGCGCCCTGAACGCCGGGCCGGCGTGCCAGGCCCCGGCACGCAGACACACAGGCAGACAGGTAAACAGACAAACGCTGGCAGCCCTCAGGCCAGCCCTTCGATGAGCCGGTACGCCGCCCAGAAGGTGGCCATCTGCTCGGTGGTACCCAGGCTCACCCGCAGGGCGCCATCGATCAGCGGCTTGCCGGCCATCGAGCGCACCAGGATGCCCGCCGCCCGCAGCTCGGCCTCCACCGCGGCTGCCGGCCGCCGCGGCCAGATCAGCAGGTAGTTGCCACCGGCGGCGTGATGGCGCACCCCAGCGGCCACCAGGTGCTCCAGCAACCAGTCCCGCGCCCGCAGCACCTCGGCCACGTAAGCGTCGGTGTAGGCCTGATCAGCCAGGGCCGCATGGGCGGCGGTCACGGCAAAGCTGTTGACGTCGTAGGGGCCGCTGACCCGGCTCACCCGGTCCACCAGGGCCGGTGCCCCCACCGCGAACCCGAAGCGCAGCCCGGCGAGCCCGGCCGTTTTGGCCAGCGAGCGCAGCACCAGCAGGTTCGGGTAGGCCGCGAAGGGGTCGGTGCCTGCTGCTGTGGCTGCTCCTGCTGCGGCCACTCCTGCTGTGGCCGCTCCTGCTTCAGCCAGCAGCAGTGGCAGCACGCTGTCGCCGGTGAAGGCCTCGTAGAGCTCATCGACCACCACCAACGTGCCGGGGGCAGCGGCCGCCAGCTCCAGGATCCGCTGCGGCGCCAGCCGGGTGCCGGTGGGGTTATTGGGATTGCAGATCAGGAGCAGGCGTGGGGCTGTGGCGCTCAGCGCCGCCTTGATCTCCTCGAACGGGAAGGCGAAACCGGGCAGTCGGTAGGGGATCGCTTCGATCTCCATTCCCTGCATGCGGGCGCAGGGGGTGTAGTAGCCGAAGGTGGGGCTGGTGGTGAGCAGCCGTTCGCCGGCGGCGCCGTAGGCGTGGAACACGGCGTGCAACGCCTCATCCACCCCGTTGAACAGGCCGATATGGGCGGGGGTGAGTGTGCCTGAGCCGGGGCCGGAGGCAGAGGCTGAGCCGGGGCCGGTGGCTGAGCAAGTGTCAGTGGCAGCTTCGGCGAGCAGCGAGGCGATCACCGCCTCCCGCAGGCCGTCGTATTCGGGATAGATCGCGTAGTGATCGGCCGGAATGGCACGCACCGCCGCCACCACCTTCGGGCTGGGCCCCACGGTGTTCTCGTTGAAGTCGAGCCGCAGCAGACCGCGGCGCCCCTCCAGCGGCGCGCTGTAGGCCGTGAGCGTTTCCACCTCCGGGCGGGCCGGCGGGCAGGGGGAAACTGCCGGGTGCTCGCCGGGGCTGGGGCTGGTCACAGAAACGGCGTCATGGCGGGGGGCAACATCCACCGCCAGCAGCCTAAAGATGAGCGAGCCCCTGCCCCCACTGGCCAGCAGCTGCCCGCCAGCTGGGCGGACACCTGCCAACCACCGGGTCGGCACCCACGGCGGAGCAGCCATGATTTCAGCTTCGGTTTACCTCCGTGCCGCCCCATGCCGGCGTCCCCCTTCTATCAACGGATCCGCGCGCAGGTGCTGCAGCTCACGCAGGCTGTTCCGAAGGGACGCCTCTGCACCTACCAATCGATGGGGCGTCATCTCGATGTGATGCCCCGGCACGTGGCCTACATCCTGAGCCAGCTGAACGATCACGAGAAGGTGCTGTATCCCTGGCATCGCGTTGTGGCGGCGGATGGCCGTCTTGGCGCCGGCAATCAGCACCCGGACGGGCGCACACAGGCAGACCTGCTGCTCAGCGAAGGGATCACGGTGTGCGAAGGCAGGATTCCCTCTGCCTTCCCGGAGGTGTTCATCGAAGCGGAGCTTCTTCCCAGCGGCCTGCCGAAGCAGACCAGGCCGGAGGATGCACCTCGATCGACACCGAAGCGCTCCAAGCCGCGCCAACGCTGAGGCCTCGACCTTCGATCCTGCGGCGCCTCTGGCATAGGTCGGTGTACAGATGATTGCGCAGGCTGAAGAGGCTGTCTGGAGGGCTAGCTGAGAGAGCTGCCTGAGAGAGTGGCCTGAAGGAGCGGCCTGAAGGGCTGGCTTGAGGAGCTACCTGCAGGGCTGGATGAAAGAGCTGGCTGGCGGGCTGACTGAAGGGGCTGGCCAGCGGTGAGTGGCTAGTGGTAAGTGGCAAAGGCTTTTGGTGGGCCTAAAGGAGGCCCCCACAGAAGACCTGCCTCATAATCGAAGCAGGTGTTGGGGTTGTGAAGCGTTGGCGAAAACAGAGCTGGTTCTGCGGGCCCTTGAACGGGGCGACCTCAGATTCATTCACGACCAGGTGAACAACAGAAGCGTGATGGCTTACTGGTTTGAGGAGCCCTACGAATCCTTTGATGAGCTCGAAGAGCTTTACAGCCGGCACATCCACGACAATGCAGAGCGCCGCTTCGTGGTGGAAACCAGGGAAAAGGAATTGATCGGGCTGGTGGAGCTGATCGAGATCGACTACATCCACCGGCGCGCTGAGTTTCAGATCATCATCGCGCCGCACCATCAAGGCAAAGGCTTCGCCCGCTTCTGCATCCACAAAGCTCTCGACTACTCCTTCACCATCTTGAATCTGCATAAGATCTACCTATCCGTCGCCGTCGACAACGCCAAGGCCCTGCATCTCTATCAGCAATGCGGCTTTGTGGAAGAGGGCCACCTGGTGGGCGAATTCTTTATTGAAGGCCGCTACCGCGACGTGAAGCGCATGTACATCCTCCAGGAGGATTACCTGGCCAGAGCGCAGGCCTAGAGCCTGCGGCACCAGCAGATCACATCCGCTCCAGGGTGGGAATGCCGAGCAGGCCGAGCCCCAGCTTCAAGGTGGCGGTGGTGAGGCGGCAGAGCGCCAGCCGCGAACTCCGCGCCGGTTCCTCGGCCTTCAGCACCGGCACCTGGTCGTAGAAGCGGTTGAACATCTGGCTCAGTTCGAACAGGTAACTGCACAGCCGGTTCGGCAGCAGTTCTTCCTCCACTTCGGCAATCACGCCGTCGAACTTGAGCAGCTCCCGCACCAGCGCCCACTCCTGCGGCTCGCTGAAACTGAGCACCTCCGGCAGGCCTGAATCCGCAGAACCGGCGGCCGTATCCGCCCCGGCGCCACCCTTGCGGGCGATGCCGGCGATGCGCACCACCGCATAGAGCAGGTAGGGGGCGGTGTTACCGCTGAGGGCCAGCATGCGATCGAAGCTGAACTGATAGTTGGTGATCCGGTTGGTGCTGAGGTCGGCGTACTTCACCGCCGCCAGACCCACGGTGGTGGCCACCTCGGTGATGAAGGCCTCCTCTTCCTGGCGTTCCTCTGCGGCCAACCGGCGGCGCAGATCGGCCTCGCAGCGCTCCACCGCCTCATCCAGCAGCTCCCGCAGCCGCACCGTGTCGCCGGCACGGGTCTTGAGCTTCTTGCCGTCCTCCCCCTGCACCAGCCCGAAGGGCACGTGCTCCAGACGCCCGTCCTCGGGAATCCAGCCGGCGCGGCGGGCCACCTGGAACACCCCAGCGAAATGGCTGGCCTGGCCCGCATCGGTCACGTAGATCACCCGCCGCGCCCCATCGCCTGCGGGGGGCGTGGCAAAGCGGTAGCGGATGGCGGCCAGATCGGTGGTGGCGTAGTTGAAGCCACCGTCGCTCTTGCGCACGATCACCGGCGGAGCCTTGCTGGCGCTGCCGTCCTCCGCTTCGAGGAACACGCACTGGGCGCCGCCATCGCTCACCAGCAGCCCGGCGGCGGCCAGGTCCGCCACCACCGCCTCCAGATAGGGGTTGTAGAAGGATTCGCCGCGCTCATCGAGGCGGATGTCGAGAGCGTCGTAGAGGCGCTGGAATTCCCGGCGCGACTGATCACACAGCAGCTGCCAGGCGCGGCGGCTGATCGGATCGCCGCTCTGCAGCTTCACCACCTCCTCACGCGAGGTGGTCTGGAAGGCTTCATCGCTGTCGAAGCGGGCCTTGGCCTGGCGGTAGAAGGCCACCAGATCCCCCAGGTCCACCGCGTCGGCGGTGGTGAGCGCCTCGGGCGCCTCCTGCTTGAGATGGGTGATCAGCATGCCGAACTGGGTGCCCCAGTCGCCCACATGGTTGAGCCGCAGCACCGGATGGCCGCGAAACTCCAGCACCCGCGCCAATGCGTCGCCGATGATCGTGGAGCGCAGGTGCCCCACGTGCATCTCCTTGGCGATGTTGGGGCTGGAGAAATCCACCACCACCGGCGCCAGCGCCCCAGGCACGCTGTCGCTCTGCTCACTCACCGTGGGCACCCCCAGGCGCGGATCCCTCAGCCGCCCAGCCACCTCCGCGGCCAGCCGCTCCGGCCGCAGGGTCAGGTTGATGAAGCCTGGGCCGGCAATCTGCGGTGCCAGGCAGAGCGCGTTGAAGTCTGGATCGGTTGCCAGCTGCTCAACGATCGCCGTGGCAATGGCCCGCGGCGCCTGGCGGAGCGGCTTGGCGAGGGACAGGGCACCGTTCGCCTGAAAATCACCGAATTCGGGCTTGGTGGCGGGCGCCAGTTGCGGATCCAGCCGCTGCCAGCCCTCTGTCCCGAGCGTTTCTGAGGTTTCCTCCCCCATGGCCGCCAGGGGGAAGGCCCGCTGCATCGCCGCGCGCAGCTGGCTGTCGAGGGCTTGGGCGAGGCGAAGCATGGGCAGCGGGTACGGAAGCAGGGCTCTCCCGACAGCGGGGAGGCACCCTGATCATCTCCTCTGGAGCGATGGCGGCCAGCCGGGCAGGTTCTGGACGAACGCACAAACGGTGGGAGCAACGCTCCGGGGCTGCCCGCGCCAGGGGTGGCCCGCCAGGAGCATCGCTCCCGCCGTCGGCGTGACGGCGCGCAGGCGCGTGGGGGCGCGTGCAGGCGCGGCCAGGATGGCGGATCACGCTGGTTGACCAGGCTGGCGAACCACGTGACCCTCGCGGCGTTCAGCCGCGCCTTCAACCCAACGTTCAGCCAGCTTCGCGTTCAACCCCCCGTTCAGCTACCCATTCAACGGCCCGTTCACCACACCCTCTCACCGCCTCAAGAACCCCCATGCAACTGTCCTCCGTGGTGTTCTACGGGCGTTCGGGGGAGCAGGCCCTGGCGATGTTCAACCTCGAGGGAGACCTGGAGCAGTGGCGTGACGCCCGTGTACTCGACTGCCCCGGCGGTCCCGGTTCGCTCGCGGCGCGGCTGCGCGGCCTGGTGGGGGAGGTGGTGGCGGTGGATCCCCTCTACGCCCTGCCGGAGGAGGAGCTCGAACAGCGAGCCCTGGCCGATCTGGAGCGCACCATGGCAGGCCTGCGCAGCAGTGCCACGCTGCGGCCGGATTTCGACCTGGAAGCCTGCCGCGAGGAGCACATTCAGGCGCTGCAGACCTTTCTGAAGGATCGCCGCCGCCATCCGGAGCAGTACCGCAACGCCTCCTTGCCGGAGCTGCCCTTCCCGGATCAGAGCTTCGACCTGGTGCTCAGCGGCCACCTGCTCTTCGCCTATGCCCCCCTGCGCGATGGAGGCCTGTCCAGCAGTGACGCCTTCGACCTGGCCTGGCACCGCCGGGCCCTGAGCGAGCTGTGCCGGGTCAGCCGCCGGGCGGTGCATCTCTATCCCGCCCACACGATCGAGCGGGTGGCGCGGCGCCATCCCTACGCCACGGCGCTGCTGGCCGAGCTGCCGCCGGGCTGGCGGGGCGCCTTCGTCGCCAGCCGCTACGACCAGGGCCACGACGGTTGCACCGATGCCCTGCAACTGGAGCGGATCACGGCGGCGACGATCGGACCGTCAGCGGCGAGCAGCGCTTGAATGGCGAGGTGCGGCCCCACCGTCGATGCTGCAACCGCTGCAACCCTTCCCGCCTCCGCTGGCACGCACCTTGGTGGGCGGGCTGCGCGATCTGGTTGCCGTGGAGGGCGGCGCCACCAGCGAGCAGGGGCGGCTGCTGCGCAGCCTGGCGCTGCACCTGCTCGGGCTCACCCCAAGCGAACTCACAGCCATCACCCCGCTGCCGCCCCAGGCCCTGGCGGCCCAGCTGCCCGACGACGACAGCCGCCGCCGCTTCCTGCAGCTGGCGTTGATGCTGGAGCTCTGCCGCCATCCCCGCAGCGCCGCCCAGCTGCAGCGGCTGGAGGCCTTCAGCGATGCCTTCGGCATCCACGGCGTGGAGCTGCGCCTCGTGCAGGACCTCTTCCATCGCACCGCCGCGGAAGCCACCGCCAGCTTCGTGCGTTGCTATGCCGCCTACATGCCCGAGCTGTCCGCCCGCCACGGCCCCCTGGCGGCGGATCAGCGCAGGGGTCCCGGCACGGATCAGGGCGCCGAGCCCGGCAGCGAGCCCGGCGACGCCTTCTTCGCCCAGGTGCAGGGGCTGCGCGACTGCCCCCACGGCAGCCTCGGCTGGGCCTTCGTGCAGTTCTACGCGCGCAACGGCCTGCCCCTGCCGGCCCGGAACACCCCGAACCCCGCCTACTACGTGAGTCATGACATGAACCACGTCATCACCGGCTACGAGCCGACGGGGCCGGGCGAGATCGCCCTGGGCGCCTTCAAGCTGGCGCTCCGCAACGACGACGCCAACTGGATGGCCTCGCTCGCCAACTTCCTCATCCATGAGGTGGGCCTGTTCGTGCACGGCAACGACAGCCAGTTCGTGCCCTACGGCGGCGACGGCGAGCCCTACAACGGCCTCAACGGCAAACGGGGGGCCCTCGATCTGCCGGGCGCGCCCGAGTTGCTGGCGGAAGCCTGGCGCCGGGGCGCCGCCTGCAGCGGTGATTTCAGCCGGCTCGATCACCTCGCCCTCGCCAGCGAGCCCCTGCTGGAGATCCGTCGCCGCTTCCACGTGCTGCCGCTGGAGCGGCCCATGCTCGACGAGCCGGAGTTCTGGCCCAGCGAGGGTTGGGCGACAGCGCCGTAGGCGGCGGTGGCCAGCGACAGCAGCTTGAGGTCGGAGTTGGCGGCAATCCGGAACAACCCCGCGTTCACGATCGTGAACGGCTGGTGCATAGGGATCTGATCCTCCTTCGCCGGTCCGCTGAAGCCCGAGACCATGCCGATCAGTCAAGGCTGGACGGACCCATTCCATGCCAAGGCGAGCTCACGGACTTCTATCCATGCCAAGGCGAGCTCGTAGTTCCCTGAGGGTGTCGGCCTCGACGCCAAAGCCATCGAGCCGGGCCATCACCGCTTCAAGACGCTCACCCATGGGCAGGTCCTCACCCAGCGCGGTGAGGATCGTTGTGGCGATTGGCCCGACCGCCTGCACCAGCGCGTCTTCGAGATCCTGGGGCGAAAGGCTGGAAGCAGGCTCCAGGTTCTGGGGCGATGGAAGGGGGAAGGAACCGCGATCGGTCGACGACGACCCATCTCCCTGGCATTGAGCCCGGCCCATCGCCAGGAGTTCTTCAGCCACCTCCGGCTGAACTCCCGTCTGCAGGAGCTGGCATCGTGCCTCCTCGGGGTCGGACACGATCGCCTGGGCCAGGGACTGGCTCCAGATCAGATCAGCGATCGGACCGATGCGGTCGCGCATCAGGGCAAGCAGGCGCTCGTGTGAAACACCCATCGGGGTGTCAGCCAAGGGGGCACTCCTGCCTCCAGGGGCCGCCTCAGGAGCCAGGCCTTGGAGCGGCTTCAAAGCAGGTTCCTGGGCCTCCAGACAGGCCTGATCCACATCCGCTGGCGAGAGACCCGCGCTGACAAGGCGCTGACGGAGAGCCTCCGCCTCGCGGCCAGGGATGATCGAAGCGAAGCTCTCCAGCAGCAACTCCACCACTGGTCCGTAGGTGGTGATGAGCTCGCGCTGTAAATAAGCCTTGCGCAGAGGCCGCAGTTGCTGACCCAACGGCGGCAAACCACTCCCATCCACCCACCCAAGGGGAGACGACCGACCGGACAGCTTCGAGGGGCGATCCAGCCGCTTCAACGCATCGGTGGCACTCTGCACGCGACGGGTTGGCGATCCATCCACCAGGGGAGTGAGCCACTCGATCAGCTCCGGATCCACCAGCTCTTCAAGCTGCCACCGCCTCTCAGCCTGGTTGTAGAGATCCGACGGATCCTGACCGGTGTAAAGACAGAGAGCCATGACGCCGAGGGCGTACAGATCGCCCCCATGGCTGAGGGTGCCGAATCGGACCCGCTCCGGTGGGCTGAACCATGGGCGATGCCCCAGGGCGTTCTCGTCCAGGGAAGCTCCGGAGGATCGGGCGTTGAGCAGACCGAAGTCGACCAGGAACAGCGAGCCACCCTTTTCCGTGAGGA
This sequence comes from Sphingobacterium thalpophilum, assembly GCA_943367595.1. Classification (GTDB taxonomy): domain Bacteria; phylum Cyanobacteriota; class Cyanobacteriia; order PCC-6307; family Cyanobiaceae; genus MW101C3. The sequence goes on from CALRJS020000040.1 coordinate 19,427, forward strand.
TCAAGTTACCGGGGTGAAGATCCCCATGCACGATGCCGGCCGTGTTCATCGCCTCCAGCACTCCCAGCACTTGCCGCAGCAACTCGGCCAACCGCTGTTTCCGTCTGAGGATGTCAAGAGAACCCTGCAGTGAAGCCCCGGCGATGTACTCCTGCAGGAAAAGAAAAGAGCCGCGGTGCTCGAATGCATCCACGAACCGTGGCAGGCACGGATGGCGCAGGCGATCGAAGCAGGAGGCTTCCATCTGCAGCGCATGCAGATTCGTGGCGTCACAGGGAATCAGCTTGAGAACGGCGCGCCGGTCACGGCTGAGTTCCCGCACCAGATAGGTGCCTGCAGCGCCGTTCCCGCTGAGGGGGCGCTCCAGTCGATAGGGGGTGTCAACCAACAGGGTCTCCAGGCCGAGTTCGGCCAGGGCTGCTCCTGCAGGCTCACCAATCAGTGCCTCCGCTTCAATGGCAAAACAGGCCAAGGCCACGGGCAGACCTTTGAGCTGGACAGGGCCAAGGGCAAGGGACAGCCGTTGAAACCGGGGGTCTATCAACTCATAGGTGGACTGCACAAAAGCCACACCGTTGATCGGCGCTGTGGCCTGGAGCCGCGAGGCCAGATGCACACCCTGACCAATGATGTCGTCCCCATTCACATAGATTTCACCGGCATGCAGGCCAAAGCGATGCTGGAGCGATTGACTGCCCCGGCGAGTAATGCGGATCACCACATCTTCAACAAACTCCAAAGCCTGCGTAGGAGCATCGAATGTGGCGAGAATGCCATCACCAAGATTCTTGAGCAAACAACCGCCATGGCGTTTGACGGCCTCTCGAATCACCACCAGATCTTCTTTGATTCGCTGAATGGCGATCAACTCATCAGCAAAGATCTGCGCCGATGAATCCACCACATCACTGAACACGATCACCTTGAGGTGCCGCTCCTGGCCAACATGGGGCTTCATGGGCTTCCTTTCCTGCCAAAGACCTGATAAGGCTCCCCGTCGAGCGGAAGCTGCCAGCCTTCCACATACTCCACGATGGTTCGGAGCGGCTGAATGGCTTGCTGCTTCGGCAGCACGCCTGAGGCATAGCCAAGGCCGGCCGGCATCTGCGCCGCACTGGCATCCAGTGTCTTGAGAAAAAGGGTGTGGTCGGAGCGAATCAAAGAGCCGCTCAGCACAAGTGCACCGAGCGGCAGAGGATGGGGGTTCACAGGCAATCGACGCACTGAGGCAAAAGGCAACGGCAGGGCTTCATCCCAGGCGATCGCATCCACCTCACCCCGCTCCAGCATGCTTCCGAGGGCGGCAGGGTTGAGGGCATAGCTGACCTTGCCCAGGCTGAGGCCGTGCAGGTTGTACAGGGGCAGATAGAACCCCGTGAGGGAACCGCGTGGCAGCAACCCGATCCGGGCCTGCTCAAGATCCTTGACACTGCGGAAGCGGCTGCCCTCCTTCACCAGCAACACCGAGCGGGACGAACGGCTGCCCCCGAGCGAGCGGATCGGGACGTAGCCGGTCTTGGCGGCAAGGGAAAAGGCCAGGAGACCCGGGGGGAGGAAGGCCGCATCCCACTGGCGGTCGGCCAGGCTGGAGCGGGCCCGATCGAAACTGCTGAGGGGCTCCAACTGAACGTCGCAGCGGCTTGCCTGCAGCAGCAGCGCCTTGAAACTCGACAACTCCGCTTCGCTGAAGGGAACCGCGCGGGTAAGAGCCTGACCCTCGCTGGGATCCAGCAGCCCTACACGCAACACACCGGTGGGACCACAGAGCGTCGCACTCGATTCAGGGGGGCGCTCACAGCCGACCAGGAGGAAGGAAAGCAGAACCAACGCAGGCCCAACTGGCCTTGGAACAACCGATCCACGGCGAGGGCTGCAATCTCCCACCATCAGGGCTTCTGTCGTTCCTTGAGCATCTGCATCGAAATCGAGAGGCTCTGCTTCATTCTCTCCAGACTTCTAGCCAGAAGCCCGATCTCATCAGCACGGCTCTTTTCACTGAAGCTAACGGTGGCAGGGGTCACACTCGCCTCCTCAGCCTTCAGGCTGATCTGTCTCATGGGCTTGAGAATCAACCGATTCAGCACTGAGTTCGCCGTCAGTCCCACCACCATGAACACAAGAACCAAGAGGGAGGTGGTGGTGAGGAGAGAATGACGCTTTGCCTGCAGCACGGCATCCTGCGGCACGGTAACAATCTGAGCACCGACGACTTCATTGAGTTGCCAGCCGAATCCATTGCTATCTCCGTAAGCCAGCAATTGACTCTTCGGCGCAAGATCGGGAGTGGAATGACAAGCCAGACAGCTCTGCTTGGTGATCTTGATCGGCTTGGCGACATAGTGAAAGCGACCAAGCGGAGTGGCTTTCTCACCGCTGAGGACAGCACTGGCGGGTGAATCCCGAAGCGCCTGGATGATGCCAGCCTCGAAGGTGTCAGCCTTGTCCTTGAGGTTCGTTGGATTAAGTGCGGCCTCGCGGTAGGAATACTGCTTGTAGTCAGCCTTCGCCTGCTTGAGATAATCAAAAACGGTGGTTGCTGAATAACTGGGGACGGCCTCCGGCCGGAACACCCCTGGCCCCTCATTGAGCGGTGCCACAATCGGATTGACATCCTTACTTGTGTACTCCCGAACCGCCAGCATGGTGTCCATGAAAAAGCCGGAGCGCTGATCGATCAGTCCCCTGGCCTGCCAGGTGAACAGCTGATCCAGCAGAAGCACCGCCGCCAGGATCGAGGCGGTCATGACAACAGCCAGGGTGATCGCCAACTGCTGCTTCAGGGGCCTGCTGCCATTTCCACCAAGCAGGCCTCTGATATCGAGCGGCTTCACGCGTTATTCATCTCAATGTCTTGAGGATCCTAAGAGCGAGAGAATGATCTGGCTGTCAGGTCAGCAACCGAAGCCGTGGCGCTCCGCCTGAGCCATCGCTCAGCCGGTGAGCTCCAGTTCCCGCTCCAGGCCCGCCATCACCACATCGGCGCTGAGCTTGATGCGGTAGCGGCAGGCCTGGGTCTCGCTGCAGTCGAAGGTGCCGCGCTCCCAGTACTTGTTGCTGCCGGCGCCGCCGCCGCAGAGGCCGAAATAGGCGCAGTCGGCCCGGCAGCGCTCCACGCCGGCGCGGATCTCGCTGTACACCTGCTGGAACTTGGCGGTGTGGACCACGGATTCCAGGCTGTCGGTGATCACGTTGCCGAAGGCGAAATCGCCGTAGGCGGCGGTGGCCACCGACAGCAGTTCGGGGTCGAAGGTGGAGAAGTTGCCGCGCGCATCCACGTTCACGATCGCGAACGGGTGGTTCATGTCGGTGCGTGCCAGGCGCTGATCGCCGCAGGCCAGGCCGGCGATCTCATCGAACTCGCGCAGGCGCAGGGCACCGGGCTCGGCCCGCAGCCGCTCCCAGAACCGCTCCAGAAACGCCTGATAACGCGCCTCCGAGCGGGGGCGGGAGAGCGTGGAGGTGAGGTTCTCCCCTTCGGTCTCCTCCATGTTGAAGGCCAGGTTGTCGATGCCCTGGCCGTGGAAGAAGTCGAACAGCGTGTCGGCGTGATCAAGGGCGTCGTCGGTGAGCACGGCTATCACCTGAAAAGGGATGCCGCGGCGCTGCAGCCAGCCGATGCCCCGCAGGCTGGCGGCATGGCTGGGCAGGCCCGTGCGGGTGCGGCGGTGGGCGTCGTGCAGGAAGGCGGGACCATCCAGGCTCACGCCCACGTGGATGTCGTTGCGCTCGAAGCAGTCGCACCAGGCGGCATCGATCGTCATGGCGTTGGTCTGCAACGACTGGGCGATCTGCAGCGGCGGACCGTCCCGGCGCGCCAGCACGCGACGGATCAGCGCGGTGGCCTCGTCATAGAAGGCGATCGGCATGGTGAGCGGCTCACCGGCATGCCAGAGCAGGGTGAAGTCGTCGGTGGCGAAGGGGCTCTCCAGCACCCGCTCCAGCGTGCGCTCTAGCAGTGCCAGCGGCAGACGGCTGCGGTCGTCGCGGGTGGGCAGGTAGCAGTAGTCGCAGTCGAGGTTGCAGAACGGGGTGGGCTGCACCACCAGCAGCCGCAGGGGACCGAAGGCCAAGGGGGTCAACGGCTCACCAGAAGTTGCGGAAACCGCCGCCATTGCGGAAGCCCCCATTGCCGAAGCCGCCGTTGGGCCAGCCGCCGCCGTTGCGGAAGCCGCCGTTCCAGAAACCACCATTGCGGAAGCCACCGTTGTAGAAGCCGCCATTGCGCCAGCCCACCCGGGGGCCGTTCACGAACACATAGGCGAGCACGTCATCAGGGAGGGCCCTGGCTGCTGACGGCTCCTGGCCGTCTGCGGGGACTGCCGCCTGCAGCCCATCAGACGATCCGGTTTCCCGCTCCCGCACCGCTGCGGCAATGCGGCGCAGGCGGGCCTCCACGCTGAGGGGCTCCGATTCCGGCCCCTCACGGTTCGGGGTGGCGGCAGCAGCGGCCGCCACGGCTTCAGCAGCCGGCACCAGCGGCAGGATCGCCAGGAACAAGAGAAAGCCGAACAGCCGGGGACGCGAAAGGAATGCCATCGGAGGTGAAACCTGGAGAACGAAGAAGCGGCGCGGAAGGCGGGGGCAGGGGAGAGAGCGGAAGCGAGAGCTGGAGCAGTAGCGAGAGCGGGGGCGGGGGCGAAATCAGGGAGAAGGAGGCGGGCGGGTGAGAGCGCCCGTTCACCTCCAGCGGGGCTGATTCAGGGAGAGGAGGGGGCGGAGGATGCTGCCGCCGGGCCCTGGGGCCGGATCGCCTCGTAGTTCAGCAGCACCGTTTCGAAGTAGGTGCGAATGCGCTCGGACGGCACGCCCAGCACCCCCTTGGGCCCCACCCAGCGCTCCACGCTGGCCACCGCTGCGGGATCGCCGTCCACATACCCCTGCAGCAGCCGGGCGATCGCCAGGTTGGTGAGATCGCGGAAGGCGGAATCGTTTTCCGGCACCACGCAACCCACCGCGTAGCGCTCAAACGGCTGCTCCGGCGTCACCACCAGACCGCTGGCGCCGAGGCTGCCGGCCTTGCCGGTGAGCAGGTTGGTGTCGCCCATCACGCCATCCAGCTGGCCGGCCTGCAACGCGACCACCGCGTCGCCCAGGTTGGCGAAAGGAACCAGGCGGGCCTGGGGCTGGACGCCCTTCAGCACCGCCTCGCCGAGGGAGCCCGGCACGGCGCCGATGCGGCGGCCCAGCAGGGAGGCAGCAGAGCCATCGATCCGGCCCGCCGGGGCCAGCACACGGATGCCGGAGAGCCCGATCGGCAGGGTGTAATCCACCTGGGCATCACGGGCCCAGGAGAAGGGCACGCCGCAGGCGAGGGCCAGTTCTCCCTTGCCCACCCGGCGCACCAGCTCGGCAGGATCGCTGACCGCTTCGAAGCGCACAGTGACCGGCCGGCCAAGAGCGGTGCTCAGTTCGGCCTGAACGCGGCGCACCACTTCCACCCCGTAACCACTGGGCTGGCCCTTGCTGTCGAGGAAGCTGAGGGGGGGCAGCAGGGGGTCGCTCCCCACCACCAGTTCACCGCTGGTGGCCACCCGCTGCAGCACCGTCCCGGCCCGGGCCGCCGTGGCCGGCAGCACGCCCGCCAGCAACACCAGTGCCACCGAGGTGAGCCGAAGGCCAGGGCTCGGGAAGCGGCAGAACGGCATGGCTCACAGCAACGGACACCCGCCGTCACTTTGCTGCCCGCGGGCCAGGCGCGCCACAGACGCGGATCCACCGCCACAAATCCACAACGCCAGGCCCGGGGGATGGCAGCGAGGAACCACCCCAGCGCCGAGGGTGCCGCGAAGAGTGCCAGCGGCGCCAAGTGGCGGCTGCGGCGCGTGGCGGCCTCGCGGGGTTTTAGCGGCGCCTTGTGGTGCCCGCGCGGAGTGAAGGCGGCGCCAAGTGTCGGCAGCGACGCGTGGTGGCTGCGCGGCGGGATAGCAGCGCCGCGCGGCGGCCGCCCTCAGCCGCCGCTCGGCAGGTAACGCATGCTCAGATCCAGCCAGCTGCTGCGGGTGACCGGCGCGCTGGTGGAGATCAGATCGATGCCGGTGGCGGCATAGGCCCGCAGCTGTGCCGGCTGCACCCCCGACGCTTCCAGCACCACCGCCCGCCCCTGCGCCGCCGCCAGAGCCCGCAGCTGGGGCACCAACGCCTGCAGGGCCGGTGGGGCAAATTCATCGAGCAGCACCGCGTCAGCGCCGGCACGCACGGCGGCTTCGGCCTCGGCGGCCGTTTCCGCCTCCACGATCAACCGCGCCGGCCAGGGCGCCGCCGCCCGCACCGCCGCAATCGCCGGCCCCACCCCGCCGCTCCAGGCCAGGTGGTTCTCCTTGAGCATGGCCGCATCATCCAGGCCGAAGCGGTGGTTCAAGCCGCCGCCGCAGCGCACGGCGTACTTCTCCAGCAGCCGCAGGCCGGGCGTGGTCTTGCGGGTGTCGGCCAGGGCCACGCCGCTGCCCGCCAGCTCCGCCACCAGCCGGGCGGTGGCGGTGGCGATGCCGCTCAGGCGCATGGCCAGGTTGAGGGCCGTGCGTTCACCCGCCACCAGGGCCGGCGCTGGCCCCTCCAGTTCCAGCAACGCTTGACCGGCCCGCACCGGCGTCCCTTCCGCCACCCGATCGCGCACCACCACCCCCGCATCCAGCAGCCGGAACAGGGGCTCCACCAGCACGCCGCCGCAGAACACGCCATCGGCTTTGGCGATCCAGTGGGCCCGGCCCCGGGCGCCGGTCAGGGCCGGTGCGGTGAGATCGCCGCGGCCGAGGTCCTCCGCCAGCCAGCCGCGCAGCTGCTGCTCAAGGGCAGGGCTGAAGGGCAGCAGGGGCGGATGTGTCACTAGGGGAGGCGGGGGAAGACGGGGCAGCCAGCGGGGGAAAGCGGGTCAGACGGGCCAGACGGGCCCGTTCAATCCATGATCGGCGCCGGCCATTCGGGCTCCCGGCCGCGGGGCAGCACGTTGAAGCGCTGGCGCACCTCTTCCAGCGGGTCGGCGAAGTGGTCCCAGGGGTCGATGGCGGCGATCAGATCCACCGACACCTGGGCGCCGTGGGCCATGCCGGCGAAGAGGCGCTCCACATCCAGCGCCTCCCGCTCACCGGGGATGAACGGGGTCGTGCCGATGCCCAGCTCGAATTCCGCCAGCCCGAACATCAGTACATAGAACGGATCCACCCGCTCGAAGCCCGCCTGGAAGCCGAGCACGGCCCCCTCCTCGGCGGCGGTGGTGCCGTAACCGCCCAGCACGTGGCAGCAGTCGTGGTGCATCACCGGCGGCGGCGGGCCGCCCAGCTCACCGGGGAACCCGAAGCCGTTGCGGTCGATGAAGGCGGCATAGGCCAGGCCGAAGCTGCCGGCGGGGTACTGGCGCAAGGCGCGGTAGCGCTCCGCCATGGCGGTGTCTTCCTGCCGCAGCAACACCCGCGCCACCCCCAGGGCGCCGCGCAGCCCCTCCTGCTCCAGGGTGGCCCGCGCCGCCGACGCGATGAAGCCGCGCCGGGCGATGTCGAGGCGGACCATGGCCAGCCGCTGCTCCATCACCTGGCCGAAGGTGCGCACCGGCGCCGGGTCCACCGCCAGGGCTGCCGCCGCCTGCTCCAGCAGCTGCTGCTGCGCCGGGGAGGGGGCACCGTCAAGCAGGGCCACCAGGGTCATGCCGCGCAGGATGCGCTCGCGCCACTGCGGATCAGGATTGACAGCCCGCACCCGCTCGGCCAGCTGGTCGGGGCTGATCGGCGGCAGCGCCTCAAGGTCGCAGTCGATCTGCAGCAGGTGATCACGCACGCCGCGGATGGCGGCGAGGGCCTTGGCGGTGGGCGCGCCATTGCAGCGGGCCACCGTGAGCAGGGCGGCCAGACCGGCGGCGCCGATCGCCTGGCGCTGGGCCAACGGAAGCTGAGCCCTGGGATCGATCACCGCACAGCTCCACGCCGTGGGGCCATTCTGCGCAGCCCCGTCTCATTTGCCGATGCAGAAGCGCGCGAACACCCGATCGAGCACGGCTTCGCTCACCTCCTCGCCGGTGATCTCGCCGAGGCTGCGCACGGCGGCGCGCAGATCGATCGTCCAGAAATCCCAGGGCAGCTCGGCTGCGGCGGCCTCCAGGCTGCGGCCGAGGGCGGCGGCGGCGGCAGCGGCCAGCTCGCGCTGACGGCCATTGAGCGCCACCTGCAGCCCCTGGAGCTCGGTGGCCCCGCAGCGCTGCAGCAGCGTCTCCACGAGCACGTCACAACCCTCACCGGTGCGGGCGCTGATCGCCACCTCGAGCGGACAGCCGGGGCCGGCCGGGGCCGCCGCACCGGTGGCGCAGCCGGCGGCATCGGCCTTGTTGCCCACCACCAGCAGCACCGCGCCATCCGGCACCACATCGCGCAGCTCCTGGTCGTCATCGGTCCAGCCGGTGGTGAGATCGAACAGCAGCAGCACCGCATCGGCGGCGGCCAGGGCGGCACGGCTGCGCGCGATGCCGAGGCGTTCCACCGCATCGCTGGTGGGACGGATGCCGGCGGTGTCGAGCAGGGTGAGCGGCACACCCGCCAGCACCAGCTCGCTTTCGAGCAGGTCGCGGGTGGTGCCGGGGGTGTCGGTCACGATCGCGCGCTCCCTCTGGCTGAGCCGGTTGAGCAGGCTCGACTTGCCCACGTTGGGGCGGCCCACGATCGCCACCCGCAGCCCCTCTCGCAGCAACTCCCCCTGGCGCGCCTCGGCCACCAGGGCCTCGAGCGCCTGGCGCACCGACGTGAGCGCCGCCACCACGGCAGCGGCATCAAGCGGCGGCAGGTTCTCCTCGAAATCCACCCGTGCCTCCAGCTCGGCCAGCTGGTCGAGCAGCTGCTCCCGCAGGGCGGTGATGCGGCGCTGCAGGCCGCCATCGAGGCCCGCCATCGCCAGCTGGGCGGCCCGCTGGCTGCGGGCGGCGATCAGGTCGCCGATCGCCTCGGCGCGGGTGAGATCGAGGCGGCCGTTCAGGAAGGCCCGCTGGCTGAATTCGCCGGCGGCGGCGCGGCGGCAGCCGTGGGCCAGCACCAGCGCCAGCACGCGCTGCACGGCGATCAGGCCGCCGTGGCAGTGCAGTTCCACCACGTCTTCGCGGGTGAAACTGCGGGGTGCTTTCATCAGCAGCAGCAGGGCCTCATCCACCCGTTCGCCGCTGGCCGGGTCCACCACATAGCCGTAGAGCACGCGGTGGCTGCCCCAGACCTGCTGCCCGGGGGCGCGGAACAGGGAGCGGCCGATCGACTCCGCCGCCGGGCCTGACATCCTGACGATCGCCACACTCCCCAGACCCGGTGCCACGGCCGTGGCGATCGCAGCGATGGTGTCGTCCCAATCCAACCGGCCCCGGCGGCGACGGACGCTCCAGTCTCGGCTGCGGTGAAGCCTGGCGTTCAGCCGCGGCTGAAGCCGGGGCAGAGCATCAGGTCGATGTGGCCGCCACTGGGCTGGCGCCACTCACGGAATTCGGCGGCCAGCGCCCTGTGCTCACGGCCCTGGCGGTCAGCTTCGAGCGTCTGGAGCCGTTGATGCACGAGGTCGAGGGTGTCGTCGATCAGCTGGGCGGCCTGTTCGGAGGTCATGGCGAGGCATCGAGACGGAAACCGGTGATTGAATTCAGACAGAGCCCCGCTGGGGCAGCTGTAGCGCCAAACACCCGTAGACGCCTGAGGTCAGGGGACGCCAGCAGAGGCCACACAGCCGTCCAGCCACTGCTGGAGGGGATTCCAGTCGTCCGCCGTGTCGATCGCCTCCCAGAGGCGCTCGATCTCGGCCCGCACCGGCGTGACCGGCAGATTCCAGCGCCGCAGGGTGGTGACGATGCCGGCCTGATGCTCGGGCGGCAGCGCCGACGACCAGCCCCACCAGGCCTCCCGCCAGGCGGCCCAGCGATCGGGCGGCGGTGCAGGGGCCCCAGGCGCGAACGGCGCCAGGGCTTCCGCTTCCGCCGGCAGGCCGCCACTGGCGATGCGGTCGGCGAGGGCGGCGAAGAAGCTGCCGTAGGCCACCGGCCAGGCGGCCAGCAGCTGCAGGGCGAGCGGCACCGGGTCGACCAGATCGCCGCCGCGATCGGTCACCGCCGCCACGGCGTCGGCCGCAAAACCGAGGCGGCGCATCAAGCACTGGCGGTAGTGGTGGTCGTAGCTGGGCGCGAACTGCTCCAGCAGCGCTTCCAGCTCGGCGCGCGGCAGCAGCATCGCCAGGGGCTCCTGCAGCAGGCGCAGGTTGTGGTGACAGATCCGCGGCTGCTGGCCGTAGGCGTAGAGGCCGCTGTGGTCGAAATAGCCGGCGGTGAAGCCCGGATCCCAGGTTTCCAGGAAGGCGAAGGGGCCGTAATCGAAGCTTTCGCCCGCCAGCGACATGTTGTCGGTGTTGAGCACGCCATGGATGAAGCCGGCTGCCATCCATTCGGCCGCCAGCCGCGCCACCCGTTCCACCAGCTCGCCGTAGAACGCCAGCAGGGCCGCCTGGGCGTTGCCATCGGCAGCAGGCGGATGGGCGGCGGAGATGTGGGTGTAGTACACGGCCACCACGTGGCGCAGCAGCCGTTCGAGCTGGCCGGGCTGGCGCAGGTGCAGCAGCCGCTCGCAGGTGCCGAAACGCAGGTGGGTGCGGGCGACGCGCACCATCACCGAACTGCGCGTGGGGGAGGGCTCATCGCCACGCCACAGCTCCTCGCCCGTTTCCACCAGGCTGAGCGTGCGACTGGTGGTGACACCGAGCCGATGCAGGGCTTCGGAGGCAATCACCTCGCGCACGCCGCCCTTGAGCGTGAGGCGGCCATCCCCGCCACGGCTCCAGGGCGTGGTGCCGGACCCCTTGGTGCCGAGGTCCTGCAGGGCACCATGGCGATCGCGCAGCTGGCCGTAGAGAAAGCCGCGCCCATCGCCGAGAAACGGGTTGTAGGTGCCGAACTGATAGCCGTGGTAGCGCAGAGCCAGCAGCGGCGTGCGCCCTTCGAAGCGCCCATAGGCCGCCTCCAGATGCGCGTCACTCACCGCCGCCGGATCCACGCCGAGCTGCTGCAGCAGCGGATCGTTGCGGAAGCGCAGGCAGCTCTGGTGGAAGGTGGCCGCCTCCACCACATCCCAGTAGGCCTCACCCAGCGCCTTGATCGAGGGCTCGAAGGGCAAGGCGAGCAGGGGATTGGGGCTGGCAGACATGGGCAGCGAGCGGGACCGCGCGTGGCGCCACGGCCGCTGGCGACCCTAAGGAGTGGAATCTGAACGGGGCTGGCGATCGGCAGCCTGCTGATGGATCGCTGGGCAGGCGACCGCCTGCTGCTGGGTCGCTCGCTGCTGCCGGGTCGTCTGGATTCGCCCGACCCCCTGGAACAGCTGCTGCAGAATCGCGCAGCTGGAGAGGGCTTCACCGCGTGTGGGGCACCATCTCTGAAGCCGCGGCTGCGCCGATCCCCATGAAGCCCCCCCTTGAAATCCGGCCCATCCGCATCGAAGAACTGCACCTGATCGCCCACTACATCACGGGACTGCAGCAATCGCTCATCCCCCTCGATCCAACGCAGCGGATCGTCTGCCCGGAAGGCTATGGAGAGGCTTACGCGGAGGATCTGCAGAAGCGCGTTGCCGGCGGGGATGGTGTGATCCTGGTGGCCGTGCGTGGTGACCAGCCGGCGGGAATGGTGGCAGGAATCGTGAAGGCCCCGCCCTATTACGAAGCCATCGGCAACACGGTGCAGCGGGAGGGCGAAGTCCTTGAGCTGTTCGTGTCGGAAGATTTTCGTGGCGAGGGGGTGGCGACGGAGTTGATGGCCGCAATCGAGCAGTACTTCCGAGCGAAGAGCTGCGAGGTGTCGGGAATCGCAGTGCTGGCTCAGAACGAAAGAGCCCACCGCCTCTACAACCATCTCGGCTATGCCGACCGGATGATTTATACGGTCAAGCCGTTGCAATGAACGGGCGGATCTGAACTCTGCTGACCGTAGATCTCAGCCCATCTCTCCCGACAGATCACAGTTCTCGGATCTCTGATAACGGATCACAAGTCACAGCTAGTGTGCCGTCCCAGAGATTTGCGAGCAAAGTCGCTGGAGCTTCTCCAGGATGGAGTCCGCCGTGGCGGTCCAGTTGAACGGCGCCTTGGTCTTGTTGTAGGCCGCCACGAACTGCTCGATCTTGGCGATCAGCTCTTTGACGC
>CALRJS020000041.1:0-29619 GCA_943367595.1 Sphingobacterium thalpophilum
CAGGGCCGACTGAAAGTCAGGCACAAGGCGGCTGGTGCAGCCATGCTGGTGCCGGTTTTGTCGGGACTGCTCTCGTCCCTTGCCCCAGCTTTCTGCCAGCCCCGATCTGATCTCCTTCCTGCAGGCCCTGCCGGAGAGACGTAAGCGCCGAGGGGTGCGTTACCCCCAGTGGTTGCTGTTGTTGACGGCGATCCTTGGCATCCTCAGTGGCTGCCGCAGCGCCAGGGATCTGGAGCGTTTTGCCAAGCGGCATCACCAGGCGTTTGCCGCGGCTTTGGATCTGGAGCTGACCAAGGCACCCTGCGATTCCACCTTCCTCTACCTGTTTGAGAGGGTGGAGCTCGAGGAGCTCTTCGGGTTGCTCAGGGAGTGGATGCTGGCCCAGATCGCTGATCAGAACAAGGATTTCGATCAGCTGATCTGTGATGGCAAAACCCTGCGCGGTTCAGCTGCTCAGCTCGATGGCCCCGATGGAGCCACGCGATTTGTCACCCAGGTCACGCTCTACGCACGTGAGCTTGGCGTGGCGATCGCGCAGACCTCGTTTGACACCGGAGAATCCCACGAGCGCGCAGCCCTGAAAGCTTTGCTGAGCACGCTGGAGCTCGAGGGCGTGCTGATCCAGGCGGATGCGCTGCACACCTCGCCAGCGTTTTTCAGCTCGCCGCCGAGCAGGGCGCCGACTTGCTCCTGACGGTCAAAAACAACCAGCGCCGGCTGTATCAGCAGATCGTCTCCCAGTTCCGCGGCCACCGGCACTTCCCTGTAGTGATCAGCGATGTCGAGGCCAGCCATGGCCGCCGGGTGCGCTGGACTCTCCGAGCCCGCAACGCCACTGAGGCCATTCGTGAGCGCTGGGTGGGCGCCAGCTGGATCATCGAGCTGGTGAGCACCGGCCGGCGTGACGGCAAGCCGTTTCACCACATCCACTTTTTCATCACCACCCTGCGCACCAGCCCAAAAGCGTTACTGCGACTAGTGCGGCAGCGCTGGGCGATCGAAAACCAGTGGCACTGGCCTCGCGACACCCAGCTCGGCGAGGACGCCCACCGCTATAGCCAGCGCAACGGGGTGCAGGTGTTGGCTCTGCTGAGGACCTTGGCCCTGAACCTGTTGCGCTGCAACGGCTTTCGCTCAGTCCGTGCTGGTCTGATGGCCGTGGCGCATGACATCAGCCGAATGCTCGGCTGGGTCGGAATCAGCGCTGCAGAGACGGAAGAAGACAACTTTCAGTCAGCCCTGCCGCTCCAGCAGTTTGTCGGGAAGCCAGCTCTGAGCATCCATTAGCAGCATCCTGCGCAGGGCATCCCCCAGAGGCTCCTGTGGCCAGTCCGCGCCGGGGTGCTGCTCCATGCCAGGCAACAGAGCCTCGCGCTCCGTCGTCGTGAAGGGAGAGAACCAGCCACGAAAGCAGCTGGCTTCATCGGATTCAGCCAGAGCACGCAGGGCGATGCGGAAGCGGGCAGCGGCAGGGGGCAGGCGCCGCTCGATCGAGGACAACGCGGCAGAACGCCGGTCTGCCGGCAGCCGCGCCGCCAGGGACGAGAACCTGGCGTAGCGGTGCTTGGGATAACCGCCGAACAGCTCATCGCTGCCCTCACCCGACAGCACGACGGTGACACTGCGGCGAGCAACCTCTGCCATGCGGAACACCGCGATGTCAGCCGGCTCCGACATCGGCGCATCGCGGTGCCAGGTGAGCCGACCCCAGAGCGAGCGAAAGTCGTCGGGGGAGACAGCCACCTCATGGTGCTCCGTACCCAGCAGCTGACTCACCTGCCGGGCATAACGGAACTCGTCAACGCGTGGATCACCGAAGCCGGCGCAGAAGGTCTTGACGCCGCTGCTCTGACGCAGTGCGCTCATCATCGCCACGATCAGACTGGAATCAACGCCGCCGCTGAGATAAGCGCCCACGGGTACATCAGCGACCAGGGCGGACGCAACGGCTTGCCGCAACGTGGCGGACACCTGCTCAACCGCCTCGCGGGGGTTGGGTGGACGGGTGGTGGTGGGCGGAAAATGCCAGTAGCGGACGGGCTTTTCGATGCCCTTTTCCCCCACACGCAGCAGGTGGGCGGGCGGTAGTTTGCGCACACCTTCAAACAAGGTGTAAGGCGCCGGCACAGCGCGCTGGGTCAGGTAGGCATCCAGGCTGTGCGTGTCCACCCGCACCGAAGGAATGGCAGGCAGCAGGGCCTTGATCTCCGAGGCGAAAGCCAGCAGTGTGGCGTCCACGTAGTTATAGAGCGGCAGAATCCCGACCCGGTCGCGGGCCAGCCAGAGCGTGCCATCGCTTGCATCATGCAGTCCAAAGGCATACTGACCCTCCAACTCCGAAAGGCTGCCCTCGCCACGCCGCGTGTAGCAGGCCAGGATCGTTTCGGTGTCACCGTCTGTCTGGTAGGGATAGCTATAGCGTCGGCGAAGTTCCCGGTAATTGAGAATTTCTCCGTTGAACGTTAGATGGCAGCGGCCATCCGCCGAGGCCATGGGCTGACGGGAGCTCGCCACATCAATGATCGACAGGCGGCGATGGCCAAAGCCAATCGGCCCGTTGCTCCAATAGCCCACCGCATCCGGGCCGCGGTGGGTCAACCGTGCGGTCATGAGGCGCAACAGATGCAGATCCACGTTGCGGCCGTCGAAACGCCTAACACCCACAATCCCGCACATTACCGATCGCTCCAGGTGTTGAGGGTCGGGCGACCAGGGGAGGGTGGGACTGTCGTCAGTGGCTGGGCAGGAGGAAGGACAAGCACGGCACTAGCTTTCAATGAAGTTGCGCAGCGTCGTGATAAGCGACTCGCTCGCGTAGGCATCAATCTTTTCCCGTGCTCGTAGCTTGTGGAGGCTGTCGAGGCTCGCGCGTAGCTCAATCTCGTCCATGGCCACATTGATCTTGTCCAGCTCCGACAGATGGTGGGCAGTGGCCAGCTGGTGTTCATTGCGCTGCTCCCCCAGCGAGGCACGGCGCGGCATCACCAGGATGGGTTTCTCCCATTGGAGTGCCGAGAGAATCGTGCCCATGCCCGCATGGGCCACCACCACCTCCGCCTCGGCGAAGCGGCTGGCGAACTCAGGCGGCTGGAGAAAGTTGCACCAGCCAATGTGTGAAGGCTGCCAGTCGGTGTCGCCGATCTGGGCGAACACATCGTTGCAGGAGGTTGACTGCGCCCATTGATCGACCGCCCGTACCAGACGGTTGAAGGGAAGATCGGTACCGACGGTGACGAAGATCACAGCACACTGCCCGGAAGTAAGGGCCATAGGGCCGGGCCAGGTGAGCCCATTGGGTGAGCCAGAGCGCGGCATGGGGCCCAGCCTTGCGGCCGGAAAGAGAGAGTTCTTCGCTGTTGGCGATGCTGTCGACCCAGATGGTGCGGGCGCCGAAGAGATTGCCGATTCGAATGGCGAAATAGCCAGGAGCAGCGCCCGTGGAGATCACCACATCAGGCCGTTGGCTCCAGATCAAAGCAAAGATGGCAACGCACACACGCAGCAAGGCAAGCTTGTTCCAGCGGTTGGCCTCGGGAATGACACGGAATCCTGCTCCAGGCTCAATCGAGGCGCGGTAGCCAGGCTTGGAAGTCACATAGGTGACATCACAATTGGCGAGACTGGGGCCAAGTCTGAGCAGCTGGACCCAGTGACCTCCAGCGGAGGAAACAGCGAGCACGCGGAGCCTCTTTTTAGTGAGGCGCTCATCCGACATGCTCTTATCAGACATGCGAATAGTCGTCATGCTCTTATCAGACATGGAGGATGCGTGGAGAGAATCCGGAGAATTCAGGATTTCCTGCCAAGGCGCAGGATTCGACGAAGCGCATGCAAGCCATCGTCAGCTGAGCTCAGCCTAGCCAGCATTCCAATACTGAACCAAAGACTTAGCAAAGAAATTCCTGATCCAATGGAAAGGGCCAGCCATTGAGGGAGGGCACGCTGAATGACGACATTGGCCATACACACCACGAAAAAGATGGAACCATTCCGCAAGTTCTCACTCGTCCACTGGAAGCCTGTCATGCTTCTGACCATCGGATAGACAACCAAGGCATGAACCACGTAGGAGAGCATGAAAGCGATGCCAGCTCCCTCTAATCCAAAAACACGCAGACCCCACCATGTGGCCGCAATGTTGAAGAGAGCCCAGACCGCTTCCACCGCGAAAAAGGCCACTTGCTTGTTTTTCGCTACGATGATGAATCCGATGGGCCAAGTGATCACCCGCAGGGCCATGCCCATACAGAACCAGCGCAACAACATCACGGCAGCGGCAAACTTTGCGCTGTAAAAGAGATTGACCACCAAGGGGGCAAAGGTGATGGTGGCAAGGATGCCAGGCGCCGCCATCAGCACACTGGCCTGCGTCTGCTGGTTCACCATCGCATTGCAGGCCGGATGATCGTTGGCCACGCCAACCAGCCGCGGGTAGAAGTCCATGCCGAGCGATTGCAGCACGAAGCCCACATAAAGACCCCCCAATGCCCAGGCGGCCTGATAGATCCCGGCAGCCTCCAGGCCCAGCGTGCGGATCACGAACGTGCGCACAGCGAAGCTGGCGCCGGTCATCAGCAGGCCGCTGGCCATGAAGGCCAGGCCGAGCTTGAACAGCAGTGCTGATTCACCCAGGGCCTCACCGGGTTGAAGCACAACCTTCGGCAGCCGCACCCTACGGACAGACCACCAGGCGAGCGCCAGCGAGGCGATCGCTGTGGCCACCAGTGACGGCACGATGCCGCGTTCACGGGCGACATAGACAATCACCACGGCGGCCAGGGTGCCCAGCAGGCCGCCGTAGACAGACACCTGCACCAGGGCTCTGATCTGGCGCAGCCCCTGAAGCAGGGCGGTCTGCCCACCGGCCATCACGCTGCACAACAGTGCGAAAGACAGCAGCGACACAGCAGTGGCGTGATCACTGGTGCCAAACACCAACCGGGACACACGCTCTGATGCACTCCAAAGCGCTACAGCACCCAGCACCCCGCAGCAGAGGGTGGTCCGCTTCAGCACCAGGGCGGTGACCGCCAGGCGCCGCTCTCCATCAGAGCTCGCCGCCTCGGCAATCTGGCGGACGCCACTGGAGGTGAGGCCAAGCTCAGCAACGTTGCGGGCGAGATCCAGGATCATCGTGAACGCCCCGAGCAGACCGATCCCCGCAGGGCCGATCAGCAGCGCCAGCGCCTTCGTGCGCACGGCGCCGAGCACCATGGTGATCACCGACGATCCGCCGATCAACGCCGACGACTTCAGGATGCGGCGGAAGGAACTGCTGGCCTCCGTCGCCGGTGCCGGAGGCGCTGTGGTGGCACCACTGGCGACCGGCAGGAGCGCCTGCTTCATGACGGGAGCAGACGAGCCGGCGTTGAGGGAGCCGCCACGCAGGTAGGGAGGTCGGGCGTCCTCATGCGTTGGTGGCCAGCTGAGGACTGACGACCTGCTGGCGGAGCAGGCACGAGTCCAATGCAGCCTTCAGGGCCGAGTGATCAATGTCGGCCCCAATGAACACCAGTTCCTGATAAGCACCACCCCGCTCTGGGTCCCCGGACGGAGGGGAAGCAGCCTGCGGGGATGGGCCCTTCAGCCGCGCCGCCCACGCCGTTTCCGCCCAGAGGCGGCCGAACGGCGTGAAGCGCAGGCGAGAACCCACTAGGTTGAACTCGATCGCCCAGTCGGGCTGGGCAGCGATCCAGAAGAATCCATTGGCCTGGAGCACCCCTGGCAGCGGCCCGCGCAGAACCTGATAGAGACGTTCAGGGTCGAAAAGGTCGCTGGTGGTGTAAGTGAATGACGGAAGTGAAGGGCTCTGTTGCTGATGCACAGGACGTTGCCAGCCGACCGGCAACGGTGCGACCCGGTTCCGAAGGGACCGCGCAAGCTCCGCCACCAACGGCCCAGATGCGACCTCCTGATCGGGTTGGACGTGGCAGAAGTTCGATTCCATCAGAAAAGGCGCGGATTCAAACGAAGAAGGCTGCAGCGGGCATCAGGCCGTTGTGCCGTGGGTGCAGGGACGGACATCTTCACTGTGACCAGATCGACGGCGACCGGCAACAGAACAGACGGGGACCGTCCATCTGCGCATACAACCGAAGCAGGCAGGTGCTCACTCCTCCATCAGGAAACGCCAGCCCGAGCCTCATCACACTCACAGCGAGACGGCACCATCGCCATCGGCATCACCAGCGCCCTTACTAGCGCCATCAGGATCGCCATCACGGGCACCATCAGCATCCCCATCACCACCAACAGCGGCGAGAAACAAGCCAGGACGGCGACAGGCGAGGTCCCTTGCCCATGTTGGCCGGAACGCAGGGAACAACCAGGATCTTTCCAGAAAATCTTCAGTCGATCCAGCAGTCGTGCGGCGAAGTGCTGCAGCACCCCTCAGAGGATTGTCACCTGTGAACGTTGTGCTGCCAACCAACGCTCCTCCGCTGCATAGCCTCACCCAACTGCATCGGCCTTTCAGCCAATACCGCAGCCCTGAACGATCTGCTGCCGTGCGGGCTAAACCAGGACCTGCAGAATCAAGCTGGGCTCAGGCCCGTGCAGCAACGCTGCCGATTCCGCCAGGAAGCAGGTGGCGGTACTCCGCCTAAGCACACCATGGTGTGCCGCAAGGGTTGCAGGCTTGGTACTTTCACCCACCCGCAAGGGTGGCTGTGACACCTAGGCTGAAAGCAGCAAAAGGAGAGAAAAGAGATGACCGGCAAGCAATCCAGACCATCCGTATCAACCGCCCAAGCAGCGGCTGCCCGCATGGCCACCTCAGATAGACCACCATCAAACCTGGCCTCAGCAAAGACGACACCCAAGGCGACAACAACGGTGGCTCCGATGACCATCGATCCAGCCGCGACGGTTCCTGCCGAATGCAGCTTGGGTCAGACCCCCAGGGACGTGGAGAGCCGCGTCGATGCTTTGCATCGCCTCAAGGAAGTGGCCCTCAGCGATGATTCGTTCGCAGCGGAACTCAGGGTCACGCGAAGTACAGCAGAGGCGGCCACCCTGGCTGAGCAGCACGGCATCACCATTCCCCCCGCCGCCCTCTGGCGCCATCGCGGCACACTGATTCCCGGCGGCCTGCCCACCTGGCCCGGCTGAAAGCGCCGCTGCGCTCAGCCACTGAGGCTGGCCGCTGGCGAGGTCCTGGGCCACCGGCCACCCCGCCAGCTGGCCAGCGAGGGAAGGCGGGAAACCGTCCCCTCGCGAGCCTTATCCGAAGTGACTATGACTTAATCTGACCGCGACGACGCCGCCAGGCGTTGCAGCGATCTGTACGTTCCGCATTCCCTTTCATGGCTGTCATTGACCGTGTTCCCAGCGTGATCTTCAAGACTCGCGTGCGCGACGAGTCCGTGGAAGGACCCAACCCCTTCCGCTGGCAGGACCTGAGCACCGACGACCTGTTCAAGGGAAAGAAAGTGGTGGTGTTCTCCCTGCCCGGAGCCTTCACCCCCACCTGCTCCTCCAACCACCTGCCCCGCTACGAGGAGCTCTCCGCCGAGTTCCAGGCTCTGGGTGTGGATCAGATCGTGTGCGTCTCGGTGAACGACGCCTTCGTGATGTACCAGTGGGGCAAGCAAGTGGGCGCCGACAAGGTGTTCCTGCTGCCTGACGGCAACGGCGAATTCACCCGCAAGATGGGGATGCTGGTGGAGAAGAGCAACCTGGGCTTCGGTCTGCGCTCCTGGCGCTATTCGATGCTCGTCAACGACGGCACGATCGAAAAGCTGTTCGTGGAGCCCGGCTACGAAGATAACTGCGCCAGCGACCCCTTTGAAGTGTCCGACGCCGACACCATGCTCGCCTACCTGAAGGGCACCCAGTCGCCGGGCGTGTCGGCACCGGTGCGTGCCTTCGTGGGCTGATCGTCTCCGCTGAGCTTCCGGGCTCACGTGTTCTGCTTGCCCAGCGGCAAAACCGCTGGGCATTTTTTTGAAAGGGTGGGTAGGGGCGGCCGCCGTTGCAACCAGGTCAGCAAAGGGGTTGGCAGTCTTCAACCCGGCCCTCCCACATGAGGAAAGAACCAAAAGCCCGGTCAACTCACACTGGCGATCGCAGGCTCGGCTTCTCCAGGCGGCTTTGCTGGTGGCAACTGCCTGACCAAGTCGCCTTCAAAACGCTCAACCACGTTGCTTCAGCTCAGATCAGGTGCCCGCTGACAGGCCACTTCGCCATGGCGGGCGAGTTGGTCTGGATGGGCAACGAGCTTCAAGGCCGCCCCCACAAATGCAGCAGTGTTCATCGCCTCCACGCAGGCACCGCTGACCCCTGTTTCCACAGGAAGCACGGCAATGTCTTTGGAGAACGCCACCACTGGCACGGCACTGGCAAGGGCTTGGACCGTCACAAAGCCGAAGGTGTCGGTAAGGCTCGAAAAAAGGGAGACATCCGCACCCGCGAAGTGGGCCGAGAGGTCCAGCCCGGAGCGTGGCCCCACCTGGATGGCCTCTGGGCATCGGGTCCACAGGCTTTGGCCAAGTGGCTGTGGCCAACCAGCACGAGACGAATCTCGTCACACTGCAAACGTATCGCTTCAAGCGTGTGGATGAGGGCCTCCAGGTTCTTCTCCGCAGCCAGCCGGTCCACGGAAAGAAGGACCAAAGTGGAATCGCTGGCCCCCCAGCTGGCGCGTATGCGGAACTGCGGTGGTGCAGTGAAAAGCGTTCGGTGTCTACGCCTCGCGCCACAACACGCAGGTTGCGAAACCCCTGTGGATCCAGCTCGCCAGAGCGGCGGTTGGAACAAAGGTGCTGTGGGCTGAATTGTGGAAGTGGCGCAGGTAAGCCAGAATTGGAGGCTTCAACCAGCCCACCCATAGTGCTCGCTGAATGTGTGGATGTTGGTACGGAAGTCGGTGCTGATGGGAATGGTCAACGCATGCGCTATCTGTAGAGCCGCCCAGCCAAGCGGTCCTTCTGTCCCGATGTGCACCACATCAGGACGCCGCCTGCTCCACAGCTTGTGCAAAACCAATCAATCCGAGCATCCCATCCGTTGACCTTGATCGGTAGGCACAGGGATCGACGGGAGAAGCAACTCCTCGTAACCCAACACCAGCTTCTCGCTGTCGCTCTCATTCACTGCTCGACCCGGCCCGTCAAGGTTGACGGGCCGAATCAATTGGATGTGGTGATTCCGTGCCACCAAACCCCGGACAAGCTGGGCCAGTGAGGTTGCCACACCATTGACATCGGGTGGAAACGTTTCAGTGACGAAGGCAATCCGCAACGGTTTGAGCATCGACGCCTCCGGGAAGAGGGCAAGCAAGCAACAACGGGGAAGCAAGTGGGAAGCTCATGCACGGAGCCGCCGCAGGGCGGCTACAAGCGCATCCACATCGGCATGGGTGTTGTAGACACCCAAGGTGGCCCGTACGGTGGCTTCCACGCCAAAGCGGCGCAAGATCGGTTGGGCGCAGTGGTGGCCCGCACGCACAGCGATGCCCTCCTGATTGAGAGCGGAAGCCACCGCCTCTGGTGTGAGCCCGTCCATCAGGAAGGAGAGCACTCCCGCCTTGTGAACCGCAGATCCAAACAACCGCAACCCAGGGATGTCATGCAGGAGAGGCGTGGCATAGGCGAGCAATTCCTGCTCGGCACGCTCGATGGCATGCAGGCCGATCCGTTCGACATACGTCAAAGCGGTGCCGAGGCCTACGGCGTCGGCAATGTTGCCGGTACCAGCCTCAAAGCGGTGGGGCGGATCTTGGTAGCTTGTGTGCTCGAAGGTCACATTACGGATCATGTTGCCACCTCCCTGCCAGGGAGGCATCGCTTGCAGGAGTGCCTGTTTGCCATACAGCACGCCAATGCCGGTGGGTCCATAAATCTTGTGTCCAGAGAACACATAGAAGTCCACATCCAGGGCCTGCACATCCACAGCTGTGTGAGCAATGCCCTGGGCCCCATCCAACAGAACCTTCGCTCCGTGGCGATGGGCGATATGAATCATCTCCTCGGCTGGGAGAATGGTGCCCAACGCATTGGAAACCTGAGTAAACGCCACCAGCTTCGTGCGTGGGGTGAATAGGCGCTCATAGGCTTCAAGGATCACCTGGCCGGAGGAATCGACCGGTGCAATCCGCAGCTTCGCACCTTTCTCATGCGCCAACTGCTGCCAAGGAACGATATTGGCGTGATGCTCCAAGTGGGTGAGGATGATCTCATCACCGGCGGTGATCTGCTGCCGTCCCCACGTTTGGGCCACCAGGTTGATGCCCTCGGTGGTACCCCGCACAAACACGATCTCCTCACTGCTGGCGGCATGGAGAAAGCGGGCACACGTGGAGCGTGCCTGCTCGTAGGCATCGGTGGCGCGGGCCGCCAGGGTGTGAGCCGCACGGTGAATGTTGGAGTTCTCCGTGCGATAGAAGCGCTCCAGCCGTTCAATCACCTCGTTGGGCTTCTGGGTGGTGGCGCCGTTGTCGAGCCACACCAGAGGGCGTCCATGGATCTGCTCCTGCAGAATCGGAAAGTCGCGGCGGATGAACGCCGCATCAAAGGGCCGGCTCGCATCGGACGACCCTGACAGCAATGCATTCGGTTGGAACTCTGGAAATCCACTGCGCTCAACCTCGGGAAGCTGGAGCGGTGCAGGCAGAAACTCTGCTGGAACTCCACCAGGCTCTGCCAGGAAATAGGGGAGATCCATAGGCAATGGAAACTGACTGAGAACCGCTTCCAGCGATGGCAATGGGTAGGGAAGAGCGATCGGCGCCAGTGTTGCGGAGCGAGGATCGATCAGCGCGGGTTGCGTAGGGATGGAGAGATGGGTGGCAGAAACGTCATCACGAAGGTGACGCTCCACGTCCAGTTCCGAACCCCCGAAACTTGCCTGCGTGAGTGGTTGGTCGGTGGGTGGAGCCGCATGAACTGCTGGGGGCGGAGCAACTGCACCTGCCTGCTGGGCCAGATCCTGCTGGGATAGATCCTGCTGACCGAAAGACTCCGCGAAGACCAGGTTGGCCAGACGGCTCAGCTCGGCCTCATCCGGGAAGTGCACAGGGATGGCGGCTGGACTGCCGGCCCCCTGATGATCAGCGGAACTCATGTTTGAAGTCGTGGAATTTGTCAACTTCAACGTTCTCCAGAACAGCAATAGCGTCTTCAGTAAGCACTGCCAGCGAGCAGTAGAGCGAGATCAGGTAGGAAGCGATGGCTTTGCGTCCGATGCCCATGAACTTCACCGACAGCCCCATGCCTTGTTCACCCGGAAGCCCTGGCTGATACAACCCCACCACACCCTGGCGTGCCTCACCAGTGCGCAAGAGGATGATGCTGCTGCGGCCGTCTTCGATCTTGAGCTTGTCGCTGGGAATCAGCGGCAGGCCTCGCCAGGTGATGAAGGGTGAGCCATAGAGGGTGATCGTGGCTGGAGGAACGCCCCGACGCGTGCACTCACGGCTGAGGCTGCGATCGTACGGGGGTGAGCGAGGAAGAATGCAGGCTGCTTCCATACCTTGGTGATCAATTGATCAAGATCATCAGGTGTTGGAACTCCATTGATCGGCTGAAGGCGCTGAAAAGGAATGACGTTATTGAGCAGACCATACTCAGAGTTGTTGATCAGCTCGCTCTCTTGGCGCTCCTTGATCGTTTCAATGGCCAGCCTTAGCTGTTGCTGGATCTGATCATGAGGACTGCTGTAAAGATCAGATATCCGCGTATGGATATCGACAGTGGTGGTAACCGAACTCAGGAAGTACTCGCGAGGATTCTCCTCGTAATCAACGAAGGTTTCCGGCAGATCAATTTCATCGCGCTGAGAACAAGCCGTGAGGACGCGCGACTCATCCTTGACTTTGTTCACACGGTAGATACCTGCTTCCACACCGACCCAGGACAGCAATGGCACCAACCATCGCGGTGAAATGCCGAGCAACTGGGGAACAGTTTTCGTGGCATTGGCAAGCTGCCTGGCAGCGGAATCACCAAGGGCCAGATGGGATGAGGGGGTCTCAGTCATCAGAAGTTACAGAGGAAGATGGGTGGATAACGCCGTGAATTGCTCAGCGAGTAGAGCAGGATCAGGGGGGCGGCGGGTGGGCATCGCGTGCAAAAAGGGAGAAGTGAGCCAGGGTCAGCCAGACGCTCGGCACCACCTCCATGGGCAAAGAATAAGGAGGCGATCGGCCTTCAACCATTGGCTTCACTTCTATACACACCGCAAGGACAAAGAGGTTGGGTAGTGCTGCAGATGGGATGGCTTCAGATCCCACCACCCTCTCCGAACGTTTCCGAAAGAACCTTCGCCTGGGTGATGGTGGTGCACGGCGGGACGCTTCGAGTCAACCATACGTTTCCTCCAATCGTTGATCCTTTTCCAATCGTTACCCGCCCCAGGATGGTGGCACCTGAATAGATCACAACGTCATCTTCAACAATGGGATGGCGCGGCTCGCCCTTCACCAGGTGACCATTCTCATCCACAGGAAAATGCTTGGCCCCAAGTGTTACCGCCTGATAAATCCGCACGTTGTTGCCGATCACAGAAGTGCCACCAATCACAACACCTGATCCGTGATCGATGAAAAAGCTCTCGCCGATCACAGCACCGGGGTGAATGTCTACACCGGTGGCTGAATGGGAGAGCTCGGCGATGATCCTGGCGACAACAGGAGCGCCAAGCCGATAGAGGGCATGAGCAAAGCGGTGATCGGTGATTGCCTTCACCCCTGGGTAGCAGACAAGCACCTCGTCAAGGCTGCTGGCGGCAGGATCACCGCGAAACGCCGCTTGCAGGTCCGAGTCGAGCTGCCGGCGGATGCTGGGCAATTGCTCTGCAAATTCAGAAACGATCGCGGCAGCCTCGGTATCCAGGCTCAAGGGCTGGACAGGAACACCTTGGTGCTCACGTGTAGCTTCGATTTCAATGCGAATCTGTTCCCGAAGAGCTCGCAGGCTGATATCCAGGGTGTGACCCACGAAGTAGTCCGTCGCCGACTCCGAAGTGGAAAATCCAAGCCGATCGGGCTCAGGTAGGCCAAGGCGGTGCGGGTACAGAGAGGCGCTCAGACCCTCCAGGATCTGGCTCAAAGCGCGGCGGGAAGGCAGAGGCACCATCTTGTTGGGATGGTGCCCGCCCAGGGGAGAACGCTCACGGATACCGCGAAGGGACTGAACAACTCTTGGCAGGTTGAAACCAGGATCACTAAGCACGAGAGCCTGACCAGTGAGCGCGTGATCTTGGAAAAAAGGCGGCTCCGACAGCATTCAGCGCCCTGCAGAAGCCATCCGTGCCAATGCCTGAGGCCAATGACGCAGCCCCCCTGCCAGTGAGGACACAGCTTTGTATCCCAGGGATTGGAGCTCAAGGGCGGCAATGGCACTGCGATGGCCGCCGGCGCAGACCAGCACGACAGGATGGGAGGGATCGGGAAGAACCGAGGGAGCTTGTTGGATCAGCGAGGAGCCCGGAACGTTGAGAGCCCCTGGGATGTGCCCCGCCTGAAACTCGTCCGCTTCACGCACATCAATCAGCGTGGCACCATCGGCCACGAGCGACTTCACAGCAGTGGCATCAACTTCCCGAATCTGACGACGAGCAGACTCTGCTCGTTGAAGGAACGAAGGGCTGTGAAGCGTGCTCATGGGTGAGGCGCATGTATTGGAACTATGGCCCGATCCTCCGCCGCCAAAGGTGGTCGTCGCCACATCGGTGTGTTCCTGCGGGCTCACTCAGACGGGCAACCCCTGCTCATTGAACAGGCCATCAAAAAGCACTGTGCTCAGGTAGCGCTCTCCGGAATCAGGCAGCACCACCACGATCGTGCGACCGGCAAACGCTTCCTCATGCGCCAGCTTCACCGCCACTGCAGCGGCAGCTCCGCTGGAGATCCCCGAAAGGATGCCCTCCTCCCGGGTGAGGCGGCGTGAGAATGCCACCGCTTCGGCACTCTGATCTGCTCCACCCGATCCACCAGATCAAGATGCAGGTTGGCCGGAACGAAACCGGCGCCAATGCCCTGAATCTTGTGCGGCCCCGGTTGGACGGGCTGACCGGCGATGGTCTGGCTGATCACCGGACTCTCCAGCGGCTCCACCGCCACCGACACCAATGGCTTGCCGAGCGTGCGCTTGATGTACTGACTGATGCCGGTGATCGTGCCTCCTGTGCCAACCCCTGCCACCAGTGCATCCACGCGGCCACCGGTGGACGCCCAGATTTCAGGGCCTGTGGTGTCGTGGTGGATTCTGGGGTTGGCAGCGTTGGCGAACTGCTGCAGCAGAACGTACCGCTGGGCATCGGAGGCAGCGATCTCCTGCGCCTTGGCAATTGCACCGGGCATGCCCTTGGCCCCTTCCGTGAGCACGAGCTTGGCCCCATAAGCACTGAGCAGCTTGCGCCGTTCCAGGCTCATCGTTTCCGGCATGGTGAGAGTGATCGGAATCCCCCGCGCTGCCGCCACATAGGCCAAGGCGATGCCGGTGTTCCCACTTGTGGGTTCGATGATCTCCTTGCCTGGCCCGAGCAGCCCGTCTTCTTCCGCCTGGCGAACCATGGCAGCGCCGATGCGGCACTTCACGGAATACGCCGGATTGCGCCCCTCGATCTTGGCGTAAACCGTTGCCTTGGCACCATCGACCACCCGGTTCAGTCGCACCAGAGGCGTAAGGCCGATCGAGAGGCTGTTGTTGTCGACAGCAGGAATGATCGTGCTGCTTGCCTGGGCAACGTCGGTGAAGGTCATCTCAGCCCATCAAAAGGGCATGGTTAGCCAAGGACCCTGACGGATCGGTGTCTTCGCGACTACACCAAGATGAAGGTAGCGAGGGTGCTGAATCTCTAGACGGGAAAACTCCGGACGATCGTGACAATGCATTGCCTTCGATTAAGTTTTTATCGAAATCAGAAAGCGGCACCCCCGTGCCTCCGGCTCCTGCGAAGCTTGCGCGGCTGGCGGACGTTTCCGCAGCATTCACTCGCTCAGGGACTTTTCAATCGCTCAGGGACAGCGTGAACGGGATCGGGTTGCGCAGACTGTTCGCCACCGGTGAGTAGGTGTTGGCTTGCTCGACAATCGCGTTGAGTTCCTCGCGGCTGGCATCCCCTTCGATCAGCACCTTCACCCTGATCGCCTGAAATCCCATCTCCAACGGATGCTTGTCGAGAGCACCACCGGCCCCCCAGGCCGCGCTGTTGCCGATGTCGCCCTCCAGAAAGATTTCCAGCCGGCGCAGCTTCACCTGCTTCCACGTGGCCACTGCGGTGATGCCCACCGCCAGGCACCCCCCCCAGACCCGAAAGCACAATCTCCCCAGGTGCTGGAGCGGTGTTCTGGCCGAGCAGGTGCAGGGGCTCATCCACCACCACCGGGTTGTGCTCCCCCACGATGCTGAGGGTGCGGAACTGGCCGTCGGTGACGGTGTGCACTCTGTTGGTGCCCTGGGCCTGGGGCGTGGCCCGTCCTTTTGCGGCAAAAGCGAGCAGGCCGTCGCGATCGATGGGGCGTAGATGGGCACGCACAGCGCCGGGAGCATCAAGGCTGAGGGATTCGGTCATCGGTGGGTGGAAACAGGAGGGCGAGAGGGTCAGGAGGGGGCGTCAGCTGCTGGCCTGGGCAGCGCGCAGGCGGGCGATCTCCTTGCGGAGATGTTTGATCGCGGGGGTGACGATGGCGACGAAGTGGGATTCACGCACCTGTCGCTGCACCGCCGAGCTCAACCGATAGCCGCGCGCGCCCTGATGGAGCAGCGCGGCCTGGGCGGCCCGCAGGCTGAGTTCCGCGCCATCGGCGCGAGCTTCGAGCACGGCCAGGAAGGTGGCATCGCTGGGGTCGAGCGGCTGGCGCGCCAGGGCGGCCACCCGCGCCATCAGGCTGTCGAGCTCCTGCTGCAGATCCTCAGGGCCATCGGGGAGGAATCGGTTGACCCCGCCTTGCTGATGCCGCACCTCCAGCATCGAATCGATCGCCCCCTGGCTGATGCCGGCAGCGATGCCGCACTGCAGCAGCACGAATCCAGAGCGGATACGGGCGATGGTGGGCCGGGCCGGATCGGCCAGGATCTCGTCGCTGCCCACAAACAGCTGGTTCAGGCGCAGGCCGTAGGTGCCTGTGCCCTCCATGCCTGAAAAAGGGGTGCAGGGAAGCAACTCCACCCCAGGGGCATCCCCCCGCAGCAGGAACATCAGCTCCCGCTCGCCGCCAGAGGGATCCTCGACAGCCGCGATCGCGCCGCAATAGTGATCAGGGGCGAGGTGGCTCACCCAGGGCAGCGAACCGCTCACCCGGTAGCCGCCGTCGACCGGCACGGCCTTCAGAAGCAGGCGCTCGATGCCAGCGTAGCTCTTCATCGGATTGGAGAGAGCGGTGCCGCCCAGCCCCAGGCCCTGCCGATGACGCTCCAGCACCGCGCCGGTGAGCTGGGGGTTGGCGGACTGCTCCAGATAGAGACCGCACACCGCCTGGCACCACAGCAGAAAGCCGGTGGCGCCGCAGACCCTGGACACTTCGGCGATGGCCTGGACCGCTTCCAAGTAGTCGCCAGGTCCGCTGGCGGTGGCCAGATGGGCATCGGCGGCACCGGCCGCGGCGAGTTGCCGCAGCAACTCAACCGGGTAGAAGCCCTCGCGGTCGATCGCCTCGGCCTGCTGGGCCAGCGGGCCATTGGCCAGTCGGCGCACCCGCTCCAACCGCCCGTCCCCTGGAGAGGTGAGGCCGCCGGGACGATCGCCTGCCAGAAGGGTGGAACCCATACCTGTGTGCTCAGCCACTTGGGGGGAGGGGAAAACGCCCACGCGTGCCTTAGCTTAATACCTGTTCGCCGATTGGGTTTGGTGTCTATTGTCGAGGCGGGGGCGACCGTCTACGCCCCGCCGCAGAGCGTGCCGGCAAGCATCCCCCTGCTGCACGTGCGATCCCTCACCCACCGCTACCAGCGTGCTGATGCCCGCAACTGGACGGTTCCCGTGATCGAGGACCTCGATCTGGAGGTGCCGCAAGGGCAGATCACAGTGGTGCTGGGCCCGAGCGGTTGCGGCAAGACCACCCTGCTCAACCTTGCGGCCGGCCTGCTGCCCATCCAGTGGGGGGAGATCCTTTTGCGTGGGCAGAGCCTGCATGGGCCCCATCCCTGCGTGGGCGTGGTGTTCCAGCAGCCCGCCCTGTTGCCCTGGCTGAGCGTGGCCGACAACGTGAAGTTCGGCCTCACCCTGCGCCATAGCGAACCGCTCTCTGCTGGCGAACGCCGCCAGCGGGTCGAAGAGGCTCTGGACGTGGTGGGTCTGCGGGAGCATCCGGATCAGCTCCCCTCCCAACTCTCCGGCGGCATGGCTCAACGGGTCGCACTCGCCCGGGTGCTGGTGCGTCAGCCCAGCCTGCTGCTGCTCGATGAGCCGTTCAGCGCCCTCGATGCCGTCACCCGCGCCGAGATGCAACAGCTGATCCTCGCGATCGTGAAGCGCACCGGCGCAGGGGTGCTGCTGATCACTCACGACGTTGATGAGGCTCTGGCGCTGGGCGACCGGGTGCTGTTGATGAACCGCCTGCCGGGTCGCATCGAGCGCAGCTGGGAGTTCCAGACCAAGGGCCCTTCCGCTCACACCTCAACCAGCAAGGCCGAGATCCTGCAAACCCTCGCCGCCATCCTCGCCGCACCGGCGGCCTGAGCCGAGACGCCGGCCGGCACCGACGTCACCCTTCGACTTCCCACAACGTCTTCATGACCAACCATCCCCTCACCTGTGATTGCTGCGGCGGCATGAATCGCCGTCAATTCCTCCGCTACGGCAGCCTCCTGGTGGCTGGAGCGGGCCTGAGCCTGGCCGGCGGATCCCTGGCCTCAGCCCAGACCACCCCACGTCCCCTGGCCAGGGGTGACGATCAGGAGGTCAAGATCGGCTACCTGCCGATTCTTGATGCCTCACCGCTGTTGATTGCCCATGCCCGCGGCGCCTTCCGTGGCCAGGGGCTGACGGTGGGCACTCCCACCCGGTTTCGCTCCTGGGCGCAGCTGTCAGAGGCGTTCCTGTCACGGCAGGTGAATGTGATTCACATGCTGTTTCCCACCACGGTGTGGATCCGCTACGCCAGGAAGTTTCCCGCCAAGGTGGTGGCCTGGAATCACACTAATGGCTCAGCCCTTACGGTGCTGCCGTCGATCAACAAGCCATCCGATCTGGGCGGCAAGGTGGTGGCCATCCCCTTCTGGTATTCGATTCACAACATCGTTCTGCAGCAGCTGCTGCAGAAGAACGGACTGAAGGTGGTGCGCAAAGCGGCGGAGGCGAAACTTGCCGCCAACGAGGTGAATCTGGTGGTGCTGCCGCCACCGGAGATGGTGCCGGCTCTGGCCAGTAAAAAAATCGCCGGCTACATCGTGGCCGAGCCTTTCAATGCCGCTGCTGAGATCAGGAAGATCGGCAAGGTGCTGCGCTTCACCGGAGATGTGTGGAACGATCACGCCTGCTGCGTGGTGCTGCTGCACGACAACGACGTCAGGAACCGTCCCGAATGGACCCAGCGGGTGGTGAATGCGGTGGTGGGATCCCAGCGCTGGATGCGTGGCAACCGGCGGGAGGTGGCTGCATTGCTTTCACAGGAGGGAGGCCGGAACTACACCCCCCACAGCCGAGCAATCCTCACAAGGGCACTTGACTTCTACAACACCCCCACCTATCGCAGCGATGGAGCCATCCAGAATCCGCAATGGAAGAACCGTCGCATCGACTTCCAGCCCTATCCCTTTGCCTCTTACACCAGGGAAATCGTGCGCCTGCTCAAGGTGACCCAGGTGGATGGCGATCGGAGCTTCATCAACGGCCTGAATCCTGATCTGGTGGCGCGCGACCTGGTGGATGACCGCTTCGTGCGCAAGGCCATTGCGACCTACGGCGGCCCCTCGGCCTTCAACCTGCCATCCAGCTTCAGCCGACGTGAGGAGCTGGATTTCGCATGACCACGACAGCCACTTCAAGACAGCCCAGGCTTCTGCTCCAGAACGCTCTACTGCCAGCCCTGGGATTGCTGGTGGGTTTGCTGCTGTGGTCGCTGCTGACAGCAGTGCTCAGCCAGGGCAATCCGATCCTGGCGGACTTTGCTCCCAGATCTGCGTTTACTGGGCTGGGCACATCAATCACCGAGGGTATTCTGCCGCGCCACATCGTGGCCAGCCTGGTGCGGGTCGGCGTCGGCCTTGGCATGGCTGTGCTGGTAGCCGTGCCGCTGGGCCTGCTGCTGGGGCTGCATCGAAAGCTGGAGCTCACCACCTCGGCGGTGTTCCAATTCGTGCGAATGATCTCGCCGCTCTCATGGAT
The DNA here is from genome assembly GCA_943367595.1 of Sphingobacterium thalpophilum. Lineage (GTDB taxonomy): Bacteria > Cyanobacteriota > Cyanobacteriia > PCC-6307 > Cyanobiaceae > MW101C3. The sequence goes on from CALRJS020000041.1 coordinate 19,267, forward strand.
GCCGATCGCCGTGATGGTGTTCGGGGTGGGCGATCTGCCGGTGTTCTTTCTGCTCACGATCGCCGCTGTCTGGCCGATCCTGCTGACCACGATCACAGCTGTGCGGCAGGTGGAACCCCTGTTCATTCAGGTGGCGCGCAGTTTTGCGGCCGAGCCGTTGGAGATTGTGACGCGCATCATCCTGCCGGCCATCCGGCCCGCCATGCTGGCGAGCATCCGGGTGGCTGTGGGGCTGATCTGGGTGGTGCTGGTACCAGCGGAAATGCTTGGCGTGAGCTCGGGGCTGGGCTATCTGATCCTCGATTGCCGCGACCGCCTGGCTTATGGGGAATTGATGGGGGTCCTGCTGGTGATCGGGCTGATCGGCTGGGCACTGGATGCCAGCCTGCGCCAACTCAGCGCGAGTGCTTCCAGCACCTGAGCCGCCAGACCATTGGGCAGGCGGTGGGGAGGGCAGGCTGTAGCGCCGAGCACCTGATCTGCCTGCCTCAGCCGATCACAGCCCGCGGCTGGTATCAGAATCTGGATCAGGCGCAATCAGCAGTCGGAGGTGATGGTAACGGTCGTCATCCCAAGCGCTCGGAGAGAACACAGCCTTCAGCGATTTTCTACATCCTCAGCAGGATCCGCATGAACACGAAACCACTGACCAAGCCAGCCAAGCTGCCGCTGCGAACCCCGGGAGTCGCTGCGAGCAGTCCTAATAACTTAGGCCCCACAATGCTGATCGCCGTTGGCATGGTCGTCGCGCCCGTTGGAATCGGTATTCCACTGCTGCTGCTTGGTCTTGCTCTCCTGCGCACGTCCCACGGAACGTCGGCATTCCCTCTGCTCGCCACAACCTTGGCGACCCTGCAACAACAGCTGCAGAGCTTGTCACCCCGCTGAGATCATCCACTCAGTGGTGCTGGATTGGAGCGGCAAGGGCCCGGCCCAGGATCGGAGCCAGCTTCTCAAACTCAACCAGAAAGCCATCGTGTCCCTGGCCTGATTCGATCGATTCATAGGCAGATCCAGGAATAGCCTGGGCCAGCTCCTGCTGCAGTCGGGGGGGAAAGAGCTTGTCAGAGCTCACCGAAATCACATGCGTGCGGGCTGTCACTCGCGCCAGAGCCTTGTTCAGTCCACCCCGACCCCTGCCCACATCGTGATGATCCATGGCTCGGGTCAGCACGAGATAACTGTTGGCGTAAAAACGGTCGGCCAGTGCGTGGCCCTGATCGCGTAGAAAAGGCTCCACGGCATAGTGACCACCCTGCAAGGGTTCCACACCAGTCGCCGGGTTGCGATGGAATGTGTCGGCCAGGACCTGCTCACACCCGTAGGACAGATGGGCAATCCCCCTGGCCAGTGCCAGTCCCCGCCGAGGTCCGGCCGGTGCGGCGTGGTAGTAGTCGCCGCCGTGAAAGTCGGGATCCAACCGTATGGCTTCACTCTGGGTGGCATGCAAGCCCAGCACCTCGGCGCTCGCGGAGCCACAGCCGGCCACCAGCACCAACCGCTCCACCTGAGCCGGTGCCGCAATGGCCCACTCCAGCGCACGCATGGCTCCCATGGAGCCACCGATCACCGCATGCCAACGCCCGAGGCCGAGCGCTTCGGCCAAAGCCCGCTCCGCCGCCATCAGGTCCCTGATTGTGAGCTCTGGGAAGCGGCTCCCGTAGGGCATCCCATCGGGGGCCAACGAAGCGGGGCCGGTGCTGCCCTGGCAGCCACCGAAGGCATTGGGGGCGACCACGAAGAAGCGGTCGGTGTCAATGGCCCTGCCCGGGCCGATCAGGCCATCCCACCATCCCGGGCTGGGGTGACCCGGACCGGCAGGACCGGCCGCATGGCTGTCCCCACTGAAACCATGCAGCACCAGCACACCGTTCGTGGCGTTGGCATTGCGCCGCCCCCAGCACTCGTACGCCATGGTGATCGGACCAAACCGCTGTCCGCTCTCCAGGCGCAAAGGAGAGTCATGGAACACCTCCACAAAGCGCCGGGAGCCAACCGGATCGCCGGGCCGCCAGGCACCGGTTCTGGCTGGAAACTCCAAGGCCTGCAGCGAGTTGCTCATCCGGCCACGGCGGAGAAGCCCCGCTCCAGGTCGTTAAGGATGTCGTCGAGACTCTCCAGTCCTACGGACAAGCGCACGAGTCCTTCGCTGACTCCGGTCTGGGCCCGTTCCTGTGCGCTGAGCTGGCTGTGGGTGGTGCTGGCTGGGTGGATGATCAGGCTGCGGACGTCACCAACATTGGCCAGATGGCTGAACAGTTCGGTGGCCTCCACGAAGATCTTGCCGGCTTCCAGCCCACCCGGCAGCTCAAAGGAGACGATGGCGCCCTGCCCCCTGGGGAGCAGCTGTCGGGCACGGCTGTTCCATGGGCTGCTGGGCAGGCCGGGATAGATCACACGCGAAACATCGGCTCTGGTCTCCAACCAGCGAGCGACCGCTAGCGCGTTCTGTGAATGCCGCTCAAGTCGTAGCGAGAGAGTTTCAAGCCCCTGCAGGAAAAGAAATGCGTTGAAGGGGGTCACGGCTGTGCCCAGATCCCGGAGCAGGGTGACCCTGGCTCTCAGCACAAAGCGAGCCGGGAACAGTGCTTCGGGCAACTCGCTGAACACGAGGCCGTGATAGCTGGGGTCTGGGGTGGTGAACTGGGGAAAACGACCGCTCGCCTCGTAGTTGAAGCGTCCGCCATCCACGATCACTCCACCGATGGAGGTGCCGTGGCCACCGATGAACTTGGTGGCGGAGTGAACGACGATGTCAGCACCATGCTCAAAGGGTCGCAGCAGGTAGGGAGTGGCCAGGGTGTTGTCGATCACCAGGGGAAGGCCTGCAGCATGCGCCACGGCGCTGATGCCCTCAAAGTTGAAGATGTCTCCCTTGGGGTTGCCGATGCTTTCGCCAAAGAAGGCCTTGGTGTTCGGCCGGATCAGACGCTGCCACTCCTCCGGATCCTCTGGGTTCTCAACGAAAGTCACCTCCACACCGAACTTGGGCAGGGTGTAGTGGAACGGGTTGTAGGTGCCGCCATAGAGGGAAGAGCTGGCCACAATGTGGCTGCCTGCTTCCGCAAGGTTCAGCAACGCCAGCGTTTCGGCCGATTGGCCGCTGGAAGTGGCCAGGGCAGCCACACCTCCCTCCAGGGAGGCCAGGCGCTCCTCGAACACGGCCTGGGTTGGATTCATGATGCGGGTATAAATATTCCCCAACTCCCGCAGGCCGAACAGGTTGGCGGCGTGATCAGTATCACGAAAGACGTAACTGGTTGTCTGGTAAATCGGCACTGCGCGGGCTCCGGTGACCGGATCCGGCACAGCGCCTGCGTGGATCTGTCGGGTCTCAAAGCCTTGGCTCATGATTTGGGGTAACGAGTGTCAGGGTGAGTAGCGAGAACTTCAGGCAGAGGAAATGTGAGCCTGCAGGGCTTGGCGGCGCAGGCTCATGCACGAATCAATCGACGGGCTCATGCCCGAACCAGCCGAGAAGACAACGTCCAGGGGAGGGGCAAAATTCGTCTGTGCAGGGCGTGGCGCAAAGATCCTTCCAGGGGCAAAGACTGAGCGCGCCAGGCTTGAATGCCACCGCCGAGATAGCGGATCAGTCGTGGATGACCCAGCTCATAGAGCCGATGAACAGCAGCCCTTGTTGCTAGTTCTGAATCGCCGACGAGCAAGAGATCGGCCTCGGGAGTTTCACTGCAAAGCAGCAAAGCCAGTGGAATGTTATGGCTACCAGGAATATGGAAACGATTGAATGCACGGCGAGAGCGAAGATCCAAAACCAGAGTGGTAGAGTCAGAATGGCTGCCAAAAGCAACCTGAAGAACCTGCTCCGCTGAAAGGATGCCAGGGGGCACCCCCAAGGCAGTTGATGAAGTTGAAGGGGAAACGGCAGTCATACGCCTAACGATGTTGGGGTGGATCAGAGCGCTAGCCAAGGGGAGGCGACGGGTACGTACTGTCGGGGCAACATCGAGATGGGGCAACTGACCGATCAAGAATTCTCCGCCACGAACGAAGGGCTTTTCCTGTGTTCGCGGCAGCAACAAGCACGAGCAAGAGAGCGACGCGGAACGAGCGGATCGAGCTCGTGCACCGATATTACCACGGTTTCCCGGCCGGCTTTGTGCAGTTAAGGAAAAACCCCACGAAACAGCAGCATCGTGGGGTCACGGATCACCTTCCAGCCGGTCAATCATGACCGGCCAAGTGGCCAGTTCGTGTTAAACCGGGCTCCCCGCCCTGTAAACGTCGCCACGTCTCCTGCGGGAATCCTGGCTGAGAGTTCCAGCGTTTGGGTGCTTGCCATGATGGAAAGATTCCAGCAAAGAGCCAGGCCGCTGCACATTCAGGCCCTGGAAGCAAAGCGTTTGATCTGGGAAGGGGCCGAACTGGTGGATGCCAGGGGGCTTGAGGAGTTCACGAGCAGTCATCTGGAAGGAGCTCTCAACCTCTGCAGCAAAGCAGACAACTGGAACATCCACACAGCATTGCCACAGCTGGATGCGCCGATCATCTGCTATAGCAATGAAGGGAAGCGGGCAACGTCATTGGCGTTTCGCCTGCTCGATCTGGGCTATCACTACGTCTATGCGCTCAAGGGCGGAATGCGTGACTTCTAAGCCGGTGGAAGGTGGCATCTCTCAACCTCCCCATGAACCAGGAAGAGGGCTTCACCTGGGAGCAGGGGACGCCAGCACTCATCGGTGGTCAGCGGTTCCGTGCTCACGATGGTGACGACATCATCCGGAGCAGTGACCTTGGAGAAGTCAACCTGAAGATCGTCATCGGCAAGCGTGGCAGTTGTGAAGGGTGCTCGGCGCGTGAGCAAGTGCAGCTTGGTTCCGCCATAGGCAAAGAGCCACTGACTGTTGCTGAGCAGGCAGTTGAAGATGCCTTTGGAAGCCAGACTGTCTGCACAGCGGATCAAGTTGGCGAAAACAGCAGCGTCATCGCTGAGATCAACATTCCCGGTGGCCAGTTCGTTAAGAATCCAGCAGAAGGCCAACTCGCTGTCCGTGCTGCCGAGCGGTACAAAACGGTCGCAGGTGGGTAGCGGACCTTGTCGCAAGTCGCCATTGTGGGCGAACACCCAGTCATACCCATGCCAATGGCGGTGAAACGGGTGGCAGTTCTCGAGCGCCACGACACCCTGGGTAGCTTTGCGGATGTGAGCAATCGAGCAATGAGCCTTGAGATCCAGGCTGGCAACCTTGGCGGCCAGTGGGCAAAATGCGGCAGGCGTCTGCTCTCGATAGATCGTGACACGGTTGCCAACAGGATCGAAGCTGGCGAGACCCCAGCCATCGACATGATCACCTTTGTCTCCCCCCCGCCGGACCAGGCCCCGGAAGGAGAAGGTCATATCTGTGGGAGTGTTGGCGCTGAGCGCAAGCAGTTCACACATCAGGCCCAGGCCGCGACGCAGTGGGGTCGTCAGTCGCTGAAGGCATCGTACGACGATGGCGCCTGGCGTGAATCTTGTAGGCAGGCGCGTCCTTGATCCGCTTGAAACCACTCAGCACCACCAAGGTGGGCAGGGTACCTACCAGAGTCATGCACCAATAGCCACAGCCTGCCGTTGTGCCAAGGGCAGCAGTGTGCCAGTGAGCGGCGGAGAAGGTTAGCCCTCTGATCTCAGTGATCTCGTGCTTGCCACGGGCCTGCTGGAAGAGCACCCCAGAACCGATGAATCCGACGCCCGTAGTGATTCCCTGCAGTGATCTGCTGAGTGCATTGGTGGCATTGAGAACGACTCTCGCTAGAAGGGTCAACATCACGAAGAGCGCAGAGCCAACACTGACGGTGATAGACGTGCGTAGGCCGGCAGGACTCCTGACGTGATAACGATTGAGGCCCACCACTCCCCCTGCAATGAGAGCCATGAAAATGCGAAGCAGAATCTGCACTAGTCGTCAGGGGCAAAGAAGAGATGGCCTCCGCTGATGACCAACATCTCACTGGGAATGCATGATGGAAGCTTCAGCCGCCTGCGAACAGATCATGAACAGGAAGGGAATAGGAGGAGCACGTCGTGGAGCCTATTCCCACGGATCACCGTGAGCTGTTCGACAGGCCACATGATGATGTGGTTAAAAAGCGGAGATGGCCGCCAAGGTGGGATGGAGCAGCCATCACTGCAGACGTCACTGCAGACATCACTGAAGCCGTCACAGCAGCCACGAAAGCAGTGTCACCGCAATCAATTGGTGATGATTAAGCTGAAAGCGAGCAAGACTCCAGCGACGCACGCAGTGGCACCCATCAGTAATCCATGCTTTGTTCAGCACACGCCTTAGCATTAGCACTCTCAAGGCTACGGTCTGGCAGAAAAAGCCCCAGTCATTGCCGGGGCTTGGTATTTCATGAGTCAGAAGCTCAACGGGTCTGGCTGAAGATTTGGTCCCAGACGCCGCCATCGGCGAAGAAACGCTTCGTGGCCTCAGGCCAGCCACCAAAATCGCCAATCGTGAAGAACTTTACATCCTGGAACTTCCCTTCAGCAAATTTCTTTCCTTCCTTGGTGACTGGACGGAAGCCGTTTGCAGCAAAGACTTGCTGTGCAAAGGGTGTGAAGAGAAACTCGGCGAAGGCTTCAGCAGCCTTGCGTGTGTCTTTCTTATCCACGTTCCGATCAACCACAGCAACTGGCATTTCGGTCAGTACATTGGGGCCGAACAGGAGGATAGGTTCACTCCACTCTCCCTTGTTCTTAGCGAGAATGCCTTCGGTTTCCCAATTCAGCAGAACATCACCCTGTCCTCGGGTGACAAACATATCCGTAGCTTCACGCGCATCCTTCGGGAGAACTTCAGCATTCTTATAGACCGAAGCAATGAATTCTTTCGCCTTAGAGTCACTGCCTCCATTCTAAGTAATGGCACCCCACAAAGCAATGAAGTTCCATCGCGCTCCTCCGGAAGTCTTGGGATTAGCGGCAACCACCTCAACATCGGGTCTTGCCAGATCGTCCCAACCTGTAATCTTTTTCGGATTGCCGGGTCGAACAAAAACAGAGACGGTCGAGTTGGTAGGGACTGAGTTGTTGGGCAACCTCTGCTGCCAACCGGAGTTGATCAAGCCAGCATCTTCAAGTTTTTGGGTGTCTGCCTCCATGGCGAGGCCAACAACGTCAGCCTCAAGGCCATCAATCACGGCCCTTGTCTGGGTGCCGGAGCCGCCATAGCTGGCTTTAATTGTAATGCGCTCTCCCGTCTTCTTCTGCCACTCCTCAGTGAATTTGGGAATGATCTCATCGTAAGCATTCTTGGTAACGGCGTAGCTCACAAGCAGGAGCTGCTTGGATCCACTGCTCTCATCGGGTGTACTGACAGGCGAGGAAGAACAGCTCACCAGAAAAACAGAAGAACCGGCAACAGCTGTGATGGCTAGTGCATTGACAGCAATCCTGGAGTTAGTCGCGAGGAGTCTTGTGAGAAGTGTCATTAGGAAGCGAGCTGAATTCGCGTTGAACCAGACAAGTCTAACGAAGAAGGTGCTTATCAGCGCAGGTTACATCACAACAAGCAGAGTCCAACGCATGGAGACTGTGAACAGTTATGACTCACTCTGCGGAAACAGAATGACGAGAGGGAGATCAGCACGGTCTATGCAATCCGACCTCAAAGTGACCCCAGGAACCACGTAGATCCAGGAAGAAAGAAAGTGCTATGAGGGTACAGTCGCTATCTATTGAGAAAAAAGCCCACTCCTTGAGAGGACTGGGCTTTGTGAACCATGGATGATCAACGGTGTAGTAAAAGTGTCTGGTTAGCGGGTGGCTCGGAAAATTTGATCCCAGATGGCTCCATTGGCGAAGAACTTGGTGGTGAAGGCACCCCAGCCACCAAAGTCATTGATGGTGAACTGCTTGAAGTTCTGGAACTTACCGCGTGCATAGGCCTTGCCCTCTGCTGTAGCAGGGCGGAAACCATTGTCGACAAAGACCTTTTGGGCAGGTGCCGTGTAGAGAAATCGGGTGAAGGCCTCTGCCACCCTTCGGGTTCCCTTGCGGTCCACGTTGCGATCGACAACAGCCACAGGCTGCGAGGTCAGTACATTCGGAGATAAGACCTTGTAGGGAACAGTCCACTCACCCTTGCGCCGAGCAAGAATCGCTTCTGTTTCCCAGTTCAGAAGCACATCACCCTGCCTGCGCTTCAGGAAGAAGTCGGTGGCTTCGCGGGCATCCTTTGGCAGCACTTCCACGTTCTTGTAAACGTCACGAATGAAGGTTCGCGCCTTGGCTTCCGAACCCCCCGGTGATTCGGTTACCGAACCCCAGAGAGCCACGAAGTTCCAACGGGCACCACCGGAGGTTTTCGGGTTGGCGGCCACGATGTTCACATCCGGACGGGCCAGATCCTTCCAACTATTGATTCGCTTGGGATTGCCGGCGCGTGGCATCACCACCACGGTGGAATGGATAGGTGCAGCGCCATTGGGCAAACGGTTCTGCCAACCTGCCCTGATCAGACCCGCCCTTTCAATGGCGCTGACATCGGCACCAAGGGCCAGGCTCACAACGTCAGCTTCAAGACCGTCAACTACAGCACGAGCCTGGGAGCCCGAACCGCCATAGCTGCCTTTGAAGGTCACCGTCTGGCCTGTTTTTCTCTTCCAATCGGCAGCAAAGAGCCTGAAGATCTGGTCATAGGCATTCTTGGTTACCGCATAGGACACCAGCAACAGTTCCTGCCTGGACGGCTGAGCCTGGGCTGGAGCACTCAGAACGGAGAGGGGACTGTTGCTGCCGGCGATTGGGACGGCCACCACAGCTGCAAGCACCAGGCCTGCTCCAACGCGCCGGCGGAGCAATTGGGAAAGTTGTACCACGGTATTCCGATTGGGTCGAGGGCGAACCTAGACCTCTGAGGTGCCGGCGGCAGGTAGTCAGGAGCACATTCACGGGCCGGGTCTCCGATGCCTGGCCGGGTGAGGCCCGCTGTCACAATTGACTGGATCCCAAGCAACGACGAGACCCCTTGGCCTTCAGCGCGAAAACCGAGTACGGCGTTGTGGCCTTGATTGAGCTGGCAGGGGTGCATGCCAGCGGCGGGGTGCTTCAGGTCTCAGAGATCGCAGGGCGCCAGAACATTCCAGAACGCTACCTGGAGCAGATGCTGACAAGTCTTCGCAAAGGGGGGATCTTGCGCAGCATCCGAGGTCCAAAGGGGGGCTACCAATTGATGAGGGCCCCAGCCGAGATCCCATTGTCCGAGGTTGTGGCATGCCTTGAGGGTGAGCCTGCCCCGCGGGAGGCGACCGTACGGCAAAGCGTTGAGTTTGAGGTCCTTGATCAGATCGCGGTCCGCCTGGAGGTCCAACGCCAGAGCCTGCTGGCCAGCACAAGCCTTCAGGACCTGCTCGACCAGCGGGATAGCCGCTTGCAGACCCAGGCCATGTACTTCATCTGACCGCCCAAGGCCAGCAAACAACCGTATAGGGCACTTGACCGATGGGGTTTTAGTGCTATGGTTTCACCAGCTCGAACTTTGCCATGCGCCGCTGTCGACGAATGCTTTTCGCCAGATTCGTTCTGGCCCACCTGGTCTTGCCAATGTCCCGTAACTCTGCAACCTGCCATGAGCTCAACTCTTCAATCGAAGCTTCTCCGCCTCACGCTTCTACCCAATGACGTCCTGCCAGAAGGTCTGAGCTGGCGCATTCAGGATGGATACATACGTACTGCAACAAGCGACGAAGAAGGAGAAACAATCACGCTTGGAATCTGGGGCCCTGGCGAGTTGGTCACCTCCCGATTTTCTGCTTTGCGTCCCTTCGATCTTCAGTGCCTAACTTTAGTGGTCGTCGAGCAACATTTTCCGACCCCAGCCGAAAGTGAGCAATTTCTCCGCCAGCAGCTGAGAAACCTGGAGGAAATCTTTCAAATCAACCGAATCCGGACAGCAGAAGTGCGACTGCTTGCGCTGCTGACCTGGTTGGGCAAGCGGTTTGGCCATGTGAGCAGCCGTGGTTCTAGGTTTTCGCTGAAAGAAATGAACCTCACCCATCGCGCTCTGGCTGAGCTCTGCGGACTTACCCGAGTGACAGTAACCGAGATGCTGAACCGCTACAAAGCCGATGGAGTGCTCCAGCAAGTCAGCAAAGACGACTTTCTGATTCCTTCTACAGTCGCAGCAAACTTTCACGCTAGCTATCCGAAACCATTTCCACAGCGTCCGCTGACTCCCAATCTGCTTTCAAATTCCTTCTTGATTAGGTAGCAAGCTCCGTCCGCAGGCCTTTCCCGCCTAAGCTGGTACACATGTACTAGCAGTGCCCGCCATGGCCATGAATCGAATCCAGTTTCAGGCAGGCCTGTCGCTGCCCGAGTTCATCCAGCTCTACGGCACCGAG
>CALRJS020000042.1:0-29029 GCA_943367595.1 Sphingobacterium thalpophilum
CCTCCCCCCTCTTCAGGGTTCGGCTCTCGCGGCTTCCTCAGCCGCTTTCAAAACTTACAGCATCGTCGGCTCGCGCCTCCTTCTCCGTAAGCCCTGCAGCGCTCGCCTCTCGGCTCCCGCGCAGTCCAAAAAATTAGCACACAACCTCACCGTCCTGCATCAACCAACGCTTCTGCCCACGGGGCAAAGCGGGCAGCGTGTACCGGTGGATCGATGAATCCATGGCCACAACAGGGTTTTCGCCCCCTGGCAGCCCGGAGGAACAACTGGCGCCACAACCCTCGGCAAGCATCAAGAGCGACCGTGAAACCCGCCGAACCGTTCATCATGAACTTTCACAACAGGGGCCATGGAGCTCCTGAATCCATGGATGCGCTGGTCTCTCTGGTGTCTGCGGGCGAAGGGCGCAGGTTCCACAAGGAGGAAACGAGACCCTGCTGACCTCTCATGTGGAGAAAGCCCCTAGTTCAGCTGAGCAAAGCCGGTTCACACGGATCGCTACAGAGGCCGAGCACAAGCGCTTCGGTCGTAGCCGTTGCAAGCCTGTCGCGTCCAGCTCCTACCCGCTCCGCCTCTTAGTGCTCGGAGGTCGTCTTGGGTGAACGCGACGACGGATCCGGCCGAGAAGCCCTCAGGATCGAGAGGGCCCGTTTGCTCAAGAAGGTGCGTTCAAAGCTGTGAGCATCGTGAGCGCGTCAACCGGACCTGTGCCCCTCGGGGGCCTCCTAACAGAAGGGTGTGGCAGCTGCTACAGACGCGCTACCGAGAGGCCTGCCAGGCCTGGGCAGACCAGACCAAAACCGATGCAACAGAGGCGCTGGCAGCTGCAGCCTCTCTCAAGCGTGAAGAAGGCGCAGGACCAGCCATGAGGGCTTCCAATAAAAAAAGCCGCAGCTGTAGCCGCGGCTGGGGAGAGTGTTGGCTGAACTCAGAGGAAGCTCAGAACAGACCCAGGGTGAGGGATTTGTCGATCGGCATGGCGGCACCGATGCCCAGATAAATCGTGAAAGCGGTTCCAAAAAGGAAGGCTCCCATGGCCACGGGACGGCGGAAGGGATTCTGGAACTTGTTGAAGCTCTCAATAAAGGGAATGAGCATCAAGCCAAGGGGCACCATCGTTTGCAGAGCGATGCCGAGGAGCTTGTTGGGGACAACCCTCAGGATCTGGAAGACGGGATAGAGGTACCACTCAGGGAGAATTTCCAGAGGCGTGGCAAAGGGATCGGCTTTGTCGCCCAGCATGGCTGGGTCGAGGACAGCGAGCCCGACAACGCAAGCGATCGTGCCAAGGATCACCACCGGGAAGATGTAGAGGAGATCGTTCGGCCAAGCGGGCTCCCCGTAGTAGTTGTGCCCCATGCCCTTGGCGAGCTTGGCGCGGAGCTTGGGGTCGCTCAGATCAGGCTTCTTGAGAATGTGCATGGGGGGAACCTAGTGATGAAGGCGGCGGAAAGCAAGGAGCAGGGGCAAGGAGCAGGCAGAGATCACAAGGGACCGGAAATGCCTTGCTTACGGATCATCAGGAAGTGCATGAGCATGAACACCGCGAGCAGCCAGGGCATCACGAAGGTGTGAAGGCTGTAGAAGCGGGTGAGAGTGGACTGACCAACGCTTTCACCACCACGAAGCAGCTCGACCATGAAGTCGCCGACCACAGGGACAGCTGCAGGAACACCGGACACAATCTTGACGGCCCAATAGCCCACTTGATCCCAGGGGAGGGAGTAGCCAGTGACTCCGAAAGAGACTGTGATGACAGCCATCGTGACGCCTGTGATCCAGGTGAGCTCACGGGGACGCTTGAAGCCGCCGGTGAGATAGACGCGGAACACATGAAGGATCAGCATCAGCACCATCATGCTGGCGCTCCAGCGGTGCACTGATCGGATCAACCATCCGAAGCTGACGTCCGTCATGAGGTACTGAACCGAGGCATAGGCCTCAGCGACGGTGGGCTTGTAATAGAAGGTCATCGCGAATCCGGTGGCAAACTGGATCAGAAAGCACACCAGAGTGATGCCGCCGAGGCAATAAAAAATATTGACGTGGGGCGGCACGTACTTGGAGGAGATATCGTCTGCGATCGCCTGGATCTCCAGACGCTCCTCAAACCAGTCGTACACAGGGGACGACTTGGCAGCCGGAGACGAGTTCGCCATGCAGCAGGGGACGGTGGGTTGCGAGAGTCTACCGATTGCCGTGGACCGGTCGTGATTGCAGGCAGGCCTCTGAAACAGAGGACATGGGCCTTGGTGTCGGCGCTCTCGGTGGCCTTGCTGCTTCTGGGGTGGCCTCCTCCCGTGCAGGCGCTCAACGACGCCCAGCAACTGGTGGTGGAGGCCTGGCGCCTTGTGAACCAGAGCTACGTGGACCCCGATCGCTTTGAGGCTGTGCACTGGCGACAGTTGCGCCAGCAGGCCCTTGAACAAAGGATCGAAAGCAGTGGTGAGGCCTACGACGCCATCGCCGCCATGCTGGCCCCGCTGGGAGATCCCTACACCCGGTTCCTCAGTCCTTCTGATTACACAGCTCTGCGTTCAAGCACCAAGGGGAGCGTCAGCGGGGTGGGCCTGCAGCTTGGGACGGTGGGCAACGACCAGACCATCGTGGTGATTGCGCCCCTGGATGGCTCTCCAGCTGCCGAGGCGGCCATCGGCTCCGGCACTGCTCTGCTTGAGGTAGAGGGGCAAAGCTGCGCATCACTCGGTCTGGAGGCCACAGCGGCACGGCTGCGGGGCCCCGCTGGAAGCCGGGTTCAGTTGCTGGTGCGGTCGCCCGAAGGCGTGGAACGGCAGTTGCTGCTGGAACGCAGAACCGTTGACCTGCAACCGGTGCGGCAGCGCGAGTTCAATGCGCAGGGCCACCGGCTGGGGTACCTGCGCATCAGCCAGTTCAGCGAGCAGGTGCCCGAACAGGTGCGCGAAACCCTCGCCGCGTTTACCAGCCATGGCGTGGAAGCGCTTGTGCTGGACCTGCGCAACAACTCCGGCGGACTGGTGGATGCCGGCGTTGCCGTCGCCGGCGCCCTGCTGGATGGCCAGCCGATCGTGGAAACCCGCACCCGCAGCGGTCTGAGCGAAGAGAGGCAGGCCCCTCCCGGCCAACTTTTCCGCGGGCCGATGCTCACGCTGGTGAATGCCGGCACAGCCAGTGCCAGTGAGATCCTGGCTGGTGCTCTCCAGGACGATGGACGTTCGGAGCTGCTGGGTAGCCGAACCTTCGGGAAAGGGTTGATTCAGACACTGATCGGGCTGGGCGACGGCAGTGGCCTCACGGTGACCGTGGCCCGCTACGTCACCCCCAGCGGCCGCGACATCCAAAGCCTGGGCATCACTCCGGATCAGGTCCTGTCCGAGCCGGAACCGCTCAATCCCGGCGGGGAGGACGACACCTGGCTGGATGAAGCGGCCGCGAGGCTCGCCGGGGAGTTGGTCTGAATGAAACGTACCCGCACGTATCACGATCCCCTGCATGGGGCCATTCGCCTCGATCGTGACAATCCGGCCGAAGCGCTGGTCATGGAACTGGTCGATACCGTGCCGTTTCAACGGCTGCGCCGCATCCGCCAGCTGGGGCCCGCCTTTCTGACCTTCCACGGCGCTGAATCCAGCCGCTTCACCCATTCCCTCGGGGTGTTCCATCTGGTGCGTCGCGCCCTGGCGGAACTCACTCCCCAGGCTCCCGATCTGCTCGAAGGCCAGGGCGTTCTGTATGCCGCGGCCTTGCTGCACGACGTGGGCCATGGCCCGCTCAGCCACTCAGGCGAGGAGATGTATGGGTTACGTCACGAGCGCTGGTCGGCCCGGCTGGTACGCGAACACCCGGATCTGCGCGGCCCGATGGAGCAGTTCGCTCCGGGCACCGCCGAGGCTGTGGCCACCCTGCTGGAGGAGGGCAGCCATCCGCATCCCTCGATCGCGGCGCTGGTGAGCAGCCAGCTCGACTGTGACCGCCTCGACTACCTGCTGCGAGACAGCCACAGCACCGGAACCTGTTTCGGACAGCTGGACCTCGACCGCCTGCTGGCCGCCCTGACCCTGGCCCCCGACCGCAGCCTTGCCATCCACCCCAAAGGCCTGATGGCGGTGGAGCATTACCTGGTGGTGCGCAATCTGATGCACCGCAGCGTGTACAACCACCGCCTCAACGTGGTCTGCAACTGGCTGCTGCGGCAGCTGATCCTGGCCGCCCGCGACGCTCGCCCCGATCAGGTGTTTGCCGATGCGGTGATGGCCCGCTGGCTGTGGGAACCGGCGGCGTTGGATGTCTCCACCTATCTGGCCAACGATGACGTACGCACCGGGTACCACCTGCTCCGCTGGGCCGAGGACGGGCCTGAGCCCCTACGGCAGCTGAGCGCTCGATTGCTGGAACGCAGGCTGTTGAAGGCCCTGGACGTGAGCGCCCTGCCAGCGGAGGGTCGGTTGGAGCTGCTGGCACTCGCCCAGCGCCAAGCTGCTGCCGGCGGCCTCGACCCACGGGTCTGTTGCGGGCTCGATCAGCGCCAGAGCCGTGGGTATCACCCATATAAAGGTGGGCTGCGACTCTGGGACGGTCACACGCTCGAAGCACTGGAGGAGCGATCGCCATTGGTGGGCAGCCTGGTCAAACCGGTGGAGCTGTGTTGGCTGATCCATCCTGCTGAAGTCAACCAGCCGCTGAGGCAAGCGCTCCGGCAGCGATCGGCCGAATCCAGGCCCCCTGGGTAAGTTGGCCTCCTTCGCCCGCACCGATGGCTGCCGTTCTGATTGCGGCTTCAGCGCCTGGCCTCGCTCATCAGATGCTGCTGCCGGCCTCCCCTGACGGAGCAGCCACTGCCTTCCAGAACGTGCGCCTCGCTCTGGGGCACAGTCCACCGCAGGGGCCCGTGGTACTTCAGAGCGGAACCTGGCAGCTGGATCTGCCGCAGCTGCGTGAGCTCCAGCGGTTGTTCCTCACCCATGGCCTGAAGCTTTGCCGGGTGGAGGGGCAGTGCGAGGAAACGCTGGTGGCAGCGGCGGCGCTCGGGCTGGCCGTGCTCTCCCACCGCGCCTCGGCAGACGGGACAGACGCGGCGGGTGAGGCCGACCGCCAGGCGAGTGGCATCGTCGCAGGGATGCCCGGCAGCGACGGGCTCAGCCTGCATCGCGGCACGCTGCGCTCCGGGGACCACCTGGAGGTGGGGGGATCGCTGCTGGTGCTGGGGGATGTGAACCCGGGCGCCCGTGTACGCGCAGCCGGTCATGTGCTGGTGTGGGGACGGCTGCGGGGCATTGCCCATGCCGGCTGCGAAGGGGATGCGAACGCCCGGATCGTGGCCATGCACCTGCGGCCCCTGCAGCTGCGGATCGCAGATGCCGTGGCCCGTGGGCCCGACGATCAACCACCGCTGGGCTTCTGCGAGCAGGCCACCCTGGTGGCAGGACGCATTCGGATCGATCCAGCGGAACCGTTCTGGCCGGTGGCGGAGGACTGATGATCCCTGGGCTGGCCGGTGGCGGAGGCTTGAAGATCCCTGGGCTGGCAGGGTGGATGTGCACAAGATCTCTGGGTTCCGGCACTGGTTCCGCGCTGTGATCGCCGATTGAGGACGTCGTGGAGGCGGCCCGGGTGGGCGAGACCACCGACGGGCTACGTGCCCATCAGCGGTTGATGATCCCCAGCCCGCCCAAAAGGCCCGCCAGCCCCATGAACCACAGCGGCGAAAGGCGCGTGCGCAGCATGAGGATGCACACCACAATCGACACGAGATAGCCCGGAACCCCGTGGTTGGCCGTGTTGAGGATCTTGAGGCCCACCACGAAAAGAATGCCCAGAGTGATGGGCCCAAGACCGCGCTCAAATGCCACCCGCCAGGAGGAATGCTCCAGGCGTTTCCAGCTGAGGCAGGCGACGACCATCAGCAGCGTGGATGGAATGAGTATGGCCAGCTCGGCGGCATAGGCACTCACGAGCGCCATCCATGGCCCTTCCTTCCAGGCCGCTCCCATGCCCAGCAACCCCACAATCATTGAGCTGGGGCCCGGGGCCGCCTCCGCCAGCGCGTAGATATCCGAGAACTGGGAATCGGTGAGCCAGCAGAACTGTTCCACACTGATGTGGTGATACTCCGCCAGCAGGGTGTTGCCGCCTCCCAACGAAAACAACGAGAGGGAGAGGAAGGTCCAGATCAGCTGAAGGAATTCAGCCAACTGAGAGGAGGAAGGGGGCGCGCAGGAAAGCAAGACCAACGGCGAGCTCATGACGGCTCCTGAACGCTGCTGCGGGGCCAGTACCAGACCATGGCCAGAGGACCCGCCACCAGCACCATTGGAATCAGCCGCACATGGAACACGGCCATCGCCACGAAGGTGAGCGCAGCCAGAAGCAGGGCCACCCGATCGCGCCAGTAGGTGTGCAGGATCTTGAAGCCCATCGAGAGGGCCATGCCCGCCGCCGCGGCAACCACCCCGGCCAGCACCCGATCCACGGCCGGAATCTCATGCACCTGGAAGTAGACGAGGCCGAGCAGCATCAGCAGTGTGAAGGGCACCATCAACATGCCGGCCAGTGCCACCAGCGCTCCGGCGAGCCCGTGAAAACTGGCGCCGATGTAGACGGCCATGTTGATCTGGTTGGGCCCGGGGAACAGGCGCGCCACGGTGAGGCCAGTGAGAAAGTCCTGGTCGGTCATCCAGCGGCGCTGCTCCACCACGATCCTCTGGCTCCAGGCCGAAAGGCCACCGCCAAAGGAGGAGAGCGCCACCTGCAGCATGCCGATGAACAGCTGACGGAGGCCGGGGGGTGGCGCCAGCCCGGCGGCAGACGGAATCGGCTGTGGTTCGGGAGCAGACGCAGGCATCAATCGTGCACGAAGTGGGGATCGGGGGGGAGTTCGCCCAGTTCGTGCAGGCTGGGATCCAGCGGGTCTGGGGCGGCATAGGGGCTGGCCTGCTCCCAATCCGCCGCGAACGTGGCCTTGAGCCGTTCCACCACGGCCGGAGCATCACACTCGATGCCCAGCTCCCGGCGCAGATCGAAGGCGCTGCGGTCAATGTTCATCGATCCGGTCTGGGCGGCGATGCCATCCATGAGGATCAGCTTGGCGTGCAGTTTGAGGTGTTTCTGCCGCCGCACCTTCACCCCGAAGCGTTGCATCACCCGCAGCGATGAAAAGGTGTCGTAGATGTCCCAGTCGCTGATGCCGTGCTTTCCTCCGCAGAGCACGCGCACCTTCACCCCCCTCTCGCGTGCCGAAATGATCCGATCGAGGATCACCGCATCCACGAACTTGGGATGCTGGATCCACAACGTGTTGTTGGCCGCATCCACGATCCGCGCCATCTGGCCGCGGCTGTGCAGACTGCTCCACAGCAGGCCCACCGCCAGATCAGGGGAGAAAAAGGTGCGGTTCCAATCGGCCTCGAAGCCGGCGATCACCTGCTCCACCACAGCTGTGGCGCAGCTCACCACGCCATAGTCGCGGGTCTGGGTGAAGTATTTGTCACTGAGATTGAAGGTGGCGATCAGGGCCTGCTCGCGGTCCACCACCATCGATTTCTCGTGGGTCACAGGGAAGGCTTCGCTCGTCCAGTTCACCTCCATGCCCCAGCCACACAAGCGCTGGTAGGCGGCATCGTTCCAACGATCGCCGCCGGAGGTGTGGGGATTGAGCATCACCCGCACCTGAACACCGCGTTGATGGGCCCGCAGCAAGGCCTCTTCCACCGCTTCCGATTCCAGCTTGAACTGCTTCAGCAGCAGCTGCTCCCTGGCCCCGTCAATCAGGGCCACCACCGCTTCGGCGCCGTCATCGGGCATGACCAGAAGCCTCTGGTGGTGGGGTAGCGGATCCGGCATCGGACAGGTGACAGCACGTGCACCGTTTTACCGGGCTCAGGTGCGTCTCGCCCGCAGCACAAGGGGAAGGAAGGGTGCTGCACCACAAGTGGACGTAACCTGCAGGCATCCCTGGCAGCGCCGTGACCTCCGCCTCGAGCCGCACGATCCTCATCTGCTCCGGCAAGGGGGGGGTCGGCAAGACCACCCTCACCGCCAACCTCGGCATCGCCCTGGCCAAACAGGGCGCCAGAACCGCCGTGTTGGATGCCGATTTCGGTCTGCGCAATCTGGATCTGCTGCTCGGCCTCGAAAACCGGATCGTCTACACAGCGCAGGAAGTGCTCGCGGAAACCTGCCGCCTGGAGCAGGCTCTGGTGAAACACAAGCAGGAGCCGAATTTATCGCTGCTGCCCGCCGGCAACCCACGCATGCTCGAGTGGCTCACGCCCGACGACATGAAGAAGATCGTGGCGATGCTGGAGGAGCGCTTTGATTTTGTATTGATCGACTGCCCGGCCGGCATCGAGGACGGCTTCAAGAATGCGGCGGCCGCCTCCCGCGAAGCCCTGATCGTGACCACGCCCGAAGTGTCCGCGGTGCGGGACGCCGACCGGGTGATCGGTCTGCTGCAGACGCGGGAGATCAAGCCGGTGCAGCTGGTGCTCAACCGGGTGCGTCCGAAAATGATGGCCAATCAGGAGATGCTGGCTGTCGACGACGTGACCGACATCCTCGCCTTGCCGCTGGTGGGCCTGGTGCTGGAGGACGAGCAGGTGATCGTGTCGACCAACCGCGGCGAACCGCTCACCCTCAATGGCAGCCGCTCTCCCGCGGGCCAGGCCTACATGAACGTGGCCCGGCGCCTGCGGGGCGAGGACGTTCCACTGGTGGATCCCACCAAGAAGGCGCCAGGGCTTAGGGCCAAGATCGGCCGCTTGATGCAAACCAAGATCTTCTGATCACCGATGACGCTCCGCGAACTCATCGACAAGCTGCTTGGACGTCAACCGGCCAGCGCTGCCACCGCCAAACAGCGACTGCAGCTGGTGCTTGCTCACGATCGCAGTGACCTGAATCCTGAATTGCTGGAGCAGATGCGCCGTGAAATACTCGAAGTGGTGTCGCGTTACGTGGAAATCGATCTGGAGGAAGGCGACGTGAGCCTGGAAACCGAAGACCGCGTGACTGCTCTGGTGGCCAACCTGCCGATCAAGCGGGCCCGCCCCACGCCGTTACCTCCACCGCCCGGCACGGCTGCCGCTTCTGCCTGAGCACGCCAGCGGCTTCAGCTTCTGGCCATGGCCCAGCCAGAGCGATGGGGGAACCAGCGCCAGCAACGAGGGCGAAGCTGCGGTTGCGTGGGAACCCTTGCATGAGCCCCACCTCAGCGATGGATCCCTTGCCTGCCACCAACGAAGCCACACTGTCTTCAGCCGCGCTCACCCCTGCCGAGCGGCGCGTGCTGCACCTGTTGAAAGAAGGGAGAAGCAACAAAGGCATTGCCGCTGCCCTTACCTTGAGCCACCGCACCGTGGAAAGCCACGTGTCGCACCTGCTGGCGAAAACAGGCTGCCGCAACCGCAGCCAGCTGCTGCTCTGGGCTCTGGGCGAGCGATAAGCTCAACGGGTGCCGGCTTAGCTCAGCGGTAGAGCAGCGCTTTTGTAAAGCGAAGGCCATCGGTTCAAATCCGTTAGCCGGCTTCCCCTTGGCCCCAAGCTCACTGCTGTTGCCCAGCGGCCAGCAGGTTCCAGTGACGTGCCGGCCTTTCCGTGCCGCACAGGCATGTCTCCTTGCTGCTGGATGCTGGTTTGCTCCATGCCCTGCAGGACGCCAGTGGCTCAGGAGGCAAGACAAGCAAGACACATGGAAGCCCCTGAGCCGACGCCGTCTTTCAGGGGCGCCGGCCCGCCAGCAACCAGCCGGCTGCGATCAGCGGCAACCAGATCCAGCCGCTCAAGGCGAGGAGCGGCGTGAAGGCGCGCAGCACCGGCTCCAGGAATGCATCGAACCCCGTGAGCAGGAACACGATCAGCAGGATCAGCCAGAGCATCGCGGCATCATGGCGCGCCATTGATGGGCATCACAGCCCCACGGCGCAGCACTTCCCAGCCATCGCCCGGATGCCAGCGAAGCACCGTGCTGGCCTGGCCTTCCATCGACGGCCATGGCAGCGGGGCCAGGATCGGCAGCCCGTCAAAAACCGCAGCCACCTCGGCAGGGGTACGGCAGGGAGGCTCCCCTGAGCGGTTGGCGCTTGTGGTGGCCAGAGGGCCGGTGCACCGCAGCAGATCCAGAGCCGGGCCACAGGCTGGAATACGCAGGCCCAGGGAGACTCCCTGCTTGGGCGCACTGGGCTGCAGGGCCTCAACGATCGGGCCACTCGCCGGAAGCACGAGGGTCACCGCGCCTGGCCAGCAACGCGCCGCCATCTCGAGCCAGGAGGGCTGCAGCGGTTGGTGCAGCGCCGCAAACAAAGGCTCTGGATCCGCCCCCATGAGGATGAGCGGCTTACCTTCAGGGCGCTGCTTGAGGCGCCAGATCTGGGCGGCCGCAAGTGGTTGGGTGGCCAAGGCAGGGAGGGTGTCGGTGGGAAACACCGCTGCTCCGCCACCGGCCAGGTGCTCGGCCAGAGCCGCTGGCCCGAGGGTGAGGGGCAGAGAGGAACCGGAAGCAGGCAACGAATCCATCAGTGGGGGGTTGGCGGGCGGCGGCCCTTGGCGAAACGCAAATGCCCTTCCAGATCCTTGTGGGCCTCCACCGCTTCCAGCCCGGCCGCGCGGAGCAGAGCGCACACGGCGGAGGATTGGTCGTGGTGATGCTCAAGCAGCAGCCAGCCACCGGGGGCGAGTGCCTGGAGAGCTCCGGCGGCAATCAAGCGAACAGCATCAAGGCCATCGGCACCGCCATCGAGGGCGAGATGGGGTTCATGCCAGCGCACCACGGGATCGAGCTGGCTCACCTCTGCCGATGGGATGTAGGGGGGATTGCTCACCACCAGATCGAGCTGCCCCCAGACGGCCTGCAGGGGGTCCCACCAGGATCCTTCCAGCTGTGCGACCCGGCCCTGGACGCGGGCGCGATGGAGATTGTTATGCGTGTGGTGAAGCGCCTCCGGGGAGCAATCCACTGCCCATCCCTGAGCCTCTGGAAAAGCCAGCGCCAGCGCCACTGCCAGGCAACCGGAACCGCAGCCAAGATCAGCCCAGCGGCGCGGCCAGCCGGGGGCGAGGGCGCCCGCATGCTCCAAGGCCAGTTCCACCAGCCATTCGGTTTCCTGGCGGGGAATCAGGGCCCCGGGCCCCACAACGATCTCCAGGTCGCGCCAAGGGCACACTCCCACCAGGTATTGAAGGGGAATGTGCTCGCTGAGATGACGGCGCCAGAGGCGTTCGATCTCGCCGAGGCTGCATCGCAGATCCACGCTGAGCTCAGGCTCAAGCCGCAGGCGATGGCGGCTGCGGCCATCCACTCCGCCGGCGAGATCCAGCAGCCAGTCGAAATCAGCGACAGCTCCGCCGAGGCGAAGTTGCTCGCGGCGCCATGGCCAGAGCTCCTTGCCGCTCAGCCGAATCGGCCCTGCGGAGCCTGTGGAAGGGGTTTCCTCGGGGGAGAACGCCTGTGGCGAGGCTGGAACTGTGATGGGGCTGCGTTTGGCCGATGCGGAAAGGCTAAGCAAAGCTGCCGTGGGCGGGCCGCCAGTACAGCCCAGGCTCGGCGCTGATCAGCCCCGCCAACTCCAGATCCAGAAGCAGGCTGGAGAGATGCGCTGGTGGCTCTCCAAGAGACTGGCAAAGGTGCTCAAGCGAGGCCCCGCTGCCCAGTGCGGCGAGCAGGTTCCGCTGGGGCATCGTCAGTGACCCCACCCGGCAAGGTGGCAAGCCCGTGGCCCGCTCAGCGGAGCTTTGCGCCTGCAACAGCGGGCCGGGGCCCAGCTGGCGCACCAGATCCCCAGGCTGCAGCAACGGCGTGGCACCTTGCAGCAGCAAGCGGTTGCTGCCCTGGGCAGACACCTTGGCCGCATCAGCCGGCACCACCCAGAGCGGCAGGCCCTGCTCCCAGGCCAGCGCCGCGGAATGGAGAGCGCCACTTTTGAAAGGGCACTCGATCACCACCACCGCCTTGGCCACGGCCACCTGCAGGCGGTTGCGGGCGGCGAAATGGCCGCGCTGAACCGAGGCACCCGGGGGTTGCTCGGTGATCAGCAGCCCCCTCGCGGCCACGGACTGCTGAAGGGGCCCGTGATGGCGGGGATAAGCCCGCCTTAGCGGCGTGCCGAGCACCGCCACTGGCTTGCCATCCTGAGCCAGACACCCTCGATGGGCAGCGGCATCGATGCCATCGGCGAGGCCACTCACCACAGGCCAGCCTGCCGCCGCAAGGGCAGCGCCCACCGCCTCCGCCATCACCAGGCCATGCCGGGAGGGGTTGCGGGTGCCCACCACAGCGACGGCCTCGCGGCGGCGCAGCAATGGCCATAAGGCGCCCTGCCCCTGCCAGTAGATCGCCAGGGGTGGCCGTTCCAGGGCAGTGAACGCCCGCGGGCTGGCGGGATCCCCGGGAAGCAGCACCCGGAGCATCGCGGAAGGCGCCGGCTTGCCGACAGCAACCGGATCGGCGCCGTGGCGATGGCGATGGGCCTCCACAGCGGCCCGCAACCCTTCACCAAACCCCTGCACAGCGGCCAGATCCGCGGCCGGCGCCTTCCAGGCCGCTTCCAGAGAGCCGAACCGCTGCTCGAGCCCCTCCAGCCGGCGGATGCCCAGACCCGGGCAACCAGCCCAGAGCAACCACCATCGCCGACGCCGCTCTGGCCATGGCACGCCCATCTGAGGCGTGGGATTGCCGGAAACGACGCCCTGGGGCCATGGACTCGGCGCGGCGCCAGTGCCCCGAGGAAAGCTGACGGCAACAAGCTCTCCCATCCCGCCGACAAAAGATCAGTACGCTTGTACTATGGCATGGCGGACCGGGGACCCCGCCGCAGGGCTGCCAGCGCCTCCGCCAGATCGGCGGGCGGTTGGCGTCGCAGCCGCCGCTGCGGAACGCCCCCGGCCGGATGGGGCCTGGATTCCACCAGCACAAGCTCCACCCGCGCGGTGGCCGCCACATGCCCTTCCATCCCCACGAACCTGCTGCGCCAAGGCAGTCGGAGCCCCTGCGCATCACCCACCATGCTCTCGATGTCCACGCAGTCGCCGTGCTGGAGCGGGCGGCGGTAATCGATGGTGAGCGAAACCACCGGCAGCTCAAGGCCCCGGTCGGAGAGCACCCGGTAGGGCAAGCCCACCGCTGCCAGCGCCTCCACCCGCGCCTCCTCCAACCAGCGGAGGTAGGCCCCATGCCACATCACCCCAGCGTGATCCGTGTGCTGAGGCAACACGCGGCGGGTCAGGCGCCAGGGCCAGGTCGGATCACGATCGTCCATTACGACCTCGACAGGGCGGAGCTGCTGGCCCCGGAGGCGGCCATAGGCTGATTTTGAACCGTGACGCCCCCGTGTTTCGCAACCTTCTGATCGCCGATTCCGGCAAAGGTCATGTGGAGGAAATGGTGCGCATGCTGCGCGACCTCCCGGCCTTCCGGCAGGCACGGCTCAATCTGCTCCATGTGGTTCCCGAGCAGTCGGGGGAGACAGTGCAGGAGCACTGGCAGCGCGCCGGCGGGCTGATGGCGGAGGCCGTTCAACGCCTGGGCCTCAATCCCACCGATGTGAACACGATCATCCGTCAGGGGGATGCCAAGCAGACCGTGCTGAAGGTGGCCGATGAGCTTGATGCCGACCTGATCGTGATGGGGTCGCGCGGCCTTGGACGCCTGCAGTCGATCCTGGGCAACAGCTCGAGCCAATACGTCTTCCAACTGTCCACCCGGCCCATGCTGCTGGTCCGCGACGACCTTTACGTCCGGCATGTCAACAGGGTGATGGTGACCATCGATGGCACCGGCGTGGGCGATGACGCTCTCAAAATCGCCTGTGAGCTGGTGAAAGAGATTCCTGGCGGCACGCTCACCGGTGTGCACGTGAGCCGCCAGCAACTGGCGCCGAGCCGAGGCGGGAAAACTCCGGCAGACGACGTGCTGGAGAAGGCCAAGCAGCGCGCCCGCAGCTTTGGCGTGGAGCTCAAGGGGGTGCACCGCGATGGCAATGATGTGGGCCGGGAAGTGTGCGCAGCGGCGAAGGAGATCGAGGCCGATCTGCTGGTGATTGCCTCTCAGGATCGTCGCCCCCTGGTGGCCAAGGCACTGGTGGACATCGATCGGCTGCTCGGGACCTCGGTGAGCGACTTCATCCGGGTGCACGCTCCTGCGCCGGTGCTGCTGGTGCGCGAACCCGAACGCCGCGCCTGAATCCGAAAGCTCTGGCCCGATTCAGCGGGGGCTGGCGGTGCCGTTGCCAGGCAGTTGCGTAAAGGCAATTGCTCGAAGGCAGTTGCGTATAGGCAGTTGCGTCAAGCCAATTGCCTTCACGGCCTGAAGAACGGCCACTTCACTGGCTTGGAACAAGCAGAGCGAACGGCCAGCCCTGGGGGAAACCTTCTGTCAGGCAAAACGCCTGAGCAAACCATTGGGTTGCGCTCATGCGTTGTTGCGCTTAATGCGTTGCGCTCACCTTGCCCGAAAGCTGTGAGCGGAGGGGGCAATGCAGGCGGACGAAAAACGGGGTTCTAACTGCCAGAAAATCACCCCAGCGCAAACCTGAGGTTGCTCTGGGGTGAAGACGCGCCGGGTGAGGGCTCAGCCTTGCTGGCGGCTGTTGGTCTGGATGTAGAGGATGATCAGGAAAATGGCCGGGACCAGCACGAACAACAGGCTGGCCACGAAACCGAGATCGTTGGTTTCCATCAAGGCATGGAGGACTCAGCGGACCGTATCACCATTGCCTGACGCTTCAGGAAGCCCTTCACCCGTCGTTGTGGTCGTGGCCCCCTCCTCCTCGTCTTCGTCCTCCGCGGGCGCTTCCACCGCGGGCCAGCTGGTGGGGCCCTCCGGCAGCGTCTGCTGACGGGCCTCCGCAAGCAGCCGGTCACCGTCCGGCAAAGCGACCTGGGGGCGCGTTACCACGATCAGCGAGCGCTGCACCAGCGCCTGGCAAGCCAGGCGCCAGTTCCCAGGACGCTTGAGCAGCTTCCGCTCCTCCACAGCGGTGCGGGGGGAGAGAGTGGCCGCAGCCGTTGCCGGCTCCTCGACCGCCACAAAACAGGTGATGCACTGGCCGCAGCCGCCGCAATTGCCCAATTTCCCCTTCAGGCCATAGATCTCCACCCCTTCGCGCAGCGCCACCTCCCGCAGGTTTTCGCCGGGGGAACAGCTGACATCACGGCCTTCACGAACAAAGCGGATCACGGGCATGGAGGGACGGCTCAAACCACGCCATTGTGCTCCCAAGGTTGCGAAATGTAACTGCATCATCGCGACAGGGCCAGACCCCGTATCACGGCTCGTTTCAGCTCCCTTGGTGGCCTCTCCGCAACGGATGGAAACCCTTACGATCGCCAGCACGGAACGATCCATCTGATCGTCCGCTGCTCGGGTCACACCCTTGCAGCCGTTTGTTTCCCCGGACCTAACCCCCATGGGATTGCCCTGGTATCGGGTGCACACGGTCGTGATCAACGACCCGGGCCGCCTTCTGGCCGTGCACCTCATGCACACCGCTCTTGTTGCCGGCTGGGCCGGCTCCATGGCGCTTTACGAGCTCGCCATCTTCGATCCCTCCGACCCGGTGCTCAACCCCATGTGGCGCCAGGGCATGTTTGTGATGCCCTTCATAGCCCGCCTCGGGGTCACAGGCAGCTGGGGAGGCTGGAGCATCACCGGTGAAACCGGTGTCGACCCTGGCTTCTGGAGCTTCGAAGGCGTAGCCGCCGCTCACATCATTTTCAGTGGCCTGCTGTTCCTTGCCGCCATCTGGCACTGGACCTACTGGGATCTCGAGATCTGGCAGGACCCTCGCACCGGCGAGCCTGCCCTGGATCTGCCCAAGATCTTCGGCATCCACCTCCTGCTGGCCGGCCTCGGTTGCTTCGGCTTCGGAGCCTTCCACCTCACAGGCGTCTTCGGCCCTGGAATGTGGGTGTCCGATGCCTATGGCCTCACCGGGCACCTTGAGCCCGTTCAACCCTCATGGGGACCCGAAGGATTCAACCCCTTCAACCCCGGTGGAATCGTGGCTCACCACATCGCCGCCGGGATTGTTGGCATCATTGCCGGCATCTTCCACATCACCACGCGCCCACCGGAGCGTCTGTACAAGGCTCTGCGGATGGGCAACATCGAAACGGTGCTCGCCAGTGCGATCGCAGCCGTTTTCTTTGCGGCCTTCATCGTGGCCGGCACCATGTGGTACGGCTCAGCGGCCACCCCGGTCGAGTTGTTCGGCCCCACCCGCTACCAGTGGGATCAGGGCTACTTCAAAACCGAGATCAACCGGCGGGTAGCCACGGCCATGGAGGCCGGAGCCAGCAAGCAGGAGGCTTACGCCTCCATCCCTGAGAAGCTCGCCTTCTTCGACTACGTCGGCAACAGCCCTGCCAAGGGTGGTCTGTTCCGCGTCGGTCCGATGGTGAATGGTGACGGCCTGCCCACCAGTTGGCTGGGCCACATCAGCTTCACCGACAAAGAAGGGCGTGATCTCCAGGTTCGCCGTCTGCCCAACTTCTTCGAGAACTTCCCCGTGGTCCTCGAAGACAGCGCAGGTATCGTGCGGGCTGACATCCCCTTCCGCCGCGCCGAAGCGAAGTACTCCTTCGAGCAGACCGGCGTCACCGCCACCGTCTACGGCGGTGCCCTCGACGGTCAGACCTTCACCGACCCTGCAGACGTGAAGCGCCTGGCACGCAAGGCCCAGCTGGGTGAAGCCTTCGAATTCGATCGCGACACCTATCACTCCGATGGCACCTTCCGCAGCTCCCCGCGCGGCTGGTTCACCTTCGGCCACGCCACCTTCGCGCTGCTCTTCTTCTTCGGCCACATCTGGCACGGGGCTCGCACCCTTTACCGCGATGTGTTCGCAGGCATCGATCCTGATCTTGGCGAGCAGGTCGAATTCGGCCTCTTCCAGAAACTCGGTGACCGCTCCACCCGTCGGATCCCCGAGGGCTTCGTGCCCCCGGCCGGCAGCACGCTCAGCTGATCGTCCCTTCGCCCGAGAACCTCGATGGAGAGCTTCGCCTACATCCTGATCCTGACCCTGGCGATCGCCACCCTCTTCTTCGCCATCGCCTTCCGCGATCCCCCGAAGATCGGCAAGTGATCCCTGCCCAGCTCTGCCCCCGCCTCGGCGGGGGCTTTTTCATGCCGGCGTGCCCGGGAGAGGGGGGCAAAAAACTGAGGGCGAGAACCCTTTTCATTGAATGAATGTCTGCTTACAATTGATAAGCGCAACTTGCGGCGAAAAAGGGATGCAATGTCCCTCCTGCCAACACACCGACAGCCGGGTCCTCGAATCCCGATCCGCAGACGGAGGCAGGAGTGTGCGCCGTCGCAGGGAGTGCCTCAACTGCGAAGCCCGCTTCACCACCTACGAGCGGGTTGAAACGGTGCCGGTCACCGTGGTCAAGCGCAACGGCCATCGGGAGCTGTTCAGCCGCGAGAAGCTGCTGCATGGCCTGATCCGCGCCTGCGAAAAAACCGGCCTGGAGCCGGCCCGGCTGGAAACCGTGATCGACGAGATCGAGCTGCAGCTCCAGCAACGCGGCGGTCGCGAGGTGAGCAGTGCCGAGATCGGCGAGCTCGTGCTCCAGCAGCTGGGCGAGATGAGTGAAGTGGCCTACGTGCGCTTCGCCTCGGTGTATCGCCAGTTCCAGGGGATCAATGATTTCGTTTCCGCCCTCGAAGGGCTGAGCCGGCGTCCCGCCAAGCGTCGCAACGACGGATCCAGCCCGGCACTGGCCATCCTGAACTGACGGTCGCGCCGATTCGTATAGTCGGAGATTGGGTTTGCGCTGTCGGCGGGCAGCCAGGCCGAACCTTCGCTCTGCCACAGGCAGACCGCCACTCCTTCATGACCGTGACCCCTTCCGACATCAGCAGCGCCGAGGCCGACCTCGAACTCATCGACACTGCCGCCGCTGATCTGGACCTCGACATTCCGGAAGAGGTTCCCACCGCTGACGACCCCTTGAGCCGCGCTGCAAGCCGCGACGCCGATGGGGCCGGTTTCACCCTGGAGGAGTTCGCCTCTCTTCTCAGCAAGTACGACTACAACTTCAAACCCGGCGACGTGGTGAACGGCACCGTGTTCGCCATGGAGCCCAAGGGCGCCATGATCGACATCGGCGCCAAGACGGCCGCCTTCATGCCGCTCCAGGAGGTCTCGATCAACCGTGTCGAGAACCTCAGCGACGTGCTGGAGCCCGGTGAGGTTCGCGAATTCTTCATCCTCAGCGAGGAGAACGAAGACGGCCAGCTCACCCTCTCGATCCGTCGCATCGAGTACCAGCGGGCCTGGGAGCGCGTGCGTCAGCTCCAGAAGGAAGACGCCACCATCTACAGCGAAGTGTTTGCCACCAACCGTGGCGGTGCCCTTGTGCGGGTGGAAGGCCTGCGTGGCTTCATCCCCGGCAGCCACATCAGCACCCGCAAGCCGAAGGAAGATCTCGTCGCCGACTTCCTGCCCCTGAAGTTCCTGGAGGTGGACGAAGAGCGGAACCGCCTGGTGCTCAGCCATCGCCGCGCCCTGGTGGAACGCAAGATGAACCGCCTCGAGGTCGGCGAAGTGGTGATCGGCACCGTGCGTGGCATCAAGCCCTACGGCGCCTTCATCGACATCGGCGGCGTCAGCGGTCTGCTGCACATCTCCGAGATCAGCCACGAGCACATCGAAACACCCCACACGGTGCTCAATGTCAACGATCAGATGAAGGTGATGATTATCGACCTTGACGCAGAGCGCGGTCGGATCTCCCTCTCCACCAAGGCCCTCGAACCCGAACCCGGTGACATGCTCACCGATCCCCAGAAGGTGTTCGACAAGGCCGAGGAGATGGCCGCCCGCTACAAGCAGATGTTGCTGGAGCAGGCGGAAGAGAATGAGCCGATGGGCGTCACCCTCGACCTCGACTGAATCTCCGCCTCTCCCCCCGGGTGCACCAATGGCCGTCCTGGCCCTGCGCGGTGAACCGATTGGCCAGTTGGATGCCGTTCTGTTCGACAAGGACGGCACCCTCAGCCATAGCGAGCCATTGCTCACCAGCCTGGCTCGCGCCCGCATCGATCTCTGCGAAGCACGGGTGGCGCCTGAGCGCCGCCTTGAGCTGCGTGAACTGCTGGAGCGGGCGTATGGGCTCACAGGCGATCGCCTCCACCCTGCCGGCACCACTGCGGTGGCCAGCCGCAGCCACAACCTCATCTCCACCGCCACGGTGCTCTGCCTGGTGGGGCTGGGCTGGCCTGAAGCCGTCCGCCACAGCGAAGAGGTGTTCCGTTGCACCGATGCAGCGCCAGGGGAGGCCGAGGGCGCTGCTGTAGCTCTGCCCACCCAGGGGC
This sequence comes from Sphingobacterium thalpophilum, assembly GCA_943367595.1. GTDB lineage: Bacteria > Cyanobacteriota > Cyanobacteriia > PCC-6307 > Cyanobiaceae > MW101C3. The sequence goes on from CALRJS020000042.1 coordinate 19,289, forward strand.
TCACGCGGCTGCTGGCCGAACTCGACACTGCGGGCGTTGTGATCGGCGTGATCAGCAACGATCAACCCGCCGGCATCGAGCGCTTTCTGAGGGCCCACCAGCTTCAGCACCACATTCGTGGCATCTGGAGTGCTGATCACCGTCCCGCCAAGCCCGATCCGGGCGCCGTGCATGGGTTCTGCACGCAGCTCGGTGTGGAACCGGCAGCCTGCGCCCTGATCGGCGATGCCGACAGTGACCTGGCGATGGCCGAGGCCGCAGGAGTTGGTGTGGCCTTGGGGTATCTCTCCGGCTGGCTCACTCCGCCGGCGCTCGACGCCCGCTACCCCCGCATCCATCATTGGTCGGAGCTCACCGTGCATCAGGCACTCGGCACCGACGGATCTGCCGCCTGAGTACGAACCGGTGAGGATTCAAGGGAATAGGCTCACCCCTCTAGATCCCTTTTCCACCGGCATGGCGCGATACGTCTTCACGTCCGAATCGGTCACCGAAGGGCATCCCGACAAGATCTGCGACCAGATCAGCGACGCGGTGCTCGATGCCCTGCTGAATTCCGACCCCGCCAGCCGTGTGGCTTGTGAAACGGTTGTGAACACCGGGCTCTGCCTGGTGACTGGGGAGGTCACCACCAACGCGAAGGTGGATTTCACCAGCCTGGTGCGGGGGGTGATCGAACGGATCGGCTACAGCGGAGCGCGGGCGGGCGGCTTCGACGCCCACAGCTGCGCCGTTCTGATCGCTCTCGATCAGCAATCTCCCGACATCGCCCAGGGGGTCAATGAAGCCGATGACCACGATGGCGACCCCCTCGATCTGGTGGGAGCCGGCGACCAGGGCATCATGTTCGGATTTGCCTGCGATGAAACGCCGGAGCTGATGCCGTTGCCGATCAGCCTGGCCCATCGCCTCTCCAGGCGTCTCGCCATGGTGCGCCACGAGGGCACGCTTCCTTACCTGCTTCCCGATGGCAAGACCCAGGTGAGTGTGGTGTACGAGCACGGCCGCCCCGTGGCCATCGACACCCTGCTGATCTCGACCCAGCACCTGGCGGAAATCACTTTTGCCGATGGCGCGGTGGTCAGCGACGAAACAACCCTGCGCGAGCGGATCGCCGACGACCTGTGGACCCACGTGGTGGAGCCGGCCACTGCCGATCTCTACATCCGCCCATCCCGCAGCAGCACCCGCTTCCTGGTCAACCCCACCGGGAAGTTCGTGGTGGGCGGGCCGCAGGGGGATGCCGGACTCACCGGCCGCAAGATCATCGTTGACACATACGGCGGCTCTGCCCGCCATGGCGGCGGTGCCTTCTCCGGCAAGGACCCCACCAAGGTGGACCGCTCCGCGGCCTATGCCGCCCGCTTCGTGGCCAAGAGCCTCGTGGCTGCAGGTCTTGCACGCCGCGTGGAAGTGCAGCTGAGCTACGCCATCGGTGTGGCCCGCCCGGTGAGCATCCTGGTGGAGAGCTTCGGCTCCGGCCTGCTCGGCGATGAGGCACTCACCGCCCTGGTACAGGAGCATTTCGATCTGCGGCCCGGGGCGATCATCGACGTCTTCGGGTTGCGCACCCTTCCCAAGGAGCGCGGTGGTCGCTTCTATCAGGACGTGGCGGCCTACGGCCACTTCGGCCGCAGCGACCTCAACCTCCCCTGGGAGAACGTTGACGCCATGGCTGCCAAGCTGAGGCAGGCCACGGCCGATCGCATTCCAGCCGGAAGCGCCGCCTGACCCGAGGCCTCCGCCATGCCCGGGGCGGGCCCGCAAGCCCCGTTCTGCCTGGGCATTGACCTGGGCACGAGCGGCCTGCGCCTCGCCCTCGTCGATGCTGCAGGCCTGCCGGTGGCAGGAGGCGAACGGGCCTTGCCCTACCCGCAGCCGTTCGAACAGCCCGGTGGGTGGCGCTCCGGGCTGATTGCCCTGGTTCAATCGCTGCCGTCAGCCTGGCGGCAGCAGGTGGCGGCCCTCAGTGTGGATGGCACCTCCGGCACGCTGCTGGCCTGCCGCCCCGATGGCGAACCGCTGGGGGAGGCGCTCCCTTATGCGCTGGCCTGCCCTGAGCAAGCCGCCAGCCTGGTCGCACTGGTGCAGCCCGGATCACCGGCTCGCAGCAGCTCCGGCAGCCTGGCACGGGCGCTCCGGCTCCTGGAGGTCCACGCGCTGCAGGAGCCAGCCCTTCTGCTCCGCCATCAGGCCGACTGGGTGATGGGCTGGCTGCTGGGGAACTGGCGCTGGGGGGAGGAAGGCAACAATCTCAAACTCGGCTGGCAGCTGGAGCCAGGCCTCTGGGCGGGCGCCATCGGCGAGCAGCACTGGTCGGGCGCGCTGCCGGAGATCGTGGCCAGTGGCACCGCTCTGGGCGCGTTGCATGCCCCGGCGGCCGCCGCCCTGGGTCTGCCGCCCGGCTGCCTGGTGATCGCAGGCACCACCGACGCCAACGCGGCCGTGCTGGCGGCGGCACCACAGGATCACGAAGGGGTGGCCGTGCTGGGGAGCACGTTGGTGCTGAAACAGTTCGTATCGCAACCGATCCAGGCAGCCGGGGTGAGCTGCCATCGCGTAGCTGGGCGCTGGCTGGTGGGAGGAGCCTCGAATGCGGGCGGCGTGGTGCTGAGGCGCTTCTTCACCGATCAGCAATTGCGGCAGCTGAGCCGTCAGATCGACACCCGCCGCGCCAGCGGGCTGGATTTGCTGCCGCTGCCGGCGCCGGGTGAGCGTTTCCCCGTCGACGATCCCACCCTTGAGCCGGTGCTGGAACCCCGTCCGGTCAGCGATGTGCGGTACCTGCAGGCCCTGCTGGAAGGCCTCAGCCGTATCGAGGCACAGGGCTGGCGAAAACTTCAGGAACTCGGCGCGCCGGCCGTGCAGCAGGTGGTGACGCTGGGGGGTGGGGCCCGCAACCCCCAGTGGCGTCAGCTGCGTGAGCAGCTGTTGGGAGTCCCGGTGCGCTGCCGACCGGGCGTGAGCTGCGCTTTCGGCTCAGCCTTGCTGGCGCAGCGGGGCTGGCGGCAATGGCTGGCTGGCCGAGGATGATGGCCATGGACCCGTCTGCCTGCCTGCGATGAACGAACGACTGCGCACCGTTATCTCCATGGGGCTGTTCGTTGTTCTGGCGGGCTATGTGGCCTTCAGCGGCGTGCGGCTCGGGCTGCTCCTCTGGCAACGCTTCGGGGCCGGCTGAGGGCGCACGGGCGAGCAGGCCAGCCAGAATCGCGCTTCGCCCCACTCCTTTGCGCGTCGATGTCCGCCGATCCCCTCACCCCAGCCGTCAGCGCACGCATCTGCGCCCACATGAACAACGACCACGCCGAGGCCGTGCTGGCCTACGCCCGGCACTACGGCGGAGCGGCAGACGCCCAGGCGGCCCGCATGCTTCAGGTGCTGCCGGAAGCCATGGAACTTGACGTGGATGGCGCCACCATCTCCGTACCGTTCGATCACCCGCTCACGGACAGCGAGGACGCTCACCGGACCCTCGTCGCCATGTTGCGGGCCATGCCCTCACAGCCGGGCTGAGCGGCGCCTCGGCCGCACGGATCACAACCGCGCCGGTTGGGAAGCCTGAGGGGACGCGGCAGGCGGGAATCCTGCCACTCCCCTCCCTCCCTGCCACACGCCATGTTCCGGTCGTTTTTGAGCGGCTGCTGTGAACTGCTCACCATCCCGGTCTGCCCTCGCTGCCGCCAGCCGCTGCCCAGCCGGGAGCAGATCAGGCGTCTGTGCCTGCCGTGCCTGGAGCACCTGGAGCTCACCGACATCGGGCTGCAGGGAACCGAGCCGCTGCCCTGGTGGAGCCTGGGCGCCTATGACAGCACCTTCCGCCGCGAGCTGCTTGGACTGCGCAAGCGCCCTGATCCGTCCGTGATCTCGGCCCTGGCGCGCAGCCTGGGCGCCACCCTGCCGGGCGCGCTCTGCCATGACACGCTGCTGGTGGCGGTGCCCAGCTGGAAGCGCCGGGCGAATCCCCTGCCGGAGCAGATCTGCGCTGGATTGCCCCTACCGGTGGCTCCGCTGTTGCGTCGCCGGCACGCCACCCTCGGGCAGCACCACCTCAATCGCCAGCTGAGGGAGCGCAACCAGGCGGGCTCGTTCTGCCTCAGCGCCGAGGGCGAGCGGCTGGCCCAGCAAGGCCTACGGGCCCGCGGCGGCTTGCCGACCCGAGGCTGCTTGCCGGCCCGCGCCTGGAGGAAGAGGCAGGTGCTGCTGGTGGACGACATCCTTACCACCGGCGCGACAGCGCAAGCCGCCGCTGTGGCACTGGAACAGGGAGGATTCCAGGTGGCGGGGCTGCTCTGCCTGGCCCGCACGCCAGCCAGAAGGCGCCACGCGCCGTGATCTAAGATCCATGAGCGCTGCGGCCGCAGCCTGCCGGGATAGCTCAGTTGGTAGAGCAGGCGACTGAAAATCGCCGTGTCCCCAGTTCAAATCTGGGTCCTGGCATTCACTATTTCTTCCCTCCCGCTCTTGCGTGCCTACGTTTTCCGGCACCCTGCGCTGTGTTGTCGTTATCGGCTTCATGCTCAGCCGCTGAAGCCCCAGCTCGGTTCCGGCGCTGACGGCGGTCACCAGGCCGGGGCTCGCCGAAACCTCCACTGCCCTTCCCCGACGCAGCTTTCATGATGCGCACCCCCCCCGAGTGGGACTCGAATCAACTGTTCAACAACGCCGACAGCTTCGGCATGTCGTTTGATCAGGCCTGGCAGGCCTCACTGGCGGCCGACCCGTCCCCGGACCTGAGCGAGGCGGAGAGGCTGGCGGCCATCCTGAACGACTTGCGTGACCACCCTTTCGCCATCAACCAGCCGGATCTGGTGGCCCAGGTGGCGGCGTTCCGCTTGCGGTTGCTGGGCGGCTGAGGCTGGGGTCAGGGCTCGGGCTCGGGCTCGGGCTGGAGCAGGCTGCACGGAAACGTTGAAGGGCGCACGACTTCGACCACAGGCTCAGACGAAAGACACCGGCCCAAGGCTTCGACTGCAGGCTTCGAGCAGAGACTCCGGCCACGAACCCCAGCGCAGGCTCCGCTCATAGGATCCGCTCATGACCACGACCCTGCGCCGTCTGGTGGAGATGCTGAGCGCCGGCTTCAGCAACCAGCACCAGGCGTTTGAGAACCCGCCCATCTACGCCCACATCCTGGTGGCCTTCCGTCCCGTGCCGCAGCTCGGAGAAGGTGCCCTGCTGCTGGAGCAGTCGTATGCCTTCGCGCCGCGGCAGCCCTACCGGATCCGCATCCTGCGGGCTGAGGCGGCACCGGATGGCTCCGTGCGCATCCATAACCACGCGTTGGTGGAAGAGAAGCGGTTCTGGGGGGCTGTGGAGGAGCCGGAGCGGATGGCGGCGATCCAGAGCGACGACCTGCGCCTGCTCAAGGGCTGCTCGTATGTGGTTCGCCAGCAGGGAGACGGTTTCGTGGGCGAGGTGGAGCCCGGCTGCGGATGCCTGGTGGAACGCAAGGGGAGCGTGGCCTACCTGGTGAGCAGCTTTGAGCTTGATCCCCGCGGGATGCGCACGATCGACCGCGGCCATGATCCGGAAACCCACCAGCAACTGTGGGGATCCGTGGCAGGTCCCTTCGAGTTTGAGCGAACCCACGATTACAGCGCAGAGATTCCAGCCGATTGGTTCACCGCCTGAAGCACGACAAGAGCGGACAGCACACCCTGCGTTCCCAACTCCAAGACTTCTTCATGAAGAAAATGTCATGAACTCTTATTTTGTGAAGGAGTATGTGTGGATGCTTTTCGCTCACCAAGATCGCGACGAGAGCCTCTAGCTTCTACCCCCAGCACAACACTCTCGCATGCCTCTGCCCCTGCTCGAATACAGCCAGATCGCGCAAAACGCCCGCGTCAAAAGCTATTCCGTCGGCAGTGAGGAGGATCCCCGCCGCTCCCCCGAAGGTCTGCGCCGCAGCCCTCAGGACATGGACGCCTTGATCGAGCGCTCCTACCGCCAGATCTTCTTCCACGCCTTCAAAGTCGACCGCGACGCCGCCTTGGAATCGCAGTTTCGCAATGGCCAGATCACAACACGGCTCTTCATTCGCGGTCTTCTGCTATCGCCACGATTCCGTGAAGGTTTCTATCGCTGCAACAGCAATTACGCGATGGTGGACCAGATCGTCGGCCGCGTTCTCGGCCGCAAAGTGAATGGGGATGGGGAACGGCTCGCCCTCTCCATTCTGATTGCGCAGCGAGGGCTTGAAGGCTGCGTCGATGCCCTGCTGGATTCGAATGAGTATCTCGATCGTTTCGGCGAGATGGACGTTCCCCAGCAATTGGGACGTGTGCTGCCTGGCAACCCCGGCGGTGAGCTGCCGTTCAACCAGCAGGCCCCCCGTTACACCGCTTACTGGAGGGACGCCCAGTCGAAACGAGCTCCTGCAGGGCCCTTCCGCGGCACCCGCTCCTGGGGCAGCACCCCCCACATGGTGATGGGCACCGACGTGATGGCGCCCGGCCCGGTTCCCGTTCAGGTGTCGCCCACCTGGAAGAACGGCCAACCACCACGCCTTGCCCTGAATCTCTGGCTGCTGGCTGGCGGCCTTGGTGCCCTTGAACTGGTGAGGGTGCTGCTCACCACGGCTGGCGCCATGCTGAGCACCGGTTCCGGGGGCTGAATCCCAAGCGTGAACAAGGGCTTGGGCGCCCATGGCCCAGGCCCATCGTTCAGCTTCAGATGGCTTGCCCAGGCAGCCCTCTTCAGGCCGTCAGTTCATCCATGAAGCGTTGTTCCTCGTCCTCGGGGAACACATCGTCGGCTTCGCTGGGACGTTCAGGGCGCTGCAAGGCTGCCGGCATGGAACGCGCCTTCGCCAGCGACGGCTGCTCAGCGTGGAGGCCGAACACCCTGGCCCCGCTCATGGCGCCAGCAGCCTCAGCGGCGGCCAGATTGACTCGATCTTCAGGCCCGGGCGGCGATGCTTCGGGCAACAACTCTTCCAATGGGCGCCCTTCGACCTGGGCGCGGCGCCTGGGCTGGGCATGCAGCACCTGCAAACGCGGCGGGGCGGCATTGGCTTCAGCAACCACCCCCGGCGCCGCCTCAAGCAGCGATTCCAGAGAGGCAAGCCGTTGGCCGGTGGCTTCCAGCACATCCACCAGAGCGGCCGCGCTGCCGGCTTGCAACGAAGCCTGCTCTTCCATGCACCGTTTCTGCTCATCCCAGCGGCCCATGCGCTCCTCCAGCTCCAGCAGACGGAGGGTGAGGGTTTCGCAGATCACACTGAGCGACTGGAGCTGAAGGCTCAGGCGATGGGACCAGGAATCCGCCGCAGGCAGGGACGTCATGGCTTCACACAACAGACCAAGGCATGGCCGGATGGTATCGGCGTTGGCTGATGGCGCCAGATCTCTGCTTTGTAACGATTCTGGAACCAGGCGCTGGAGGTTGTAGTCCCCCCATAGGATCCCGCTAATGCCAGACCCGTCCGCGAGTGCCGCGCCGTGTACGGCACCCTCCCGACAGGCCCTGTCTCCCCACCCCCGGCTCGCACGCCCATGACACTCGTCAACGCTGCCTATCTGGGCATTGACCGTTTTTCGACCTCGCAAAACAAGGAAAACTGGCTGAACGCCACCGAATCCGACAAGGCCACATTGATTCGGGCTGTTTACCAGCAGGTTCTCGGTTTCCAATACGTCCTCAAGAGCGATCGCCTTGAGGGTCCTGAATCCCTGTTCCGTCGCGGCTATCTGAGTGTGCGCGAGCTGGTTCGCCAGATCGCCAAGAGCAGCCTCTACCGCAAGCGCTTCTTCGAAAGCACCAACCCCTACCGGTTCATCGAACTCAACTTCAAGCATCTTCTCGGGCGCGCTCCCCAGAACAAGGCTGAAATGCTTGAGCACTTCACCATCCTGCAGGAGCAGGGCTTCGACGCCGAAATCGATTCCTACATCGACAGCGCCGAGTACCAGGAGCGTTTCGGAGAAGATCAGGTCCCTTACCTCCATGGCTGGAATTACTCCGCCGGGCAGCAGGGCCTTCAGTTCTCCTACCTCCTCCAGCTCACCCGCGGCGTAGCCGCTTCCGTGAAAGGTGATCTGGCCAAGAACCAATCCCGCCTCAACCCCTCCATCCACAAGGAAACCCCCATTCCGGTGGTGAGCCCGAATGCCAGCGGTTCGGCTTTCCGCAAAGTGGAAGACGATGGCGTGACCCGCATGGGCGTGGGTGCTGGCCAGCAAGGCCGCACCTATCGCGTGGAGATCACTGGTTTCAACAACTACAAGCTGCACAAGCGCAGCAACCGTGTGCGCTTCATTCCGTTCGACAAACTGCTGGAGTACCAGCAGCAGATTCACCGACAGGGCGGCAAGGTTGCCAGCCTCACACCAGTGAACTGATCTTTTTTCCCATCCCCTCGCCATCCCAGCCATGAAGGTCTCCGCAGGCACCCGCGGCAGCAGCTTCAGCAGCAACCGCCAGGTCACCATCAGCGTCACCGGCATCGTCAACAACGACTATGTGCGCAGCTCTGATTGCGTCATGCAGGTTCCCTACACCCGCATGAACGACACACTTCGGCTCGTGAACCGCCTTGGCGGCAAGGTCACCAACGTGTCCGTCAGCGGCGGCGATATCGCAGCGGATTGATACCGGCGGGTATCCCACGGCTTCAAACCGCCTAACGCCTGAGGCTTGTGCCCCTCCTGGGGCCTCCTCTGCTCCAACCTCCCTTCTGGGAGGTTTTTTAATGGCCGTCATGCCGGGAATGGAACGAGATGCAGTCGAGCGACTCACCGCGGCGTGGCGTGGAGGTGAGTGTGGTGATCCGAGGCGAATGAGCTGAGCCGAGGTGAGGGAGCTCAGGTGACGTGACGTGAGCTGGCGAGAGTCACGCGGAATCGAGCGGAGCTGAGGTGGCCAGAGCCAAGCCGACCCGAACTGAACCGGACGCACTTGACCAGCACGGAGTTGGCCAGGGCGCCGTTGAGCCCTCAAAGCGTTGACACCCGCAGGCAGTGAGCGCCTGAAGCTTTGAACGCCTGGGACATTGAGCACATGAAAGTTTGAACTCCTGGGGCTTCAAGCCTTGGAGCGTTGAGCCTTGGAGCGTTGAGACACTGAAGCTTTGTGATCCCGAAGCTTTGAACTCCTGAACCGTGGAGCTCCTGAACCGTTGAGCGCCTGAGGCTTTGAACTCGTGGAGTGTCGAGCCTTGGAGCGTTGAGCCCCTGAAGCGTTGAGATCCCGAAGCTTTGAACTCCTGAGCATTGAGCCGTTCAACCTTGAACTGGCGAAGTTGAGCAGGATTCCCACAACTCACGGGCATCAGAGTGATCCCACACAGGGGATTTTCAGCAGTTTTCTGTTCGCACAGATACATTCATTGGTGCCTGCCACCTCAGCTGAAGCACCGAAAGCCTGGCTGGACCACGCAAAAGCCTTGCCCCGCAATGGATGTCAGCAGGCAGTGACCATTTGTTAAGCATCGCTCACAAGATTAGGGGTTGGGCCAAAAATACGTAGGCCAAGTCGGGGGTCCGCTGGCACCGGTCAAACAACGGTGTTTAGCGCAAGACACACCTTTCTGGCTCGCGTGAACGCCTTCGGCGCTCTCGTTTTGCACACCCACCCTCCCGACCCCACCCGTCGAGAACAGGAGCTCATTTACATGTTCGACGCCTTCACCAAGGTCGTTGCTCAGGCTGATGCCCGCGGCGAATTCCTCAGCAGCGCCCAGATCGACGCCCTGGCGTCGGTTGTCGCTGACAGCAACAAGCGCATGGATGCTGTCAA
>CALRJS020000043.1:0-28476 GCA_943367595.1 Sphingobacterium thalpophilum
TCACCCCACCGGCGCGCATCTCCAGCTCCAGCTCCGTTTCCTCCAGACGCATCAGCTCCTGCACCTGGCGGCCCAGCGTGATCTCCTGCTCATGGCTCAGCAGCGGCACCCGGCCGATGTCCCGCAGGTACGAGCGCACCAGATCGCCGTCCACAGGAGGCAGGGAACGGGGCAGAACCGCTGGCCGGGGGTCGGCATCGGCCAGCGATTCGACGGGCCGGGACGGGGAGAGTGCGACGATCACGGCGTGGTGTTTTGACAGTGTGTAAAGCCTAACCTGAAGAAGTGTGAAGTCCCTCTCATCTCGGACGCTTCGTGGCGAAATTCCCCCTCAGCCCCGCCCTGAACTGCCCCTGAGCTGCCTCTGAGCCCCGCCTTGGGCAGCCAGTGAGCGCCACCCAGGGCTGCCAGGGTCTGCCGCGCAGGGTCTTCAGACGTTCGGCCAGGCGGGATCCCCACAGCGGATCTGCCGCACGGGCCCCCCAACGGGCCTGAACAGTGCCGGTCGCCACCTTCCTGCTGGCCTTGCGCCCGCTGGCTCAAGCCGCTGCTCCGCCCACAGCGCAGTCCCTGCCAGGGGAGGAGGCGCAGCCATCCAGCCAGCAGGCCCGCCAACCGGCCCCTATGCGCTGCCTCCGGCAGACGCCTACCGCCCAGCTAGAGCGGCATCCCGAGCGAGTCGAGCAGCCAGGTGGCGGTCCGGAGGTAGATGAACACCCCTGCCACGTCGGTGGCGGTGGCGATGAACGGCGCCGACATCAGCGCCGGATCGAGCCCCAGCCGATCGAACAGCAGTGGCAGCGCCGCACCCGCCGTGGCCGCCAGGGTGGTGATGGCCACCAGGCTCAGGCCCGCCGCCACCGCCACCAGCCAGCTGCCCGACACATACCGGGCCCAGGGCACCACCACCAGCACCATCAACACCCCCAGCAAGGCGCCGGCCACGGCCTCACGCCAGATCGCCGGCCAGGTGCCGAGCGCCTGGATGCGCTGGGTGCTGAGGCCGCGGATCACCACGGTGGAGCTCTGCGAGCCCACGTTGCCGCCCGTGCCGATCAGCAGCGGGATGAAGGCCGTCAGCATCACCACCCGCTTCAGCACCGACTCCTGCGAGGCGATCACCGCTGCGGTGCCGGCATTGGCAATCAGCAGCACCAGCAGCCACACCACCCGGCGACGGGCCACGGTGAACAGGTTGCTGCGGAAGTAGTCGTCTTCATCGCCCGCCTGCACGGCGCCGGCTGCGTAGAGGTCACGGGTGGCCTCCTGCTGGATCACGTCGATCACGTCATCGACAGTGACGATCCCCACCAGCCGCTCCTCGCGGTCCACCACCGGCACCGCCAGGAAGTCGTAGCGCTGGATCACGCGGGCCACCTCCTCCTGATCGGTGGCGGTGGTGACGTTCACCACCTCCCGGGTCATCACATCGCCGATGCGGTCCTCCGGGTCGGCCATCACCAGATCCCGCAGCGACAGGATGCCGGTGAGGTGGCGCGAAGCATCGGTCACGTAGAGGCTGTAGACGGTTTCGGTGTCCCGGGCCCGCCGCCGCACGATGTCGAGCGCCTGGGCGGCGCTGTGGAACTCCTTGAGGTCGATGAATTCGGTCGTCATCAACCGGCCGGCCGTTTCCGCCTCATAGCCCAGCAGCTGGGCCGTGACGCGGCGCTCCGCCGGGCTCAGCTCCATCAGCAGGCGCCGCACCACCTTGGCGGGCAGTTCATCGAACAGCCTCACCCGGTCGTCCGGCGACATCTCCTCCACCAGCTCCAGCACCTCGCCCGAGCGCAGCCGCTCCACCAGGCTCTGCTGCACATCGCCATCGAGGTATTCGTACACCTCAATCGCCTTGTCCTTGGGCAGCAGGCGGAAAGCCAGGGCCTGCAACGTGCGCGGCAGGGTGCCGATCGCCTCGGCGCAATCCACCGGCTGCACGGGCTCCAGCAGCAGTTTCACACCGCCGTAATTGCTGGCCTTGAGCAGGGCTTCCAGCTGGCGGGACACCACCTCGGCCACCTGCAGGCCACCGCCGAGCACGATCGTGGAGCCGCTGATGCTGGCCACCGCGCCAGCGCCATGCTCAGCGCCGCCGGGCTGGCCTCGGCCGGCAGGATCCTGGCGGCCATGGCGGGCGCCGCCGCTGTCGAGCTCGCTCATCGGCCCCGAAGTGGCGGCACAACGAGTGTATGGGGAGGGTTCCTGCTAAGGCCTCCTCGCTGTGGTCTCCCCTGAGCTGCCTCCCCGCAGCGGCGCTCAGCTTCTAGGGTCGGCCGGCAGCGACAACAACAACCATGAGCGTGAGCGTTTCCAATGTGGTGGTGCGCAGCGCCACAGGCGCGGAGACAGCGCTGGCCGATTACGCCGGCTCGGTGCTGCTGATCGTCAACGTGGCCAGCCGCTGCGGCTTCACCCGCCAGTACGCCGGCCTGCAGACCCTGCAGGACACCTACGGCGCCCGCGGCTTGAAGGTGCTGGGCTTTCCCTGCAACGACTTCGGCGCCCAGGAGCCGGGCAGCCTGCCGGAGATCCAGCAGTTCTGCTCCACCACCTATGGCGCCAGCTTCGAGCTGTTCGACAAGGTGCACGCCAAGGGCCCCAAGAGCGCTCCCTATGACGTGCTCACCCAGGCCGAACCGGCCGGCGATGTGGAGTGGAACTTCGAGAAGTTCCTGGTGGGCAAGGACGGCACGGTGCTGGCGCGCTTCAAGAGCGCCGTGGATCCCACCAGCGCGGAACTGACGGCAGCGATCGAAGCGGCCCTCGCCGCCTGAGCCGGGCGCGGGGGCCGCTCGGCCCCCGGCCACTCACAGCCGGCGACGGCGCAGGGCGGCCATGAGCCGATGGCTGGCGGCGGACCCAGCGGCCACCGCCAGCAGACCCAGCACCAGGCTGGCGAGCAGTAGCCAGAGTGCCTCGCCGGCGCGATCGAGCTCGGCCAGCCGCACCAGGTTCAGCATCCAGCTGCTGAAGGTGGTGAGGGCCCCGCAGAAGCCGATGCCGAGGCAGAGCACCAGCGGCGTGCGCCAGGGGATCGGACCCGCCAGCAGGCCCAGCACCAGACAGCCGGTCAGGTTCACCAGCAGCTGCGCCCAGGCGGCACCGCCCAGCAGGGGACCGAGCCGTAGCTCTGCCTGCCAGCGCAGCAGGGCGCCGGGCACCGCCCCCACAGCCACCAGCAACAGCTCCACGAGCTCGAACCGCAACCGCCGCGCCTGAAGGTCGCCGGAATCAGGCACGGGCGACCGCCTGCCCCAGCAGCACGGCCAGCACGCCCAGCAGCACGGAGGCCACCAGCAGCGCCAGTGTTTCGCCTCGCCTGCCGGCCTGCCAGGCCAGCAACGCTTCCAGCATGAAGGTGGAGAAGGTGCTGAAGCTGCCGAGAAAACCGGTGCCGATCAGCAGCAGCAGGGGGCTGGCGGTGCCGCTGGAGCGATCGAGTGCCACCACCAGACCGAGCGCGAAGCTGGCGGACACATTGACCGCGAGGGTGGCCCAGTGGCGATGAGGCAGCAGCGGCTCGAAATGGTTGACCAGCCGCAGGCGTAGCCAACTGCCGGGAACAGCACCGACGGCCACCAGCAGGGCCTCATTCACCCGACCAGCCAGCCGCGCCGCGCCGCTCCGGCGGCAGCCGCGGCCTCGACATGCAACCAGCGTTCCCCATCGGGCTGCTGCCACACACGCAGCAGCCGCAGCGGCGCGCCCGCTGGCAAGGGCAGCAGGCAGGGGGCGCGGTGATGGGGAGAGGCGCGCAGCACGCCATCGCGGGAGCCCTCAGCAAGCAGCGGATCGCCGTTCTGGCGGCGGCGCAGCTCCGGCGTGCGCCAATCGGCACCGCCGGCAGGCAGGGCGGCCGGTGCGATCAGGGCGAAGCCCAGCACCCAGATCCAACGCCAGGCCATCAGATGTCGAGCTGAGCGAAATCGAGCTCGGCGCTGTGGGTTTCGATGAATTCGCGGCGGGGCGCCACTTTGTCTCCCATCAGGATGGTGAAGATGCGATCCGCCTCGAGGGCATCTTCAATCTCCACCCGCTTCATCTTGCGGGTGGAGGGATCCATGGTGGTTTCCCACAGCTGCTTGGGCATCATTTCCCCCAGACCCTTGAATCGCTGGAGGGTGTAATTGGCCTTCTCACCGAAGCCATCAAGGGTTTTCTTGAGGTCCTTTTCGTCGTAGCAGTAGGTGTGGTTCTTGCCGCGCTCCACCTTGTAGAGAGGCGGGCAGGCGATATAGATGTAGCCGCCTTCCAGCAACATCTTCTGGTAGCGATAGAAGAAGGTGAGCAGCAGCGTGCGGATGTGAGCGCCGTCCACGTCCGCGTCGGTCATGATCACGATCCGGTGATACCGCAGCGAGGATTCATTGAATTCCTCTCCCTTGATGCCCAGCCCCAGGCCGGTGATCAACGCCTGGATCTCGGTGTTCTTGTAGATCTTGGCGTCGTCGGTTTTCTCGATGTTGAGAATCTTGCCGCGCAGAGGCAGGATCGCCTGGAAGCGACGGTCGCGGCCCTGCTTGGCGGAGCCACCGGCGGAGTCGCCTTCCACGATGTAGATCTCGGATTCGGAAGGATCGCGGGAGCTGCAATCGGCCAGCTTGCCGGGCAGCGTGGAGCTCTCGAGCACCGATTTACGACGCACCAGTTCACGGGCGCGGCGGGCCGCCTCAGCGGCGTTGAAGGCCTGGATCGCCTTCTCCAGGATCAGGTCGATCACCTGGGGGTGGAACTCAAGGAATTCGCTCAGCGATTCGCCCACCACGGTGTCCACGATGCCGCGCACCTCGGTGTTGCCGAGCTTGGTCTTGGTCTGCCCTTCGAATTCCGGGTCGGGCACCTTCACCGACAGCACGGCGGTGAGCCCCTCGCGGATGTTTTCGCCCGCCAGGTTGGAATCACCGTCTTTGCGCTTGCCACGCTTCCTGGCGAAGGTGTTGAGCGTGCGGGTGAGAACTGTTTTCAGACCCTCGATGTGCGTGCCGCCATCGACGGTGCGGATGTTGTTGGCGAAGCCGAGAATGCTGTCGGAATAGGCGTCCACGCACCACTGCAGCGCCGCCTCCACCTGGACGCCGTCCTTCTCCGCATTCACATAGATGATGTCGGGGTGAAGGGGATCCTTGCCGTCGTTCATGTAGGCGACGTACTCGCGGATGCCGCCTTCGTAGTGATAGATCTCCTCATGGGCGCTGCCGTCAGCGCCGAGAGCCTCGCTGCGTTCATCGCGGAAAACGATCCGCACGCCGCCATTGAGATAGGCCAGCTCCCGCAGCCGACCAGACAGCGTGGCGTAGTCGAAGTGAATGCCGCCGGAGAAGATCTCGATATCGGGCTTGAAGCGCACCGCCGTGCCGGTGCGGCCGCTGGTATCGGCTTCCGAGCGCAGGGTTCCGATCGGGGCGCCGCGCTCAAAGTGCTGGCGGTGCACCTGGTCCTGCCGGTGGACCGTCACTTCCACCCACTCGCTGAGGGCGTTCACCACCGAAACGCCCACGCCGTGCAGGCCGCCGGACACCTTGTAGCCGCCACTGCCGAACTTGCCGCCGGCATGCAGCACGGTGAGCACCGTCTCCAGCGCCGACTTGCCGGTGCGCGGGTGCACGTCGGTGGGGATGCCGCGGCCGTTGTCGGTGACCTCAGCGGAGCCGTCCTCGCACAGGCGCACCAGGATCTCGGTGCAGTGGCCGGCGAGGGCCTCGTCCACCGAGTTGTCCACCACCTCATACACAAGGTGATGCAGACCCCGCGGCCCGGTGGTGCCGATGTACATGCCGGGGCGCTTGCGCACCGGTTCCAGGCCTTCGAGCACCTGAATCTGTTCGGCGCCGTAGGCGTGCTGAACTTTGGAGGAGTCGCTCATTCCGAAAGGCTCAGGAGGCAGGTTGCGGCGTGCGCCGGTAGCCGGGTGAAGCGGTGCAGCAGCGGCACAGGGCGCTCAAAAGGCCAATCGAGGCATCGATCTTACCACTGCTGCTTCAGAGGGGCGCCCAGGGGGCGCTCAGCGCCCATTTGCGACAGGGATGCACCCCCAGTCGCATCTCCGCTCCGTCCGTCCCGCGTCGGGACCGCCTGCAGGCCTCCGGCGCACCCCCTCGGGCCGCCCCTCAGCGAGGCTCAGGTCACCCCGCGCGCACCCTGCGCAGACGCCCCCCCGGATGGCCGCTTCGCTTCCCCTCGTGCTCGTGCTGCTCGGGCCCACCGCCAGCGGCAAGTCGGCCCTGGCCCTGGAGCTGGCCGGCCGCTTCGACCTCACGGTGCTCTCGGTGGATTCCCGACAGCTTTATGCGGGCATGGACATCGGCACCGCCAAACCCACCGCCGCCGAGCGGGCGCGTGTGCCCCACGGCCTGCTCGACCTGCGCCCGCCCGACCGGCCGCTCAACCTGCAGGAGTTCCGCCAGGCGGCAGAGGCCGCCATCGCCGCTGAACACCAGCGCCGCGGCGTGGCCTTTCTTGTTGGGGGCAGCGGGCTCTACCTGCAGGCACTCACCCAGGGGCTGCAGCCACCGGCGGTTCCGCCCCAGCCGGCCCTGCGCGCCCAGCTGACGGCGCTGGGGCCAGCCACCTGCCACCAGTTGCTGCGTCAGGCCGATCCGGAGGCGGCAGGGCGCATCGACCCTGCCGACACCGTGCGCACCCAGCGGGCCCTGGAGGTGCTGTACGCCACCGGCCGGCCCCTCTCCAGCCAGCAGAGCCAGCGGCCGCCCGCCTGGCGGGTGCTGGAACTGGGCCTCGACCCCAGCGACCTCAGGCAGCGGATCGCCCGTCGCACCCGTTCGCTCTACGCCGATGGCCTGGTGGAGGAAACGCAGCAGCTGGCCCGGCGCTACGGCCCCAACCTGCCGCTGCTGCAGACGATCGGCTACGGCGAAGCGCTGCAGCTGCTGGCGGGCGAGCTGAGTGAGGCGGAGGCGATCAACCGCACCGACCAGCGCACGCGGCAGTACGCCAAGCGCCAGCGCACCTGGTTCCGGCGCCGGCATGACCCGCTGTGGCTGGATCCGGCGGCTGGCGCCACCGATCTGCTGAGGGCCGCCGTGGGGGCGGTCGAAGGGGTTCTAGGGTAAGGGTGAGACCTTGACGGCTGTTCCCCGTGCCGGCCTCCGCTACGCCCCTCGCTTCTTTGAATGCCTCCTCGTCCTCGGTTTGATCGTCGTGCTCCCGTGCGGGAGCTCCCCAACATCAACGAACGCATCAGTTACCCCCAGTTGCGGGTGGTCGATGCCGACGGCAGTCAGCTCGGCGTGATCACCAGGGAGGAAGCCCTCGAGGTCGCCAAGGACCGTGAGCTCGACTTGGTGCTGGTGAGCGAGAAGGCGGATCCGCCTGTGTGCCGGATCATGGACTACGGCAAGTTCAAGTTCGAGCAGGAAAAAAAGGCCAAGGAAGCCAAGAAGAAGTCGCACCAAACCGAAGTCAAGGAGGTGAAGATGCGCTACAAGATCGATTCGCACGATTACCAGGTGCGCATCGGTCAGGCCATCCGCTTCCTCAAGGACGGCGACAAGGTGAAGTGCACGGTGATCTTCCGGGGCCGGGAGATTCAGCACACGGCACTGGCCGAGCAGTTGCTGTATCGGATGGCCAAAGATCTCGAGGAAAGCGCCGAGATCCAACAGGACCCCAAGCGCGAGGGCCGCAACATGATCATGTTCCTCACGCCGCGCAAAACGCCGCTCACCAAGGAAAAAGATGCCGCTGCCCTGGCGGCCAAGGCGGTGCGCACCATCCCCTCACCGCAGCGCCAGACCAGCGCCGCCGCTGCAGGCGAGGCCGCCGAGGGCTGAGGTCCTGGCGGCCTGACGACCGCAAGTCGACACTTCTGGCCGACGGCCGCAGACCGACAGCCAGTCGATACCTCTGGCCGACAGCTGTCAGCCGGCCGATGCCGCTGGCCGACAGCCAACACCGACAGCCGGCCGATGCCGTTGAGCGACACCGCCAAGGTGCCGCCGGTCCGTAGCGCTCGTCCGTGCTGCCAGCCTCATCTGCCCGCGTACGCAGGCGGAGAGCGTCGCTCGCTGCTGCGGCACGCCCAGGTTCAGAGCGTGGTGGCGAACAGTTCCAGCATTCCCTGCCAGCCGGCGGCGGCAGCGTCGGGGTCATGGTCAGGCCTGGCCTCGCACATGAATCCGTGGCCCGCCTCCAGCTCGATCAGCCGGTGGCGCCGGCCCACCGGATCGGCCTGGCGCAACGCGGCCCCGATCGCCGCCAGCTCAGCCGCCGGCATCAGCGGATCGCGCCGCCCGCAGAAGCACCAGACCCTGCCAGTTACCTCCGGTAATACCTCCAGGGTGGGGGGCCCGCCCCCCGGCCTGCCGCTGGCCACCCCTGCCCCGTAAAAGTCTGCGGTGGCAGCGATCTGGGGCAGGCTGGCCGCCAGCAGAGCGGCATGACCGCCGAAACAGAAGCCCACACAGCCCAGCTGGCCGGCACCGGTGCGTTCCTGCAACCAGCGGCAGGCCACGTCCAGATCGGCCAGCAGTTCGGCGCTGCTGGTGCGGTCCTTGTGGCTCCGGCCTTCGGCCAGGTCCGCGGCGCTGTAACCCAGCTCCAGGGCCGGAGCGCTGCGGGCGAACAGGGGCACCGCCAGCGCCGCATACCCCTCCAGAGCGAGGCGTTCGGTGACCGAGCGCACCCAGGCGTTGATGCCGAAAACCTCTGGCAGCACAAGGATGGCGCCCCGAGCGGGCTGGGCTGGAGCGGCCCACCAGCAGCGCAGCGGCACGGAAACCACAGCGGTGCCTGCCGCCTGCTCGCCTGCCCGCGAACCTGCCGGCCGGCCAGCAGCCGCCCCGTCCGGAGCAGCAGCACCGGGGGCTGCAGGAAGGGTGATCCACTCGGCCACGGGTGCTGTCACAGGGGTCGGCCCACACGATGCCACTGCAGCGGCTGGGCCAGTGGCGGAGCAACCGGCACAGCCTCTTATGACAAACAGGGAATTGTCACCGGGGCCGAAGCTCCGTAGGGTGTCCCCAGACGTTCAGGTCCGGGCCGGCGTGCGATTTCACATCCAGCAGGAAAGCGACATCCCGGCGTCGACCCAGCTGTACAACCAGATCTGCTTCGCGATCGCGGCCCGTCACTACCCGCCGGGCCATCGCCTGCCGAGCACGCGGCAGCTGGCCATGCAGACCGGCCTGCACCGCAACACGATCAGCAAGGTCTACCGCCAGCTGGAAAACGACGGTGTCGTGGAAGCGATGGCGGGCTCTGGCATCTATGTGCGCGACCAGCAGAAGCCGCGCGAGCTGAAGGCACCGCCGGGCCTGCGCAACCGCCTGCGGCCCGACATCGACCGCGAGGTGCGCCAGTGCGTCGACGGCCTGCTCAACGCCGGCTGCACGCTGCAACAGGCGCGGGAGCTGCTCACCCGCGAAATCGACTGGCGCCTGCGCTGCGGCGCCCGCGTGCTGGTGAGCACTCCGCGCGAGGACATCGGCGCCTCGCTGCTGATTGCCGAAGAACTGGTGCCCGTGCTGGAGGTGCCCGTCGAAGTGGTGCCGATGGAGGAGCTCGAAGCGGTGCTGGAGAGTTCGAGCAACGGCACGGTGGTCACCAGCCGCTACTTCCTCCAGCCCGTGGAGGAGCTCGCACAGCGCTTCGGCGTGCGCGCCGTGGCGGTGGATCTCAACGACTTCCGCCACGAGCTCGATCTGCTCAAGGAGCTGCGGACGGGCAGTTGCGTGGGCCTGGTGAGCATCAGCCCGGGCATCCTGCGGGCGGCGGAGGTGATCCTGCACAGCATGCGCGGCAACGAGCTGCTGGTGATGACCGCCAACCCCGACGTGGGCAGCCGCCTGCTGGCCCTGCTGCGGGCCGCCAGCCACGTGCTCTGCGACCGGCCGAGCCTGCCGCTGGTGGAGCAGACCCTGCGCCAGAACCGCGCCCAGTTGATGCGGTTGCCCCAGGTGCACTGCGCCCAGAGCTACCTGGGGGCCTCCACCATCGATCTGCTGCGCAAGGAGATCGGCCTCACCGGCCAGCGCGATGGCTACGCCGATCCCGAAACCATGCAGGTGGGATGAGCAGCGCGAAGCCATCCCCGCCCGGCTCGATCGGGCGGTTGCTGCGTGCGGTCGGCGCCGACCTGCGCATGATCAAGGAGCGCGACCCTGCCGCGCGCGGCACGGTGGAGATCCTGCTCTGCTACCCGGGCTTCCACGCCCTGGTGCTGCATCGCTTCAGCCACCGCCTATGGCGGCTGGGCCTGCCGCTGGTGCCGCGGGTGCTGTCGCAGGTGGGGCGCGCCCTCACCGGCGTGGAGATCCACCCGGGTGCGCAGATCGGCCATGGGGTCTTCATCGACCACGGCATGGGCGTGGTGATCGGGGAAACAGCCGTGATCGGCGATCGCTGTCTGCTGTTTCAGGGGGTCACCCTCGGCGGCACGGGCAAGGAACACGGCAAGCGCCACCCCACGCTCGGCGAGAACGTGGTGGTGGGGGCAGGAGCGCAGGTGCTCGGCGCGATCGTGGTGGGCTCGAACACCCGCATCGGCGCCGGCTCAGTGGTGCTGCGCGATGTGGCGCCCGACAGCACGGTGGTGGGCGTTCCGGGCCGGGTGGTGCATCAATCGGGGGTGCGGATCGATCCTCTGGCGCACTCGCAGCTGCCGGATGCGGAAGCCAGGGTGATCCGCAACCTGATGGAGCGCATCGACACGCTCGAAGGTGAGATGGGGCGCCTGCAGAACTGCCTGCGGGAAGTGGCCGCCGGCCGCCCCCTGCAGGACATCTGCGGCGGCAAGGCCCAGAACCTGCGCGACCGCGAGATCCTCGAATTCCTCGGCGACGGCCCCGGGGATGGGCCGGGTGATGGGCAGAAAGCGACGCCAGCTGCCACGACCACGGCCGGCGAGCTGTAGACAACACCCGCGGACGAGTGAGCCGCTTCGCGACCCTGCGACCGGATCGCACGAACGCCTGATTCAACGACTGGAGCCCGGGCACCCCCCCAAGCGAAGCCCGAGTGACCAAGGAGGCGCTCAGGTGCTCATTCTAAAAATGAGCCTTGATAGTCAGCCGCTGAGATTCGACTCAGCGGTGTTCAGCCTTGAGCTTCAGCCGCTGAGTTTCAGCCTGTCACCACTGTTTCAGCAGCCTCCATACGGGGCTGGAACATGAACATGGAGTAGATCACATTCCGGCGCATGGAGGTCATCATCTCCAGGAACATGTCGTAGCCCTCGTTCTTGTATTCGATCAAGGGATCCTTCTGCCCGTAGCCGCGCAGGCCCACCGATTCACGCAGGGCATCCATGGCCTGCAGATGCTCGCGCCAGAGGGTGTCGATCTGCTGGAGGATGAAGAACCGCTCCGCCTCGCGCATCAACCCAGGCCTCACCTGCTCAATCTGGCTCTCCTTGAGGTCGTAGGCGTTGCGCAGCTGCTCGCGCAGGAACGCCTTGAGCTCCTCGGTGGAGAGGCCCTGAAGCTGCTCGGGGGTGAGATCGGCCAGCAGATACACAAACTCCTGAACCTTGGCCACCAGCCGGCCCAGATCCCATTCCTCGGGCGGCAGATCGGGGTTCACATAGGCATCGACGATGTCGGCCATGGTGCGTTCGCCATAGCCGATCACCTGCAGCTTGAGCTCCCGGCCTTCAAGCACACGCCGCCGCTCGGCATACACCGCTCGTCGCTGGTTGTTCATCACTTCGTCGTACTCGAACACCTGCTTGCGGATGTCGTAGTAGTAGGTTTCCACCTTCTTCTGCGCTCCCTCCAGCGAGCGGGTGAGCATGCCCGATTCGATGGGCATGTCTTCTTCCACCCGGAAGGCATTCATCAATCCGGCCACACGTTCACCGCCGAAGATGCGCAGGAGGTTGTCTTCCAGCGACAGGAAGAAGCGGGTACTGCCGGGATCGCCCTGGCGTCCGGCCCGGCCGCGCAGCTGGTTGTCGACCCGGCGCGATTCGTGCCGCTCGGTGCCGATCACGTGCAGGCCACCGGCCTGCCGAACCCGCTCCTCCTCCTCCTTGACCACCACGTCGTACTCGGCGCGGACCCGGGCAATCAGGCTGCGCAGCGCCTGAATCTGGGGGTCGTCGGTGGGGGCCTTCTCCGCCGCCTGGGCGATCCGGTCTTCCAGTTGCAGCACGGTGAGGGCCCGGTCACCCCAGGCTTTCACCAGTTCACGGGCCAGCTCCACCAGTGACTGCTCGGTGGCGGGGGTGAGAGCGCAGGGGAAAAGAGCACCGATGGCGCGCGCCTCGCTGGGCGCCGAGGCCGGCTGGGCGGCACCGGGAGCGAAACCGGCCCGGGCAGCCTCACGGGGCAGGGGGATCGAGGACCGATGGCCCTCTTCCGGCCGCACCAGCAGGGGCAGGAGAACCTCCCTGAGCTTGAGCCGTGCCATGTAATCGGTGTTGCCGCCGAGGATGATGTCGGTGCCGCGGCCGGCCATGTTGGTGGCGATCGTGACGGCTCCGGCCCGGCCGGCCTGGGCGACGATCTCCGCCTCGCGCTCCACGTTTTCGGGCTTGGCATTCAGCAGGTTGTGGGGAATCCCCTGCTCGGCCAGCAAAGAGGAGAGCAGCTCCGACTTCTCCACGCTGGTGGTGCCCACCAGGATGGGGCGGCCGGCGTGGTGGATGGTGGCGGTTTCCTGAGCCACTGCCCGCCATTTGGCCACTTCGTTCTTGTACACCTGATCCACCAGGTCGGTGCGGGAGCGCTGCCGATTGGTGGGCACCACTGTGACTTCGAGCTTGTAGGTCTTCTCGAATTCCACTTCTTCGGTCTTGGCGGTGCCGGTCATGCCGGCCAGGCGTGGATAGAGCAGGAAGAAGTTCTGGTAAGTGATGCTGGCGAGGGTCTGGGTTTCCGGCTGAATCGGCAGGTTCTCCTTGGCCTCGATCGCCTGATGCTGCCCATCACTCCAACGGCGGCCAGGCATCACCCTGCCGGTGAACTCATCAACGATCACTGCGTCCTCACCGCGCACAATGTAGTTGACATCTTTGATGAACAACTCCTTGGCCTTGAGCGCATTGGTGATGTAGTGGGCCCAGGGATCGGCGGGGTCGAACAGATCCTCCACCCCCAGCAGCTGCTCAGCCTTGGCGTAGCCCTCGTCGGTGAGGGTCACATTCCGCTGCTTCTCATCGACCTCATAATCCCCCTCGGGATCCACACCATCTTTCGAGCTGCCTTCAGCGCGGATGAGCTCGTTGGCAATATCAGCGGCGCGGCGGTATTTCTCCTGGGGCCGCTCCACCTGCCCGGAGATGATCAGGGGTGTGCGTGCTTCATCCACCAGGATGGAATCGACCTCGTCGATCACGCAGTAATTGAATTCACGCTGCACCACCTCTTCGATATCATTCGCCATGTTGTCGCGAAGATAATCAAAGCCCAGCTCACTGTTGGTGGCGTAGGTGATGTCACAGCTGTAATTGCGGCGCCGCTCGCTCGGTGGCATGTCCTGCTGGATCAGCCCCACAGACAGCCCCAGGAAGCGGTGCACCTGCCCCATCCACTCAGCATCACGACGCGCCAGATAGTCGTTCACCGTGACCACGTGAACGCCCTTGCCGGTGAGCGCATTGAGATAGGAGGGCAAGGTGGCCACAAGGGTCTTGCCTTCGCCGGTCTTCATCTCGGCGATCTGCCCCTCGTGCAGCACCATGCCACCGATCAGCTGCACATCGAAGTGGCGCATCCCGAGCACCCGCTTGCCCGCCTCGCGCACCACGGCGAAGGCTTCAGGCAGGAGCTCATCAAGCAGGGCTTTGCGTCTCGCCTCCGTCTCAGGCTTCTCGAGCTTTTGGCGGAACTCGGCCGTCAGCCCCCGCAACTCCTCGTCGCTCAGGGGCTCGATCTCCTCTTCCAACAGGTTGATGTCGGACACGAGAGGCTGGTAGCGCTTCAGCTTGCGGGCATTGGGATCACCCAACAGCAGCTTGAGCATGGAGAAGGCCTGTCCGTAGTCGCTTACTTTACCATCGCAAATTCGTGACCGAAAGCGAAGAAACCTGCTGCTGCAAGGGCTTTCAGCGCTTCACTCGTCGGGAATCCGTACCTGCCAGAGCCACCGGTCTCGCCCTCGCCCTAACGCTGTCCAACCGAAGCAGCACCGTTGCTCAGGGCACGCGGCTCACGTCGGCGGCAGGGACAGGCGGGGGCTGGGTGGTTGCCAGCCAGGGGCCCTCTGGTCGCGGAGGTGCTGGATCGCTCGGGTTTGGACACTCAATGACCGCTCGGCCAGTCTCGCATCATCAGATGAATCACACGAGCCGTAGGGGCGTTCAGGTAGAACTTCAGGCGAAGAGGTACAACTGTGCTTCCTGGGTCAGCACGCAAACGAGCGGAGTTGCATGGGACATCAGACCCGCCGATCAGCCGCATGCCCTCATTAGCACGGTCCTAGTACCCGCATCCCAATTCGTTGCACCAGAATCTGGTCCTGCATTGCAGGCATCACCTAGAATCGTAGGTGGTGCAAAGGGATTGACGACCGCCCAGGCCTGCGCTCAACTCGGAGGACATCGGGCTCATTGATACACTGCTGGGAACGTCTAGACATTCTCATGAGGCTGGCGATCCTGGTAGTTTCACGCACAGCAAGCCTGTTGAACAACTTCTTGGGCTCCTTGAACCAGGCCTGCAGCCTCAATCCCCTGGAAGCAGAAATACTTTGCTCGTGGAATGGAACCAGCGAAGAAGAGAAAAAGATTTCCAACACAAGTCGCTATGATTTCCACATTGCACAACGAACACCCTATCATTTTGCGAGAAACGTTAATAGCCTTGTTAGCTTATCCAATGCCGATCTAGTGATGATCGCAAATGACGATCTTACACTTGATCCTGACTGCGTCGATGCCGGAATGAAGACCCTGGAAAGTCGATCGGAGATCGGTCTAGTGGGCGCCGTCCTTCGAAACCAGGCCAATGAGGTAGTCCATGTAGGCATTAACTTTGACCTAAGAGGCTCTGCTTATCACGCCTTAGAGCAATTAGTACCGGCCAACCACCCTGAACTGAAGACCACCGGTCCAGTCGTGGCTGTCACTGGGGCGTTGCAATGGATGCGACGCAGCGATGCTCTCGCCACTCCTCTCAATGAGAGTTATCATGTCTGCGGGGAGGATGTTGAGCTTTGCCTAGATCTGCAACAGCATATGGGCAAACAGGTTTGGGTGTGTGGTCAAGCGGAAGCAATTCATGAAGCTGAAAGTACTCGGTCTCTTCAAGCAGAGCAGGCTGCGACCAGCGAGGACCTGCTTCGGCTGCGGTCGAGATATCACGACTTTGTGCTTCGGGCCAGCGCTGCACAGCTGCAACTGCTACTCGAAAAACAACAATGGGAAAACAAGTGGCTGCGAGATTTAATCCAGCAGCGAATGATGATTTCCGAAGAGCGCCTAAAGATCTCTGAAGAGCGCCATGCAGAGCTTCACCTGGAGAAGGATATCGAACTCCAAAGCCTGCGACATGACGCGCGTGCCCTTGAAGACTTAAATGAGGAGCGCCTGCGACTGAAATCCTTACTCGAGCGTCGTCCTTCTGTGATGATCCGCCAGGGGGGATGGGAATGAGCCTAGACACCACCTCCAGCGGCAGACGCCAGACCAACCTGCAAGGCTTGAAAGTCTTGGTCACAGCCATTGACCTGGAGCAAAGCGAGCATCGCGGCATAGCCGTGTTCACCAAGGGATTGCTCAAGGCTCTGCACCAAGCTGGAGCCGAAGTGTGGCTATTGACCCAGTTCGATCCCTCTATGGCCGACGTGGAGTCCCGCCGACTACCAACCAGTACAAGCCAACTGATCTTCTCTGCCAGGGTGCTGGAGAGCCTCAACAGCGGCCGGCTGACACAGCGCTCCAAAGAGCAGCAGTCGCCGCTCAGTCGCATTCCATTACTCCCGGCATGGCGAAAGCAACTAGCCCGCCTCAAGAGACTCATTTCCATTCTGTTTCCGAGGCGTCATTTTGATCTGGGTTGTCTCAAGGCCTTGCCCATTCATGGCATCTATGACAATCCCTATCTGCAGAGCGAACGGCTTGCCTACCTCCAGAACGTCGACGGAATCATCTGCGCCAGTGACCTGTTCGTTCACTCCTTTCGCCTCGCTCAGCAGCGGCAAGGCCATCGACTGCGCTTGGAGCTAAAGGGTTTCGATGGCTTGGTCTGCACGTGCCCCATCAACATCGAAGCCCGCCATGCGAGGTTTCTTGTGCAAACCGTTCATGACCTGATCCCCCTGGAGTATGTGCCAACAAGTGACGATGCCGTGACGTTTTCTCGACGACTGAGGGCCTGTGCAAGCAGTGCCCGGTTGTTCGTTTCGGATTCAACACGGTATAAATACGAATCGGTAATCTTGCCAGAATTCAAGACAACGCAGCAGCATGCCAGTTGCGTTGTCATTCAATCGCCATCACTTGCTTTTCCAGCCGACGCCTGTGACTGGGAAGCACGAATTCCTGAATTGTCCCTCAACGTTGAAGGACAACCTCGCAATCAACTGCTGGAGCCCTGCCGCTACTTTTTGTTCAACTCCTCAGTGGAGCCCCGCAAGAATCTGCTGTTTGTCCTCAAGGCCTTTGTAGAGTCTGGTGTGGAGCGCAGAGGGATCAAGCTGTGCATCACCGGCAAGCTCAAGGCTGACAGGTACAGCCTCAAGGTAAAGAACCTAGTTAAGAGCCATCCAAATATAATTTTAACGGGATATGTTGACGAAGCAACCAAGCGCCAGCTGTTCCTCAACACACTTGCTGTCGTCAGCCCTTCCCTAGTGGAGGGTTTCGGAATCCCGGTGCTGGACGCCGCCTGCCTTGGACTGCCTGTGATTGCCAGTCCATCGGAATCGCACCGGGAGATCCTGAACCTGCATGACTTTGAGCAGCATGTGCTGCTGTGCAGCACGCTCGAAACCAGCGACTGGGCCAGTGCGATGCGACTGACAGTGGGCCGGATGGAACGTCAACGGCAAGAAGCCCGCTGCAGGGAGCCCAGCCACCTGCAGTCCCAGCGCGAGAAGATCTGGCTGGATGAGCTGCGCCAGCAACGAATCCATCGCTACTGGCAGTTACAGCGCACAATCGATGCGGCCTTCGAGGCTTCTATCACCCGTGTAATCCAGGAGGAACTCTCGTTGAGGGAGGGCTTGGGTCATGCAATCCGACCTCAAGCAGAGGCCACTGCACCGATCAGCTCCCGGATCTGATCCACTTGGCGAGCAAGATTCATCCGTCCTGCCAGCAGATAGCCCGCCTCTGACAACTCCTGCCAGGTGGACGTTCCCCGCCGCAGCTGCTGCAGATGGTCAGCCAGCACAGAGCCATCATCTTGCAAGGGAAAGAACAGGGAGCTGCCCTCATGGAACTCGCGATGCACAGGAATCTCACTGATCACGGTGGGTAACCCCTCGGCCTTCGCCTCCAGCACCGGATAGTCGAAACCCTCCTCAGTGCTGGCCGAAACCAATGCCATGCTCTGACGCAAGTGCATCACCAACTCCTGCGGTTCCAGGGAAGGCAGCAGTTGGACCTGGCCGGGCCGGGGCAGGTTCCGACATAGGCGCTGCAGCCGATGAGTCTCGCGGCCAGCGCGTCCCACAATGCGAACAACGCCACGCCAATCCGGCAGGCGCTGCTGCACACCAGCCAGGGCACTCAGCAGAGCCACCAAATTCTTGTTGGTATCGTGCCGTGCCAGCACAAGCAGATCTTCGCTGGCCGGCGCTCGGATGCGCTCGCGCACCACGTCAATGCCATTGGGCACGACGCTGATGCGCTCGGCAGGCACCCCAAAGGCCAGCAACTGATCGGCGACGTAACGGCTGATCGCCACAACCCTGCTGGCACAGCGGAGATGGCGGGGCTGCCAGAAGCGATAGCGCAACCAGGCCTTACGGCTGTTGGACTGCACCAGGGGTGTGAGGTCGTGGCAAGTGATCAACTGCGGCACATCGGGCCAGAGGAGCAAGGCATCAAAGAAAGGCGAATAGATCACCTCCAGATCGTCCACGCCCAATCCCTGTTCGGCCAGTAGGCGTGGCAGGTCCAGGCCGTGCTGAACCAGGCTGTAGCGCTGCAGCAGCGCCATCCGCCGCTGGGGTGCCTGACTGGGTGGCTCGGGCTGCCAGGCCAACGGATCGATCAGCATCCCCCTTCCAAAGGAGTCGAGTTGCAGCCGCAGCCCGGGCAACTGGGGCAACACCCGCTGGACATAGCTGCCGAATCCTGAGTGACCCGGCAGCCAGGACAGAAGGTTGATCAACTGTGCCAAAACGCGCTCCGATGCAGATCAGGACATCAAATCAGGAAGGGAAGATTGGGACGCTCACGATTCAGCAACTTAAGAGCCACCCAGATGCCGACCAAGTTGAACAGGAACAGGACGATTCCCGTGGTCCACTGCACCTGACCCAGCATTAACGTATCCCGGACTGGACTAAGGATACGATAAATGGGATTGAAGTCAGCCGTCCATGCCATTGGACCAAGATTCTTTCTCATATAGAGAATCGGCGACAGCAGAAAGACCAACTGCAGCAGAATCGGCACCAATTGGTAAATGTCTCTGAACCTGGCCCCCAGCAGACACACCAAGACGGGCAACCAGTAAAGAAAAAGGCACATGTTGAGCAGAGGAAACCAGCCACTCAGCAGTAGGTTGACCAACAGACTGTGCTGAAACCAGGTCAGAGCCAGCACAACCAGGATAAACGATTGGGCGAACGTCTGAAGCTGAAAAGCCCACTCTTCCAAGGTGTAAAAGATAGGATTGAGATTGGTATTATGCACATGGGAATGGTTGTGCTCGAATAAATTAGGCGCCGAGCCGATAGCCGCGCTGATACTGTTCCAGACTACCAAGCCAAGACCAAGATAGACAACATAAGAATCAAAGTCTTGCACTTTAAAGACAGTGCCATACACCAGGGCCAGAGCAGCGATGGAAAACAGATTGGAAAGGCCGAGCCAGAAACTGCCGAAGAATGTGCGAACAAATCGAGCCCTGGTGCGGGCCGTGGCCGTGAACCACCAGACGCGCCGCATGGCCCAGGCCTCGCCCAGGGTGCGGCGCACCGAGGCCTGGCGGCGGCCGCTCCCATCTGAGCAAGCGGAGTACGGGGACGTCTTGACCATCAGCTGTGGTGGTAGAAGGCGAGGGCCGCGTCCAGCGGCCCATCAAACACAATCTGGCCTTCCTGAAACACCAGGCCGCGTTGGCAGAAACGCCGCAGCAGCTCATCGGAATGGGAGGCCAGCAGCAGGGTGCCGGTGGTGGCCAGGAAGGTATGCAGACGCTCCTGGGCCTTGTCATAGAAGCTGCTATCCCCAGCCCCGAATCCCTCATCCATGGCCAGGCAGTCGTGGCTGCCGGCGGTGAGTACGGCAAACAGCAAGCGGGCCGCCATGCCTTGGCTGTAGGTCTTGACCGGCAGGTGCACGAAATCCCCGAGGCCGGAAAACTCCACGACATCGCTACAGAAGTGCTCAAAACCACGCAAGCTGCCCTTCACCAGCAGGTAGTGGGCCTTGATGGCCTGCAGCCCACTGAGCTCCGGGCTGGTGATAAAGCCCTTGTGAATCATCGGGAAGACGGGCACCCGCGCCTCAAAGTGACCGGCGGTGTGCTGGTAGATCCCGGAGATCAGCCGCAGGAAGGTGCTCTTGCCGGCACCGTTGTGTCCGATCAGGGCCACCCGTTCGCCTTCCTGCACGACGCAGGTCACATTCTGAAGAGCCGTGACGACGGCACCTCCACTGCGGCGTTTCAACTTACCGCCGGTGACCGAGCGGATCAGGGTGGATTTAAGGCTGCGGGTTTCCGTGGTCAGCACGGGAATGTCCAGTCGCACGTCACGCAGCTCGAGCACCAACGGACGTTGCATGGCCGGCTGGGAGCAGGAGTCGCTGGGGAAAGCGAAGGATGAAGGATGCTGACGCAAGCAGGCTGCCGCACAGGCTGGACCTTGCGAGGTTAACGCTGGCCTACGAGCCCAAGCGCTTCAACCGGCGCTGCCACACCTTGCGAGCAAACAACGTCTGATACCGACGACGGGCCTGCCGGCCCAAGGCGGCCCGCCACGGAGGGTCCGCGGCCAGCCGAAGCAGCAGCTGGCCCAGATCGGTGGGAGCTCCGGACCAAGCCAATCCTGGCAGGTGCGAAACCCACGCCATCCCAGAGAGAGGCAGGCGAAAGGCAACGGCGGGGATCCCGGCCGCCATGGCCTCAAGCTGCACGATGCCGAAGGCTTCGTTGCAGCGGTCGGAAGGCAACACCAACACCTGTGCAGCAGCGAGGCGGCTCAGCTTGCCCGACTCATCCAGCCGCCCCCAGAACTGCACGGGCAACCCATGGGCCAGCCGCTCGAGTTGCTGCCGGCGGGGCCCATCGCCCACCACATCGAGCCGCCAGGCGGACTGCAGGGTGCTGAGAGCGGCCAGTAGCCAGTCGACCCGCTTGTAGCTGTCGAGCCTTCCGATGAAAAGCACGCGCAGGGGATCGGCATGAGTGGGTGGGGCCGGGGACCGCAACGGCAGGGCCAGCGCAGCTGACTCAAGGCCTGCATCGAGACAGCAGGGCAATGTCCGCAGCCGGGCCGGCCTGCAACCGCGGCGCACCAGCTCCCTCGCCAGGACTGGCGACGTCGTCACCACCAAGGGGATCGTCTTCACAACCATGAGGGCCAGCTGCTGGTAGAGGCCCACCAGGAAACCCGAGGGTGTTCCCTCCACCTGCAGAAAGGCATGCCAATGGACGCTGAGCCGGCGGCGAGGTTGCAGCAATCGGGCGAGCAGCAGCAGCAACAGCACTCCCGGGCAGGGCAGATGGCCGTGGAGGGGCTGGGGGGAGCGGAGCAACTGCCAGAGGGGAGTGCTCGGCAGAGGCAGAAGCAACCGACCGAGAGCGAGGCGTGGCAACGAGACACGCTGGTAGGGAGCTGGCAGCGGATCAGGCTCGTCCAAAGCGGCTGGCTGGGCTGCGAGGCTGAATACCGCAGAGGGTTGGCCCTGCTGCCGCCAGAAGCAGGCCAGCTCATGGGCCACTCGCTCGACCCCGCCATAACCAGGCGGCCATTCACGCAGGAGTTGGAGGGTCAACGGGCATAGGGAAGCGCGAGCCAGGGATGGCGTTGTTGCAAGCAACGGCTGAGAGGTCGCAACTTGCTGGCCGTCACCGTGGCCGTCATCGAATCGCTGTGGGTGTTGTAGCGGGCCAGCACCCTGGGGCAGAGCACGCCGTGAAAGTCGGCGTCTATCAACTTGCACCAGAAGTCGAAGTCCTCCCAGCCACCTTCGATGTGGCTGTATCCACCCACGGCCTGCCAGGCACTGCATCGCACCAGCGCCATGGCATCGATCACATTTCCATGCAGAAACGCCTGGCGCTGCCAGCTGAACTGGCTGATCATGCTGCGTCCGTCATGGCCATGGCTGCCATCGCCGATCACCTCGATCAATGGATGCACCACGGCGACGGCGGATCCGGCCAGCTGAGCTTGCCCCAGGCAGGCGGAAACCGCCTCAGGGAAGAGAAGGTTATCGGCATCCAGAACAAACGCCCACTCCGCTGTGCAATGGCTAAACGCCGTGTTGCGCGCAGCTGCGAGGCCGGAATTCGCATGATGCCGCAGCAACTGAACCCTGCAGAAGCGGGACGAATGCCGCTGTAACCAGCGCCTGGCCACTTCAGCGCTGGTGTCGCATGAGGCATCATCAACGACAACCAGCTCCAGAGGCTGCAGCGTCTGTGCCGCGACGCTATCGAGTGCTAATTCGACCCTGCTGGCGTAGTTGTAGAGGCTGATCACCACGGCAGCAGCCGGTGTTTCAGCGGCATTGGAATCCAGCAGCAGATCCACCCCAGGCGAAGGGGGATCCATGGCCGTTGCCATGGGCCGGCCATGCAGTTCGGCCAGAAGCTCCGCCGGCGTCAAGGGTGGTAGGAAATGGCGAAGGGGTTCGCCTCGAAGGCAGGTGAGAGCAGGGTCGAGACCGAAGCCCTCATCACCCAGCGCCACAACGAATTTTGCCTCCAGCTCACTGGAAACGAGCCAGGCAGCCAGTAAGCGCCCAGCCTCCAGCGTCTCTTCCGCCTGGAGGGGCAGCTGGGGGAGGTAGTGGATAACGGGATGACCGGCCTGTGCTTCCCATGCCGCCAGGGCATGGTCCCAGTCGCCACCGCCAGGCCCGAGGCACAGGCAATGGCACGGCGAAGGCTGCGGCAATCCGAAAAACGCGCCCCATGAATCTGCAAGCCCTGCACCGGGGGCTAGCCAGCCATTCGGCGCCAGGGCCGGATCCAGCCAGTGGGCTGGCAATCCCAACGCCCGCAGCAGACACACCCGTGGCGCCTCGGGATCCCAGATCGCCTGCTGGCTGGCCAGATGAGCGAGCCAGTGCTGGGCCCGCTCAGGCGGTGGCAGCTCCAGATTGATCGCGACACGCTCCAGTCCACCGTTGCAAGCAACAGACGCGGTGGAGGCCACCACAAGGTTGTGGAGATCGCTCAGTGGTTCTGACAAGGTAGCGGCACCCAGACTGGCGATCGGAAGCTGCTGCAGCCAGAGATGGGCTTGCCAGCTGGTGAGGGGCAAACCGCAGAGGCTGATCACAGCCTTGGGTGCCAGCGCGGCCGGCCCGGGATAGCGAGGGGCAGGATGGTGGCGCCAGCACTCCAGCCAGCCTTTCCAGGATTCGGGATCGTTGGCCAGAGCCTTGGGAGTAGGGGGAATCTCTGAAGCGCGGTCCAGGTCAGGGGGCGGAGCGGCAGCAGGCCAACGGCGACGGCCAGGTGTGAGCAGGGCACTGTGCAGTTGGCGCACACTGTTATGCAGCGGCAGTTGGGCGGCGTTGGCCAGGCTGCGGCGATGCTCGGGCTTGATGAGGGCCAGGGCCTGGCGGCTTTGCGCCGCGTTGGGGCGCAGCTCCGGCAACCCTTCCAGCAGGCTCTCAAGCTGGGCCTCAGGCTGGCTGAACCAGGCCGCGAAATCCACCACGGCCAGCGGCCGTGCGGCAGGGGCCGCATGCAATGGCTCCAAGTTGTGACGCCACCAGAGCTGCTGGGCTCGACCCAGGTCCATTCCGGCAGTTGGTCCGTCGCGGCGAATCAACGAGCTGGCCACTTCGGCGGGATCGCGTACAGCGAGAAGCAAGCGCAGGGGAACCCCTAGCTCGGCTGCCAAATCCAGCCACAGAGGCAGGAGGCGACTGGTGCGGGGGTCCTTGATGGCCCATGGGCCGCTCTGCTGGGCGAGCGCCGGCCGCAGGAGCTCAATAAGCTTGACGCGTGCCGCCCGGGTGGCGGGATGCTGCATCCAGCCGTCAGGTAGGGCCTGGCAGCCATGGGCAGAGGGCCACCAGCGATCCAGATCGATCAGCAGGCGCTCTTGCAACTCCACCAGCTCTTTCCACTCTAAATAACCCTCGGGGTTGTGATTATCAGCAGCAATCAATTCACCGGGAAACTCCACCCCCAGGGCCCGCAGCAGCGAGCCCAGTAGCGAAGTGCCACTGCGGTGCATGCCCATGACCAGGATCAGGGGTGGCTGCCTCATCGCACCCATCTCGAGGCAGTGCCATAGATGTGATCCTCCCAGGCGCGCCAGCGCGGATTGACAAGGCTCATGCGGGCCAGGTCGTCTGGATGGAAGGCCGGTTCTGCAGCGGCGCTGGCTGCAGGCTTGCTGTTCTCTCGCGGAGGGGCAGCAAAGGAGGCGGTACCAGCGGGAAGCAGGGGAAGAAGGTAGCGGTTGAGATCGTCCTGCAGATGCTCGAGGCGAAGGGCGATCGTCGAAGTGTCGAGGTCAAAGTACTGCAGCCACCAGTCGGCGGCCACCCAGGTGCCGCCGAGGCGCAGGGAATAGAAGAGACCACTACGCACCGGCTCGAAAGGCAGCTCAGGCAGGTTCATGTGCCGGCGTTTGTGCTGCCAGTCGCTGATCAACCAACGGTGCAGAGGCCGGGCCGTGATAAAGCGATGGCGCTGGCCAGCACGCCAGGGGCCACGGCTCTCCCGTAGAGCCACCGAATCGTGCTTGCAGGGGGTGTCGTCGGGATCGACCACCACGCCAGGCAGGGCCCGCTCGCGAAACAGGCGGTTCATCGAGGTGCCGCCGGTTTTGGGCAGGTGCAGCCAGAGGAAGGCGTCAGCGATAATCACGGCGCGGCAAGGTCCTTCTGCAGGCGCATTGTATGAACGGCGACTTGCCGAACTTTCTGGGCCTTGGCGTTCAGAAGGGCGGTACGACAAGCCTGCAAAAACTCCTCGAGCAGCATCCGGGAACATTCCTGCCGCCGGCCAAGGAGCTGCATTTTTTCAGCCTGCACTACGCCCGTGGTGAGGCCTGGTACCGCCAGCAGTTCGCGCTGGCGGGGGCCGGGAAGCGCCGGGGAGAGATCACGCCCTACTACCTGTTTCATCCTGAAGTTCCCGGCCGCATCCAAGCCTTGCTGCCGCAGGCCCGGTTGGTGGTGCTGCTGCGCGATCCGGTTGAACGGGCATTGTCACAGTATTTCCACTCAAGGCGGCTGGGGCTGGAGCCGCTTGGGCTGGAGGAGGCTCTGGCAGCGGAGCCGCAGCGACTAGCCGGCTCCCATGCGGAGCTGGCAGCAGCAGAGGGGCGGCACCGCAGTCATCAGGAGCACAGCTACCTGAGCCGCAGCCGCTATGAGGAGCAGTTGCAACGGTTTGAGAGCCGTTTTGCCGCTGAACAGCTGCTGGTGCTGCGCAGCGAGGATCTGTTCACACATCCGGAAGGGGTCTGGTCACGGCTGCTGGCCTTTCTGGAACTGGAGACCTGGCCGCTGCCGCCACTGGAGCAGCCAGCCAATGCGGGGCAAGGCGAAGCGGCTGCGGTGCCACCCACGCTGCGCCTGTGGCTGAGAAAGCAACTGGAGCCTACCTATTGCTGGGCAAGCAAGCGCTACGACCTGCACTGGACGTAAGGACGGCGACGGAGGGTAGCGCGATTGCTCAGGCGGGGGCCGACGCCCCAGGGTGGGATCCAATTGCCCCGGAAGCCACCAGGGCCATCAGAGCCAACTGCCGCTGCACGCAGGTGGTGAGCTGGAAGTGCTGGAGGACCGTTTGCCGGGCCTCCTGGCCCAGCTGCTTGGCCCAGGGGCGATCGGCCAGCAGTTCAGCGATGGCGGCGGCCAGATCCCCTGGTGAGAAAAAATCCACCAACAGGCCGTTGCGGCCGTGCTCAATGACCTCCTGCACCGGTGCGGTCGCGGACCCCACCACGGCACAGCCACAGCTCATCGCCTCCAGCAGGCTCCAACTGAGCACAAATGGGTAAGTAAGATAGACATGTGCTTGGGAGAGTTGCAGGATCGGGATGAACTGCTCGTAGGGAACCTTGCCGGCAAAGTGCACCCGGGTGGGGTCGTATTGGCCCTCGATTTCGGCCATAAATTTTTCTTTCCACTCACCCTCGGGGCAAACGGCGCCATAGCTCACCCCCGCGGTTTCACCCACGATCAGCAACTGGGCATCCGGCGCCAGCCGCTGAAGGGCCGGAATAGCCCGCAGCATGGTGTGGCAGCCGCGATAGGGCTCTAGGCGGCGGTTCACAAAGGTGACCAGTGGCTGATCTGGTCGCAGCACCGTGCCATCTGCCAGGGTGATCGGCCCAGCTGAGGGGTTGGGACAGGCTTTGGCGGTGTCTATGCCGTCGTGAATGACGCTCATCCGCGTCTGCCAGTCGGCTGGGAAGCTACTGCGTTGAAATGCCGTGGGGGTGACGCTCCATGCACTGGATTCGAGGTTAAGCAGCTGATTCGCAGTTTTCATGCGGATCCTGGCGCATGCGGCCCAGTCGGGCTGGCCCTGCAGTTCAGGATCAAAGTCGTAGTCGAAACCGCGCGGATTGTAGAAGAACTCCTGATAGGTGAGCATCGGTACAGCGGGCCAAACATCCTGAAGAAACAGCAGCTCGCCCCAACCGGGGTGGCCGCAGATCAGCTCGGGTGTGAAGCCCTGTTCCTTGAGCGCATGGGCGGCTCGGGCGCAGGCCTCAGCGCGGATCACCTTGGTTTCGATGTCCTGCACCCAGGGGTGCAGGCCCTGCTTATTGCCACGGCTGATGCCATAGCGGAAGTACTGCACGCCTGGCGGTAGGGCCTTGGCTGTTGGCTCAATACCTAGACCCACAAGCTGATGACTGCCATGGGCAGCAAGCGCCCGCAGGATGTGGATGTACTGCCCTGGGAAGCCTTGGTGAACGAATAGCAGCTTCACAATCAGCCTGCCCTGCAGGGGCAAGTATCGCGCGCGATCTCCCTGCTTCGCTCACGGGCGAAAGGATGGGTGCCGGACCATGGATGCCGTACCAATGCTCTAACCAGAAGACCCGGCATGGCTCTCGGTGGTGAAACTGCCGACCAGCCTGGACTGGTTTCCGGGGGCCACGTCATGACGACTAACGGTTGTCAGCGGTCCCATTGCTGAGCGCCATCAGGCTGTCAAGAGAGGTAGTGAATCAGGGTTCAAGGCTCTGCTGGCTATGGAGCACTGCCACCTGCAACAAAAAAGCAGGGAGTGCAGGCACTGGGGCTGCATCGCTCGGAGCTCGACATTGCCGTTTCAGCGCATGTGACGCTGCACGAGGGCTGCCCAACCATGGTGGGTGTGCATGGCATCGTTGCCCAGCCAAGCGGCAGGCTGCAGTTGGTCCCCCGAATCCGCTCTCCCCATGCCTGAACCACTGCAACTGCGGGTTGTGATCCCCCATTTCTTCCATGAGGGCGCGAGCGAATCTAGTGGCGGCTACGGCTCAGGGCGGCGCGGTAATCGCCTGCCTCGCAGCCTGGCGTTGTCTCGCTGCCTCGGCAGCGTGCTCGGACTCAATCGCGCCCAGTACGATTGGATTCTCAACATTGCCGAGCACCAACTGGAACTCACTCCGGCTTCGGCACTGGCGGGGCTGCCGGCTCTGCAGGTGGAACTGCACCTGTTCGTGTGCGGCGAACACTGGCTGCAGGAAGTAGTAGAGCTGTTTGCACCACGGCTCCAGTTGCACAAGCTGGATCTTGAGGATCCACGCCAACTGCCACTGGCGGCCGCGCGCCAATTGCTAGATATAGCTCCTGCCACTGATCTGAACCTCTATATGGAGGATGATCTGGTGATCCAAGATCCACGCTTTGCCGACAAGCTGTGCTGGTTCAGCCAGCGCACAGAGCACCGCTTTGTATTGATGCCCCATCGGCTTGAACAAACGGTGGCCAATGCTCCCCAGCGCCTGTTCGTGGATGGACCGATCAAGCAGGAGGGCCAGGCCGAAGCCGTTTGGGCGAGCGATGAAACGGTGGTAGCCACAGGTCGCTTTTGGGACGGCCAGGAGCTGACCTTTGTCAAAGCCTCTAATCCCCATTCTGGCAGCTTCTTCTTGAGCGCACCCCAGGTGGAGCAACTGCGCGACGCCCCCTGGCCGCCGGCGCCGTTTGTTGGCCCCCTGGAAACCGCTGCTACCGGCACGGTGCTAGGCCACTTCCCCGTGCTTAAGCCGAGCTGGGCCTGCCGTGACTTTCTCTCGCTAGAGCACGGCAATCCCTCTTTCCTGCGACTTATTGGAGAGCTGCCACGCAATGACCAAGCCGCTAGAGGTTTGCCATGAGAGCCTTGGGCATGCCAAGGCGGCCTGAGGGAATAAAGGATGCGATGGAATAAATGAGATAAGGCAGTCACACTGAAGCCACTGGTCTTTCTGAAAGGCATTTTAGAAGCTCAACAAGCCGTTCGATAGCGCGGAAAGCCCGGTTTCAATCAGCCAACCAGGCCTTTCAGTGAATCAACAAGGTCGCAAGGACGAGCGAAGAAACTCTGCACAATTCCCAGACGAGTTTCCAGCTCACAGTCGATCGATTCGCGTCATTCCATTGGAATCGCTCCGCCTAGTGATTAACAAGGTGCATACTCCCTGAAGGGCCCAAGAGCAATACCGGCTGCAAGTGAGTGGGCCTGCCAATCTATTTCTACACGCTGGCTCTCAAGAAGCCAGTGCACTGCAAAGTCGAAGAGACTGAGCAGCAAGCAAATCACAGGCCTGTCCCTTGAGGGGATTGTTGATTACAGCATGAAAAATGATAATCTCGACATCATCACTGCGACCTCATCAGAGAGCGACTCTGCGGAGAAGAAGAAAAGAAGAAGAAGCTGGGGTGCTCATCAGGCCACCTGAAGCCTAACGCTGAGACGAAGAACGCCAAGCCCGAGAGACTAGATCATTAAATCGACTCTGCTGGAAATAGCAAAGCAGCGCAATCGCCGAGCAGCAAAGACGAAACCCAAGGTAGGGCGTACCGTTCCGAAAGGCTGTAAAATGAATCCAAACTAGTTGCGGCAGGAGGGCCCAGGGGCAGGGCTGACTGAAAGTTGTCTTATTCCGTCTCTGCAGCGCTGATTCCGACCCAGCCGAGCATTCGGCTGATGTCATGCGCCACGGCCATCAGACCAGCACGGACTGAGCGAAAGCCGTTGCAGCGCAACAGGTTCAGGGCCA
>CALRJS020000044.1:0-26749 GCA_943367595.1 Sphingobacterium thalpophilum
GCTTACGTCTCTCCGGCAGGGCCTGCAGGAAGGAGATCAGATCGGGGCTGGCAGAAAGCTGGGGCAAGGGACGAGAGCAGTCCCGACAAAACCGGCACCAGCATGGCTGCACCAGCCGCCTTGTGCCTGACTTTCAGTCGGCCCTGGCCCAGGGGCAGGCGGCCGCCGACCCCAATGCGCCGCCGCCGCCGCCCAAGGACCCCTTGGAGGCGAGTGGCCTGATGAAATCGACCACCCTGCTGAGTGCCCGCGGCCGTTATCCCAACCTGCTCAATTTCCTGCGCCGGTTGGAACGTCTGGGGTTGCTGGTTGTGCAGAGCGATCTGAACGTGGCGCTTCGGGAGGCCACCGGGCCCGCCGCAGCGAATGCTCCTCCGCTGGCGGATCTCAAGCTCAATCTCTCTCTCTATCGAGAGGGAGAACCAGCACCACCGCCAGCAGCACCACCAGGAACTCAGCCACCCACTCCCGCTGCACCAGCGACACCCGGCACACCCGCCACACCAAATACGCCCTGATTTCCAAACCCGTTCCCACCACATCTCTCACTTCCACCTCTACCGATAAGATCCCCCAACGATGAAATTTGCGGAGAACCGGTCAGTGCGACGAATTGGAAATCTGGCTCTTTCAGCAGCCTTTCCAGTGCTGACTCTATTGCCATTGGTTGAAGCCACGGCGGCGCGGGCTCAGGTGGGCCCCTTCCAGCCAACGCCTCCTTCCTCCAGAGCCAACGCACCGGCAAGCCAGTCCGGCGCGGTTGAGCTGAAAATCCGCCGCCTGCCCGAAGCGGTGGAGTTCGTGATCGAAGGCACCGGCGCAGCTCCTCAACTGCAGCAGTTCACCAACAACCGCGGTTGGGAAGGGCAGATCCTGCTCAGCGCTCCGGGCACCCTGCGGCGTGGCCCCCAACGCGTGAGCCTGCCGGATCTGGGCTTCGAGACAGTGAGCCTGGAAGGCGAAGGCACGCGCTTCTTCCTGCAGGTGTCTCCGAGCCGTGGTGGTTCCGTGCCACGGCCGGTGGTGAGCGCCGACGGCCGCAACCTGATCCTCACGTTCCCCGCTTCCTCCCAGGCCTCCACCCAGACCGGCCGGCTTGATCTCAACACGCCGGGTCGGGTGGCTCAGCCTCGCTATGCGCCACCGCTGCAACCCAGGGCGGTGGCCCCGCCGGTGGGCGACATGGCCGTGGGCAGCATGCTCCTCCGCAACCGCAGTTTCGTGAACCTGCGGGGTCCGAACGTCACCCTGACCCTCCGCAATGCGCCGGCCAAGGATGCGCTGATGGCCGTGGCCCAGATGGGTGGTTATGGCTTCGTCTATGTCGACGACACGCCGGCCACCAGCGGCGGTGCACCCGCAGCGCCACAGACGGCCGCCAGCAACCGGCGGGTGTCGATCTCCTTCCGCAACGAGGGTTACTCCAGAGCGGTGAACGCGATCCTGCTGGCCTCCGGTCTGCAGGGCAAGCTGGAAGGCAACCTGATCGTTGCCGGCCCCAGTGCGCTGAGCAAAACCTTCGGTTCCCAGCTCTCCAAGGTCTACCGGCTCAATCAGGCCTCCGCCAACTCGGCCGCCGATTACCTGGCCAGCCTCGGGGCCACGATCAACAAGACCTTCACCACCACCTCCACCTCCAGCGAGGTGGCCTCCACGGGCACACCGGCCAACAACACCGCTGCATCCACCGCCACGACGGCCACCACCACCCAGATCAACTCCTTCGGCGCCAGCCAGGGGCCACTGGTGGGGCTGATCGGCACCACCGACTCCCGCCTGGGCACGATCACCCTGGTAGGTGAAAGCGCGCTGGTGGCGATTGCCGAGGCCTACCTCAAGCAGCTGGATCTCCGCCAGCGGCAGGTGGCCCTTGCTGTGCGCATCCTTGACATCAACCTGGAGAACACCCAGGACATCGCCAACAGCTTTGCTTTCCGTTGGGGCAACAACTTCATCGTCAACGACAACGGCCAGCTGCTGGGAGCCTTCGGTTCGCGGCTGCCACCCACCGCAAGCGATTTCCGGCGGGGTGTGCCGAGTGATCTCACCGTTGAGTTAACCCCTCCAGAAGGAACTACTCCTGGATCTGTCACAGCAGGCGGATCCAACCTGCCTGGGCTTGTTGCCACGGGTTCAGCTGTATTGAACGGTGCTCGAACGACCGGGAATGCACTTACCGATGGTTTCCGCCAGAACCCTGGCAGAAACTTCACAAGCAACACTCTTTTCGACTTCGTCCAGGCCCAGATCGTTTCACGTAACACGAAACTGATTGCCAGCCCCACGCTGATCCTGCAGGAGAATCCCTCCCGCCTGCGTGAGAGTGACGGTGCCGGTGGTGGTGGCGGTGGTGGCTCCACCAATCAGGGCCTCGATTCCTACACGATCGATTCACCGATCGCACGCAGCCGTGCCAACGAGGCGGCCGTTCGGGTGGGCACCAACGTGATCAC
The DNA here is from genome assembly GCA_943367595.1 of Sphingobacterium thalpophilum. Lineage (GTDB taxonomy): Bacteria > Cyanobacteriota > Cyanobacteriia > PCC-6307 > Cyanobiaceae > MW101C3. The sequence goes on from CALRJS020000044.1 coordinate 2,454, forward strand.
CAACGTCACGGTGGAACAACAGGAGAACGGCGGCACTCAGTGCACCCTGGAACTCTCCACGGCGGGACTGGTGCTGGGAGCGCGCGTCGAGAAGATTGACGACAACGGCTTTGTGACCTTCTCGCTCTCCCCCAGCGTTTCTGCCGTCACCGACACGGTGCCTGGGCCGCCCACCTGCACCAGCGAAGTGAGCATCCTGAGTGTCCGGCGGCTGGATACCGGCGCGCTGAGGGTGCGCGATGGCCAGACCCTGATCCTCACCGGTGTGATCTCCGATGTGGACGTGGCTGAGGTGACCAAGTGGCCCATCCTCGGCGACATTCCTTTGATCGGTCAGTTCTTCCGCGGCTCCTCCAACAGGCGCGAGCGACGGGAGCTGGTGATCATGGTCACGCCACGGATCATCTCCGACAACGACGGCGCCACCTTCGGCTATGGCTTCCAGCCCTCCACTCCGGAAGCTCGCCAATTCATGAGCAATCCGCAGTGAGCGACAGCTAGCGTTGCTCTCTTCGATGACTTAAGGCTGGTGGATGCCACTCAGTTGCCCGGGTGACAGTCTTTTCTCAGATGGAATGTCCGTGGGCCGCCTTTCTTATCAAAGGCTCTCAACAGCTTTCCTCTCCTGCTGGCCTCGTTTCGTTGTTGTGGCCACGTGTCTGACGCTCTGAGGGCGAACGGTTCAGAAGGCCAGCGGGATGAACGCCTTGGCGGCCAGGGGTAGCAGGAACTGGACCACTCCCATGGCGCCACCCACCACCTGGCTGCCGATGGCATTGCCGCCTTCCTTGCCCTGGTTGGGTTCTTTCTTCAACTTGGCGGAGGCCTGCAGCAACTGTTCGGACGTGGCCTGATCCCCGCTGATGGCATAGAGCTGGGCCGCATAGGTGAAATCAGCGGCGGCCTGCTCATTTTTGGCCTGTTCACCGCGCACGATCCCGCGGGCCACCCAGCTGAGCGCCGCCTCCCGGTCGCGTTGGATCGCCGCATCAAAGAAGCGCTCCGCCTTAGGCAGGCGGCCCTCTTTGGCCGCAGCAACGCCGGCATTGTGCAATTCGGCGTAGCTCTGCAGGGCTGGGTCGATGCCTCGGGCGCCTTGCCAGTGGGTAGTGGCCAGGCTGCCGCTGTCGATCTGGGCGCCGCTGAGATCGGCCTCCCGCAGGTAGGTGCCCTCGAGCTTGGCCCCGCGCAGATCCGCCCCCCGGAGGGAGGCCCCCTGCAGGCTGGTGAAGCTCAGATCGGCCCCGCCCAGCCGCGCCCCGTCAAGGCGGGCCCCGCTCAGATTGGCCCGTTGCAGCAGGGCCTTGCGCAGATCAGCGTCGCGCAGATCGGCCCGCACCAGATCCGCGTCCTGCAGCTCGCAACGGGGGCAGGAGCGGCTGTCCAGCAGGCGCACCACAGTGTCGAAGGAGGCGGCGGCGGCAGGGCCGATGGCCGCCAACGGACCCAAAAGCAGCAGCGCGGCCAGCCAGGAACGGGATCCGCTCATCGTTCGATGCTTCTCTGCCTTCACGTTTTCTACTGACCGGCGTGTGCTTCTGCGTTGGTGCTGGGCCGGATCCCTCCCCGGATGTTCACGGCTGGGAGACTCACGCCTGGGGGCTCGGGGCAGCGGCAGGCGAGCGGCGGAGCTGCTGACGCAGCTGACGCAGGCGCTGGCTGGAGGCGCGGCGTTGATCCTGCGGCTGTGCCGGCCCGAACCGCTGCCGCAGGTAGGTGACGGCCAGCTCATCGAGCAGGTCCGCGAGGTCAGGGCGCAGTTGTCCGCCCCTGCGGCAGAAGCTGCCGAGGTCTTCGCCGGGGTGGGGCTCGAGCCCCAGCAGCCGCAGTCGCTGCAGGCAGCGATCCAGCTCCAGGCGCAGGCCGTCGGCATCCCGTCGCCGCTGGCTCCAGCGCATCAACGGCAGGACCACGCCAAGGCTCACGGCCAACCCCGCCACCAGCAAGGCACCAAGCCATTCATGGTGCTTACCCAGCAGCCGTTCGATCAACGCCATCTGGTCCTGGCGGTTGAAGCCCATCACCCAGCCGGTCCAGCGCAGATCGATGCCGCGCCACTGCAACAGGGCCCAGCTCAGCGGGTTGAGCTGGCGAGGCGCCTGGCCGGCCGAGATCGGCTGCCCCGCAGTGATCCGCACCGGCGATACCCAGGCGGTGGGATCCACCTGGACCCAGCCCTGGTCGTCGAGCCACACCTCGCTCCAGGCATGCGCATCGCTCTGGCGCACATCGAGGTAGCCGCCACCACCGACCTGGGGCACCCAATCTCCCCCCTGGTACCCCAGCACGATGCGGGCCGGCACGCCGGCGGCACGCATCAGGGCGGTGAAGCCGGAGGCGAAGTGCTCACAGAAGCCGGTGCGGGTGTCGAACAGAAAGGCATCCACCGGATCGGGGCCTGGCAACAGGCCGGGCGTGGTGGTGTAGCGGAACGGCTGGGAAAGGAACCAGCGCTGGGCCGCTGTCACCCGTTCCGCCGGGGTATAGGTGGCCTTCCACTGCTGGCCGAGGGCCTGCAGGCGGGGATTGATGCCTGCGGGGATCTCCAGGGCGGCGGCCCGGGGGGGCTGGCGCTTCCAGGTGGCGGGCGCACTCATGTTGGTGAAGCCGTAGGCGCGCCGCTCAATCGGTGGTCGGTTGTTGAGCAGCACGCCATCGGGGCTGATGCGCAGCTCCGGATCCAGCGGTTGCCCCTGGCCGCTCCAGGGCAGCACCGGCAGCAACGTGGGTTCGGCCAGCCAGAACTGCTCGCGCGTGCCGCTGGGTGGCTCACCGGCCGCGGGTGGGATGCGGGCATTGAGTCTGTCTTCGTCGGGCAGGCGTTCCCAACGCTTGCCATCGAAGCTGTGCAGGGTGAGCACGCGCCAGTAGCGGGCTTCCGGCGGTGGCGGTTGTTCGCTGGCGAAGCTGACCCGGGCCGCCGGCGTGTCCACCGCCACCAGATCGGCGATGCTGCCGGTGTCGAGCTGATCGGAGAGGCCGGTGCGGGCGGTCTGTCCCATCGGCACCGTCCAGATCGGCCCAATCCGCGGCACGAGCAGGAACAGCACCAGCACCAGGGGCAAAGCGGCGGCCAGCAGGCGCAGGCTGCGTCCCAGCAGGTTGCGCAGCTGAAGCGCACCGCCCAGTTCCAGCGACAGCAGGCTGCTGAGCGCCAGCAACGTGGCCAGCAGCTGGACCAGACTGGGCCCCAGCCCCGGCAGCAGGGCGGCCATCACCCCGGTGATCACCAGCAGCAGCAGCGAAGAGCGGCGCAGCTCATTGCGGGAGCGCGCCTCACGCAGCTTCAGGGCTGTCAGGGCCATCAGGCAGATCGCCCCCCAGCTCAACGGCATGCCCGTGTCGACGCTGGGCAGCAGCATGGCCAGCAGGCCGAGGCCCACCCACTGCATCTGCCGGTGCCCGCTCATGGCAGCAGGGCCAGCGCCGTGAGGCACTGGTCGCGGTGGCGGCTGCCGCTGCCGGGGGGGAATGGTGGTGCCGCCGAGACTCAGGCCGTAGCTCTCTCCAGCGGCGCTGAGGGCGCAGATCCGTGCACACAGGTGCTCGAGTGCCTGTTCCTTCGGCAAGCCGGGTTGGGGGCTCAGCATCCGCTCCGACGGTGGGGCGCCGACGAACACTTTGGCGTGGGCGCCCCGGCCGCGCGCCAGGGATTTCCAGAACAGGCGGCTGACCCCTTCCTCCACCCGGTGCGGCCGCAGGTCGACCCAGTGGTCGTGGCCCTGGGTGCTGGCGGGGCCGTTCACGGACTGGCGGGTGCCTTCCGCCTCGGCGCTGCATTCCGTCACCGGCCCCTCGCGCCGGGCCGGATAGACGAGCTGGGGCGTGGGCGGTTCCCACAGGCTCCAGCAGCGGAACAGGCCGAGCGGGGCGCTGGAGCTGATCCGCTGCCGACCCGGCTGCTGCAGCCCACGGCCTTCCGGCTGCCAGGGAATCGACAGCAGCGGGTGGCCCGGTTGAAGTTCAAGGTCGGGGCCGAGGGCGATGGCCTCCTGCCAGAGCGAGGTGCCATGCACGAACTCCAGGCGCAGCTGATCGCGGTGGCAGCGGGTGTTGACCAGCACCGGATAGTCGAGCGGGGCATCGGCGAAGCCGGGAGCGGGGTCGCTGCAGCTCATCTCAAGGCCCTGCAGGTTGAAGGCGGTGAGATGCATCGCCAGCAGGAACAGCCCCAGCAGCAGATACGACATCATCAACGCGCCGTTGCTCTGCAGCTGGATGCCCACCACCTGCAGCAGGGCGACGGCCATCAGCCAGAGGGCGCCGAAGCCGGTGGGCAGGATGTAGATGGTGCGGGCACCGAGGCGCAGCTGGTGCCCGGTGTGGGGGCGGAACATGCCATTCAGCCTGGCCTTCTTCGCTGGCTTGGCACGTCCCTGGCGGCCCCGCTCCCGTTTCTCGCCTGCGCCCCGCTGCCGTTTCTGGCGTGGGCCCCGTTGCCGTTCAGCGGAGACCATCGACGCCCGCCAGCAAGCGCTGGCTCCAGCTGCCGGCGGCGTTGGCACCGGCTCCATTGGTGCTGATTGGTTCGCCGTCGTCCATGCGGTGCTCGCAGACACTGGGCAGCACCGCCTGCACATCGGCGGGAATCACGAAATCGCGCCCCTCCAGCAACGACCAGGCCCGGGCCGCGGCCAAGAGCGACTGGGCCGCACGCGGAGAGAGCGGCGAGGCCCCGAAGCTGCCCTGACGGCTCAACTCCACCAGATCCAGCACGTAGGCGAGCAGGGAAGGCTCGGCATGCTGGGCCGCGGCCTGCTGCTGCAGGGTGAGCAGATCGGCGGGGGTGAGCAGGGCCGGCAGCTGCTCCGGCCGCATCGCCTGGCCGCTGAGCAGGGCCAGCTCCGCCTCCCGCTCCGGGAAGCCGAGGGTGAGCCGCATCAGGAAACGATCCAGCTGGGATTCCGGCAGCGGAGCGGTGCCTGTTTGATCGAGCCCGTTCTGGGTGGCGATCACGAAGAAAGGAACCGGCAGCTGGTGGCTGGTGCCATCGACGCTGACCCGGCCGCTGGCCATGGCCTCCAGCAGCGCGCTCTGGGTGCGCGGGCTGGCCCGGTTGATCTCATCGGCCAGGAGCACCTGGCTGAACAGGGGGCCGGGCTGGAAGCTGAAGTTGCCACTGCCCGCCTCAAGCACGCCGATGCCCGTGAGATCGGCGGGCAGCAGATCACTGGTGAAGTGCACCCGCTTGAATTCCAGCCCGAAGCAGCGGGCGAGGGCTTCGGCAAGGGTGGTTTTGCCCATGCCGGGCAGATCCTCGATCAGCAGATGACCGCGCGCCAGCAGGCAGGCGACGGCGAGGCGAACCTGCTGCTCCTTGCCGAGCAGAACCTTGCTGATGTGCTCAACGACCCTTTGCGGCGACACAGACTGGACCAGCACTGGCCAAACCGAGCATCACATTAAAGGACTCTGAGTCTGGCGAGGGCTGGCAGATGACCAGCGCGCCGGGCGGCCCGGAGCTGGAGCTCCGGCACGGCGGCAACCTGGCGGCCAGCGCGCGTCGCCTCGGCTGCCAGCCGCATCAGCTGCTCGATGCCAGCGCCTCCCTGGTGCCGTTCGGTCCCCCCGCTTCCCTGCGGCGGGCGCTGCGGCGCTGCCTGCAGGGTGGGAGTGCCGGCACAGCCCTGCGTGACTATCCCGATCGCGGCTACGCCGAGCTGCGGGCGGCGATCGCCGCCCACCACGGCCTCGACCCAGCGGCGGTGCTGCCCGGCAATGGGGCCGCCGAACTGTTCACCTGGGCGGCCCGGGACGCGGCGGCGGCGGGTCCCAGCCTGCTGCCCGAGCCCGGCTTCGCCGATTACCGCCGTGCCCTGGCCTGCTGGAACGGGGCGATCGAGCCGTTGCCGCTGCCCTTGCCAGCGCCAGCGGCAGGCCCAGGCCCCTCCGGCGCCCCGCCGCTCTGGGCCCGCCCGGCTCCGTTTCCCGCCCCGGCCGGTCCCGGCGCGGCGCTGTGGATCACCAATCCCCACAACCCCTCGGGCCAGCTGTGGGACCGCCGCTCGCTCGAACTGCTGCTGGATCGCTTCGCGTTGGTGATCGTGGACGAGGCGTTTCTCTCCCTCGTGCCCGATGGGGAGCGCCACTCGCTGCTGCCCCTGGTGGCACATCACCCCCATCTGGTCGTGATCCGCAGCCTCACCAAGCTGATGGCGATCGCCGGACTGCGGCTCGGCTACGCGGTGGCGCATCCGGCGCGGCTGCAGCGCTGGCAGGGATGGCGCGATCCCTGGCCGGTGAACGGCCTGGCGGCGGCCGTCGGCCCGCTGGTGATCGCCGATCAGCGCTGGCAGCAGCGCGTGCAGCGCTGGGTGGCGCGGGAAGGCCCCTGGTTCCACCACCAGCTGGGCAGCCTGCCGGGGCTGAGCCCGCAGGCCGCAGCGGCCAACTTTCTCTTGCTGCGCGGCGATCGGTCCTTGCTGCCGTTGCGTGAGCGTCTGGAGAGCCGTCATCGCGTCCTGCTGCGCGACTGCCGCTCGTTCGCGGGACTGGGGGCGTGCTGGTTGCGCATCGGCCTGCAGGACCGCCGCGGCAACCGCCGCATCCTCAGGGCGCTGCGCCGTGAGTGGCCGGAGTGAGTGCCTCCAGCAGCAGGGCCAGCTGCCGGTCGGCATCGCGCACCGCCAGGCGCTCCATGCCGGCGCGCAGCTCCTCAAGCGGATCGGCGGCAGGGGAGCTGCCCCGCAGCCGTGGCCCGATCAGGCGCCATAGCGTTTGACCCAGGGCCGGATGCTCCGCCGCGTGCTGGTGCACGATCACGGCGGCTCCGCAGGCGGCGGCCGCGGCCGCATTGGCCTCCTGGTGCTGATCGGCGGCCTGTGGGTAGGGAACGAGCACGGCGGGTGTGCCGCACACCGCCAGCTCGCTGAGGCTGCCGGCTCCGGCCCTGCTGATCGCCAGGTCGGTGTGCTGCAGCAGTCCGGGCAGTTCATCGCTGAAGGCGCGTTCCGCCAGGGCCGGATGCTGCAGCCCGCCCACTTCCGGATCGTTGCTGCCGGTGAGGTGCACCACGCGACAGCCGGCGTCGAGCAGGGACGGCAGCAGCGGCCGCACCATGCGGTTCAACCCCAGGGCCCCCTGGCTGCCGCCCATCACCAGCAGCAGCGGCCCCTCACCCGCCGGCACCCAGGCTGGCAGCGATGCGGGCTGAAGAAAGGAGCGGCGCACGGGGGTGCCGGTGAGCAGCGGCGTGCTGCCGGGCAGGCGTGCTGCCGCCGCCGGCAGGCCGATCGCCACCCGGGTGCACCAGCGGCCCAGCAGGCGCGTGACCCGCCCTGGCACGGCGTTGGATTCGTGCAGCACCACCGGAATGCCGCACCAGCGGGCGGCCAGGATGGCGGGGGCGGCGATGTAGCCGCCGGTGCTGAACACCACCTGGATCCGCTCCCGGCGGATCAGCCGCCGCACCTGGCGGCTGGCGGCGATCAGGCGCAGCAGCTGCCAGAGCTTGCGCAGACCCCTCCCCTGCAGCCCACCGGCACGCACGGTGTGCAGGGGATAGCGGCGCGGCACCAGCTCCGTCTCCAGCCGATCGGGCACCCCCAGCCAGCTCACGGTCCAAGTGGCGGGAAGGGCCTCGGCCACCGCCAGGGCGGGAAACAAGTGGCCACCGGTGCCGCTGGCGGCGATCAACAAGTGGGTCATCAGCCTTCCCGGGCGCGCCTAACTTAAAAGCACCCCGACGGCCGCCAAACGCCCATGTCGTTGCACCGCCTGTCGAATCCCCGCCTGTCGCAGCGTCACCAGCCGCTGCCTCGCCTGTCTTTCTTTCGCCAGTCGTTCACGCGACTGCCGTTTCTGCGGTCTCTCCGGCCAGGCTCGCTGCTCCCGGCCCTGGCGGTGGCGGCCACCTGCTGGGCACCAGCAGCGCTGGCGGCCTCACCTGGCACCGACCTGCTGCGCACCCTGGAGTCGGCTCTCAACAGTGGCTCCTCCGGCAGTGTGGCCGCCCTGCTCAAGCCTGGCGGCGGCCTTGACCCCGCCGATCTCGAAGCCCGCTACCGCAGTCTGCGCACCCGCTTCCCCGATGCCCGCTGGCAGATCAGCCCGGGGGCCAGCCTCAAGGACGGCCGCAGCACCGTGCGCATCAGCGTCAGCGGCAGCAGCCAGGTGGGCGCCTTTCTCTATCGCCTGCAGGCGGAGCAGGTGCTGGCCCTCAGCATGCGTGACGGCCGGCTCGATGGCCAGGAGCTGATTTCCGAGAACGCCACCCTGCGCAGCGGCAGCACCGACCTGCCCGTCAGCGTTCTGATCCCCGACGCGGTGCTCACGGGTCAGCGCTACGACGTGGATGTGGTCTTCGACGACCCGCTCGACGGGGCGGTGGCCGCCGGTGGCATCGCCGCCGTGAGCGAGGAGCAGATCCGCGCCTTCCAGAGCCCCGACCTTGAACTCACGGCGCTCGGTGGCGGTGGGGTGTTCAAGGTGGTGCAGGCGCCCCAGCAGCCTGGCAGCCAGACCTGGGCCGTGCTGCTGGTGCATCCCGATGGCATCGTGAGCACCACCAAACGGGTGCGGGTGGTGGGCGATCGGGCGGCTCTCATGCCCTGAGCGGCAGCATCAGCCACATCCGGTCACCTCCGCTGGCCGGTGAGTGTGCGTTCAGTCGGAGAACAGCGACAGCATGGGGAAGATCCGAAAGCACCTCCCTTGATGTCTTCCACCCGCCTGCAACGACTGTTGCTGCCCCCCGTCGCCGCCACCCTGGCGGTGATTCTTCAGATGGCCGCTGGCCAGGCCCAGGCCGTTCCTGGCGCCGGAACCGATGACGGCCCCAGCGCCGGTCGCAAAGCCTGGCTCGAGTCGGTCGAGAAGCTCACCCCCAGCCAGAAGCAGGAACTGTTCAACTTCCGCCGCAGCCAGTCGCTGAAAACCCACGCCGAGCAGATCTCCATCCTGCAGAACGGCGAGCGCTGCATCACGGCCGCCACCAACCTGGAGGCCCTGCAGGCCTGCCGTCAGCAGGCGATGCAGAGCCGTCGCGCCCTGATGACCAGGAACCGCGATCAGGCGCGGGCCTTCAGCCAGAAGCTGGGTCTTCCCCTGCCGGAGCCCAGGGGCGAGGGCAAAGGCGGCCGCCGCGGCTGGGGTGACAAGCAGGCGCTCTGAACCCGAGCGCCGGGCTGGCCGGATCCGCGCTGCAGCTTGGACGGTTCAGGGCTGCGGCCCGGGTCGTTCAGCGCTGCCGCCTGATCGGCTCAGCGCAGCTTCTTGGCAGAGGTGCAGCCTGTCCTGGGTGGAGCCGGAGAACACCATCGCGAAGCTGGCGGCGCTGAACGGCAGCCGGCGCACAGCGGCCACGCGAGCCTCCAGGCCCGGGCACCGCTGCCTGGCTTCGGCCGCCGCCTCGGCGGAGAGGTCGATGCCGGTGACGCGGAGCCCCCGGGTCAGCAGCCAGGGCACTAGGCCCGCCTCATCGAAGTGATCGGTCTTCAGCCGGGCGGCTCCGACCGGCAGCAGCGGCCAGCCAGCGACCAGGAGGAGCCGCTGGTCGCGGCTGTGCTGACGCCAGAGGCGCTGAGGATCCTGCCGGATCCAAAACCGGGAGCCGGCGGGGAGTTGATCAGGCCTCGTCGAGGGCAGCCACGCCGGGCAGCACCTTGCCTTCCAGCAGCTCCAGGCTGGCGCCACCGCCGGTGGAGATGTGGCTCATCTTCTCGGCCACGCCCACCTTCTCCACGGCCGCCACCGAGTCACCGCCGCCAATGATCGTGCAGCAGCCCTTGCCACTCAGATCGGCCAGGGTGTGGGCAATGCCGTTGGTGCCGGCGGCGAACTTGTCGAACTCGAACACGCCCATGGGGCCGTTCCAGATCACGGTCTTGCAGTCGGCCAGAGCCTCCTGGAAGGTCTTGATCGAATCGGGGCCGATGTCGAGGCCCATCCAGCCGTCAGGGATGGCGTCGATCGCGGTGATTTGGCTGTTGGCGTCGGGGGAGAAGGCGTCGGCCAGCACCACATCGGTGGGCAGCAGCAGCTGCACGCCCTTGGCGGCCGCCTTGGCCTCCAGTTCCTTGGCCAGCTCGAGTTTGTCTTCTTCCACCAGGCTCTTGCCGACCGCCAGGCCGCGTGCCTTGTAGAAGGTGAAGATCATGCCGCCGCCGATCAGCACCTTGTCGCACTTGTCGATCAGGGCTTCCAGCACGCCGATCTTGCTGCTCACCTTGGAGCCGCCCACGATCGCCGCCAGCGGCCGCTGGGGCTCATCGATGGCGCCCTGCAGGTACTGCAGTTCCTTCTCCATCAGGTAGCCGGCCACGCTGGGGCTCAGGTACTTGGTGACGCCCTCGGTGGAGGCGTGGGCCCGGTGGGCGGCACCGAAGGCATCGTTCACGTAGACGTCCGCCAGGGCGGCCAGCTTTTCGGCGAAGCCGGGCTCGTTCTTCTCCTCCTCGGCGAAGAAGCGCACGTTCTCCAGCAGCACCACATCGCCGTCGGCCATGGCGGCCACCTTGGCTTCCGCATCGGGGCCGATGCAGCTGTCGGTTTTCACCACGGGTTTGCCCAGCAGCTCCGCGAGGCGGGCCGCCACCGGGGTGAGGCGCATCGTTTCGTTCACCTCGCCCTTCGGACGGCCGAAGTGAGCCGCCAGGATCACCCGGGCGCCCTTGGCGGTGAGGTCGTTGATCGTGGGCAGGGCGGCCCGGATGCGGGTGTCGTCGGTGATGGCACCGTCGCCGTCGAGGGGCACGTTGAAGTCGACCCTCACCAGGACGCGCTTGCCGCTCAGTTCATCGGCGGAGAGGCTGGCCAGGGAGCGCTTCGTCATGGATTCAAGATGTAAGGAAAGATGCGTGACATTAACCCTTGGCCCTGCCCGCGTTGAAGGGGGGTGGTGGTCTCCGGCACAGCGGGCGCTAGGACAAGGTCAGCAACTTGCCTGCCCCTTCTGTCCCGTCGGGGATGTGACCGATGTTCTCCACCATCCTGTTCCCCATCGATCAGAGCCGTCAGACCATGGAGACGGCCGCCTTCACGCTGCGCCTGGCCCAGCAGCACAACGGGCGGCTCGTGGTGCTTTCCGTGGTGGAACCGGAGGGCGTCATGCACGATGCGGCCGCCGTGGCCAGCCTGCTGGAGCAGGCCCGCAACCACTTCGAGCAGGCGGGGGTGGCCTGCGAGGTGATCGAGCGGGAAGGCAATCCCGCCTTCGTGATCGGCGACGTGGCCGATGAGATCAACGCCGATGTGATCGTGATGGGCACCCGGGGCCTCACGCTCGAAGCCGATGAGCCCAGCACTGCCGCCCGGGTGATCCAGCTGGCGCCCTGTCCGGTGTTGGTGGTGCCCTGATGCAGCCCGCCATTCAGTGGTATCCCGGCCACATCGCCAAGGCGGAGCGCCAGCTCAAGGCCCAGCTCGCCAAGGTGGATCTGGTGATCGAGGTGCGCGATGCCCGCATCCCCCGCGCCACCAGCCACCCGCGTCTGAAGCGCTGGATGGAGGGCAAGCACCGCCTGCTGGTGATCAACCGCCGCGACATGGTGAGTGAAGCGGCCCGCCTGTCGTGGGACCGCTGGCTGCGCGAGCAGGGCGAAGTGCCGTGGTGGTGCGACGCCAAGACCGGCACGGGTGTGAAGCAGCTGCAGGAGGCGGCGATCCGGGCGGGCGATCAGCTCAATGCCCGCCGCGCCGGCCGCGGCATGCGCCCCAGGCCGGTGCGGGCCCTGGTGCTCGGTTTCCCCAATGTGGGCAAGTCGGCGCTGATCAACCGGCTGGTACGCCAGAAGGTGGTGGAGAGCGCCCGGCGGGCCGGGGTCACCCGCACGCTGCGCTGGGTGCGGCTGGGCCAGGCGCTGGATCTGCTCGATGCCCCCGGCGTGCTGCCCCCCCGCCTGGAAGACCAGCGCGCCGCCCTGCTGCTGGCCCTCTGCGACGACATCGGCCAGGCCGCCTACGACGGAGAGGGGGTGGCGGTGGCCTTCCTGCACCTGCTCGATGCGCTGGCCTCGGTGCCGGAGGCCGGGCTGCCGCCGCAGCTGCTGGAGAAGCGCTACGGCGTGGCACTGCCGCGGCGCCAGGGGCGACGCCATGCCGATGGCGAGCACGACGACGCCTCGGACAGCCATCGCGAGCGTGAAGGCGCGCGACAGGCAGGTGAAGTTGGAGCTGGCGATGGAGAAGGCGCGGACGTTGGCGATCAGACAGAAGGTCGCGACGTAGCAGGGGCTTCCGCCGGAGCTGGGGCCCTGGAATCGTTGCCGGATGGGCTGGCCTGGCTGGAGGCCGCTGCCGCCCGCCACACCAGCGGCGACACCGCGCGCATGGCTCAGCGCCTGCTTGATGATTTCCGCCGCGCCGTGCTCGGCCCGATCGCCCTGGAGCGCCCGCCCCAGAAACCCGCTGTCCCAGCTGCCGCCACACCCGCTGCCGTCCCAGCTGCTGCCGTCCCAGCTGCTGCCGTACCCCCTCCAGTGGCGGCCAGCGGCGCCGCTGTGGAGGCATGAGCGCGTTCGGGGAAGGTGAAGGGGAGTTGATCACGCTCCACTACCCCCGGCCCCTGCCGATGCGGCTCGATCGCTGGCTGGTGGCCCAGCGGCCGGAGCAGAGCCGTGCCCGCATCCAGAAATTCATCGATGCCGGCCTGGTGCGGGTCAACGGCAGCCCGGGCCGCGCCAAGACACCGCTGCGGCCGGGTGATTGCGTGGAGCTGTGGATGCCGCCGCCGGAGCCGCTCCCCTACCTGATCCCGCAGCCGATCCCGCTCGACATCCTCTACGAGGACAGCCACCTGATCGTGCTCAACAAGCCCGCCGGGCTCACGGTGCACCCGGCGCCCGGTAACAAGGACGGCACCCTGGTCAACGGCCTGCTGCACCACTGCCCTGATCTGCCGGGCATCGGCGGGGAGCGGCGGCCGGGCATCGTGCACCGCCTCGACAAGGACACCACCGGCTGCATCGTGGTGGCGAAGAGTCAGCAGGCCCTGGTGAACCTGCAACGCCAGATTCAGCAGCGCGTGGCCTCCCGCGACTACCTGGGCGTGGTGCACGGGGCGCCCCAGACGGAGTCCGGCACGATCGAGGCCGCCATCGGCCGCCACCCGATCGACCGCAAGAAGTACGCCGTGGTGGCCGACGACAAGGGCCGGCTGGCCCGCACCCACTGGCGCCTGATCGAGCGGCTGGGCGATTACTCCCTGCTGCGCTTCAAGCTCGACACCGGCCGCACCCACCAGATCCGTGTGCACGGCGCCCACATCGGCCACCCCATCGTGGGGGATGCCACCTACAGCCGCTGCCGGCGTCTGCCGATCGAGCTGCCAGGCCAGGCCCTGCATGCGGTGGCCCTGGGCCTCGACCACCCGATCAGCGGCGAGCGGCTGAGCTTCGAGGCGCCGCTGCCGCCCGCCTTCACGGCGCTGCTGGCTGTGCTGCGCCGTCGCCGGCCCGCGTATCAGGCCCAGCCGGAAGCCGTCGACGCCATCGGCACCGCCGCCTACACCAGCGCCTACGACGCCACCATCACCAAAGACCCGTTGCCCTAGCCGAGGTCTGTCAGGTCGTTGGCAGCCGCTGACGCGTCTGCGGCACCCCGGTGCTGCCGCTGCCGCAGCGATTCGTCGCGCATCAGCTCGTACATGGTGTTGTGCTCGAACAGATCGGCCATGGCGATCGCCGTGCTCACGGCGAAGCCGATCGGCAGCAGCAGGGCGTAGTCCTTGCTGAGCTCGAAGGTGAGCAGGATCGCCGTGAGCGGCGTGCGGGTGAGGGCCCCCAGGAAGGCGCCGCCGCCGGCGAACAGCAGCGTGGACGGGGCGTAGTCGAACAGCGCCAGGCACACCTGCTGCACCAATGTGCCCAGCGAGGCTCCCACCACCAGCGCCGGCGCCAGGAAGCCCCCGGGGGCGTCGGCTGCCACGGCCAGGGCGGTGCCGGCCGCCTGCACCACCAACGCCACCAGGGCAGTCAGCGGTGTGCTCAGCCCGAGCAGGGCATTGAAGCCGAGCCGATCGGGGTTGTCGAAGCTGGGATTGAGCAGGGAGGAGGCCAGGCCGATCACCAGGCCCACCAGAGCCAGCTGCTGCCACAGCGAGAGATGCAGGCGGAAGAACCCCCGGCGCAGGCGGACGATCCCCCGCTGGTAGAGCATCGCCAGCGCGCCGGCGATCGCGCCCAGCAGCATCAGCAGGGGAATGTCCACCAGGCGGAAGTCGGTGAGGCGCGAGGGGTCCTCGATCACCGGCAGCAGCTGCCGCAGCCACAGCGGCCCGCCTTCATGGCCGTTGAACAGCCGGGTCCAGGTGATCGTGGCGAAGATGGCGAAGGTGACGACGGCATTGCTGCGCACCGTGCTGCCTTTGAACATCTCCTCGAGCGTGTAGGCCAGGCCGCCGAGCGGCGCGTGAAAGATGGCCGCCAGGCCGGCGCCACTGCCGATCGCCACGGCCAGCCTGCGTTCCCGCGGCGGTGCCTGCAGACCGTCGGCGGTGGCACGGCCCACCACGGCGCCGATCTGGATCGAGGGGCCCTCCGGCCCCACCGGCAGGCCGCTGCCGATGGCGATGCCGCTGGCCAGCAGCTTGATGATCGCCAGCCGCCAGGTCATCGGGATCGGCACCCCCTCCAGCCAGAGCATCACCTGCACGATTCCCGATCCCTTCGCCTCCGGCTCGAAGGCGCTGATCAGGCCACCGGCCACCGCGCCGCCCAGACCGCCCATCAGCGGCAGCACGATCCAGCGGGGCAGCACGGCGGCCAGCTGCAGCCGCAGGCTGTTCAGCAGCTGGGTCTCGCCGCTGTACAGCCGGATCGCCACCGCCACGCCGATGCCGATGGCGTTCACCAGCAGCAGCAGACGCAGCAGGCGCCTGACAGCCTGGCGGCGCTCCTGGGCAGTCAGCGCCATCTCAGGGCAGGGCCGGCAGGCGTGGGCTGGCCGCCACCAGTTGGCGCGTGATCGCCGCCTGGGGCGCCGCCAGCAGCTGATCGCCAGGCCCTTCCTCCACGATCCGTCCGCCGTCGAGCACGATCACCCGCTGGCAGAAGCCGCCGGCCAGGGCCAGATCGTGGGTGATGAAGATCAAGCCCAGCCCCAGCCGCTGCTGCAGGTCGCGCAGCAGGGCGAGCACCTCGGCCTGCACTTCCGCATCGAGCATGCTCACGCTCTCGTCGCACAGCAGCACGCTCGGCTCCAGCACCAGGGCCCGGGCGATGGCCACCCGCTGCTGCTGGCCGCCGGAGAGCTGCCGCGGCAGCCGGTTTTCGAAGGCTTCGGCCGGACTCAGCCCCACCGCTTCCAGCCCTGCGCGGGCCCGGGCGCGCGCCTCCGGCCGGCTGGCCAGGCCATGGATGCGCAGCGGGTCGGCCACCGCCGCACCCACCGTCATCACCGGGTTGAGGCAGGCCAAGGGGTCCTGGAACACCATCTGCAGGCGCCGCCGCTGGCGGCGCAGTTCCGGGCCCCGCAGCCGCAGCAGGTCGCGGCCCTGCAGCCGCACGGCGCCGCCGCGCACGGGCGCCAGCCCCATCAGGGCGCGGCAGAAGGTGCTCTTGCCGCAGCCTGAGGCCCCCACCACCCCCACCGTTTCGCCTTCACGCAGCTCCAGGCTCACCCCATCCACCGCCTTCAGCCAGCGCTGCCGGAAGGGGAGCGAGGGCAGCGGGTGCCAGGAGCGCAGTTCCTCCACCGCCAGCAGGGGAGGGCCGCTGGCCGGTGGGGGCGTGAGGCCGCCTTCGCGGCGCCGCGCCGCCGCCACCAGCCGCTGGGTCAGGGGGGCCTGCGGCCGGGTGAGCAGGGTATGGGCGGGCGCCTCCTCCACCAGCCGACCGGCTTCAAGCACGGCGATCCGGTCGCACCAGCGCCCGGCCATCGCCAGGTCGTGGCTGATCAGCAACAGGGCGCTGCCGGTTTCACGGCAAAGGCCCGTGAGTTCGGCCATCACCTGGCCCGCCACCGCCACATCGAGGCTGGTGGTGGGTTCATCGGCGATCACCAGGGCCGGCTCCAGCGCCATCGCCAGGGCGATCGCCAGCCGCTGGCGCATGCCACCGCTGAATTCATGCGGATAGCTGCCGTAACGCTCCGGGCTGACGCCCACCCGCTCCAGCAGCTCCTCCGCCCGGCGTCGCACCTGGCGGCGGGCCCAGAGCGGCCGGTGGGCGCTGAGCGTGTCGCCCAGGTGGTCGCCGATGCGCAGCAAGGGATTGAGCCGGGTCATCGGGTCCTGGAACACCAGGCCCACGGCTTCGCCCCGCAGGCGCTGCAGGGCGGCGCGGCGCAGGCGGCGCGGGTCCTGGCCGCACAGCAGCAGCTCGCCGCTGGATTGGCTTCCTGCCGGCAGCAGTTGCACCACGGCGCGGGCCACCGTGCTCTTGCCGCACCCGGAGGGCCCCACCAGCGCCAGGCGGTCCCCCGAATCGAGGCGCAGATCCAGGCCATCGAGGGTGGCAGGTCCGTCCGGGGCGCCCGGGTAGCGCACCGTCAGCTGATGGATCTGGAGCACTGCAGTGCTGGACCGGGAGCTGGCCATGGTGTGAGCGGATCGTGACCGGGCAGCGGGCCCAGCATGGGGGATCCGCGCCCGATCTGCTCATTCCGCGAGGCGCCTGCCTACGCTGAACGCCAGAGGAAACCTGTAGATGCTCGAAGCGGCGGCAGGAACCCGAATCGCCCCGATCGAGGCCACCGGGCTCCCCGCTGTCCCGGGCCGCCCGAAAGAGGCCGCGGCCGGCGGTGCTGCGGCCGTTGCTTCCCCTGCCACGCCTGCTGCCGCCACCAGCGGCGAACGCCGCCTGCGCGACCCCGAGGCCTACGGCGTCGCCCTGCCCGACTGGCTGCGCACCTGCCTGGAGCGGGTGCGGGCCAGCGAGGAGCAGCCCGGTGCCGTTGTGGCCCCCAGCGATGGTGAAACCCTGCTCGCCAACGCCTTCGACTTCGCCTTCCAGCTGCACGACGGCCAGGTGCGGGCCACCGGCGAGCCCTACATCATTCATCCGATCGCGGTCGCCGATCTGCTGCGCGACATCGGCGCTGGCCCCGGTGTGATCGCCGCCGGCTTCCTGCACGACGTGGTGGAGGACACGGAGGTGAGCCCGGAGGAGCTGGAAGCCCAGTTCGGCGCTGAGGTGCGGGCGCTGGTGGAGGGGGTCACCAAGCTGGGCGGCATTCATTTCACCGACCGCACCGAAGCCCAGGCGGAAAACCTGCGCCGCATGTTCCTGGCGATGGCCAGTGACATCCGCGTGGTGCTGGTGAAGCTGGCCGACCGGCTGCACAACATGCGCACCATCGGCGCCCTGCGGCCCGAGAAGCAGCAACGCATCGCCCGGGAAACCCGCGAGATCTATGCCCCGCTCGCCAATCGCCTCGGCATTGGGCGGTTCAAGTGGGAGCTCGAAGATCTCGCCTTCAAGATCCTTGAACCTGCCGCCTATCAGGAGATCAAGGAGCAGGTGGCCAGCAAGCGCAGCGACCGCGAGGATCGCCTGGCGGTGACCGTGGCGCTGCTGCGCAAACGGCTGGCGGCGGTGGGGCTCACCAACTGCGAAGTGAGTGGCCGGCCGAAGCATCTCTATGGCATCTGGAGCAAGATGCAGCTCCAGCAGAAGGCCTTCCACGAGATCTTCGACGTGGCGGCCCTGCGCATTCTGACCCCGAATCTGGAGAGCTGTTATCGCGCCCTTGCGGTGGTGCATGACACCTTCCGCCCGATTCCCGGCCGCTTCAAGGACTACATCGGTCTGCCCAAGCCCAATGGCTATCAGTCGTTGCATACGGCGGTGATCGGCCGGCACCGCCCGATCGAAGTGCAGATCCGCACCACCGAGATGCACCAGGTGGCCGAATACGGCATCGCCGCCCACTGGAAATACAAGGAGGGCGGCTCACCGGCCGATGGCGGCACAACAGAACGCTTCAACTGGCTGCGGCAGCTGGTTGACTGGCAGCAGGACGGTGGCGGTGACGACAGCAGCGATTACCTCGCCTCCATCAAGGAAGACCTCTTTGACGAGGAGGTGTTCGTGTTCACGCCGCATGGCGATGTGGTGGGGCTGCGCAAGGGCGCCACGGCGGTGGATTTCGCTTTCCGCATCCACTCGGAAGTGGGCAATCACTGCCATGGGGTGCGCATCAACGATCGCCTCTGCCCCCTTGCCACCCAGCTGAGGAATGGCGACTTCGTTCAGATCATCACGGCCAAGTCTGCCCACCCGAGCCTCGACTGGCTCAACTTCGTGGCCACCCCCACGGCCCGCAATCGCATCCGCCAGTGGTACAAGCGCAGCCACCGCGATGAGAACATCCAGCGCGGTCGTGATCTGCTGGAGCGCGAACTGGGCCGCGACGGTTTCGATGCCCTGCTGAGCGGTGAGGCGATGGCCAAGGTGGCCCGCCGCTGCAACCTGGTGGGCACCGAAGATCTGCTGGCGGCGCTTGGTTTCGGCGGTGTGACCCTGCATCAGGTGGTGAACCGCCTGCGTGAGGAGATTCGCCTTGCTACCGAAGCAGCGGCACCGGCGCTCACCAATGAACAGGTGGCCGCCGCCGTTTCGGCTGGCCGGCCGGAAGCGCCGGTGGCGTCACCCGCCTCAGGCAGCCCGATTCTGGGGGTGGAGGGGCTGGAATACCGGCTTGGTGGCTGCTGCGGTCCACTGCCCGGTGAACCGATCGTGGGCGCGGTGGCGCTGGGCAACCACGGCATCACCATCCACCGGCAGGACTGCGGCAATGTGGCCCAGGTGCCGGTGGAGCGGCGGCTGCCGGTGCGCTGGAATCCGGTCGGCGAAGCCCAGCAGCGGCGCTACCCGGTGCGCCTGCGCATTGAGGTGCTCGATCGGGTCGGGGTGCTGAAGGACATCCTCACCCGCCTGGCTGATCACCGCATCAACGTGAGCGATGCGCGGGTGCGCACCAGCGTGGGCAAACCGGCCACGATCGATCTGAAGGTGGAATTCGTGAGTGCCGCCCAGATGGGCACCACCATGGATCAGATCCGCTCGATGGCGGATGTGCTCGATCTCTGTCGCACCGGCAACGGCTGAACCGGCCTGCGGCCTGGCGGCTGAACCGGCCTTTGGCTTGGCTGTGGAAGCGACCGGCTGCTGACCTTGCATGGGGTGAACGTGCACCTCTCGCTCAAAGCCTGTGCGCTTCCCGGCCGATTTCGACTCATCTGGCGTTCGCTTACCGTTCGCTCGCCCCCTCGATCATCGACTCAGCGCCCATGCCTGAAGGCGGGTCATAGGTGCCGTGCCAGCCAATCAGCGTGCGTTCGAAGGCATCCACGTAGTACCGGGATCCTGCGGGAATCTCCACCACGCCACCGCCATAGTCCACGCGCATCGGCGCAGAGGCCTTGCGTTCCACCGCCTCTTCCCATTGGCAACTGCTTGGCAGCAGGTCTGCGCGCTGCGGTGGGCCCCATGAGGAATCGGGGCGCACTGTTGCTCGCTCCAGAAGCTTTGCCAGAGCCGGAAACTGACGCTCCACGGCCACATCAGCCGCCCGTTGTTGTTCCTTCGAGAGCACACCCGCATCTGCCCCCAGGCGAATCAACTCGAGGCAGGCAGCTTCATGGCCAAAGTAGGCCGCCTGATGCAGGAACGTCCAGCCGGAAGAAGGCTTCCGGTACCGGCTGCATTGCATCGCCAGCCGTTGATCCTGCTGCCACGTGGCCAGCAATCCTTCCCAGGCACCGCGTTTTGCTTCTGCGTAAGCCAACTTGATCGCCAGGTGGTGTTCGTTCATAGGCCCCCTGTATCCCTCTGTCAGGCATCCGGCCAGGCCGGTGAGATCCTCAAATTAGCGTGGATGCAAGTGAGATTGCCGCAAGATGTCTGCTCGGGCTCCTTGCATCCCTTCTGCCTGTATGCCTTGGCCTCCACTCCTACGAACTGCATCCCTTCTGTCTATGCTTTCTCGCTGCATCCCTTCTGCCTGTGCTTTCTCGCAGCACGTCTTCTGCTAGCAAGCTTTTTGATGGCGCTCCTTTGTTGCTGGCCTTCTATCCGAACACGTTCTGCTTCTTCTCCTTTTGCCGCAGGCCTTCTGCCTGATTGCTGTCTGCCAGGGCTTCATCCATTGGATGCCTTCTGTCTGGATGGTTTCCTGGGGCAACCCTGCCGCCGCGCACACTCCTGTCTTCCCTTCTTCGGCTTCGGCCTCAGCCTTTCCTGCTTAAGCATTCACTTCTACTGTTGAAGGCTGTGCTTCCAAGGGTTGAGCAGCGGCTGGAACTGTTAGGGGCTCCCATGGCAGCTTCGTGAGGGTCGCTAGAGAGGCCATTCCCGCCGTGTCTCGGTTGGCGATAGACATTGCACTGGAAAGCAGCTAAACCTGAACTCAGCTAAACCTGAACGCAGCTGCATTGGAACTCAGTCACAGTGAAACTCGGCCACGATCTGTTGCACGCAGGGTTTTGACTGGCCGTAGCTCACGATCGCTACATCAAGTCCGTGATCGCGGTAGAGCTGTAAGGAACGGCGCAGGGCCCCCAGGATCCAGGCGAGATCATTGCCGAAGGCGTTACCGCCCAGGAGGGTGAGAAACAAGCTGGTGTTCTGCGTGCGCTCGGCATTGAGAATTGCTGCGCAGATCGTGGCTTCGTAGGCCGCTTCCAGCACCAGGGTGGCCAACGGTTCCCACAGCTCTTCGGTGTGTTCGCTATAGGCCAACGGCATGGCGGAGCAGTAAGCCTGTGACACCAGGTGGGAGCAGTGATCCAGCGTGACCTGTGTGCCCCACTGCACTCCGATTCGCAGGGATTGCCTCAGCTGGTCGCGGGCCGGTTCCTCCATGGCCTGGAGCTTTGCGTTAATGGCCTTCAGGCCAGCGGCGGATGGCAGGGCATAGCCGTTGACCATGCGCCACAGCTGGTGATCGTTGTTTCCCAGGAGCGCGCCGAGGTCGGCCAGGCAGTCGATCTGATTGTCGGCACTTTGCCCGATGCGGCCATTCACCGCGACGAAGTAGTTGCGGAAGATCGTGCCGGCCCCAGCGGCAATCGCGCAGGCTGGCCCCTGGGTTGGGTCGCTTTCGTAAAGGCCCACGCCGCGCTCCGGTGTGGCTGCTGGGGAGACCATCTCCAGCAGATTGAACTGCGAGGCCACCTGGAAGAGAGCTCCTGCATGGGCTTTGTTGGCATGAAGCTTCTGCACATCGGCGACCACTTCACGAACAGAGAGGGGCTTTGGCTCGCGCGCCAAAGCTCGCGTCCGCTGACGCAGTTGCGCCAGTGTCGGTGTTTCCAGTTCGCCGCACAGCCAGGACCGGCCGTTGGCCAGGGAATGCAACCGTGACCCCTCCATCACGAGCTGCTCGCGGACTCTTGCCGGGGAATCCTCCGAACATCCCGTCAGGCGTGCAAACCATGTCATGCCTGAAGGGCGCAGCAGCATGCCGCTGCTTGAAGAGGATCGTGAGCGTAGCGCTGTCAAATGGCACCGGTGGACTGACGACTGACAAGGTTGATGTCCTGTGCGCCGCTGATGTACACGCCCTTGCGGATCTGTACTTGCTGGCTGATCTGCACGCTTCGGCAATCGGTAAGGTTCGTCTTTCCTGCAAGCGTCGGGAGGCTGCAGGCTTCGGCTGATCAGCAAGTTTCAGCGCATATGCATCCCCTTGCGGATTCGCATGGTTCTGGTGATCTGCATGGTTCTGCGGATAGTCAAGCCTCTGTCGGTTGACAATGCCCTGCTGGCAGGCAATGCCTTGCCTGTTTGGGTCTCTTGGTGCTTCAGATCCTGTGGTGTAAGCGTCGCGCTCGATGACGTGGCGTGCAACACCAGGCTGAGGCTGTTCAGCGTTGGATCGCTGCGGATCGAAGGCGCTTTCTCAGCCGTCGGCTGGCGGCGAAGGCGGCACCGGCTCCGAGGATCGGCAACGGACCGGGCACCGGAGTGAAGGTGACACCTTTACTCCCCAGGGAGTTGGCGGCAAGCCTGCCGCCGTTTGACACATCAAACAGGAGGTTGAAATCGGGCTCAGGCGGCGTTGCATTGGCGCAGAAATTGCCGCAGGAGATGAAGAACGACCAGAATGGGCCTGGTATGACATCGCTGCGCAAGACAAGGCTGGAGTTGACGATCACGCCATCGACAAGCGTGAAGCTGTTCACATCAACGATCGTGGCCAGCGGCAGGATGTTGATCGGCGGAGGGGCCGCGCTGCCGGCGGGCGTTCCGAACGTGGCATTGAAGACTGCCGGAAACTCCGTCAGGATCACGCTGGTGGCTGGGCCTGTGCTGTTGTCCACCAATCCACCGATGCGGCCTGAGATGGTGCCCGGTGTGTTGATCGGCGTGTTCGGTGAAAAACCCTGGAGGTCGCTCTCAAAGCTGAAGAAAAATTCGAGTGCCTGAGCCGGCCTTGGCATCCACGCCAACCCTGCGCCAACAGCAAGGGAGACCAGGATCGTTTGGTAGCGTGCTTTACCAAAAAAAGTCGGTTTCACCGAAAACGCTGCCCTGAGACGCCTGACAATAGCTGTGCTTCCAGAAACATTCTGATCCTGATCAGATTCTTCGCGATCGTTGTCTGGTCACCGGACGTGGTGGGACCACCCGACCTCTGCGAACACGCAAGATGGGCTGATCAGCTCTGCCCGGCAACGAGCGACAGCAGGCAGGCCAGCAGCACAACGGCCACCCACAGATCGGAGGCCATGGCGAAGCTTTCGCGGGTGCTGCGATGCGGGCGGACGGCGTGATTGATGCCCGCCAGGCCAAGGAAGACGCCCCCACCCAGCGCGCCCGCAGGCCACCAGGATGCAGCGAAGGCGCTCATCAGCCCCACCAGGCCGATGGCCAGGTTGGCGAAGCCGAGTTCCTTGACGAGCACCAGGGATTCCTCGCTTTTCAGCGACAGAATCACCTGTGCCGTGTAGCGCGGCTGCAGGGTCTGGCGCAGACCTGCCGTTCCCAGCCGCACCCCCACCGACCAGATCACGAACCACTTGCCGATCAGATTCGCTGACAGCGGCAACTGGTTCGCGTGAGCATCACTGGCAATGCCGATCGCCGGCAGAACGAGCATGAGTGCAGCAACGACCGTGATGTACATGACAGAAGCGGGTGTTCGGGTGGTGGCAGGCCTGGGGCGGAGCCGGAATCATCCGGCAGACCGCGCGGACGACTGGATGACCTGTGATCTGTCATCTGCGACCTGTGATCCATGATCCTTGATCTGCTAGCAGCTGGCTGCTAGTGTGCCGTCCCGGAAATAACAGCTAGAATGCGGAGTGTCTCCCGAGGTGCTCCTTGGCGCTTGGTCGTCCGATGCCGCCGCTGGACCTCAGCGATGACGAGGTTCAACAACTGCAGAGCATCGCCAGTTCCCGCTCGCTGCCCCATTCGATCGTCCAGCGCGCCCAGATTGTCCTGGCCTGCGGTGCTGGTGAAACCAACACCTCGATCGCCAAGCGCATGGGTCTGACGGGCATGACCGTCGGCAAGTGGCGCAAGCGCTACCGGGAGTTGGGTCTGGAGGGTCTGCACGATGAGCTGCGTCCCGGCCGTCCGCGCACCTACGAGGACGACACGGTTGCAGGCGTGATCAACCGGGCGCTGCAGACCAAGCCCCCCGATGGGGGCACCCAGTGGAGCGCCCGCTCATTGGCAGCCGCCACCGGCATCTCCAAAACCACGGTTCACCGCTGGCTGCAGACCTTCTCGGTCCAGCCGCACCGGCAGAAGTCGTTCAAACTCTCCACCGATCCTTTCTTTGTCGAGAAGGTCCGCGACATCGTCGGCCTGTACCTGAACCCGCCGGACAAGGCGATGGTGCTCTGCGTCGACGAGAAGACGCAGATCCAGGCGCTGGACCGCACCCAGCCGCTGCTGCCGATGGGCCTGGGCTACGTCGAGGGTGTGACACACGACTACATCCGCCACGGCACCACCACCCTGTTCGCCGCCTTGGACGTGGCCACCGGCGAGGTGATCACCCAGTGCAGGCCCCGGCACCGGCACCAGGAGTTCATGGGCTTCCTGCGCCAGATCGAGACGTCCGTCCCGGAAGATCTGGACGTCCATCTGGTGGTGGACAACTACTGCACCCACAAGCACGCCAAGGTCAGGTCCTGGTTGGCGCAGCGGCCACGGTTTCATGTCCACTACACGCCCACCTACGCCTCCTGGCTCAACCAGGTGGAGCGCTGGTTTGGAATCATCACCCAGCGGGCAATCCGCCGGGGCAGCTTCTCCAGCGTCAAAGAGCTGATCGCCAAGATCGAGCAGTTCGTGGCGGCCTACAACAAGACCAAGGCGCCGTTCAACTGGACCGCCACGGCGGACTCCATCCTGGAGAAGCTCCAGCGACTTTGCTCGCAAATCTCTGGGACGGCACACTAG
>CALRJS020000045.1:0-24214 GCA_943367595.1 Sphingobacterium thalpophilum
CGGTGCCGTAGAGCTGGATGAACTCGGGCAGCGACAGGCCTGCCTGAAACTGGATTCGATTCATGGCCATGGCGGGCACTGCTAGTACATGTGTACCAGCTTAGGCGGGAAAGGCCTGCGGACGGAGCTTGCTACCTAATCAAGAAGAAAAGACGCAGCAACGGCAGATCAAGACCGTCTAAACCTGTCGAATCGGGTGTTTGCGAGTGAAGCCGTGCGGCAAACCAGTAACCAGCCGCACACCATGCCAACCCTGTTCCGGCTCGTTCAGCAGGTAGATGATCGACAGCACGACCTATCGGAATCTCATTCCTTCACCGACTGAGCGGCACAGATCCACAACGAGGACCAGCGCGATCAGCAGGTCTCGACTGGTAAGGACTTGGTGGAAGGCGCCTCAGCTGGAAGAACCTCAACGGGAAGGACCTCGACTCGAAGGCAAGCCTCACTCCATCCCCAAAGAAGCTAGTGGCAGATTTCAATCCGACAGTGGCATTACCGGCCAATAGCCAATAGCGCATCACTCGCTCCTTCAAGCCGTCCGATGCTGCAGAACCTTGAAGCGTGGAGCCGCCGCATCCTCTGCTCGTCACGGCACCCAGCCAGCTCACGCCTTTGGCGATCCATACCAGCAACGGAGACAGCGCCGGATCTCCAAACTGCCAGGCCCATTGGTGCCAGTGCAGTTCATTCACCGCCAGCAAAACAGAACACCGAATTCACCGGCCTGACCATGCCGGAATCAGATGACGGCGTCAGAGGATGGCGTGCACCCGTCTCCGGCGAATGCAGAGCCAACGCCCCGATCCCATTGGGCTGCTGATCCAACAGGAAACGCAGCGCTTGCCCTGGCTCATTCCTGTGCGTCACAGTCGCATGGCGGAGAGCCCCTTTGCCTTCTTCCGAGGATCGGCGGCGGTGATGGCTTCGGATCTGAGCCGCCAGCCCCACTCCGGGCTGATGGTGCAGCTGTGCGGTGATGCCCACTTGATGAACTTCGGGTTCTACGGCTCCCCGGAACGCAACCTGCTGTTCGACATCAACGACTTCGATGAGACCTATCCCGGTCCCTATGAATGGGATGTGCAACGGCTGGCAGCGAGCCTGATCCTTGCTGCACGCAGTCTGGGGTTGACGGAACGTCAACAGAGGAAAGTCTGTCGCCGCAGTGTGGGGGCCTATGCAGTGGCGATGGCCAACTTCGCGGCCATGCCGCTCATCCCGATGTGGGTCACGCACCTTGATCTGGATCGGCTCATTGCTGAATCGAGCAGCGTGGTCCTGCAGCAACACCTGCGCGATGTGGTGAAGGTCGCGAAACGGCGGAACAGCCGCCATGCCGTGGCCAAGCTCTGCGAAAGCAACAGCGATGGACACCTGCGCATTCGGCATGATCCACCCCTGGTCTGGCGCTCAGCCGAACTGGCGCCTGAGTGGGGCGGCGGGGTGAGCTGGTTGGAGCGGATCAGAGTGATTTTTGCGAGCTACCTGCAGACTCTCCGGCCCGAGATGCAACGGCTGCTTTCTCAGTTCACATTGGCCGACACTGCCATCAAAGCGGTGGGTGTGGGGTCTGTTGGCACCCGTTGTGCCATTGGCGTTTTAGTGGGCCGTCATCCCGACGATGTGCTGGTGCTGCAGAGCAAACAGGCCGAGCTGTCCGTGCTGGCTCCCTACCTGCAAACAGACGCACCCCTGCATCAAGGCGAGCGGGTCGTGCGCGGCCAGCGCTTGATGCAGACGTCAAGCGATGCCTTCCTCGGCTGGACCACCACGCCCGAGGGACATCACCTGTATCTGCGCCATTTCCGCGACTGGAAAGGCGCCGTGGATGTGAACGGCCTCGATGCCGATGGGCTGAGCGATTACGGCCGTCTCTGCGCCTGGACCCTGGCCAAGGCCCATGCCCGCTCCGGCGATCGCCAGGCCATCCAGGCCCACGTCGGCGAACCGAAGCTGTTTGCCAAGGCCGTTCTTGAGCAGGCACTGGCCCACGCCCACCAGGCGGAAGCCGACTACAAGGCCCTGTTGCAGGCCATCAGGGAGGGGCGCTTGCAGGCAGCAACCGCCCATTGAACGGGCTTGCCCTGACCCACTGCCCAGCCTGGCGGTCGTTGCCGGCGACGTCCGGTCCCATGGGCGGTGGCGAGCCGCGCCAAGCGGCCTTCGGCAGGATGCACTGGCTCTTCCGTGCTGCTGCTCCCGGTGGCGTTCCCGCTGCAGATCCGCCCGTTTGAAGCGCCCGACTGGCCGGCGCTGTGGGAGTTGCTGGAGCCGGTGTTCCGTGCCGGCGAGACCTTCCCCCATGACCCGGCCATCACAGAGGCTCAGGCCCGCGCTGCATGGCTGGAGCAGACCCAGTCCGTGATGGTGGCCGCAGAGGCGGCTGGGTCGTTGGTGGGCACGTACTACCTGAAGCCCAACGCCCTCTGCCTCGGCGCCCATGTGGCCAATGCCGGCTATGTGGTGGCACAGCGCTGCCGCCGCCAGGGCGTGGGCACGCGCCTCTGCCAGCACTCGCTGCAGACAGCCCGGAGCCTGGGCTACCGGGCCATGCAGTTCAACCTGGTGGTGAGCACGAACCGCGCTGGGATCAGCTGCTGGCAGACCAACGGCTTCCATATCGTCGGCACCCTGCCCGGGGCCTTTCGCCACAAGCGGCTGGGCGATGTGGACGGCCTGGTGATGTTCCAGACCCTGGCGGAGGAAGCATCACCCTGACCGAAGACCCACCTGTCGAAGAGGGGCAGGGAGGGAGCAGTTGGGGCCGAAAGCCTGGGGCCGGTCTGGAAGAAGTGGGTCGCCTGAGATTCGAACTCAGGACCAATCGGTTAAAAGCCGAGTGCTCTACCGCTGAGCTAGCGACCCGCCCAACTGGGCACCAAGGAACGTATCACAGGGAGAATGAGCGCCGTTGGCGCCCCGTTCCGTGCCCCAAGCCCCCTGGCCTGAGCCCTCCGTGGACCCCGAGGCCTGGGTGGCGCCGGAGGCGGTGCTGATCGGGGATGTGCAGCTGGCGGCCGGCGCAAGCGTGTGGCCCCTGGCCGTGCTGCGGGCCGATCTGGCCCCGATCCGGGTGGGGGAGAACAGCAATGTGCAGGACGGCGCCGTGCTGCATGGCGATCCGGGCCAGGGGGTGTGGATCGGCGCGGAGGTGACCGTGGGCCACCGGGCGGTGGTGCATGGCGCCACGCTCGAAGACGGCTGCCTGGTGGGCATCGGCGCCGTAGTGCTGAACGGGGTCACCGTGGGCGAGGGAGCCCTGGTGGCCGCTGGGGCGGTGGTCACCAAAGATGTGCCGCCGCGCACGCTGATGGCCGGGGTGCCGGCCCAGGCGCGCCGCACGCTCAGCGACGCCGAAGCCGCCGACCAGCGCCAGCACGCCCGCCGTTACCGCAGCCTTGCCGAAGCCCATGCCGGGCGTGGGCCGATTGCTGAGAAATGGCTCAACCGCCCCGATCCGAGCGAAGCCGGCGCCTGAGCTCCGTAAGATTCATCCACACTTCGCCCCTTCCCGATGGACGCTCGGCTCCTGCTGGTTGCTACCCCGATCCTGCTGGCCGTGGGCTGGGCCGTGTTCAACATCGGCCGTGCGGCAGTCGGCCAGCTGCAACTCATGCTCAAGCGTTCCCGCGCCTGATGGTCTGGGTGATCGGTGCCGGCCTGGCCGGCACTGAAGCGGCCTGGCAGATCGCCCGTGCGGGGGTTCCCGTGCGGGTCATTGAAATGCGGCCGGTGCGGCGCTCGCCGGCTCACCACAGCGCCAAGTGTGGCGAGCTGGTGTGCAGCAACAGCTTCGGCGCCCTCTCGGCCGATCGGGCTGCGGGCCTGTTGCAGCACGAGTTGCGTCAGCTGGGTTCCCTGGTGATCGGCACCGCCGACACCCATGCCGTGCCCGCCGGTGGTGCCCTGGCGGTCGATCGCGGCCGCTTCAGCGGCGCACTCACCGCTGCGCTGGAGGCCCATCCCCTGATCACCCTGGAGCGCTGCGAGCAGCTGGTGTTGCCGCCGCCCGGGGAGATCACCGTCCTGGCCACCGGTCCGCTCACCAGTGAACCGCTGGCAGAGGATCTGCTGCGCTTCACCGGCCGCGCCTCCTGCCACTTCTTCGACGCCGCCAGCCCGATCGTGGAGGGCGACAGCATCGACATGGCGGTGGCCTTCCGCGCCAGCCGCTACGACAAAGGCGACGCCGACTACATCAACTGTCCGATGAATCGGGAGCAGTACCTCGCCTTCCGCGAGGCGCTGCTGAGCGCCGAGCAGGCCGAACTGAAGGATTTCGAGCAGGAAAGCGCCACCTTCTTCGAAGGCTGCCTGCCGATCGAGGAGCTGGCCCGCCGCGGCGAAGACACCATGCGCTACGGGCCGCTCAAGCCGATCGGCCTGTGGGATCCCCGCTGGGGCGACCTCTACGACGCCGATGTACGCCGCGCCCGGCGGGCCTACGCGGTGGTGCAGCTGCGCCAGGAAGACCGCGACGGCCAGCTCTGGAACCTGGTGGGCTTTCAGACCAACCTCAAGTGGGGCGAGCAGAAGCGGGTGCTGCGCCTGATCCCGGGTCTCGAGAAGGCCAGCTTCGTGCGCTTCGGCGTGATGCACCGCAACACCTTCCTGGAAGCGCCCCAGCTGCTCGATGCCACCCTGCAGTTCCGCCAGCGCCCCAGGCTGCTGGCGGCCGGGCAGATCACCGGTACCGAGGGTTATGCGGCGGCGGTGGCCGGCGGCTGGCTCGCCGGCACCAACGCCGCCCGGCTGGCGCTGGGCCAGGAACCGATCAGCCTGCCCGCCACCACCATGGCCGGCGCCCTCACCCACTTCATCGCCACCGCGCCCAGCGAGCGTTTTCAGCCGATGCCGCCGAACTTCGGCCTGATGCCGGAGCTGCCGGAGCGCATCCGCGACAAACGCCGCCGCTACGGCGCCTACCGCGACCGCGCCCTGGCGGATCTCGCCCCCTTCACAGCACCATCCGCAGCAGCGGCCACAGCTCCTGGGATCGCCACCCCCGGGGCCGACCTGGCGCTTGCCTAGCCTCGGCGCACCGGCAACATCCCCGTGCAGCAGACCAGCGTCAACACCTCCCCGGCGGCGGGCGGCGAGGCCTTGGATGCGGTGGTGATCGGTTCCGGCATCGGCGGGCTGGTGACGGCCAGCCAGCTGGCGGCCAAGGGGGCGAAGGTGCTGGTGCTGGAGCGCTACCTGATCCCGGGGGGCTCGGGCGGCAGCTTTCAGCGCGAGGGCTACACCTTTGATGTGGGCGCCTCGATGATCTTCGGCTTCGGCGAGAAGGGGCACACCAACCTGCTCACCCGCGCCCTGGCGGATGTGGGTGAACGGCAGGACACGATCCCTGACCCCGCCCAGCTCGAGTACCACCTGCCTGGCGGTCTCAACGTGGCGGTCGACCGCGACTACGACAGCTTCATCGCCCGGCTCACGGCTCTGTTTCCGCACGAAGCCACCGGCATCCGCGCCTTCTACGACACCTGCTGGCAGGTGTTCCGCTGCCTCGATGCCATGCCGCTGCTCTCCCTGGAGGATCCGGCCTACCTGGCCAAGGTGTTCTTCAAAGCGCCCCTGGCCTGCCTGGGCCTGGCCCGCTGGCTGCCGGTGAACGTGGGCGCGGTGGCGCGGCGCCACATCAGCGATCCGGCCCTGCTCAAGTTCATCGACATGGAGTGCTTCTGCTGGTCAGTGATGCCGGCCGATCGCACGCCGATGATCAACGCTGGGATGGTGTTCTCCGATCGCCATGCCGGCGGCATCAACTACCCGCGCGGTGGTGTCGGCACGATCGCCGAGCACCTGGTGCGCGGCCTGGAGCGCCACGGCGGCGCCGTCCGCTACCGCAGCAGGGTCACCAAGGTGGTGCTGGAGGGCGGCCAGGCGGTGGGGGTGGAGCTGGCCGGCGGTGAAACGATCCGCGCCCGGCGGGTGATCTCCAACGCCACCCGCTGGGACACCTTCGGCACCCTGGTCGACCCCTCCCACACTCCGGCAGCTGAAACGGTCTGGCGGCGGCGCTACAAACCCTCAGCGTCGTTCCTCTCCCTCCACCTCGGCGTGAAAGCGGAGGTGATTCCGGCGGGCAGCCATTGCCACCACCTGCTGCTGGAGCGCTGGGAGGAGATGGAGGCGGAGCAGGGCACGGTGTTCGTCTCGATTCCCACCCTGCTGGATCCGGCGCTGGCGCCGCCTGGCCGCCACATCGTGCACGCCTTCACCCCGTCGGCAATCGACACCTGGAAAGGGCTGGGGCCCACGGCCTACGCGCAGGCCAAGCAGGCCGCCGCCGATCGCCTGATCCGCCGGCTGGAATCCTTCCTGCCGGGCCTTGGCGCGGCCATCACCCATCGGGAAGTGGGCACACCCCGCAGCCATCGCCGCTTCCTCGGCCGGCACCAGGGCAGCTACGGCCCGATTCCGGCGCTGCGGCTGCCGGGTCTGCTGCCAATGCCGGTCAACCGCACCGGCATTCCGGGGCTCTATTGCGTGGGGGATTCCTGCTTCCCCGGCCAGGGGCTCAACGCCGTGGCCTTCAGCGGCTTCGCCTGCGCGCACCGGGTGGGCGCCGACCTAGGTCTCAACCCCTGGGCACTGCCGGACTGACGCCACAGGCCTGCGTCCCGCTGCCTAAGATTGTTTCAATTCGCAACAACTCTTGATGGCAGCCATGCCCTCCCCCAGCTCTGAAGAGCTGGCGCGCTACCTGGAGCAGCAGGGCATGCTCACCAAGCCGTGGCTGCTCATGCAGCTGCGGCTCAGCAAGCTGCGTGAGGAGAAAGATTCCATGACCCCGGAGGAATACCTCCAACGGGTGCAGGACGCCCACACCGATCTGATGCGCCTTGGTGCCTTCTGGAAAGGCCAGGAGCGCCAGGTGTTCGGCGCCGGCGGCGGCCAGGGCCAGGCGGCCTGATCACCTTCAGGACGTCCGCATTTGAACCGCTTCCCTCATCGCTCTTCGATGCCTTCCCCCGCCGCGCCTGCCGGCAGCACGCTGCATGGCTACCCGCTGGCACCGTTGATCCGTTTCACCCTGCTGGCGCTCTACCTGGCCCTGGTGTTGCCTCTGCCGGTGATGGCGCCGCCAGGCCTGCGTCCCTTCTGCCTGGTGGCCTTGCCACTGGGCTTTCTGCTTGTGAGCGCACTGCTGAGTGAACAGGTGCAGCTCGATGGCGAGGGGGTGCGCGTCACCTATCCCGCCTGGTGCCGCTGGTGGCTGCGCCGTGGCTGGAGCCTGCGCTGGGAGCAGATCCACGGCCTGATGCCGATCGGCACCAGCCAGGGCGGCACGGTGTACTACCTCAAAGGGCCCGGCTCGAGCCGCTACCTGCTGCCGCAACGGGTGGCCCGCTTCCCGGAGTTCCTCGAGCGGGTGCAGCAGGCCACCGGCCTCAAGCTGGCCGGCGTGGGCAGGATCACCCCACCGTGGACCTACTGGACCCTGGCGGGACTGAGCGTGGCCATGCTGATCGGCGAAGCCGCGGCCTTCGCGCTCAGCACCAGGGCCTGAGCACGCCAGGCTGGAGCTCCAGCCTGAACGCCCGGTGCTGGGCGCTCAGTTGGCGCTGGTGGGCTGACGCAGCGGTGTGGTGGGTGCCGGCGGCATGTCGTTGGCTTCCGGCAGGGTTTCCAGGCTGAAGCGATAGCCCTGCTGGCGCACGGTTTCGATGCCACCGCCTTCGCCGAGGCCGGCCAGCTCCAACTTGCGGCGCAGGGTGAGCACCTGGGTGTCCACCGAGCGGGGGCCGCCGCTGAACGGGGGCCAGGCCATCCGCAGCAGCTCCTGACGGCTGCGCACCATGCCCGGCGGCATCAACAGGGCGCAGAGCAGGGCGAACTCGCGCGGGCTCAGCTCCACCGGTTGGTCGTGAAGGGTGACCTGGCGAAGCAGCAGATGCACCTCCAGCGGCCCCACGCACACCCGCTCCTGCAGGCCATTGCCACTGCGCCTGAGCAGGCTGCGGCTGCGGGCCGCCAGCTCCTCGAGGCCGAAGGGCTTGCGCAGCACGTCGTCGGCGCCGGCATCCAGCAGGGACACCACTGGATCGGCACCGGTGCGCGCCGTGAGCACCATCACCGGACAGCGCAGGTGGGCCGCCAGGCGCAGGGCCGAGCTTTCCTCCAGCAGTTCGGCGCTCACCAGCAGATCGGGCATCTGGTCTTCGCAGAGCTGCAGTGCCTCGCTGGCCGTGGCCACAGCAGCGGCCAAGTGGCCGTCCTGCCGAAGGCGCTGGGCCAGCACCGTGCGCAGGGTTGGGTGGGGATCCACCACCAGGATGCGTTTCAGAGCATTGGTTGCGGGCCCGCGGCGATCGACGCCAACCGATCCCTCAGCCTTTGCTGGGTTTGGATTCTGATTGGGCGTGAGTTCCACTCGCGGCCGCGTATGCGCACCTAGGCTAACTGGTGAGGGAGAAGGTCACTGGCGACACTGTCTGTGGTGACACCGTCTTTGCGGACACTGTCTGTGCTGACACTGTCTGTGCTGGCGACCGGCTCCCGCCTCCGCTCTCCCCATGACCGCGCTCCAGAACCCCGAAGCCATTCGTCACTTTCAGTCGCTGTGCGACGCCTGCCAAGACCTGGCCAGCCGTTTCCACAGCCAGAGTGAGCTGCGGCTCTACGCCGACGGCTACCTGCACGCCCTGCGGCGCACTGCCATCCTCGATCCGCTCTCGCAGCGGCGTCTGGAGGAGCTCACCGACCGCTGGATCATGGATCCTTCCGCCTTCGTGGGGCCCAACGGCGACATGAGCACGCTGTTCAATAACAGCCGCAACTGAGTGCTGGCCAGGGCCTGCAGGTCGACCCCTGCGGTTCGAGCCCCCATGGCAGTCAACGGCTTGGATCCCATGCGATGCCCGGCTACGGCAAGGGATTCATGGCTCCCACCGGTTCGGGTTGTCACGGGGGGCCATCGGAACGTCGATGGCTGGCAGGGGTCAGATCCCAATGGCAGGAAACGCCCGGGGGCCCCATTGAAATCCGCCGCCAACGCCTGATCAAAGACAACGGCCTGAGCCAAAGAGCTGGCAACAGCCTGGACCCATTGGTGGAACAGGCCGGGCCCACGGATGGCAACAGGCCGAACGCTCGAGGCCTGCTCAGGCTCAGGACGCCAGTGCCACGGCGAGTTTTTCGCGCAGTTCGCCGGAGTTGTACATCTCGATGAGGATGTCGGAGCCGCCGATGAATTCCCCGTTCACGTACACCTGAGGGATGGTGGGCCAATCGGAGAATTCCTTGATGCCCTGGCGTACCTCGGGATCGGAGAGCACGTCGAAGGTTTCAAACGGCACCCCGAGCGCATTGAGAATCTGCACCACGTTGTTGGAGAAGCCGCATTGGGGCATGAGCTTGTTGCCCTTCATGAACACCACCACCGGTGCGCTGCTGACGAGGGCTTCAAGGCGTTGCTGCGTGGCGGATTCCATGGAAGTGGGGAAGGGTTGAGAAGGAAAGAGACGGTGGAGCGGGGAGCTGGCGTCAGGCTCGGTGGATGCCATGGCCAATGCCGATCAGGCTGGCCCCGGGCGGCTGAGAGCAGCGGCGCCCGGCCAGGAGGGATCAGGCCGGTGCGGAGGTCTGCAGCGCCAGGGCGTGAATGGCTTCACTGGCCAGCTCGCTGCGCAGGGCTCCATACACCAGCTGGTGCTGGCGGATGCGGCTGAGCCCCTCAAAGGCGGCAGAAACCACCTTCACCTGCAGGTGATCGCCACCGCCGGTGAGGTCTTCCACTTCCACCTCAGCGTCCGGGAGGGATCCCTGGATCGCTGCCCTGACCTGATCCGGTAACACCATGAAGAGTCCGTCGCGGCCTGATGCGGAAATCTAGAAGTGGGAGCAGCGGATCCGCCGACCTCAGCGCGGAGCGGCAGGCGCTTCGGTGCCCGCCGCATACGGGGTGACAGCGAACCCGAGTTCGAGCAGGCTCTGATAGGCCTTGCGGCCCTCTTCCCGCGCCGGGGTCATCACCTTCACCACTTCCACCAGCAGGGGAACGGCCACCTCCGGCTGGCCCTGACGGCGCAGCAGGGCGGCCAGGCGCAGGTTGGACTGGGCATAGATCTCGAGGGCCTCCCGGGCCTTCTGATCCATCTCGCGGGGAATGCGGGCATCCAGGCCGCGGAAGGAGCCGCTCAGATCGCGGTAGAAGCCGAGCAGGCGGCGGCTGGCATCACGGGCAAGGTCGTAGTCCTTGCGGGCGCTGGCGAGATCACCCCGGGCCACGGCGGCATCGCCACGGGTGAGAAATCCCTTCACTGCCGCGAGATTGAAGCCGGAGCCGGAGCCTTCCAGCACTTTCGGGGGTTCTTCCTGCGCCTGGGCCTGAACGGGCTGGGTGGCACCGAGGGGCAGAAGAGCAAGTGCCAGGGCAAGCCCAAGGGCGACGTGGGGCCGACGCACGGCTGCTTCACAAAAGGCGGCCGAACTCTAGGCGGCTGGCATCGGGCGCCCCACCGCCACGCGGGCCGCTTCTTCAGCTGATTGCATCGCCACCGCCAGCTCGGCATTGAGGCCCTTGACGGCCGCACGGCTCTGGTTCTGCACCGTGAGCGGAGCCTCGAAACACACCGCCGCCTCATCCCGGCGCAGCCCCCGGCCATGCCCATAGGCGATTCCCACCGGCACCACGTTCACGGGCACTCCTTGCCCTGCCGCCAGCGCCGCCAGCCGGGCCAGCCCCTGGTGCAGACGGATCGGGCCGTCCTCACGGCGGATGTGCCCTTCAGGGAAGACCACCAGTTGCTGGCCGGCCGCCAGCAGATCCACCGCGTACCGCAGCGGCGTGGTGCCGGGCCGGCTCTGGTCCACCGGGAAACAACCGAGCCGGTGCAGGAACCAGCCCTGCAAGCCCTGCATTTCCGTGCGGGTCACCATGAAGCGGCAATCGCGGCCGGTGACGCGCCGGCCGGCCGCATGGGGCAGCACCAGGGCATCCCAGCGGGCCCGGTGCGTGGGAGCCAGCAGCACGGCACCTTCTCTGGGCAGGTGCTGTCGGCCCAGCACGTGAATGCGGCGGAACTGAAAGGGCAGGGCCAGATCCTGGGTGACCGCCATGGCCAGAGGCGCCAGCCAGGGGCTGATGCCGTTGCAGAGACGTCGCTCGCGGCTAATCAACGCCGGGGTGACCGCCGCAGGAGTGAGTGCAGCCGCTCGTGTGGTGCCAGCAGTTGTGGGTGCGGCAGACAGTCGCGCACCAGCGGGTGGCGGACAGGCCGCGCTCTCCGGCTCGATCTGCTGCTGCGACTGCGCTGTCACCGCCCACCGCTGAAGGTGACTGCAAGCTAAGAGTCACAGCAGCGCAACGCCGAAGGGCACGGGCAGTTGCCGCTGCGGCCAGAGAGCAGCGCCCCGGGGGAGATCCATAGGATCCAGGAACCTCCCGGTTCTGCCATGGCCAGCCTTGGCGTCAACATCGATCACATCGCCAATGTGCGCCAGGCCCGCCGTGCGGTGGAACCCGATCCCGTGACCATGGCCCTGCTGGCGGAGCTTGGTGGCGCCGACGGCATCACCGTGCACCTGCGGGAAGACCAGCGGCACATCCAGCCGCGGGATCTGGAACTGCTGCGCGCCACCGTGCGCTCACGCCTCAACCTGGAAATGGCCGCCACGGCGGAGATGGAGGCGATTGCCCTGCGCATCCGCCCCGACATGGTGACACTGGTGCCCGAAAAACGGGAGGAAGTGACCACCGAGGGCGGGCTCGATGTGCGGGCCCAGGCCGCCAGCCTGGGGCCACTGGTGGGCCGGTTGCAGGCTGCGGGGATTCCCGTGAGCCTGTTCGTCGACCCCGACAACGCCCAGCTGGAGGCCAGCGCCGCCAGCGGCGCCCGTTGGGTGGAACTACACACCGGCGCCTACGCCGAGGCCAGCTGGACCGAACAGCCCCTGGAGCTGGCACGCCTCACCGAAGGCAGCCATGTGGCCCGCAGCCTGGGGCTGCGGGTGAATGCCGGGCACGGGCTCACGTATCAGAACGTGGAGCCTGTGGCGGCCATCGAAGGGATGGAGGAGCTGAACATCGGTCACACGATCGTGGCGCGGGCCCTGGCGGTGGGCCTGCAGGAGGCGGTCCGTCAGATGAAGGCGCTGGTTCAGAATCCACGCCGCGATCCCCTGTTCGGCTCGATCGATCCATGACCCTGCCTGCGCCTCTCACCTATCACTTCGTGGCCGCCAGCGAAGCGTTTCTGACCGTGGAGGAGCCGCTGGAGGAAGTGCTGCGGGAGCGGCGTCGCCACTACGCCGAGCGCAACCAGCCGATCGATTTCTGGCTGGTGCTGCGGCCGGCCTTTCTCGAGGCCGCTGAGCTGCTGGCCGTGGGCAGCAGCGTGCCCAGACCGGCGGCGGCAGTGGTGTCCACCGATCCGAAATTCATCGAATTCCTCAAATTGAGGCTGGAATTCGTGGCGAAGGGAAGCTTCCTGGCCCCTTCAGCCACCATTCCCGACCCGTTGGCCGCCGCCTGAGCAGGCGCAGCCGCCTGAAACAACCCGGGCGGATCAGCCCGGGCAATGGGAGGGGTGGTGTGGCGTGTTGATGTTGAGCCCCGCAGGTGCGGGGTCGCAGGGGGAGTAGCCCCGCTGTTGCGAGGCAGTAGGGGCGCAGTCCCGTCGGTGCGAGGCACTACGGGCGCAGCTCCACCGGCAAGGAGCCTGCCGGTTCAGCTGCGGCGCAGCGGCGCTTTGGTCTTGTGCTGCACCCAACCGGCTAGGTGGTGGTGCTGGCGGGAATCCAGGGCAGCGTCGGCCAGCCAGCGATCCCGGAGGCACTCCAGATCGTCGGGATGGAGTTCTCCGTTCTCCTGCCAGTGGAGGTTGGTGGGAGTCAAGTGTTGGATCGCTGTCATGGCTTGGCTGCCCACTTTGTCAGCTGAAGTGGTGGCGAAGGCCGAAAAATGAAGCCGATCTCCTGTAAAGAATCGGTAGATCCTGCGGAGCGTTGATCGCTCGGTGTGGAACTTCAGCGCCGATCGTGCGCGTAGCGGCGCACGATCAGCCTGAAATGTGTAGCAACTATGTCTTTTGCGGAGGCCGCTGCAGCGGAGGCCTCTGCAGCGGAGACGCAGCACTGGAGACGCTGCACCGGAGGCGATGCACTGGACGCTGCACCGGAGGCAGGAAGCCTCTGCACCGGATGTGCAGGCCTCTGAGGTGTCTGCGGCGGATGTGTTGGCGGCGGAGGTGCCTGCAGCAAGGGAGGCCCATGGCCCCGCCGGCACCGCCCTCAGAACAGGCCGAAGAAGCGCTTGCGCTTCTCGCCCTCGACACCCTCCGGGGTGGGCGGCTTTGGCGACGGCGCCTGCGGGGAGGGCCGCACGTCCTGCTGGTAGCGCGGGCGGTTGTCGCCGATCGTGAGCAGAGCCTCCTTGTTCTTCCACCAGATCCAGTCGCGGATCGGCGGGGTGGAGAGCAGCTCCTCGCGGGTGAGGCCGAGGCCGAGCTTGGCGGAGGCTCCCAGCAGCACCTCGATCATTTCGTCCCCGTCCTGGCAGCGCGCCAGGGCTTCGTTGGTGCGTTTGGCGCCATTGAGCGCCTTCACCAGCGCCTTCACCTTCTGGGACGGGGGGAGGGAGGCTGGATTCATGGGCCCGCAACGACGCCTGCCGGACCGTATCAGCGACGGCAGGCGGTTGCTGCCGGGGGGGCTGACAGATTCACTCGCGCCGGGCGAGACTGTCGTTAACGCATTCTTTGCATGCTCCCCCCTTCGCAGCCTTCCCGTCACTGGGTGATCGGTGACGTGCATGGCTGCGCCGATGCCCTGCAGTCGCTGCTTGAACGGCTGCCCACCGGCGATCGCCTCGTGTTCTGCGGCGATGTGATCAACCGCGGCCCCCACATCGAGCGGGCGATGCAGCTGGCCTGGAGCCTCGTGCAGGAAGGCCGCGCCGTATGGCTGCGCGGCAACCACGAGCAGCGGCTGCTCGATTCGCTCCGCCAGGGCAGCTGGCTGCGCAACCCCTCCCTCGCCGGCTGCGAAACCTACCGCCAGCTGGGAGATTCCCGCTGCCGCCTGTGGCAGGAGCGCCTCGACACCCTGCCGCTCACCTACGCAGGCGAGGGCTGGGTTGCCACCCACGCCGGCTTCAACCCCCACACCTGGGCGCCGGATCTGAACATCCGCCTGCCCTTCTGGCAGGCCTACGACGGCCGCTTCGGCGAGGTGGTGATCGGTCACACGCCGGCCGAGACCATGCGCCGTCTCAAGGGCATCGTGATGATCGACACCGGCGCCTGCTATGGCGGGACCCTCACCGCCTATTGCCCCGAGACCGGCGCCAGCCTCGCCGTGCCTGGCACCGGCTACGCGCAGCGGGCTCGAGCAGGCCAGGCCGCGCTCGGTTCCTTCTGATCAGCCCAGCGGCGGCGCCGTGCTGAGCGTTTTCCGTAGCAACCGCGCCGAACAGCTGGCCGCCTTGCTGGGGCTCCAGCTGCTGCACGATCCGCCCGGGCCGTTTGAAACCGTGCGGGTGGTGGTGAACACCTGGCCCACCAGCCGCTGGCTGGGCGAACAGCTGGCCCTGGAGCTGGGTGGCGTCGCCGCGAACCTGCGCTTTCCCTTTCTCACCAGCGAGCTGCGCCAGATCGTGGATGGGTTGCTGGGCGAAGGCGCCGCGGGCAGTGATCCGTGGCGGGCCACCGAGCTGGTCTGGCCGCTGCTGGAGCTGCTCCCCGCCCTGGCCGCCGGCCCCGACGCTGCCCTCCTGGCCCACTGGCTGGAGCAGCGCGGCCACGGCCAGCGGCCGGCCCTCGATCTGCCCCTGTGGCAACTGGGCCGGGCGATCGCCGACAGCTTCGACGACCTCAGCCTTTACCGGCCGGCGATGGTGGCCGCCTGGTGCCAGGGCCACGACCAGGACGACCGCGGCCAGCCGCTGCCGGCCGATCAGCTCTGGCAACCGTGCCTGTTCCGCCAGCTGCACGACCGCCTCGGCCGGCCGCCCTTCGGCCTCAAGGTGCTCACGGCGATCGAGCGGTTGCGCATGGGCACCGCCTGCCTGGATGGGCTTCAGGGTCCGCTGCGGCTGTTCGGCCTGAGCAGTGCCGCTCCGGTGCAGGTGCACCTGCTGCAGGCGCTCGCCTCCGTGGTGCCGGTGGATCTCTACCTGCTCACCCCCTGCCGTGACCTCTGGCAGCGCTGCAGCGACCGGCGCCGCAGCCTCGATGTGGCGATCGAGCTGGCGGATCCCCACGACCTCGACTGGCTGGCGCGCACACCCGGACTCGAAGCCCGCTTCGGGCGGCTCGGCGGCAAATTCCAGCAACTGCTGGAGGGCACCGGCGACACCCAGCTGGCCGCCGAGGACACCCGCGATCTCTTCGTTCTGCCGGCCAGTGGCGCCGAGCACCAGGGGCGGCGGCCGCCCAGGTTGCTGGAGCAGCTGCAGCAGCAGCTGGTGGAGGCGGAGGCCTGGCCGGCCCTGGTGCTGACCCCCGGGGACCACTCGGTGGAGTTCCATCCCTGTCCAGGGCGGCTGCGCCAGGTGCAGATCGTGCGCGACCGGTTGCTGCAGCTGCTGGCCGCGGATCCCAGCCTCGAACCACGCCACATCCTGGTGATGACTCCCCAGGTGGAGCAGCTGGCGCCCTTGCTGGGCTCGGTGTTCGGCGACAGCGGCGCCACCGGTGTGACCCTCCCCTGGCGGCTCACCGACCGCAGCCAGCAGGGCGACGCCAGCATCGGCGGGGCGCTGCTGCAGCTGCTGCGCCTGGGAGGGGAGCGCCTCACCGCCTCTGCGCTGGAGGCGCTTCTGGAGAACGGCGCCCTGCAGGCCCACTTCGATCTGGAAGCCGATGAACCCGCCGCCCTCAATGCCGTGCTGCAGGCCGCAGGCTTCCGCTGGGGCCTCGATGGCGCCGCCCGCGGCGGTGATCCCACCCACAGCCTGCGCTGGGCCATCGACCGGCTGCTGCTGGGCCAGGTGCTGGCCGATCAACCGGGCGTGGCTGTGGGCCTGACCGCCCCGCAGGCGCTGGGGGGCAGCGTCGAGCGCCAGGCCCGCTGGATCCGGCTGCTCACCCAGCTGCAGCGCGTGCTCGAAGGGCTGGGCCGGCCGCGCAGCGCCGTTGCCTGGGGCAGCCACCTGGCCGCCCTGCTGCCTGAACTGTTCGGCGAGGGAGGCGAGCGGGCCTGGGAGCTGCAGGCGATTCGTACCGCCATCGCCGAGTGGCAAGGCAGCGCCGCCCGCTGTCCGCTGCCGATCGGCGCGCCGGTGGTGGCCGCCGTGCTGGAGGAGCGTCTCTCCAGCGACAGCGGCCGCTTCGGCCACCGCAGCGGCGCCCTCACGATCAGCGCCCTGGAGCCGATGCGGGCCATACCCCACCGGGTGATCGTGCTGATGGGCCTCGATGCCGATGTGTTTCCACGGCAACGGCAGCGACCCGGCTTCGACCTGATGGAACGGGAACGTCGGCTCGGTGACCCCAATCCCGCCGACCAGGACCGCTACGTGTTGATGGAGGCGCTGCTTTCGGCCCGCGACCACCTGCTGATCGCCTGGACCAGCCGCGAGGAGCGCAAAGGGGAAGAGATGCCACCGGCCACCGCCGTGCGCCAGTGGCTGGAGCTGCTGAAGGCGGAGCTGGGGGAGACCGTGGCGCAGCAGCTGGTGGTCAGCCATGCCGCCAACCCGCTGGAGCGCGTCAATTTCCTGGCCACGGGCGAGCGACC
This sequence comes from Sphingobacterium thalpophilum, assembly GCA_943367595.1. Classification (GTDB taxonomy): domain Bacteria; phylum Cyanobacteriota; class Cyanobacteriia; order PCC-6307; family Cyanobiaceae; genus MW101C3. Next base: position 16,690 of record CALRJS020000045.1, read on the forward strand.
ACCGGCCAGCTGCGACCGCCGGCAGCTGCTGGCACGCCAGCAGCTCGATGGCGCTGCAGCGGTGGCGCCGGCCTGGCCGTTGGCCCTGCAGGAGCCGGCCGACCAACCCTTCGGTGCTGGGCTGGAGGCGCGGGCCGGCGCTGTGACGGACGCCCGGCCCAGCGGCGTGGCTGGCGTGAGCGAGGCCGGGCTGGATCCCTGGAGCGACCTGCGTGACTGGCTGCTGGCGCCCCAGGCCCAGTGGCTGAAGGAACTCGGGCTGCGGCCCAGGGAGTGGGTGGAGCCGCTCGATGACCTCGAAGCCCTCGAACTCGACGAACGGCAGCGGGCCTGGCTGCTGCGTCAGGAGCACGAGCGGCAGGCCGCCGCGCGGCCGGCGGCACCGGCAGCGGGGCTGTTGGCCGCACAGAGCACCCCCCTGCCCGCCCCCGACTGGCGCCACCTGGCGCAGGGGCGTGGCGTTCTGCCGCCGCTCAGTGCCGGAGCCCTGGAAGTGCAGACCCTGACGGGCCGCTGGGACACGCTGCAGCAGTTGCTGGTAAGCCTGGGCGAGCCACAACCCCTGGCGCTGCGCTGGCAGCCGAGCGAGGAGGGCGCGGCCCCGCGGGCCCTGGCCGCCGAGCTGGTGGCCCACGGCAGCACGCTGGTGCAGGTGCGGCTCGGGAATCCCCGCCCCTGCGACCGCCTCGGTCTGTGGCTGGAGCTGCTGCTGGCCGCCGCGGCCGCTGCCACCCCCAGGGAAGCCCGCCTGATCGCCCGCGACAAGGAGGCCTTCAAGCTGGTGGGCGTCTGGGCGGCTCCCACTCAGGAGGCGGCGGCGCAGCAGCTCAACGGCCTGCTCCGCTGGCACCAGGAGCACCGCCTGCGCTGCTGGCCGGTGCCACCGGCCATGGGATACGCCTACGCGCTGGCGGAACGGAAAAAACCCGGGAGCGGTGCCGGCGCCGCCAGCAGCACCTGGGAAGGGGGGCTGTTCGCCATGGCGGAACGGGAGGAGGCACCGCTGGCGCTGGCCTTCGGTAGCGGCACGCCCGCCGCCGACCTGCTGGCCGGACGCTTCGGCGATTTCTGCGGCCTGGCGCTGGCGCTGTGGTCGCCGCTGCTGGGCGCGCAGGTGCAGCCATGAGCCAGCCATGAGTCACGCCAGCAGCCCGCCAGGCCCGTGCGCCAATGCGGCCGATGCGTCGCCTGTGGAGTTCGATGCCAACGCCCTGCCGCTCAGCGCTGGCCTGCGGCTGCTCGAGGCCAGTGCGGGCACCGGCAAAACCTTCGCCCTGGCCCATCTGGTGCTGCGCCTGGTGACGGAGCCCCATCTGATGGAGCGCCCCCTGGCCTTGCGGGAACTGCTGGTGGTGACCTTCACCGAAGCGGCGGCGGCCGAACTGCGCGACCGGATCGGCCGGCGGTTTCAGCAGGCCCTCGAGGCGTTGGAGGCGCTGCAGGCTCTCGAGGCACCGAACACGCTGCAGCCGCCCGCCACCGCCCGGCCCGCCATGGATGCGGTGCTGGCCGGCTGGCTGGAGCAGCTGCCCACCGACACCAACGTTGCCAAGCTGCGCGCCCGGCTGCTGCTGGCCCTCGAAGAGCTGGATGCCGCCGACATCACCACGATCCATGGCTTCTGCCACCGCAACCTGCGGCGCCAGGCCCTGGAGGCGGGCCTGGGCCCGCAGCTGGAGGTGGAAACGGAAGGGGCCGAGCTCGCCGAGCAGGTCGTCCACGACTACTGGCACAGCCAGGTGCTGCCCCTGCCGCTCCACCTGCTGCAAGGGCTGAAACGGGCCAAGGTGACCCCGGCCACCCTCACCGGCCTGCTCCAGCAGCTGGAAAGCGATGCGGCGCTGACGCCCCCGCCCCTGCCGGACGGCTGGCGGACCGAGGCGCCGCTGCAGGAGCAGCTCACCGCCTTCTGGTTACAGGTGTGGGAGCGGTTCAAGCCGTTATGGGCGGCGCGGGGGGAAGCGCTGGAGCAGACGTTCTGTGCCAGTGCCAGGCAATGGAAGGCGGCGGGGACCAGCGCCACAACGCCCTATGCCGGCAAACCCAGAACGAATCGGGTGGCGGCGCTCAACGCCTGGCTCGCCACCCAGCCCGATCCCGGCTCCTACGCCGAGCTGCGCATCGACAAACGCACCTGGCTGCCTGATTACTTCCATCCCGCCGTCTTCACGAAGGTCGCCCAGACGTTCGAAACCCCGCCGGTGTCGTTGCCGGAGCGGCCGCTGCTGGAGGCGGTGGCCGCCCTGGTGGACGGCCCCGCTGAAGCGGTGCTGGCCCACTTCTGCCACTGGGGCGTGGGGGAACTGCGCAGCCGGCGGCAGCGGGCAGGGCGGATCAGCTACGGGGAGCTGTTGCGAGGCCTCGATCCCGGCCCGACGGGCACAGGGCGCCCCGCGCTGATCGAGGCGCTGCGCCGCCGCTACCGGGCGGCCCTGATCGATGAATTCCAGGACACCGACCCGATCCAGTGGCGCACATTGCGGCAGGCCTTTGCCCCCGCCGCTGACCCCGGCCAGCATCTGCTGGTGATCGTGGGTGACCCCAAACAGGCGATCTACCGCTTCCGTGGCGGCGATCTCGACACCTACCTGGCGGCGCGGCAACTGGCGGCCCGCACACCGGCGGCGGCAGGCGAACCCTCCATCCGCAGCATGCGCCACAACTTCCGCGCCTCAGAGTCCCTGGTGGCCGCGCTCAACCACTTGATGGCCCCCGGGCTGGTGCGCACCCGCCTGTCCGTGCCCGCCGTGGTGGCCCAGCCGCAGCGGCAAGCGCTGCACCTGCAGCTGCCCCCGGGCCAGGCGCCGCTGCAACTGCTGTGGCTGGGGCCGGAGCCTGGATCCGCCGCCGCCGGGGCGAAGCTGCCCAGCAAAACCGAGCTGGAGCAGATCCTGCCGCGGCGGATCGGCGCGCTGACGCTGGACCTGCTGCAGCGCGGCATCGAGGTGCACGCCCACGGCGAGCAGCGGGCGCTTGAGCCGGGCGACATCTGCCTGCTGGCGAGCCGCCACTCCCAGGCCGACGCCCTGCGCCGCGCCCTGGAGGAACGGGGCATCGCCAGCCGGCTGGTGAGCAAGGGCGATGTGTTCGAAAGCGAAGGGGCCAGCGCCCTGCAACGCCTGCTCGATGCCCTGGCGGAACCCGGCAGCGGTCCGCGGCAGCGGCTGCTGGCCGCCTCCCCCCTGCTGGGCTGGAGTCCCCGGCGCCTCACTGCCGCCAGCCCCGCCGACTGGGATGCCCTGGCCGATCGTCTGGCGCGGCTGGCCGAGGGGCTGCGGCTGCGGGGCCTGCTGGGGGTGCTGGCCGACCTGCTGGAGGGCGAGGGGCTGGGGCGCCTGTCACAGAGCGGCAGGCTGCTCGCCGATCTGCAGCAATGCGCCGAGCTGGTGCAGGAGCAGATGCACAACGAACAGCTCGGGGCGGTGGCCGCCGCCGATTGGTTGCGTCGCCGCCGCCGCCATCCGCCCAACGACCCGCCGGAACGGCATCAGCCCCACAGCGATGCGGTGGAATCAGCGGTGCGGGTGGTGACGGTGCACCGCAGCAAAGGGCTGGAGTTTCCAGTGGTGATCTGTCCCTATCTCTGGCAGGCACCCCCCGCACCCACAACCGCCGGCAACCCGGGCGTGCGCTGGACGCCTCCCGGTGCTGCGGGCCCCAGCCTCGACATCTCCGTGAACCAGCGCTGGGGCGTGGGCCGCGAAGCACGGCAGCAGAAGCATGAGGCGGAGGCGCAGGAAGCGGAGCGGCTGGCCTACGTGGCGCTGACCCGCGCCATGCAGCTGCTCGTGCTCGTCTACGGGCCCTCACAAGACCAGGAGGCCAATCCGCTGCGGCCCTGGCTGTTCCCCGGCCAGCCCCGGAGCGCGCCCGGCGACGACGACTCCAGCAGCCGGGTGTTGGGCCCGGGTGACGCGCTGAGTGGTCTGAGCTGGATACAGCTGCCGGCGGAAGCTGCCGGCCAGGGGCGCTGGCAGCCGCCGCCCCGCCGCGGCGCCCTGCACACAGGCCCGGTGCCGCAGCGGCTGCTCGATGGGAACTGGGGCCGCAGCAGTTACTCCAGCTGGACGCACAGCAGCACCGGCGGTGCCCTGGCTCCGGCGGCGCTCGAAGACGGCCGGGAAACCGATGCGAACACCGCCGCCCCGCCGATCGAGGCGATGACCCAAGCCGCACTGATCGAAGCGGCGGCCAGCGCCACCTCCCAGCAAGCCACCTCCCAGCCAGGCACCTCGGGTCAAGCCGGCTCCGGCTCAGCCACTGCTGGTCCAGTCAGTTCTGGCAAAGCCAACTCAGAGCCAGCCGGCTCCGGCGCAGCCAGCTCCGACCCAGACGCCCACGGCCCCCTGCAGGATTTCCCCCGGGGCGCCTCCGCCGGCGATTGCCTGCACCGCATCCTCGAGCAGGTCGACCATCAATGCTGTGCCGCTGCCGATCCCGCCACCGCTGCCCTGGTGGAGCTGGAGCTGGGGCGGGCCGGCATCGACCTGGAGCAGCGGGATGCCGTGCTGGCCGGCCTCGAGCAGCTGCGCCTCACCCCGATGGGCGGCCCGCTGGGCAGCTTCCGCCTCGCCGAGCTGCCACTGACGCGTCGGCTGAACGAGATGAACTTCGACCTGCCCCTGGCCTCTGAGCCGGGGGCGTCCCGGCAGGGCTCGCCGCTGGTGCGCGCCGCCGGGCTGGCAGCCCCGTTCCGCGACCATCCGAGCGGTGCCTTCGGCGCCGCCTACGCCAGCCAGCTGGAGCAGCTGCCGGTGGCCAGCCGCGGCTTTCTCACCGGCTCGATCGATCTGGTGTTCACCGCTCCCGCCGCCACTGGCGAGCTGCGCTGGTGGGTGGCCGACTGGAAGAGCAACTGGCTGGGTGAGCGCGGCGAGAACGGCCAACCGCTGGCCTGCGGACCCCTGCATTACGGCCCGCCGGCAATGGCGGCGCTGATGGCGGCGAATCACTACCCGCTGCAGGCCCACCTCTATCTGGTGGCGCTGCACCGCTACCTGCGCTGGCGCCTGCCCGACTACGCCCCCGAGCGCCACCTGGGCGGCTACGTCTACGTGTTCCTGCGCGGCGTGCCCGGGGAGCGGGCACGGGCAACCGGGCCCGGGACGGCCGTACCGGGAATGTTCGTGGAAGCGGTCGATCCTGATCGGCTGCTGGCCCTCGACGCCGCCCTGCGGGAGGGTCAGCCATGACGGAAGCCTCGCAAGGAGCGCAGCCACCCGCGCCGTTGGCGGCACCGATCGCGGACCCCTCCACGGCACTCGCCGCGGCCTCCGCGGCAGGTCTCAGCGCACCACCTGGCGCAGCACCCACAGCCGCGGCGACAGCGCCTGGCTGGGCGCTGGGGATGGCCCTGGCCGAAGCCCTGCCGCGTCTGTACGGGGTGGAACGTGATCCCCTGGTGGAGGAGCTGATCCTGGCGCTGGCACTGGCGGTGCAACGCGGCGAGCTGGAGCTGCCGCTGACCGGACCGGCGCCGGAAGGGATCGGGGCGGCGAGCCTGGCCGCCGGCCTCTGGCCGGAGGGCCACCGGGCGGCGCTGGAGCGCTCGCCCCTGCTCGACGCTGGCCGGGAATCGTCGCCGGCCGCCCCGGCCCCGCTGGTGCGCACGGCCTCGGATGGCGTGGCCTGGCGGCGTTGGCACGACCAGCTGGGCGACGTGCTGGCCCAGTTGCGGCAGCGGGCGCTGAGCCCACTGGAGCCAGCACTGCCACCGGAGCAGCGTCAGCGCCTACGCGAGGCGGCCTGCCGCCGCGGCGCCCTCGATGCGCAGCAGGTGCGGGCGGTGGACGCCCTGCTGTCCCAGCGTCTGGTGCTGCTCGGCGGCGGTCCGGGCACCGGCAAGACCACCACGGTGGTGCAGATGCTGGCCGCGGCGCTGGAGGCCCGCCCCGACCTGCGGGTGCATCTGGCGGCGCCCACCGGCAAGGCCGCCACGCGCCTGCGGCAGGCGATCCGGGAACGCGGGGATCGCCTGCCCGACGACCTGGCCGAACGCTGCATGGCCCTGCCCTGCACCACCCTGCACCGCCTGCTGGAAAGCCGCGGCGATGATTTCGCCCGCCACCGCCGCCACCCCCTCGCCCTCGATCTGCTGGTGATCGATGAAGTGTCGATGCTGGATCTGGCGCTGATGGCGGCCGTGCTCGACGCCCTGCCGCCGCAGGCCCAGCTGCTGCTGGTGGGCGATCCGGCCCAGCTGCCGCCCGTGAGCCCCGGCGCCGTGCTGATCGCCATCGAAGACGACCACCGCCACGCCTCGCTGGGGGAAGCGATGGTGCAGCTGGCCACGCCCTACCGCAACGAAGGGGCGATCGCCGCGGTGGCCGCCCAGCTGCGCAACGGCGCTGGGGCCCGGCTGGAACAACGCCTCGCCGCTCTGAAGCCGCGCGACAACCTGCACTGGCTGCGCTGCGAGCCGCCGCGGCTGCCCGACGCACCGCTGGAGCGGCTGCGCGCCCACCAGGAACGGCTGGGGGAACTGGCGGCGGCCTTCGATCCCAGCCAGCCGGCCACGGCCCAGAGGCTGCTGAACGAACTGGAAGCCTGCGTGCTGCTCACGCCCGTACGCAGTGGCAGCTGGGGGGTGGAGGCCCTGCACCGCCGCCTGTTGGGGGAGGCCGCCGAGCGGGGCGCGGCAGCCTGGCCGCTCGGCACCCCGGTGCTGTGCAGCCGCAACCTGGCGGAACAGAACCTGGCCAATGGTGATGTGGGCGTGGTGGTGCGGCAGGGGCGCGACACCCTGCTGCTATTCGGCGACGACGCAGCCGGGCCCCGCCTGCTCCATCCCGCCCGCCTGCCAGGAGCGGAACCGGCCCTGGCTCTCACCATCCATAAGTCGCAGGGCAGCCAGTACCAGGAGGTGGTGGTGCTGCTGCCCAGGAGTGAGCGCTGGGAGGGGCGGCTGCTCTACACCGCCCTCACCCGTGCCCGCCGGGAGGCCTGGCTGATCACCCCACCGCTGCCGCCCTGGGCGCCGGTGCCAGGCCCGTGATCGCTGGCGGCAGGCCCACCCTCACGGCATCGGACTGGCGGATCTGGGGCCTCACCGCCGCCGGCAAATACCTGGAAGGGCTGGTGGTGTTCATGGGGGGCATCGCCCTGCCGCTGGTGCAGGCGGAGCTGGCGTCGGCCAGGGCAGCCGCGGGTCTGCTGGCGGCCGCACCACTGATCGGCATCCTCGTGGGCGCGCCGCTGCTGGGCACACTGGCCGACCGCTGGGGCCGCCGGCCGGTGTTCCTGGCCGAGCTGGTGCTGCTGCTGGCGGGGCTGCTGGGGGCCGCCGCCAGTCCGAACGTGACCTGCCTGGTGGCGGCACTGCTGCTGATCGGCCTGGCGCTCGGCGCCGACTACCCCACCGGCCATCTGGTGATCTCCGAGCAGTTGCCGGCGGCCTGGCGCGGCCCGCTGGTGCTGGGCGCCTTCGGCTGCCAGGCCGTGGGGGCCTTGAGCGGCAGCCTGCTGGGCTGGCTGCTGGCTGCCGATGGCGGCCTGGGGCCACTGGGCTGGCGCAGCCTCTATCTTC
>CALRJS020000046.1:0-23138 GCA_943367595.1 Sphingobacterium thalpophilum
CTCGGTGCCGTAGAGCTGGATGAACTCGGGCAGCGACAGGCCTGCCTGAAACTGGATTCGATTCATGGCCATGGCGGGCACTGCTAGTACATGTGTACCAGCTTAGGCGGGAAAGGCCTGCGGACGGAGCTTGCTACCTAATCAAGTGAACGGAAGCGAGCCATCCGCGCTGGCATCAACGTCGAGCAGCTCCGTCTCCACATCCCCGTCGTCATCGCTCAGCCAGGGCATGGCTGCCTTGCCGCCGGCTCTGCCCCCGCTCGGAGCGTTGGCCATCAGATCAGGAGCCTCCCCCTGTTCAGGTGCGCTGGCCCGTTGCAGGGCTTTCTCGGTGAGCTCCACCCCCTGTGCCGCCAGGTCGCGGTAGGTGGGGTCGAGGGCGTTGTCGAGCACGTTGCGGTAAAGCTGCCCGGCCCGTGCCGGCTGCTGCAGCCCGTAGAAATTGATGTGGCCGAGCAGCAGCTTGAGGCGAAGCACCTGGGGACGGTTGCCCGTGCCTTCCACTTCCTGCATCAACGCTTCAGCGCCGGTGAGAGCTTCCTCGTAGCGCCCCTGGCTGTAGGCCAGCTCCACCACGCCGTACTTGCTGTCGAAGCTGGCCTGATCGAAAACTTCCGGCATCAGTAGAGGGCGGCGTGGTGGGTCGAAGCCGATGGTGGATCGGTGCGGCTGGATGACCGCTCAAGTGTGAGCATTTCGCGCTCCCACTCCAGCCGCCAGCCATCGGCGAGGTCCAGGCTGCCAGGCCCGCGCTCCGGCGGCAACCGCTGCCTCAGCCGCTCCAGCTGGGAGCTCAGCGGCCCGGAGCCCGTTTCCTGCTCGATCCAGTGGTGCAGCACCACCCGCTGAGTGGCCGCCGACAGACCGGCAAGGGCGGCCCGCCTGAGGGTGCGGGGGCTGCCTGGCTCGCTGAGTGCCGCAAGGCCAAGGGCCACTAGCTCGCTTTGCAGCACCTGACTGTGCTCCAGCCGTTCGGCCAGAGCGTTCATGCGACGGCTGGCCCCGGGATGCAGCTCCTCCAGCACCGGCAGCACCTGATGGCGGATGCGGTTGCGGCTGAAGCGAGGATCCGTGTTGCTGGAGTCGGGCCACACGGGCAGGCCGTGCTCTGCGCAGAACTGCTCTGTTTCTTGACGCATCAGCCCCAGCAGCGGCCGGGCGATCTGCGCAGTGCCGCTGCTGGGGCGCAGACGCCGCAGGCTCGCGAGGCCCCGCAGGTGGGTGCCGCGGGCCAGGTGCAGAAGCATGGTTTCGGCGCGGTCGCTGGCGGTGTGGCCCGTGGCCACCCGGCGGCAACCCAGCTGCAGCGCCTGGTGCTGCAGGCAGTGGTAGCGCCATTCGCGTGCCTCCGCTTCCGAGGCCAGCGCTCGGTCAGGGGTGGCCAGCTCCAGCGGCAACTGCTGCTGCCGGGCCCAGGCGGCAAGGTCCCGGGCCTGGCTGCTGGCTTCGGGCCGCCAGCCGTGATCGCCGTGCCAGAGATGGAGCTCCCAGTGGTGCAGGCGGCGCAGGTCGAGCAGCAGCCCGGTCATCGCCATCGAATCCTGGCCGCCGGACACCGCCAGCAGCAGCCGCTCCCCCGGCGGCAGCAGCTCTGGCTGCAGCAGCAGGGTCTGGTGCAGACGCAGGTGCAGAGGGCTCCAAGGGGAAGAGGCCGCAGGCGCCTGCCCATGGCGGAGGGGCCGTTCCCCCTGCCCGCCGGACAGTTCCCCGTGCACGGCGGGTGGGAGAATGCCAGTCATCCGCTGCCCCCGCCGATGTCCCGCCTTGCCAGTCTGCCCGCTGCTCTGCAAGCTTCGCTGGCCTCGCGGCGGATGCTGAAGGTGATCGCGGGCCTCACCAACCGCGACACGGCCTCCGTCGCGGCGGTGAGTCGGGCGGCGGGCGCCGGTGGCGCCGACCTGATCGACGTGGCCTGCGACCCCGAGCTGGTCCGGCTGGCGACGGCGGCCTCCGGCCTGCCGATCTGCGCCTCGGCTGTCGATCCCGAGCTGTTCCCCGCGGTGGTCGCAGCAGGGGCCGCCATGGTGGAGATCGGCAATTTCGATGCCTTCTATCCGCTGGGCCGCCACTTCGGTGCTGAGGAGGTGATCGCCCTCACCCGTCGCACCCGGCAGCTGCTGCCCGACGTGGCCCTGTCCGTCACCGTGCCCCACATCCTGCCGCTGGATCAGCAGGAGCAGCTGGCGGTGGCCTTGGTCGCCGAAGGAGCTGACATCATCCAGACCGAAGGCGGCACTAGTGCCCTCCCCCACAGCGCCGGCCTTCTCGGCCTGATCGAAAAGGCGGCGCCCACCCTGGCGGCGGCCCATGCGATCAGCCGCGCCGTTCCCCTGCCGGTGCTGTGCGCCTCCGGTCTCTCTGCCGTCAGCCTGCCGCTGGCGATCGCCGCAGGCGCCAGCGGCGTGGGTGTGGGCTCGGCCATCAACCGCCTCACCGACGATTTGGCGATGGTGGCGGTGGTGCGCAGCCTGCGCGAGGCGCTCAACGGCACCCCGGTCGCGGTGCGCTGAAGCGCGGAATCGGCCAGGTCGGGCAGCGCCGCTGCCTTGCCTGGCGGCCGCTGGCCGCGTCCAGCGGCGCTCTGTCAGCCCCGTCTCTCCGCGGTCCCCTCTGAGCGCGATCCATACCCTTCTGCCAGGCCTGCCAGGCCTGCCAGCCTGATCGGCCGCTCCGGCCCCCTGGCCCAAACGTTTGCAGCCGGTTGCGGCTCGCCTGTCACCTGGGCCATGAAGGAATGTGCCCTGCGTCATGGCTGCTCCCAGGCGATTTGGATAGGGTTCAGGCTGTCTGCACCTTTCACGCATGGGAGCCTTCGTCTGGCTGCTGCAGTGGCCCATCCGCGCCGGCATCCTGCTGATCGTGGCGGCTCTCCCCCTGGGGGTGGAGATGACCAGCTTCAGTACAGCCCTGCTGTCGGCCGTGGTGATCGGCCTGCTCGGCACCCTGCTGGTGTGGCCGCTGAAACTTCTGCTCGCTCTTCCATGGGCGGTCACCAGCCTGGGTGGATTGATCACGCCGGTGACCTTCCTGTTCAACTGGCTGATCACGATCATCCTGTTCGCCCTGGCGGCGTGGCTGATCCAGGGCTTCCGGCTGCGTGCTGGAGCGGTGAGTGCGATCTTCGGCGCCCTGGCCTACAGCATCCTCAGCACCTTGATTCTCGGCCTGCTTGGTCTCAATGTGAGCTTCACCCGCGCGGGTCTGCTGGTCGGCGGCGGCCTCGGCTGAAGCCTGGCGGGGCCTCGGGCGGCTCTCCACCGCTCCGCCCCGTGCTGCTTCCTTAGGATCGGCTGCTTGCGGCAGGCCTGGCCTGGGATCCGAACGGCATGGCCCGTTATCAGCTCACAGCCCCTTACGAACCCAAGGGGGACCAACCGACCGCCATCGAGACCCTCACCCGCGGCGTGGAGCAGGGGCAGCGCTATCAGACCCTGCTGGGCGCCACCGGAACGGGCAAGACCTTCTCGATCGCCAATGTGATCGCCCGTACCGGCAGACCTGCCCTTGTGCTGGCCCACAACAAGACACTGGCGGCGCAATTGTGCAACGAACTGCGCGAGTTCTTTCCAGAGAACGCGGTTGAGTACTTCATCTCCTACTACGACTACTACCAGCCCGAAGCCTACGTCCCTGTTTCTGATACCTACATCGCCAAGACGGCCTCGATCAACGAAGAGATCGACATGCTGCGGCACTCCGCCACACGCTCGCTGTTCGAGCGGCGCGATGTGATCGTGGTGGCTTCGATCAGCTGCATCTATGGCCTTGGCATTCCTTCGGAATACCTCAAGGCGGCGGTGAAGTTCCAGGTGGGAGAGACACTCAACCTGCGCGGCTCGCTGCGGGAGCTGGTGAACAACCAGTATTCCCGCAACGACCTGGAAGCGGGCCGCGGCCGCTTCCGGGTGAAAGGCGATGTGCTGGAGATCGGCCCCGCCTACGAAGACAGGCTCGTGCGCATTGAGCTGTTCGGCGATGAGGTGGAGGCGATCCGCTACGTGGACCCCACCACCGGTGAGATCCTGCAGAGCCTGGAGGCGGTGAACATCTATCCCGCCAAACACTTCGTGACCCCCAAAGATCGGCTCGAAGTGGCGATCGATGCGATCCGCACGGAGCTGCGTGATCGCCTCGAGGTGCTGCATGCGCAGGGCAAGCTGCTGGAGGCCCAGCGCCTCGAGCAACGCACCACCTACGACCTGGAGATGCTCAAGGAAGTGGGCTACTGCAACGGCGTGGAGAACTACGCCCGTCACCTCGCGGGCCGCCAGGCCGGCACTCCGCCCGAATGCCTGATCGATTACTTCCCCGACGACTGGCTACTGGTGGTGGATGAAAGCCATGTCACCTGCTCCCAGCTGCATGCCATGTACAACGGCGACCAGGCACGCAAGCAGGTGCTGATCGACCACGGCTTTCGCCTGCCCAGCGCTGCTGACAACCGCCCACTCAAGGCGGAAGAGTTCTGGGAAAAGGCACACCAGACCATCTTCGTGTCCGCCACTCCGGGGCAATGGGAGATGCAGCAGAGCGAGGGCCACATCGCTCAGCAGGTGATTCGCCCCACCGGGGTACTGGATCCGATCGTGGAGGTGCGTCCCACCGAGGGGCAGGTGGATGATCTGCTGGCCGAAATCCGGGTGCGGGCGGAGCGCTCGGAGCGCAGCCTGATCACCACCCTCACCAAGCGCATGGCTGAGGATCTCACCGATTACCTGGCCGAGAATGGTGTGCGGGTGCGCTATCTCCACTCCGAGATCCACTCGATCGAACGCATCGAGATCATCCAGGATCTGCGCAATGGCGCGTTCGATGCTCTGGTGGGCGTGAACCTGCTGCGCGAAGGGCTCGATCTACCGGAAGTGTCGCTGGTGGCGATCCTCGACGCCGATAAGGAAGGCTTCCTGCGTGCAGAGCGCTCCTTGATCCAGACGATCGGCCGCGCGGCCCGCCATGTGAGTGGGGTGGCGTTGCTCTATGGCGACAACCTCACCGATTCGATGGCGAAGGCTATCTCCGAAACCGAGCGGCGGCGTGCCATTCAGCACGCCTACAACGAAGAGCACGGCATCACTCCCACCCCCGCCGGCAAGCGGGCCGGCAACTCGATCCTGGCCTACCTGGAGGTGTCCCGCCGCCTCAACGACGATCAGCTGGAGCAGGCTGTGGAGCTGGCCGTTCACAACGAAGCCCCGCTCGAAGCGCTGCTGGAGCTGATCACCCAGTTGGAGGACAAGATGAAAACGGCAGCCAAGAACCTCGACTTCGAAGAAGCGGCCAACCTGCGCGATCGCATCAAGCAGTTGCGTCAGAAGCTGGTGGGTCATCACTGAACAATTGGCAATGCCAGGGAGCCGGGCTAACCGCCAGCGGTGAGAGCTGAGCCACTTCGGTGCGTGCGGCCTTTGCTCAGCGCCCGGAGGCCTTCAGCACAGTCTTGATCGTTTTGGCGAGGATCAGCAGATCCAGCCAGATGCTGCCGTTGCGCAGGTAGTAGAGGTCGTAGCTGAGCTTCAGCTGCGCATCCTCCACGCTGGAGCTGTAGGGCATGTTCACCTGGGCCCAGCCGCTCAGGCCCGGGCGGATCCAGTGCCGCAGCCGGTAGTGGGGGATGCGCTGCTCCAGCTCCCCTTCCAGCTCCGGCCGCTCAGGCCGTGGGCCGATCAGGCTCATCTCGCCGCGCAGCACGTTCAGCAGCTGGGGCAGTTCATCGAGGCGGGTGCGCCGCAGCCACACACCCACCGGGGTGATGCGTTGGTCGTTGGGCTCCGACCACCTGGCCCCGTCCAACTCAGCCTGCCGCACCATCGAGCGCAGCTTGATCACCTCGATGGCTTTGCCCATCAGGCCGGAGCGACGCTGGCGGTAGAACACCGGCCCGCCATCGCCCAGGCGGATCAGGGCTGCAGCCGGCAGCAACAGCGGCGCGGCCAGCAGCAGCAGCAGCAGGCTGATGGCCACATCGGCGAAGCGCTTGAGCTGCCTCTCAACTGTGGGCTGCCGCCCTTCGATCCGCCCGGAGAAAAGCAGCCACTGGTGGCCCACCCACTGCGGCGGGATGCGCTGCAGCTCCTGCTCGGCCATCTCGGCCAGGGTGGTGAGTGGCCCGCCCAGCCAGGCCAGCTTCTCCGCCTGCCGCATCAGGGCGGGGTCGGTCTGCACACCCGGGCTGAGCGCGATGCCATCCAGCCCGCCCGGCAGCTGTTCAGTGGCCATGGGATGGCCGTCCATCGCCGACGCCTGGGCGCGCGCATCCTGGATGGCCAGTGCCGGTCGCCCGGCCTGGTGCCCCCACTCCTGCTCGATCGCCGCCATTTCCTCCGGCAGCGCCAGCACCCGCCAGTGATCGCCGCCGGGTTGGCTGGAGATCTGCCGGATCGCCAGCCGCACCAGAGCACTCCACAGGGCCAGCAGCGCGAACAGCGGGATGAGGCTGCCGCGATGCAGCACGGCCACGGCCGGGCCCGCCCGCACCAACCAGCCCAGCAGGGCGGCGGCACTGAGCGACACCGCGCTGGTGACCCCGAGCCGCAGGGCCAGGCGCGTGCGGCGCAGATCGGTGCGGCGCAGCACGGTGTACGAACCGAACAGCCAGCCGAAGGTCCAGTAGAGCAACACCAGGATCAGCAGCAGGCCGGCATCCGGATCGCTCAGCGCCTGGCGCGCCCGGCCGATCAGCAGCGCCAGCACAACGAGGCCGGCGGCATCAAGCCCCGCCGCCAGGGCCAGCCAACGACGGGTGGAGAGCCAGTGCACCTAGGCGCCTGCGGGGAGGGCGTCGTCGTGGCTGCCGGGGGCTTCGCTGCCCTGCGCCTGATGGCTGACCTCGCCGCCCAGCTCGAAGCAGGCGTGCACCACCTGCAGGGCCTTAACCCCATCGTCTTCCGCCACCACGCAGCTGGTGCGGATCTCGCTGGTGGCGATCATCTCGATGTTGATGCCCGCTGCCGCCAGGGCCCGGAACATGCGGCCCGCCGTGCCGGGCGTGCAGGGCATGCCGGCGCCCACGGCGCTGACCCGGGCGATGGCGCTGCCCTGCTCGAAGCTCGCCTCCGGCCACTGCAGCAGCAGCGGTTGCAGCGCCTGGCGGGCCCGCGCCAGATCCTCCCGTCGCAGCGTGAAGCTCATGTCGCGGCTGCGGGTGGGGCCTTCCCCGCGGGTGCGCTCCGACTGCACGATCGTGTCGAGGCTGATGCCCGCATCCGCGAGGCTGCGGCAGACCGCGGCAGCGGTGCCGGGCCGATCGGGCACCTGCCGCACGGCCACCTGGGCCTGATCCCGATCCAGGGCCACGCCGCGCACGGCGGGATCGTTGACCCTGCAGGGCAGCGGGTTCTGGCGCAGCTGGTGCTCCTGCAGCTCAAACACCTCGGCGGCGGCCCGCAGGGCCCGGTGGCCCTGGCTGCCGTCGACCAGGCAACTGACCTTCACCTCGCTGGTGGCGATCATGCGCAGGTTGATGCCGTAGCGCGCCAGGGTGTCGAACAGGCGTGCGGCAATGCCCGGCCGCCCCATGATCCCGGCTCCGGAGATGCTCAGCTTGGCCAGGCCCGCCTCGCTGCTCAGGGCCGTGTCGTCGGCCTGGAGGTCGCCGAGCAGAGCGCGGCACACCGTGAGCGACGCCTCCAGCTGATCCTCCGCCACGGTGAAGGCGATGTCGTTGGTGGTGCCGTCATGGGTCGACTGCACGATCAGGTCCACGTTCAGGCCGGCGGCCGAGAGGGCCTCGAACAGCAGGGCGGCCACACCGGGCCGATCGGGCACGCGGGTGAGGGCCAGCACCGCCTGGTGCTCCTCGAGATCGGCGCCATCGACGGGACGGCCCAGTTCCAGCCCACCGCTGCCGATCGGGCGCGGCGGGCCACTCGTGAGCCGGGTGCCGGGGGCCTCGCTCCAGCTGGAGCGCACCACCAGCGGCACGCCGTAGTTGCGGGCGATCTCCACCGCCCGTGGGTGCAGCACCGAGGCTCCGAGGCTGGCCAGCTCCAGCATCTCGTCGCAGCTCACCTGCTCCATCAGCTGGGCGTCCGCCACCTTGCGGGGGTCGGTGGTGAGCACGCCCGGCACATCGGTGTAGATCTCGCACACTGACGCCGACAGGGCCGCCGCCAGCGCCACGGCCGAGGTGTCGGAGCCACCGCGGCCCAGGGTGGTGATCTCCGGTGTGCCGGCGCTGCCGCTGCTGGTGCCCTGGAAGCCGGCCACCACCACCACCTGGCCCTCCTCCAGCAGCCGCTCGATGCGGTCGGTGCGCACCTCCAGGATCCGCGCGCGGCCGTAGGACGACTCGGTGACGATCCCCACCTGGGCGCCGGTCATCGACACGGCCGGCACGCCGATCGCCTGCAGCGCCATCGCCAGCAGGGCGATCGACACCTGCTCACCGGTGGCCAGCAGCATGTCCATCTCCCGCTGGGGCGGGGTGGTGGTGATCGCCCGGGCCAGGCCGGTGAGCTCGTCGGTGGTGTGGCCCATGGCCGACACCACGATCACCAGATCGTGGCCCTCCTCGCGGCTGGCGGCGATGCGACGCGCCACGGCCTGCAGGCGCTCCACGCTGCCGACGGAGGTGCCCCCGAACTTCTGAACCAGCAGGGCCATCCCGGTGCGCGCGCGAACGGTGGATCGGTCCTGATTATCGGAGGGGGGCTGCCAGGAACCCATCGCGGAAGGCGTCGCCGGCTTCGGTGCCCCGTTTGAGCGCCGCCTCCACCTCCAGCAGCTGCCCCAGCAACCGCAGCAGTCGCTCCGCCGAGCGTCCGCGCAATTGCTTGCGCAACACGTAGATGCGCCTGGGGTTGCCGATGCCGGCCGCCTTGGCGATCACGGCCACGTCCTGTTCCCCCTGGGCGTCCAGCAGGCTCACCCACACCCAGCCGCGCAGCTGGCCGGCCAGCGTGGCCACGATCCGCAGCGCCGGCTCCCCCGCCCGCACCAGCTCGTCCACCAGGCCGATGGCCTCGCCGGCGTCCCCGCGCAGCAGCGCTTCCCCCACCGCCAGGCTGCTGGTGCTGTGGCCCGCCACCAGCGCCGCTACCGCTGCGCCATCGATCGGGCGCTCACCGCAGAACACAGCAAGCTTCTCCAGCTCACTGGCCAGGCGGGCGCTGTCGCTGCCGATCGCACCCGCCAGCGCTTCGATGGCCTCCGGCGTGGCCGTCAGGCCCAGGGAGCGGGCGGTGCTGCGCACCAGCTCCAGCTGGCCCTCTCCATCCCAGACAGCCGGCAGCACGAAGCTGCGTTCCTTGGCGATCGCCTTGAGCGCTTTGGTGGTGCGCAGGCGTGCATCCGGTTTGCCTTCGCTCACCAGCACCAGGTGGCTGGTGGCGGGGACCAGTTCCAGGCTGGCCTCCAGCTGCGTGGCCAGCTCCGCAGGGCAGGCGTGGCAGAAGGGGCTGCGCTGCAGCACCACCACCCGGTCGCCGCCGCCGAACGGGCCGGTGCGGGCCTCGATCAGGGCCTGGCCGGCCTGGGCCGTCTCGTTGCCATCGAGCCGGCTGAGGTTGATGCTCTGCCAGTCGGGATCCACCGACGAGGTGATCAGCTCCTCCACCGCCCGCTGGCGGCTGGCCTCGTCGTCGCCCCAGTAGAGATGGATCGGCATCGGGGCAGGCCGTGGACCATCCGATCTTCACCGAAAGCGTGCGACGGATCCGGGGCTGGTTGGGGCCCACCGGTCTTGACCCCGTGCAACAGGAGGTGCTCGAGCGCCTGGTGCACAGCAGTGGCGATCTGGCCATTGCGCCGGAGCTGCACTTCAGCCCAGGCGCCTGCGCCGCCGGCCTGGCGGCCCTGGCGGCCGGGGCGCCGATCCTCACCGACACCGCGATGGCAGCGGCGGCGGTGACGCCGATGGCCCGCCGCAGCTTCGGCAACCCGGTGCACAGCGTGCTGGCCTGGGCGCCGCCGCTGGCCCCGGAAGGCAGCACCCGCACGGCTGCGGGCATGGCCCCGGCCCTGGCGGCCCTGCCGGGAGCGGTGGTGCTGATCGGCAGTGCCCCCACCGCACTGGAACGGTTGCTGGAGCTGGTGGCCGGCCCTGACCCCGCGGCGGGCGTGGTGCCACCGGCGCTGGTGATCGGCATGCCGGTGGGCTTTGTGGGGGTGGCCGAGAGCAAGCGCCACCTGGCCGCCAGCGGTCTGCCCCAGATCCGACTGGAGGGCAGCAAGGGGGGGGCGGGTCTGGCGGCGGCGGCGGTGAACGCCTTGCTGCGGCGCGCCTGGCTGGATCGGGCCTGAGGCCTTCCCTAGGCCGCCACCTGCAGCCCCACCACCACGTGGCTGTTGGCCTCGATCCGTCCGAGCACCTGGCGGGCGCGGCGCACCACCTGCTGGGGCACCCCGGCCAGCCGGGCCGCCTCGATGCCGTAGCTGCGGCTGGCGCCGCCGGGTTGCACCTGATGCAGGAACACCAGCTGATCGCCGGTTTCCTCCACCAGCACCTGGAAGTTCGCCACGTTCGGGAGCAGCTCGGCCAGCTCGTTGAGCTCGTGGTAATGAGTGGCGAACACCGCCCGCGCCCGCAGGCCGTCGGCCAGATGCTCCGCCACCGCCCAGGCGATCGAGAGGCCGTCGAAGGTGGCGGTGCCGCGCCCGATTTCATCGAGCAGCACCAGGGAGCGATCGGTGGCGTGGTGCAGGATGTTGGCCGTTTCGGCCATCTCCACCATGAAGGTGGACTGGCCGGTGGCGAGGTCATCCACGGCGCCGACCCGGGTGAAGATGCGGTCGCAGAGGCCGAGCCGGGCGCGGCTGGCGGGAATCCAGCTGCCGATCTGGGCCATCAGCTGCAGCAGGCCCGTCTGGCGCAGATAACAGCTCTTGCCACTGGCGTTCGGCCCGGTGAGCACCACCAGATCGGGCTGGTCCGCCTCGCCCAGGTGGATGCCGTTGGCGGTGAAGGGCTCCTCCACCAGCAGTTGTTCCACCACGGGATGGCGTCCGGCCTCGATCCAGAGGCTGCGGTCGGCGGTGAGCTCGGGGCGGCAGTAGCCGCAGGTGGCAGCCACCTCGGCGAGCGAGGCGATCGCATCGAGGCGGGCCACCCGCCGGGCGGCGCTGCGGATCGGTGCGGCCAGGGCACCGACGGCGGCGCGCAGCTCGCTGAACAGTTCGTACTCCCGCTGGGCGGCGCGGGCCTGCAGCTGCAGGATGCGCCCCTCACGCGCCTTGAGTTCGGGCGTCACGAAGCGCTCCTCGTTGGCCAGGGTCTGACGCCGGATCCAATGCTCGGGCACCCGTGTGGCCCGGGCCCGGCTCACCGAGAGGAAATAGCCGAAGGTGCGGTGGAACTGCACCCGCAGCGAGGGGATGCCGCTGCGTTGCCGCTCCGCCTTCTCCTGCTCCACCAGCCAGGCCTGCTGGTCGTCGAGCCGGTTGCGCAGCCCATCGAGCCGTGCGTCGACGCCGTCGTGGATCAGCCCCCCTTCCGTGAGGCTCAGCGGCGGCGTGTCCTGCAGGGTGTGGCGCAGCTGCTCCACCAGCGCCGCCAGTTCGGGCGGAGATTCGCGCAGGGCCGCCAGGGGCTCGCTGCGCGCCGCCGTCAGCAGCGCTGCCAGCCGCGGCAGCCGCTCGAGTCCATCGGCGAGGGCCACCAGATCCCGCGCCGAGGCGGTGCCCGCGCCGGCCCGGCCCGCCAGCCGCTCCAGATCGCCCATCGGCCGCAGCAGCCGGCGCAGGGCCAGCCGCAGCCCGCGCTGCTCCACCAGCTCACTCACGCCCTCCTGACGGGAGTGGATGGCGGCGCGGTCCATCAGCGGCGCCTCCAGCCAGCGGCGCAGGGCCCGGCCGCCCATGGCGGTCATGGTGCGATCGAGGGCCCACAGCAGTGAGCCGTGGAACTGCCCGTCGCGTTGCGTGCGGGTGATCTCCAGGTTGCGCCGCGTCTGGGCATCGAGCACCAGCTGATCGCCGGCGAAGCGGAGGGTGGGTGGATCGAGGGGCACCACGCCGGCCGCGGTGCTGCGGGCACCGGCCTGGTTGTCGTCGAGGTAGCGCAGCAACCCGCCCGCCGCCCGCAGGGCCAGGGGCGTCTCCGCCAGCCCGAGACCGTCAGTGGTGGCAAGCCGAAAGCGCTGCAGCAGTGTGCGCCGCGCCTCCGGCAGGCTGAACGGCGTGCGCGCCAGCCGGGTGAGGTGCAGCGCCGGTGGGCACCAGGCCGGCTTGCTGGCGGTGCTGGCTGTGGGCGCGGCTGCGCCGTCCGGGAAGGCGGCGGCGTCGGGATCGGGCCAGATCAGCTCGGCGGCCTCCAGCTGCAGCAGTTCCTGGTGCAGGGCATCGCTCCCTTGCCGTTGGGTGAGGCGGAATTCGCCGGTGCTCACATCAGCCACCGCCAGCCCCCAGTCGCCCTGCTCCAGCACCACCGCCGCCAGCCAGTTATTGCGCCGGGCCGCCAGCATCCCCTCCTCCAGCACAGTGCCGGGGGTCAGCACGCGGGTGATGTCGCGCTTCAGCAGCGCCCCCTTGGCGGGGGTGGTCTCCAGCTGGTCGCAGAGGGCGACGCTGAGGCCGCGGCGCACCAGCTCACTGCAGTAGCGCTCGGCGGCGTGGTGGGGGATGCCGGCCATCGGCACCCGGCCGATCGTCTTGCCGGCGTCCTTGCCCGTGAGCGTCAGCTCCAGCAGACGGGACAGCTGGATGGCGTCCTCGAAGAAGCACTCGAAGAAGTCGCCGAGGCGGTAGAGCAGCACCCGCTCGGGATGGGCGCGCTTCAGCTCGGCGTAGTGCCGCAGCATCGGCGGCAGGGCTTCCGGCGCCACCAGGCTGTGGTGGTGCCAGCGGGGCTGGTCCTCCGCCAGGCCGTCCTGCGCGCTGGCCTTGCCGGTGGGGCTGGCAGGAAGTTCGCCTGTCTCGAGATCGGAGGGAAGGCTGCGGCGCGAGTGGGCCCGGGGCCTGGCGGCGGCCGCTGCCGCGAGGGCGCCCTCTTCCAGGTCGAGATCGCCCGGGCTGGTGCTGGCCCCATCGTCCGGTGCGGCTGCGGGCTCGGCGGCGCCGAACAGACTGCCCTGCAGTGCCTCCTCAGGCACCAACGAGAGCTGGCGATCGGCGTCGGCGCCCACGGGCGGCTCCTGGCTGCAGCGATGGTAGGGGCCCCGGGCCAGCTGCTCCCCACAAGATGTGAAGGATCCGGTGGCCGCCCGCAGGTGAGGGAAATCCCACGTGGGAAGATCGTCGCACTGCCCTCCCCAGGCCCCGCAGGTCCCATGCAGATCCTCAACACCCTCACCGTTCTGGCCCTGGTGGTGATGTCGTTCGCCCTGATCGTGGCGGTGCCGGTGCTCTACGCGAGCACCGAAGACAGCGGCCGCTCCAACCGCCTGATCCTGCTGGGTGGTGCCGCCTGGGTGGCCCTCGTTCTGCTCAACTGGGGGATCAGTTACTTCGTGGTCTGAGGCCCTTGGCGGTTTTCGAAGGACGGTTCACCGAGGTCAGCGGCCTCCATATCGGCATCGTCGTGGGCCGGTTCAATGACCTGGTCACGGGCAAGCTGCTCAGCGCCTGTCTGGATGCGCTCTCTCGCCACGGCATTGACGTCACCCCCAGCAGCGAGCAGCTGGACGTGGCGTGGGTGCCCGGCAGCTTCGAGATCCCCCTGGTGGCTCAGCGCCTGGCGGCCTCGGGGCGCTATCAGGTGGTGATCACACTCGGGGCCGTGATCCGCGGCGATACGCCCCACTTCGATTACGTCTGCTCCGAAGTGAGCAAGGGCGTGGCGGCCGTGGCCCGCGATACGGGCGTACCGGTCATCTTCGGTGTGCTCACCACCGACACCCTCCAGCAGGCGCTCGAGCGGGCCGGCATCAAGAGCAACCTGGGCTGGAGCTACGCGCTGCAGGCCCTGGAAATGGGGAGTTTGATGGGGGTGTTGCCTTCCAAGTAGCTAGGAGCTATGGGTTCATGCTGGCCGGATAGTTTGTGCCCACCTGTAGCATTTAGATACTGAGTTGATCAAGCTGAAATCCAATGGCTTTCAGCGAGGTGATGGTGATGATCAGTACGAACGGCCATCTCTTTGCCATCCGGTTGCGGGGAACGTCGGGTCTTGGGCATGACGGACGATCCAAGACTCCTTAAGCGCCTCGCTCAACAGGCTGGAAGAGAGGTAGCGATTGGCGCAGATGTTCAGGATGGGGCAGACCTTCTCCAGGGTTTTCTCTGCCCTTCGACAAGACGTTGAGTTGTGCTTTCTCACTCGTTGCTTCTGTCAGCAACTCAGCAAGCTGCTGTGGGATGGGAAGGTCACCTGAGGAAATGTGAACCCGCGGTCGTTTTAAGTCTAGAGATAGATAGGTGGGAGGTTTAGGAACCGCTCATTTGCCTTGGAATGTTGAGCTTCCCTTTTGCTTCGGTAGAATCTTTTTTTATCAAAAGCCTGAGGATCATTCAATCGCCTGGTTTTGCGGTTTTTCCTTTGCGTAGGTGCTGCCTTTTGCCACTTCAAGCCCATGGCCCGGCAGGCTGACTGTTCTCCTGGAAAGGTTCTTGTTGACCGACGCGTTGTCGCTGACCCCCGCGGCACTCGTGGCCTTTCTACTCCCGTGCACCGTTTTCCCTTTTTTTGCACCAGACCACAGCACAGCTGAGCAAGCTCACCACCATCGCCCGCCTTTGCCAGCTGGTGAGGGCCTCGGCGTGCGAAAGCCATGTGGCCTTGTCAACGGCCCCATGGTTTTGCTCGTAATCAATGCAGTGACAACGACTCACTTGCGTGGTTCCCCTCTGACCCGTTGGCAGCCTCCCTTCGCCCGAGCAAGCGGTTTTCAGCGGTGAAGCGATGGGCGTCAACTCATGAATGAGGAGCACGGCTTGGCCAGGGTGTTTCCGAACCAAGAGTTCCGGACCGAAGACTGTCTTCAAACGGACCTTTGGGTCAATTTGTATGGGTTGTGAATTCTGAAGGTATTTTCAATCGGTCCAAGCGGCCTGAATCCCTCGCCAATCACCGAATCTGTGGGCGGGTTTATTCGCTGAGTTTATCGAGTTGCGTGAAATAAACTGAGCATTGATTTAAGCGGATGAAGAGATTCGAACTCTCGACCCTCTCCTTGGCAAGGAGATGCTCTACCACTGAGCTACATCCGCAGTGCGCCCACCGACAGCAGGCGTTCTGGACGGCAGCGCCGCCACCTGACCCATCATGCACCATCGTGGTGCCCTCCGGGCTCAGCCAAGACGCATCAACCGCTGGCTGGTGACTTCATGGAAGCCCAGGCGCTCGGAGAAGCCATGGCTGTTCGTGGTCATCAGGTACACCCGTTCGGCAGAAGCGACCGCTGGTGCGGCCAACAACGTGCCCACCAGGCGGCGGCCCAGGCCTTGCCCCTCCTGATTCCGGGCCACCACTACGTCCCAGAGCACGGCCCGGTACGAACCATCGCTGGTGCAGCGGCCGAAG
Source organism: Sphingobacterium thalpophilum (assembly GCA_943367595.1). GTDB lineage: Bacteria > Cyanobacteriota > Cyanobacteriia > PCC-6307 > Cyanobiaceae > MW101C3. Next base: position 15,395 of record CALRJS020000046.1, read on the forward strand.
CCAACCAACTCGCCCTCGTGCCAGGCGCTCACTACTGCCTCGCTGCCACGCAACATCACGTGGAGCCCAGGCAGAGCGCGGCTTCTGCCCCAAAAACTGTTGTTGTTGAACAGCTGCTGCAGCTGTTCCATAGCCCGAACGTGCCGCAGACCGGGGCCGAAGCCGAGCCGCAGCCCGAGGGCACCGCGCTGGTGGCAGAGGAGCTGGATGGGGCTGCCCATGAGACGGGAGGTAAGGCCCTGGTCAGGTTACGGGCCGAAGGTGAAGATGACCCCACCCGTACAGCGCCATAGGGTGGGCGTTATGAGCGATGAGATCCTGGCGGAGCTGCGCCGGCACAATCTGCTGTTGAGCCTGGTGCAGCGCCGGGTGGTGGCGGAGGCCGTGGCCGATCAACCGCTTGACCCTGAAGCCTGCCGGCAGGCCCGCGAGCGGTTTTGCCGGCAGCATGGTCTGGACAGCGAGGCGGCTGAGCAGGCCTTCCAGAAGGCCAACGGTATTGGTCCCGAGGATTTCACCTGGCAGGCTGAGTTGCTAATGCGCATTCGTGCGCACTGCCACGAAGGCTTCCGCCACAAGGCCGAGGCCCACTTCCTCTCCCGCAAGAACCAGCTCGATAAGGTCGTCTATAGCCTCCTGCGGGTGAAGGATGGGTTCCTCGCCCGCGAGCTGTACCTGAGGCTTGAAGCCGCTGAGGCCAGCTTCGCTACGTTGGCCACCCAGTTTTCCGAGGGCCCTGAAAAGCAGACCAATGGCCTCGTGGGGCCAGTCCCTCTCACCCAGGCCCACCCGGTGCTTGCCGAACGCCTTAGGACCACAAAGCCCGGGGAGCTGATGCACCCTTTCCAGCTCGCCGACTGGTGGCTGGTGGTGCGGCTGGAGAGCTACACGCCCGCTGTTTTCGACGAGGACATGGCCGATCGGATGGCGAGAGAGCTGTTCGACCAGTGGGTCCAATGGGAGGCAAGCCGTAGAATTCAGGAACTTTCACTACCAGGCGTCGTGATAGCGCCGGCATGACCCAGACCCGACCTGACTCCTCCACCGACCAGCCCGGCATCAACATTGGCAAGCTCCAGCTCAGAAAGCTTGCAGCGTTTGCCCAGTTGAGCGAAGGAGGTGAAGCACTGCTGCGACAGCAGCTCCGGTTGTTGCGGTTTCGCATTGGCCAAAGCCTTGCTGAGCCCAGCGCCCTGCCTGCCCAGGTGTTTGTGCTGCTGCAGGGGGAATGCCGGCTGCTCGGCAATGAGCATGGCCGGCTGGCCACCCTGGCGCGGTTGGGCCCTGGCTCCTTTGTTGGCTTGGCCTCACTGCTACGGGCCGCCCCCTGTGAAGCCATCACCGCAGCCCAGGAGGTGGTGGCGGCCGCCATTCCTGATCAGCTGATCGTTGACCTCTACGGCAGTGAGCCGAGCTTCCGCCTCTGGTGTGACCAAACCCTCTGGCCCAGCGAAGTGGCCGCCCTGCTCGAACTGCTGCAATACCGGGATGCCCAGGCTGATCGTTCACTCCTGAACAAGCTGCCCCGCTTGGTGAGCGAGGCCGAGATCCTGCCAACGGCTACCCTCCACGACCCCTTGGCCCTCCGGCAGGCTGCTGAGGGACGGCAACTGTTTGTAGCCAGTGCCAACTGCCCCAACGCCAAACTGGGCGCCGGGGTGGACCCCGCAGCTCCTATACCCAAGGCCAGCCCCCCCTTCGGCCTGCGTGTGATCAGCCTGCCCGAGGGCTTTGCCCTCCAAGCCAACACCGAAAATCTGCCCAAAGTGGCGGCCCTACAGGCCATCCCTGAAGCGCCGGATCTGCCGATCACGAGCGGACTGAGCCTGGGCCAAGCTGATCCGCTGACAGGTTTCCGCCTGATTCGCGGTGAAGGCCCGCTCGAGGAAACCCTGGCCTGCTTCCAGATGCTGGCAGCCCAGATGAAGCTGCCCTTCCGGAAAGACTCGATTGAAAAGGTGCTGCGCGACAGCCTGCGCCGCGGCCAAGGCCCAAATCTTCAGCTTTGCGGCCAGTTGGGAGCCAGCCTGGGCTTGCATGTGGTGAGCGCCAAAGTGCCTGCCAGCATGGGTTGCCGGCTGCAAACTCCCTGCATGCTGCAGTGGGAGGGAGGGTTTGCTCTGGGGATTGCCAGCAACAGCAAGGGCCTTCTTTTCGCCAGCCCACGTCTCGGCCGCCTCAGCCTTACCCCGGATCAACTGGAGCAGGCTTTTCCTGAGGGGATCGACCTGCTGCTGCTTGATCGATCGACCAACACGCCCGAGCAGAAATTCGGTCCCAGCTGGTTCTGGCCTGCCCTGAAGCGTTATCGCGGCGTGCTGCTGCAGGTGCTGCTGGCTTCCTTTGTGGTGCAGCTTTTTGGCCTGGCCAATCCGCTGCTCATCCAGGTGATCATCGACAAGGTGATCAGCCAGCGCAGCCTCGACACGCTCCAGGTGCTGGGCATCGCCTTGGTGGTGGTGACGTTGCTTGAGGGTGTGTTAGGCAGCCTGCGCACCTTCCTGTTTGCTGAAACCACCAATCGGATCGATCAACGCCTGGGAGCTGAGGTGATTGACCACCTGCTGCGGCTGCCATTGGGCTATTTCGACCGTCGGCCGGTGGGCGAACTGGGCTCGCGGATTGCCGAGCTCGAGAAAATCCGCAATTTCCTCACTGGCACGGCCCTCACCACTGTTTTGGATGCGGCCTTCTCCGTGATCTACATCCTGGTGATGGCCCTTTACAGCTGGGTGCTCACGTTGGTGGCCTTGGCAGTGCTGCCGATTCAGGTGGGGCTCACGGTGCTAGGGGCGCCGCTGTTTAGGCGTCAGTTCCGGCAGGCAGCTGAAGAGAACGCCAAAACCCAGAGCCATCTCGTTGAGGTGCTCACCGGCATTCAAACGGTCAAGGCCCAGAACGTGGAGATGGTAAGCCGCTGGAAATGGCAAGAGCTCTACGGCAAGTACATTGCACGCACATACGAAAAGACCATAACGGGCACGGCACTGAACGAGACCAGCCAGGTACTTCAGAAGCTCTCGCAGCTGCTTGTGCTGTGGGTGGGAGCGGCTCTGGTGCTCCAAGGTGAGCTCACCTTGGGCCAGCTCATCGCCTTTCGGATCATCTCGGGGTACGTTACTCAGCCGCTGCTACGCCTCTCCAGCATCTGGCAGAGCATCCAGGAGCTTCGGGTGAGTTTTGAGAGGCTGGCAGATGTGATCGACACGCCGTTGGAATCCAACCAGGCTGATCAGGCGAACATCCCGCTGCCACCAATCTCTGGTGACGTGAAGTTTGAAGCGGTGAATTTCTCGTTCCAGCCCGGTGAGGCTCCGGTGCTAAAAAATATAGACCTGAATGTGAAGGCCGGCACCTTCGTGGGGATTGTGGGCCAAAGCGGGAGCGGCAAGAGTACCCTGATCAAGTTGTTGCCACGCCTTTACTCACCAAACAGTGGCCGGCTGCTGATTGATGGCTACGACATCGACAAAGTGGAGCTTTATTCCCTGCGGCGCCAAATCGGTATCGTGCCCCAGGATCCTCTTCTCTTTTCGGGCACTGTGGCAGAAAACATTGCCCTAACGAATCCCGATGCTGACAGCGAAGAGATCGTTCGTGCAGCCAAACTCGCCTGCGCCCATGATTTCATCATGGAGCTCCCGCTCGGCTACAGCACCCCAGTAGGCGAAAGGGGGGGTGCGCTGAGTGGTGGTCAGCGCCAGCGGGTGGCGATCGCTCGTACCTTGTTGAGTAACCCCAAGCTGCTGGTGATGGATGAGGCTACCAGCGCTTTGGATTACGAAACAGAACGACGGGTGTGTGACAACCTTCTCGACAGGCTGCATGACTGCACCGTCTTTTTCATCACCCACCGGTTGCCCACGATCCGCCGAGCCGACCTAGTGGTGATGATGCACCAAGGAGCAATTGTTGAAACCGGTCGTCACGACAGCCTAATGGACGAGCGTGGCCGCTATTTTGCCCTTTATCGCCAGCAGGAGGCCAGTTGATGAACCTCCTCAAGCGTGCCCAGAGCGCAGTCGAGCGAAATGCCGAAATAACCAACCACGATGAAACCGTTCTACAGCAGTCCCGCTTCTGGATGCGGGCGATCAGTTGGGGATTGATGACCACTACCGCCGCCGCCTTTGCTTGGTTGGCTCTGGCTCAAACCGAAGAAATCGTTGTAGCCAGCGGCAAGCTCCAACCGATTGGATCGGTGAAGGAAATCCAGATGCCCGTAGGTGGGATTGCCGATGAGATTCTGGTGAAAGAAGGAGATAAAGTGACAGCCGGACAAGTGCTGATGCGACTCGATACCGAAGCATCAAGCCAGAAGCAGCGATCCTTGAGAGACAACATTGCTCTGAAGCGCACCCAGCTTGATCTCAAGCAGCTGGAATTGCTGAGATTTCAAAAACTAACTCAAGATACCGTAGACACACTCACGCAAAAGGTCGCGTTCGAGAAGGAAATCCTGAGCCGGCTGGAGAGCCTCGCCAAAGTCGGGGCATCCGCCGAACTGCAATATCTTCAGCAGCGCAACACAGTGCAGGAGGTGGAGGGCCGTTTGCGCGAAACCCGCTTGGATGGATTACGGCAGGAAACCATCCAGCAACAGCAGTACAAGCAGCTTCTCAGCGAGCTCAGTGAACTGCAATCTCAGCTTACCGAAACAGATGTCACTCTGCGCTACCAGGCTTTGCGTTCCCCGGTAGATGGGCTTGTTTTTGATCTCAAACCCAAGAGCCCTGGCTATGCAGCTCAAGGCACTGAAGCAGTGATGAAGATCGTGCCCTTCAATGCCTTGGAAGCCAGGGTTGAGATTCCCAGTTCTGACATCGGCTTTGTACGGAAGGGTATGCCGGTTGACATCAGCATTGATTCGTTTCCCGCCACTGATTTTGGCGTTCTTCAGGGCACCGTGCGCCAGCTGGGCTCCGACGCGCTACCCCCGGACCCTCAGCAGCAGAAGCCGGACTATCGCTTTCCAGCCATGATCAAGCTGAGCAGTCAGCAGCTCAAGCTGAGAAACGGACAGCTCCTCCCACTCCAGGTGGGTATGAGCCTGACGGCCAATATCAAGCTGCGCAAGGTGAGCTATCTGCAGATGCTGCTGGGGGGCTTCAAAGACAAAGCAGACTCTCTGCGCAGGATCTAGGGCCTGGCACCAGCCGTGAGCAAGCGCTGACAGAGCCCGCTTCAAGCATCAGGCAAAAGCCGGCCAGATCTCAGAGAGCATTTTCAAACAGCTTGCAGCGCAATGGATTTGGGCTATTGGGCCAGAGCCGGAATTGGCCATCTGCTGGCCCCGTACTATTTATTGCGGTAAGGTGGAATGGAGTTGACAGTTCTCTACTCGAGGACTTAAGCTCACTTCTGCAAACCAAATTTTTCTGAGGACCCTTGGCTTTCTCAACCATTCAAGGCTCCGGCGGCGCTCCTGATTCTTTCGTTGGGACGTCCGGGGTCGACACCATTACCCTCATCAACGCTGACGGCAATTTCTTCCTTGGTGCACAAGCTGCCAATGACGTCGTTGCTTTTGCCAGTACCAATTTAACCAATGCTTCGGTTATCACTGGCGCAACTCTTCGCGGAGGTAGTGGCTCCGACACGATTAGTGGCTTCCTCGGGGCCGGCTTTTTTAACGGCGTCTTCTTCAACGGCAATGAAGGTGACGATCTCATCACCTTCGGGTTTAACAACACCCTTTCAGGCTCATCTGTTCAAGGCGGCAAAGGTGACGACACAATCACAGTTGCGACTCTTAGTTCGTCCCTGATTAATGGCAACTTGGACGACGATGCCATTGAGGTAACCGAGGACGGAAGTAATTCTTCTGTGTTCGGGGGCAAAGGCGACGACAGCATCAAATTTGGTTTCGACGACGGCCTCGTTCGCTCGACCGTTTCCGGTGATGATGGAAATGACAGCATTCTTGCTCAGGGGAATGCTGGGGACTTTTCTGATACCAGCTTTTTTGGTGGAGCTGGCAACGACAGCATCAACCTCAGTTCTATTTTTGCTAGCACACCAGCTTTCCCAACCTCTGGTGTCCGCATTGACGGTGGTACCGGAAATGATTCCCTTCAGGGCACCGACAACGCCGATACCATTCTCGGTGGCGAGGGCAATGACACCATCACTGGCAACTTTGCTGCTGACGTGATGACTGGTGGTACTGGTAGCGATAAGTTCTCGATCGCCACTGGCGATTCAGGCAATATTGCCACCGGTGTCATTGACATCATTACTGACTGGGCTGCTGTTGATGTTATCAGCGGTGGAGCTTTCACGCCTGGTGCTGCCCCAATCATTGTTGCTCCTCAGACCACCTACGCACTTGCTCTTGCTGCCGCAGATGCTTCTGCTGGTGGTCCTGTGATCGCTGCAGTCGGGGCAGCTGGCGGATCTTCCTTTACCGCTTATTTGTTCCAGAACACCAACGCTGTCATCGGAAACGTGACTGCTGCTGTTCAAATTGGCGAAGTTGGTCTTTTCTCCAGCGCCGCCCTTGCTACCGCTTCGGTCGCCGCTGCTCAGCTCACTGCCTGAGTTTAACAATCGATCTTGCGACTTTCCCAACCCCTGCCTTCGGGCAGGGGTTTTTTTGTATCTTCATTCAGCATCCCAGATCCGCCGCCCTCAGCATCGAAGCCCTTCAGCTCTTCCGTAGTTAAATCGTTTAGACGTTGTACCAAGGAGGAGACGTGAATCTTATCCACTCTCATCAGTTTCCCCTTCAATCACTCCATAACTTTCTGTAAGCCATTAAACCTAGCCTTGCTGCTGAACCATGTTGAGGCCAGAGTCGTATTGATGTTGAAACGTAAGACTCACAACCGAGATGGTCTTGGACGCTCTGTGTCCTTAGGCGAGTTGAGAACCATAACCTCTGTAGCCCTCGGTATTGCTCGTACATGTGTTTGATGATGGCTTGATTGTGCCTTTTCTGTTGCCGTCCAATTCTCTATGCTGTTTCAAAGCATTGGCACTTTGCGGAGGCTCTGCGATCACGAGTGTGTTGCCGAAAGGAGGTTGCCTTGGCGAGCATCGAATTGAACGCACGCTGATTGCTTGCTTGAGCATGTGGGCTCTGAAAGATCATGGTTGCCATTGCTGTATAGCTGACATGCTGAAAGCTGCGAGTTAAAGTTCATGGTCGATCTGACGATTAACCGCTAAGCCTCGTTTCATGCCAGTCCAATCTCTTTTTCCGCTCTCCATTCATAGGCATACCATTCAGTCAATCATGCGCTCATCACGGGCTCTGATTGCCGGCTTGGCAGAATTCAGTGTTTGGCTGCATCGCTCGGCGGGTGATTGCGAACGATCATTCTGAGGATCATGTTCTTCGTTGTTGTCCCCTTGCTTGTTTGTTTTTCTTCTTCATTTGCTCAGGGGCTCTTCGTGGTAGTTCTTTGCAAGGGCTGAGTCTGTCTGGGTCTTCTGTCACAGTGCCTGGGCTTGGAAGTCATGAAGTGATCTATCGCTAAATGAGCTGCAAGCGTGATGGCAGATTAGTTGATTGTGCAATCGTATGCATCGATGCAGGCGATGTTCTTGTCTTCCTTGTTGTTGATGCCATTCTTTGGTCAGGTGCGCCCCTGGGCCCAGGGCCGACTGAAAGTCAGGCACAAGGCGGCTGGTGCAGCCATGCTGGTGCCGGTTTTGTCGGGACTGCTCTCGTCCCTTGCCCCAGCTTTCTGCCAGCCCCGATCTGATCTCCTTCCTGCAGGCCCTGCCGGAGAGACGTAAG
>CALRJS020000047.1:0-21623 GCA_943367595.1 Sphingobacterium thalpophilum
TCGGTGCCGTAGAGCTGGATGAACTCGGGCAGCGACAGGCCTGCCTGAAACTGGATTCGATTCATGGCCATGGCGGGCACTGCTAGTACATGTGTACCAGCTTAGGCGGGAAAGGCCTGCGGACGGAGCTTGCTACCTAATCAAGAAGCTAAATGTGCCACTGCCTACAATTGGTGGGTCTAGGGGGAGCCCATCTCCGACATTGTCAAATTCAAAATTGAATACCAAAGCATGAGCCGATGGAGCGAGCGCAAAGCAGGCGATAGCAGAGCAAGCTCCGAGGCGGAACGTAGAGAGAACAGCGGGGAATAGGGCCATCGCTCTTGTTAACGAAGTAATCATGTTAACGAAGTAAGGGGTTTTATGTCTTACCATAGTCTTGCTCTCTAGATGTTGTCAACCAGCTGAGCGGAGATCTGCTGGCCCTTCCCCCCTCCCTCTCTGCCAGCAACGTTGTCGCCTCTCTGTTTCGAGCACGAGGTCGATTGATGGAGGCGGTTAATGCGGCGTTACAGCGAGGCCCACCAGTAGAAGGCGCCCTGCAGCAGAAGGCTTCTGCGTAGGTGCAGCCTTCTGGAAGAGAAGCAGTGGGCTGATGGGAGAAGGGGGATGAGCACTCCGCACCGGCAGAGCGTTGCCTAAATCTCAGCAGAGCTTGGCCCAGATCTCAGCAGAGCTTGGCATCCACGTGGTTGCCCTGAGGTGGATGGCGGTGAAGATTCTGAGCAGGGCTTGGAGTTTTGAAAAAGAACTTCCAGCAGCGAAAAAAAATTCCAGATGCGAATAAAGTTGCAAGAGAGGAAAGAGTTCCAAAAGCGATAATCGTTTCAACTACGACTACAGCAGCACCCTGTCTCCCAACAGTTTGCCTCCCAGCACTGTGCCTCCAAAGAGAGCCATCAGGTGCTGGGGGAGGGGCTGGTCGGTTTGTAGTTCGCTAGTGTCTCGCTCCAGCTATCTAGTGTGTCGCGGTTTGCCTTGACCTGATCGGCGTCAACATATTGCAGTCGTTCGTCCTCCACTTGAGTTAAGCCGGCTCGCATGAATCCGTCTTCCATGATGATTTGATCATCAATCATCTTGTCTGGCTTAATGGTGCCAATAAATCCCGTAGCATTGTTTATGAAGCTGCTGTATCTAGGAAGTGGGAAGCTAAATCCCGGCACTGATAATGGCTGGTTAACCACTTTGCCAAGCAAGTTACTGCGTAATTGATTGCGTTTCGCCAGTGCCAGCTCCATTTCCTTGACGATTGGATCTGCGTAGGCGATAAATCCTTGAGTATGATCAATGATCGCCTTCACATTGACGCTTTGAGTGAGTTGGTCAAAGCACTGGGGTGGAGGCATTGGCGGCATTGGCATAGGGGGCTCTTTGGGAAGCGCATATGTTGTGTGTGGATTCAGCGCTTGCAGCTTCTTCTGATTGGAGGTTTGCTGCTGCCATTTCTTGTGAGCTATTTGCCAGTGAGGTAGATCGACAGTGTTGTATTTGTTGGAAGCCACTGCATAGGCTGAGCCAGGCTTGGAAGCCGCATCGAGAATGTCTTGCCACTCGATGATGAGGCAAAACTGGCAAACATTCAGGTATAGTCCAGCTGCCATCATATAGAGGCTTAGGGTTTCGAAGCGTCGATCAACATGGCTGCCATCGGTGGGATCACACTCTAAAGCCACCCATTTGCAGACCTCTAATGTCACAGGAACTGTCGATGTAACTTCAGTCTGAAAAGATGAATAGTATGCGGACCATGACTTGTTCAACACAGCATCTTCTTCAGGCATACCTGTGTATGACTTGGCGGCTGCTTGCGCTTCAGCAAAGGCAAGTTTGAACTGGTCGAGCATTGTCATCACGGGGGCCATCTGACTGATCTGGAACTGATTGAATAAATCATCGTCAATCTTTTGGAATAAGTCATTAAGGCTTTTGTCAAGATCACTCTGGCTAATGCCCATGTGCTGAGCAGCTGGCTGTGTGCCGCCGCCAAAGAGCTCAATGAAAAAGTTAATAACTCCAAAAACAATAACTGATGACATCAAGTTGGATTGACGTGGCTTGTTCCCCTCAGCCCATTTTGATCCACTAAGCCCAAAGCAGGTATTGATGGCTAAGTTGAGAGCCATCTCTGTGATGCCAATGATACTCATGGTAACAAGATCAATTGTTCAGGACACGATAACGAGTGCTTGAGCTTGTGCAATTCCCCCAACTTGGCCATTGTAAACAGTGTTCATCCATGCCGGGGTTAAATTATCTAGGCTGCTGATTGTTGCATCGATCGAGTATTGGCTTTGCGGACGCTTGCCTGCCCCTAGGTCCAGTTTGGCTTGAGCGGTGAGCGTGCGATAGTTGTCACAGTCACGATCGTAAAACGTTCGGATATCATCGTTGTAGGCACTTGGATCGTCACTCAAGGCCACGCTGACGTGCGTCTTGGCATTTTGATTGACATTGCCAATGGCATTCTGTACGCCTAGCCATATGGGGCTTTCAAGGCCCTTGTCTGTCGAAGTGATAGAAAGAGCACCACCACATCCCCAGAATGGAGAGGTTTGAACGTAGCCGACAACTCCTAAGCCCCATAGATCGTGATCAGGGTTTGCAGCGGGAATCTCATTGAGCTTTCCTATATGAATCTCATGCTTGTGAAGCGAGTCATAGCCAAGGTATGAGGGCGCAACTTCTAAACTTCCATAAAAGGGCGCACCGTTTGAGTTCTGTGCAAAAGTTAGTGACAGTGGAAACGGACGCTTATTGATAATCGCCACGAAGATAGAAAGAGTGTCCGAGCTGTTCATGAAAGGGATCGGGTCTAATCTGGCTAGAAACAGCCCAAAAACGGAAGAGTCAATTGTTTTATCTGGTTGGGGTGAGATGATTCTCCGTTGGATATAGCCCGAATCCAGCAGGGCTGAAGGAATGTATTGCACTAGGTGGCTCCGGTCATTGCATCAAGGATTGCACGTGAAAACTGCCTTTTTAGGTATTGCAGGCGTGCGCCACGTCCAAACTTGTCCAGGTCGGCTTGGGTTACATTGTTGAGAGTGGGATACTTTGCGGAAACATCAAAGATCTCAATAGGAATAAATCCGCCCGTCTTCCATTTCGCATAGTCGGTATCAAGAACACTCTGAGCCACCAGCATTGCCTTGTAGGCTGGGTTCTTGTTAGGGTCATGGGTGGAATCAAACACTGCTGATAAATACTCAACCACATAGCTGAAAATGCTGCCACTCCATTCTTTGCCCTTCTCGGTGGCTTTAATACGCATAAGGTTAAAGAACCCTGGATCCGGGTAGAGATACCAATCATTGAGCTGGTCCTTCGTTGGCTTTGTCACTGACAGTTGGTTGTTGGATCCTGTGGGATCACTTATGCTCTTTGCGGCGTCAAGTAGTCCGGCTTGTTTTAAAGGGATAAAGATTGCCGCGAGCTGCCATGCCCCGCCAAGCATTCCAACTGTCATCCAAATACAGATGGCACGTGCTCGGTTGCATGCATTGATGTTCCCATAAAGTGGACCGGGTGGAACAGTCGCAGTCCCTGGACTCGTTACAGGAATGCTGTTCTCAAAGTTATTCATTTGATGCTGCGCATGCGATACTGCTTGTATCTGCGTGGCATCAGCTTTGATTGCTGCCTGGGCGGCCTGAGCTACCTGTGCTGTTGCGTTTAAGTCAGGCAGTCGCGGGGCTAGTTGTGGATCAGCGGCTAAAGTCTTCAATTCTGTATCAGCGTCTCCCTGAAAGTCGTTGTCATCATTATCGTGATCCTGATTTGTAAAGGATGAGCTCTCGTGGTTTGTGGGTAAAAGTTTGCCGTAGATGACTGGGGGGCGAAAGGGAGTTCCAGACATCATTCATGTGTTGTACTGGTTCCACCTTAGTCGGTGTGTTAGGGTGCATTATGAATTGAAACAATTAACCAATCTTGCTGGGTCGATGTTGTGGCCTTGCGGCCTGTGCTTGGCAATGTCATTCACCAAGTCCCCCGAATGAGGCTCTCGATTCAGCGCATGTTGGGCTGTTTCTTCGGTCGCACTGAGCTGATGAGCTCAGCCGCTGCTTCCCGCCGCTTTCCGCCAAACACCTGCACCGGCGGCAAGCCCTCCTGCCCCATGAGCGAGTAGAGCTTTACCCCGAGCCGGTGGGAGTTGCTGTAGCGGAGATTGCCGTCGCGGGTGTCAAGCAGAATCGTTCAAGGGTCTCTCACGCATTACCGGCAGCCTTGCCAGCACGCGCTTTCGACTCAGATCCTCAACGGGGCAGGAAGGACCCCATGGCTCTCCAGTAGCGCCTTGTTCAGCACCAGGCATGAATGGCCTGGGTGGACTATCTCCACGGCTCGGTACGAGTTGTCAGAGAGTGGCAATCCGTCCATGGCTACCCAGGATGCGGGAGCTCCTCGTGCCGCCCAAGGTGCCGGCGATCTCGTGGCTCACCCCCAGGATCTGCAGCAACCCTGCCGGAAGGGTTAGGTCGCAGGCCCAGTTGGGGCAGAGTGCGTTCCCAGCCATGTTTTTGCTGCTGAGCTGACGCTGCTCCAGGCTTCGCTGATCGACCTGGCTTCAGACAGAGCGGTGCAGGACGTGCTGGCTGATCTGGATCAGTTCTCCTGCGATCACCACCACCAACAGGCGAAACACCCAGACCCTGGCTGCCGGCAACAGGGCGAGGCGAGCGGCCAGCATGCCGCCGCCGATGCTGCCGAGCGCCATGGCGCCGCCGGGGAGCCAGGCCACATGGCCATCGCGGGCAAACACCAGCAGAGACACCAGGGTGGTTGGAATCAGCACCAGGTTCTTGACGGCGTTGGCCGCCGTAAGGGGGAGGCGCACCACCAGCACCAGAGCCAGGAGAAGGTAAGTGGCGCCGTCCAGCACGATGAACCCCACCCAGGTGCCGATGCCGAAGAAAATCAGCGCTTCCTTGAAAGTGAACCGGGCCAATTCCTGGGGCGGCTGGTTCAGGGCGGCCTTCAGTTTGGTGAACAGCAGGATCAGGGCCACCAGTACGGCGGCCGTGATTGCCAGCCCCAGATTCCGGGCCGGTATCGCATCCGCCAGCAAGGCACCAGCCACACTGCCGAGCGTTGCCGGGCCAGCCACCCGCAGGGCCATCCGCCAGGGCAGGGCACCGGCTCGCGCGAAGGTGGCAACGGCCGTGGTGCAGCCCACGATCACCGGCAGGCGGTTGGTGGCGTTGGCCATCTCCGGATCCATGCCCAGCGAGATCAGCATCGGCAGGCTCACCGCAGACCCGCTGGAGGCCAGGGTGTTCAGAAAGGCGCAGACGGCCCCGGCCAGGCCGACGAGGCTGTAGTCCATCCAACCGGTCATTCGCCGCGGTCAGCCATCCCTGCCTGGAGTCTGGCTCCGGTTGGCGGAGAAGGGATTCGCCTCCCGGGGTCGTGTCCGTCAAGGAAGCCGCTGGGGAGACGGTGGAGCCTGAGGCCGTCGTTCGGCGAAGCTGCCTGCGCCGGTTCTCGTTGAGCATCAGCAGGATCGCCCCTGCAACCAGGGCAACAAGATGCCTCTCTTCAAGCCTTGAGGATGACGTAGGGCATCGTGGCAATGAGGCCAATGCCAAACGAACTGAGGGTGCGTGGATGGAACAGGCAGATGGAACAGTGTGGGAAAGAACTGGCTTCGATCAGAAAGGCCTTGATGTCCCCAAAGGTGAGCACGACAACCGACGTCCCAGGCTCTTGGCAAAGCTGATCATCCCGTAGCTGGTTCGGCCGAGCGAGGGGAACGACCTCACTGGCGTTCAAGCTCCTACCGCATGGAGTTCAGCCCAATCATGTTCCCTTCCGTGTCCATGCACACCGCCACCCAACCGAACGGGCCGATGGAGAACTTGGATCGCAACACTTTGCCTCCGGCTGCCGCTACCCGTGCTTCTTCCACGCTGCAGTCCTCCACACTGAAATAGATCATGGTTCCGCCAGGCCCCGGGCGGGCATGGGGAGACTTCACAAGCGCACCGGTGGCGCCGTAGGTGGTCATGTTCGAGGAGAACCCCTGCATGACTGTCTCTCCAGTCGGATCACCCATCGGTTCCAGCCGTTGCTGAAACACCGCCTCATAGAAGGCTATGGCGCGGTCCATGTCATCCACATACAGGTCGAACCAGCCAATCGGGTTCTGCCTATCCATCTCAAGCTCCTTGGGTGAAGGGGAAGCCGTGAAACTAGCGGGCTGGTTTTGCGCCGTCTTGTATGGATCAGACACAGAAGCGCTTGTGGTATTGCACGGGGGTGTAGCCGATGGCTTGCCGAAAGGCATGGGTGAAGTGGGCCTGATCGGCGTACAAGTCGAGATAGTGCGTCCGGAAGGACTGCTGGAGGCGCAGCACCTTGAGCAGGTCGTGCGGAGCGAAGCCGGTGAGCTGCTTGAGCGTGCGCTGTAGCTGCCGGGGTGACATGTTCAGCAGCGAAGCCATATCTGCCACCGACCGAATGGCGTCGAGGTTGGACAGGATCACTGAGGTGACTGCATGTTTGCGAACATGGCCATGCTCAAGGCACCACAGCAAGAAACCGGAAAGCGCGTCCGTCATGGCCGTGAACGCAAGCCCGGCGATTCGTTGATTCGTTTGTATCAGCGGCAGCGTGCCTCGGTAAGGCGTGCCTACATACCGATTGGACAACTCGTTTCGGTCCCCCTGCCAGACCCCGGGAAAGAGCTGCACCCCCACGTAGTGAAACGACGTGCCAAGATTGAGAGTCGTTGCTTCTGTATGCAGCGCCGTGATCCCGGCAATCGTCGTGTCGACCTGATTGAACAACAGGTTCACACAGGCATCGGGCAGGGCGTGGTAGTGAAAGTCTTCAGGCAGCGTGGTAACCGTCCGTAACTCCCAGAAGCAATGGATCACATCGGCAAGATCGTCGGGCGGCAGAAGCTCTGTGTACCGCACGGCCTCACCACGAACCGAGAATCCATCGTTGGTTGGTGCGTACATGGGCTGTCGGGTCGAGTGAGCAGCTCGACGTGAAGAGGGGATCAGGAGCAGTGGCTATGAGGCTTAGCTTAAGTTTTGACGGTTCTGCCACTTCACCAAGCCACCCAGTTTCTTTCTGCCGAATCCAAGCACTCCCACACAGGCCTGGCAGCTCAACCGAGCACCTTGCCGCCCCGAGCAGCCGTCCAGCCTCTGCGGTCTTTCCTTGGGCTGTTCGAATCAGTGCCCGAGGGTGGCCGATTGGTTCTCAGACGCCCTGCCGATGCCCAGCTGGTGTTTCAGCAGCACCGACCCCAGTTCCGACCCCAGTTCCGCCGCCAGTTCCTCACGGGCGCCGGTCTTGGCGCCGAGCCGCCCACGCAGGCCCCGCTGGAGGCGGCTGGCCTGACAAGTGCAATGGATCACCTCATGCACCCACAGCCAGGTCTTCACCTTCCACATCGATCACGTTGAACACCACCAAGGGCTGGAAGCTCATCCCTCCCCCTTCGGTTGGCGCGTCGTCTGGCTTGATCTCTGGGGTGGCTGACGGAGTGTCCACCCTGTCCGACCCCACCGCGCCCCTCAACCGGTTCACATGCGGGCGAAGGATTCGCACCTGCTGCGAGCCCTTACGCGGCAGGTTCCGCAACCCTTGGCTTTCCCAAAACCTTGGCTTCACCCGCGAAGCGTGACTTGATGCCTGGAGTTAGCGCGGCACTTCGTAGTGGAGCTCAGCAAAGGCCTCTCCTAGGGCACGCGCCGAGGTGAGCCTCAGGGGAGGAAAGGCGATCCGCCGCGGTAGAAGCGGCGAGCCCTGACCCAAGGTCACGGAGGCCACTTGAATGATCAGTTCATCAAGCAGACCAGCATCGAAGAACTGCCCGGCCAACTCTCCGCCTCCGGCAACCCAGATATTCTTCCCTGCAGCTGCGGCCACCATGTGCGGATGCACGAGAGACACAGAGCCAGACACGAAGCGCAGATCGGCATCCCGCACGGTAGGTAGCTTGCGGCTTGAGAAGACCCACGTGGGCTGCTGATAGGGCCAGGGCTTTTCGTCTGTCGTTCCCGTTTTGATGTGATGGTCCAACAGCCACTCATAGGTGGATGAGCCCATCACGATCGCACCAACTTCAGCAAGAAAGTCTGCGTAGCCCGTACCTTCTGCTTCTCCGAACTGAAGCAGCCAATCCAGGGAATTGTCGTTGGTGGCAATGAAGCCATCCAGGCTGGAAGCGGAATAATACTGAGTTTTCACTTGCAGGTTGACGATGTTGATGAGCCAGAGTAAACCGCGGCCAAGCAGGTTTGATCACAGCGGTCCCCTTCCGTTGCGGCATCCTGGCTCTGGCTGGCAGAGCATGGCGGCTGAAAGTCTTATGTGCTGTAGATCAGCACCTTGAATGCGTCTTGAGTAATCCGGGACGGGCCTTCAGCGAGTCTGTGTCTTGCTAAACTTAGATAGACTTAACTCATCGGAATGAATTATGACAATGCCAGATAAGGTCGACACCCCCGCCGAGGATGGTGCAGTCAACCTGACCCCCGATGAGATCAAGGATTCCCTTGGCGTACTCACGGGCTGGGATTTGGTTGATGGCCATCACTTGCACAAAGCCTGGACCTTTCAGGACTTCGGCTCAGCCCTCGACTGGGTCCGCCACGCAGGTGCCATCTGTGAGAAGCAGGGCCACCACGCCGACTTCAAGCTGGGCTGGGGGTATGCGGAAGCCATCACGACCACACACCACCCTGAGGGGCTCACCCGCGCTGATCTCGCTCTTGCAGCAGAGCTGGATTCCATTGAAGGTATGGACATGAGCTGAGGTCAGCCTCTTTCCTCAGTCCCAGAGGAGTGATTAACGTGCCTTCAACTGATGCAGAAATGATATATGGGTGGTGAATAGACTCATCGATCAGCCGCTTCAGGGCTGATTTCATCCCTCTGCCAAGTTGCCCTGCTGATGCCGGAAGGCCTCTGGAGCCACGGCAATCCCTGGCTCAGGGGCTAAAGGGGCCGGACCTTTTGTGATGATCGTGCCATTCAGCGCATTGGCAGAGCTTTGGTCTAGCTGCAATCGCTTCTGGAGTGGATGCAGGGCGACGTTGGTTCGGGGCGTGGCAAGTGTGATCGGCTGGCGGTTGGCGAATTCGCTCCCTGATACCAACCTCCGCACACCTCCACCGGCGCCCCGACCAAGAACCAACCAATGCAGCATGCCAATACCCAGCCACATTGCTCAGGAGCCCGCATGTATTGGTGCTGTGCTGATTCTCGCTGACAATGAAATGTCTTCCGGCGTTGAATTTCTCGTGACTGATCGTGGTGGATTCAAGTGGTGGCACGCGACCCTCATTCTCGCCGCAGCCAATGCGGTCAGTGCTTTGCCGGCTGGCTTCGGTGGCGACTTTGCCTTTTACAATGCGTTCAGGCAACCGGCTGTGGCACCATCTGATTGGGCTTTCGCTCCGGTCTGGTTGGTTCTCAATGTGACATCTCTGCTGGCCATGTCACGCATTGCCAACGCACCGGATCGTTCCGCTTCGCGGTTGGTGTTTCTCTGGTCGGAGGGCATGGGCTGGGTGCTGTTTTCTGCCTTCACCACCCTCTATTTTCTGCTGCACAGCCCACTGCTTGGCGCCGTCGATACCGTCGCTGGTCTCATCGTCGGGCTGGTCAGCCTGGTGTGCGCCTGTCGCCTCGACCGCCTATCGGCCGGCTTCATTGCGCTTCGGGTGCTGTGGCTGCTCCTGGCCACCTATGTCTCTCTGTTTGTAGCCCTGTCGAACCCGGACCCGTTCTTCGCGACTGGACCGCTGCTCTGAGTACTCGCCCACCTAGCGCCCGTTTGCTAACAACGCCACTACGTCGACCTTCTGGCGGCAGGGCTTACCCATGGCGTGAATCGCTTCATAGTCCCAACGTGAGGCAGGGCCCAGCAGTTGATCCCAAGTCTCCTTCTCCCGCAGAAGGATCTGATCGCGGTTGTGGTGCTCAATGCGTGCCTTGTCGTAGCTGTCCGGCAGCTTTCTTAGGCCCAGTTGTCCTTCTCATTTCCCCTTGCCCAGTTGACGTGGACCCCGGAAATCAGCCCAGGGTCAATGAGAGTCCTCAACCGGCCAGACTGGACCGGGGACTTCACCATGAAACGCACCAGGCACACGGCGGAGCAGATCATCCGCCAGCTGAAAACCGCCGAGCAGTTGATCGCCCGGGGCAAGACCGTCGCCGAGGTCTGCCGCGTCATCGAGGTGATGCAGCCGACCTACCACCGCTGGAGACAGCAATACGCGGGGATGCAGGTCGAGGAGGCCAGGCGGCTCACTCTGCTGGAGAAGGAGAACGCCAGGCTCAAAAGGATTCTGGCGGAAGCTGAGCTGGAGAAGGCGATGCTCTGGCCGCAGGCTTCTACGCTGGCGAAGCCTTCTCGAAGAGAAGCAGTGGGATCTTGTTGCGCCGTGAGGCGCACCTTGCGGTGCGACGGGATACTTCTGAGCCCGGAACGCCGGAGCAGGAAGGCCAAGGATGTGTTGGCAGTGCCGGAGGAGCTCACCAGCCTCTAGCCGGCCCCGGCGTTCATCCGCAGCGACAACGGCCCGGAGCTCATCTCTCAGGCCCTCCGGGGCTGGTGCGAGGCGAGCGCCACCACCACCACGGCCTACATCGCGCCAGGTTCCCCATGGGAGAACGGATCCGCTGAATCGTTTGAGCTCCGCTCGACTTCGTCTACAACGGCCGGTTCCGTGATGAGTTCCTCCATACCGAGTTGTTCACTACAGCTTCGGAGGCGCAGATCCTGGCCGATCGTTGGCGCTGGGAGTCCAACTCACTCAGGCCGCACCCGTCCCTCCAGGGGTTGACGCCCCTGGAGGCAGCTCAACAGGGAGCTGCAGCATGACCACACCCACCAACTCGCATAAGGCCCGGACCGACGAAGGGGGTCACGTCAGCAGGCTTGAGCCGTCAACCGGCGGCAGGCGGAGTGGGGGTCGGTGTGCCGAAGCTCTCGGCAGGCCAGGGGGGCACCGTGCTCCCGTTGCCGTTGCGCATGGCGTGGTAGCCCGGCGAAAGGATCTCGACCCCGGCCTCGGCGAACTGATCCTGGATGGCCCCCAGCAGATCCGAAAGGGTCCTGCGGTAGGTGTCCACATCTTCCACGTAGGCGTTGAGTTCGTAGCTGATGTGGAAGTCGTTCAGTGAGGTCTGCAGCACGAATGGGGGCATCTCCCGGCTGATGCCTGCGGTGGCGCTGGCCGCCTCCAGCATCAGCCGGTCAACCTGACGCCAGGGCACGTCGTAGCCAATGGTGACGGTGGTGGCGATCACCACCGGCTCAGCGATCTCCCGGCGGGCCAGGCTGTAATTGACGATCGAGGCCCCCAGCACGGTGGCGTTGGGGATGCTCACCACCTCATTGTGGGGGGTGCGCAGGCGGGTCACCAACAGGGCGGAGTCGTGAACGATGCCGACGGTGCCGTTGATGTTGACCCGGTCGCCTTCCTGGTAGGCCCGGGTGTAGGTGAGCATCAGCCCGCCGATCAGGTTGGCGGCCACAGCACTCGAGCCCAAGGCCGCCAGCACCCCCACGAACAGGCCAGCCCCCTGCAAGGCCTTGCTGTTGGCTCCTGGGATGTAGGGGTAGGCCAGCACCACACCGAGCAGCAGGATGCCAATCCCCATCAGCCGGGCTGTGGGCCGGGCCCATTCGGGATAGAACCAGCGCAGACGCAGGTTGCCCAGCTCCACCGCCCGGAACCAGGCGTTGCTGGCCCGCATCAGCAGCACGCTGAGGCCGAGGATCACCACCACGGAAACCAGGTCGGGGATGGCCTTGGTCACGGCCTGTGCCCCGCCCACCACCAGCCCGGTGATCTGGCCCCGCAGGGTTTCGGAGAGGGCCTGGGTGGGGGGGAACAGTCCGAGAAACAGGGGGATGGAGAGATAACTGACCAGCAGCAGAACGGCCCCGTGCACGATCCGGCGCAAGGGATCGAGGAGGCTGCGCTCCTGATCCGCGGTGAGCCATTGGTTGCCGCCCACCTGCAGTCCCCGGATCCGGTGGTTGGCGGGGTCGTTGATCCAGCGCCCCAGGCGGCGGTTCAAGGCCATCTGGCCCCTCAGCCAGAGGATGTAAAGGCCCAGGGCGAGCAGGGCCAGAGCGGTGCCCCGCAGCCAGTCGGAGCGCCGGTGGGTCTGGCGGTAGCGCACGATCGCCGCGCGAATCTGCTCGAGGTAGCGCTGGGCCAGCTGCTGACGACTGAGCTGAAAGCGGGCCGCGTTGCGGTCATCCACCGAGATGCTGGGCTCAAACACGCCGCCCTTCATCAGGCCGATGGTGGTGTAGGGCGGGTCCTCCTGCACGACGATCTGGCTGGGCTCGATCGAGTAGTTGGCGGCCAGCTCGGCCAGCCGTTGGCTACCACGCCGCGCCATCTGCGCCGGGCTCTGGGCGCCGACACCGGCCCGGATCTCCAACACCCGGCGGCCATCCAGTTCGATGTAGGCCGGCGGGGGAGTGGTCTTCTGGGCGGAAGCGGAGGCTGGAGTCGGGGCGTCAATCGCCCGGGCCAGGGGGGCCGCCACCAGCAGCTGCGTCGCCAGCAGAGCGGCCAGCAGGGGCAGAAGAAAACGGAACCAGCGGGAGCGAAGTCCCCAGGGCTCTGACTGACCCACGATGCTTCGCCCAGAACGTCAACGGACCTTATCTACGCCTTCCTGATTGGGTTCCCATCGCTTGAAGCTCCGCCCTGGAAAGTCTGGGCCGTTGTTCTGGTTTTGCACCTTTGGGGCACGCTCTCTCCCAGCAGGTCTATCCCCGCTATCGCACGAGGGGGCTGCCGAACATCCCACCCAGCCGCGGGAGAATGACGCAATGGCATTGAGCGGATACGCGGCCACCAGGAGAGGACCGGCCCTCTCTTCTCCTGCATGTCCACGGAGGAGCGGATCCCCAAGGCCCATCCTCTGCGGCAGGTGCGGCAGTTGGCGGATCAGGCGCTGGATCGCCTCAATCCCATCGTCAGCACGCTCTATCCCGAGGCAGGGCGACCCTCAATTCCGCCGCAGCAACACCTGCTGGCCTTGTTGCTGCAGGCCATCTACCGGATCCGGGCGGAGCGGATGCTCATCGAGCAACTGGAATACAACTTGCTGTTCCGCTGGTTTGTCGGGCTCCATATGGTCTGGTGGTGGCCAGTGATGTGACCCCGGCGGACGGCTATGGCGAGCGGGCGGCGGCCGTGCGGATGGCGCGTTCGCTCCCGGGTTCTCATCAACAGACGCTGGCCGCCGACAAGGGCTACGACACCAGGGACGTTGTGGCCAACCTCCGCTTTGCCGGCATCAAGCCCCATGTGGCGGAGAACATCCAGGCCCGCCGTTGCTCCGCCATCGACGTACGCCCCGCTCGTCATCAGGGCTATGGCAAGTCGATCAACGCCAGGAAGTGGATCAAGCAGGTGGCTGGCTGGATCTAGCCGCAAGGCTTCTCCGTAGGCGGAGCCTTCTCGTAGAGAAGGCGGAACAGGCCGCCGGACTGCGGCAACTCAAGGCCAGAGGTCGATCCCGGTTGGGAGCGGTCGTCCGGCTGCACGTGGTGGCCTGCAACCTGATCCGTCTGGCCAATCTGCACAGCCTCGGGAGGTGATGGCATGAAACGCACCACACCGGCCGACCTGAATAGAATCGGCCTTTGGGCAGAAGTGGTAACGCCAGTAGGACTCATCCGCATTGCCGAACCGGGCTGCCGATTGCCTCCGCTGAAGGGCCAGGCAGATCAACACGACTTGGCAGGGCTCGGATTGGCGCTTCTTTCAGCAGGCTCTTAGGGCAGCTCCCAGCTGGCTTCGCAGCGACGCCGTTCCAGCTCGATCACAAACTTGCGCGGCGAAAACTGCAGGGGCCAGATCAATCCCACCAACCAGCGCAGCTGACGCGTGTGGCGGTAGGGCCACTTCCAGCAGGAAATCTAGAACGAGCGGCTTTTCATGGCTGAGGTGCCAAAGCACACACCTACCCACCGGGTTACGGTCTGCGGTGTCTGGCACAGCGGCTACGGAACTGCCGGTGCAACAAATGCACTGAACAGATGCACTGACAGCTCCGTCAGATGAAGCTCTTGTTGACCACCTCAGACCCTAGTGGCTGGAATCATTTCGGGCTTGAGGCGCTTGCGGAGTTTCCGGCTCCAACAGAAGGCAGCACCAGCGCCGAGAACAGGGAGCGGGCCTGGGACGATGTAGCTGTAGTGGCCGACCACGGTTGCTGTGGTGTTGCCATTGTCATCGCTGACGAGGATATTTCCTGTGCGATCTGTGGTGGCAATGGGAAAAGACGTCAGGTTGAACGTCGATAGTCCGGTGAATGCGGTTTGCCCTGCGACGAAGGTCTGAGTTTGATTGCCACAACAGGTCAGGCGCAGGCCGCCATCAGGTGAAACAGCATTAGGCTGAGCAGCAGAAAGTACGCCGTATCGATAATTAGATTGAGTGGCTGCGAAATTGCCGACAGGTGTTGAGGCAAATCGTGAGCCGCCGATGAGTGTTCCCTCGAACACCACGGCAAAACCCTGGCCGGTGGAATTAGCCAGGGCCGGAGCCAGGGTTCCAGAGAAAGTAACGGCTGCTGGATTAGAAGCGTCGATGATGACCTGGAACTGCGATGGCGAGGCCTCAGCCCTTCCAGATGCCAGCATGATGGCAAGCGAATAAACCCCAAAGGAAGCGTTGCGGGTAAAGCGCTGGAGGTCCAAAGATTTAGATCGAGTCAGCATCCCCCATCCTAGCTTTATTCATACTTTTTCAGAACCGCCGTGAAGTCTCCCAGTGCGGGGACTTCACTTGCTCCAGGCGGGGGGCAAAGCTTCCAATGCGTCAGGGCTCCTCAAACGGATAGAAGCCCGGCTGCTCCTCCACCTGCTGGCGATCCAGATAGGGGTTGGAGGACCAGCTATCCCAGGCCGAGCCCAGAAGGCCCTGGTCGGCAGCAGGGAGGGAGAGTGCAGCCTGCAGGCACTCCTTGCTCAGGCTCCTGCCAACCCTGGGCACAGGCAACCTGCCAGGCCTCGATCGTGGCGGCCAGCTGGGCGTCGGTGGTTGCAGGTTGGAGTGGAGTCGGCTCCATGGCATGAACGGCGTAGAACACCGTCCCCACCCAGCGGCTGCAGCAACTCAGGCAGGGGGACCGTCAGGTTCTCGCGTCAGCCCTTGTCGGTTGCTTCCCCCATCCCCTGAGCCCAGAGAAGGTCGATGGGGTGCCGCTGGATCATCGGGGTGGGGTTTGGCGGTTCTGGCAGAACTGATGCCGTGATCAGAAACCAGCTCAGCAAGGCTCCTGCTCTGTTTGCGGTGTATCGGATTGGACGTTCCCGACAGATCCGTGTCAGGCGGGCATTGGGGTGTGTACGCATGGTGCGTGAGGTCTAGGGCGGCTGAGCCGCACCACAACCCTGTCGACCACACGCTTCCGCCAGCGTCACCAGCCCGATTTCAAGCCCCTGTAGCCGGCTCTTGCCGCCAGCGCACCGTGCCGACCGGCACCCGAAACCTCACGCGCACGAGCACTTACGCCCCCCGCGCACCAGGCGATTCTCACAACCCTTCCGCCGCAGGCGATCTCACCGATGGGGGCAGGGGGACTTGAACCCCCACAGCCTTGCGGCCTGCGGATTTTAAGTCCGCGCAAAACCCTTACTGCTACAGGCTTCCTGACTGGCGCGTGACCGCCTTGTGACCACAACAGCTCTGATTTGTTCTCTTTTGGTCTTGATGATCGCTGCTTGCAGCTGATGGATCTCTCCGTTGATCAACCCCTTCTTCCTCACACCCAACGCAACCACTGGACCGAGTTCCGGGCAAAGGCCCTCGCAGACGGGCGTGACAAGGCCCCGAAAACCTCGAAACCTGCTTATATAAATAATCGCCTTACATAAGGCGATCTTATCACTGTGTTCTGTCATTGCCAACCCATTCGCGTCAGTAGTCGCCGGATTGCTGAATCGATTCATCCGGCTTCCCATCTCTCCCCCTTTCAGCCACCTTCACCCCTGCGGGGAAAGCGGTGCAGCCCGCGACAGCGGAGCTGCACCGCCGGCCGTCAGGCCGAAACCTGCTCCCGCAGGGTGGCCAGCGCCTTCTTCTGGGCCCGCTGCACGGTCATCGGGCTGATGCCGAGTCGCCTGCCGGCCTCGCGGAGACCGAGCCCCTCCATCACCGTGAGCCTCAGGGCCGCTGCCTGAGCGGTGGGTAGTTGATCGACCATGGCCTCCAGCCCCAGATCCCGCGCTTCTTCCGTTTCGAGAGACGTGTTGTCTGGGCTGGCCAGGCCATCGAGCCAGCTGCTACCGCTTTCAGGGTGGACCTGATCGAGGCTCTGGTGGGTCCAGTGGGCTTCTCCGCGAGCGTTCTTCGGCAGGCGCACCATCAAGGCCCGATCCCTGAGCCAGTGGGCCAGAGCGCCTTTGATGCAGCGCCGGAGATAGGCCGCTGCGGTGGTGTGGTCTTTGATGCGGCCGCAGGCCCGCACCAGCTCCAGCTGGGCCACACTGCGCGCTTCATCGGCCTCGATCAGGTTGTAGTAGCGGCGGTGGTACTCGTAAGCCAGGGCACCAGCGAGGGAAAGGTATTGGTGCACAAGCTGGTCGCGTTGAGAGAGAGGGCGCATCGTGGGGTTGGCGCAGGACGCGCCCCCCAACCCGCAGCACCGCGTAGGGACCATCGGGGTAAGACCAAGCCAGCGCCACGACGCCCTCCGACCCGCGTGCCTTGCCAGCAAGACCTCTGCAGGTGCCCCTGAAAGACCACCGCCCCAGCTACCGCGCAACCAAGGTGCTGAAACCAACCGGGGAGTGAGAACGAGTCGACCGCTGAACTCAGCAGTTACTGCTCTCCCTCCAGCTCCAGACACCTCCAGCAGCAACACCCACCCGCGCCACGAGCGGGCGCAGCGAAACCCCGAGAAGGCGCGAGCGGGTGGAGCGGAGTCCGCAGGCGCGGGTCCCCCAACAGGCACCCACCGGTTGAACTCAGGCCCTCTGCAAACAGCCTCTGCGGCTCAACAAGCAACCTCGGCAAGGACATTCATCACCCCCCAGCAGCACCCCCCCGCGCCACGAGCCAGCGGAGAGGAACCCCGAGCAGGCGCGAGCGGGTGGAGCGGAGTCCGCAGGCGCGGGCAACCCACCAGGACACCGAGCAGCACGATCGATTTCAGGAGATCAGGCAAGGGGGCGTCAGCCCCCACAGGAACTAGCGCTCCCAGCTGGCTTCACAGCGGCGCAGTTCCAGTTCAATCGCGAGCTTGCGAGGAAAGGTCTGCAGTGGCCAGATCAATCCAGCCAACCACCGCAGCTGACGCGTGTGGCGGTAGAGCCACTTCCAGCAGGAGATCTTGAACAAGCGGCTTTTCATGGCTGAGGCGCCAAAGAACACCGCTCCCGCAACCCGGGGCAGGGTTCGTCAAGGGGGCCGCAGGCCCTCGCGTTAGCCCTTGACGGATCTGGCCGCAGACCCAAAGGCGCAGCCATAGAACAGGCCTGCCCACCGGGTTACGTTCTGCGGTGTCTGGCGCAGCGGCCATGAAACTGCCGCGTCAGGACTCCTCAAAGGGATAGAAGCCCGGCTGCTCCTCCACCTGCTGGCGATCCAGATAGGGGTTGGATGACCAGCTATCCCAGGCAGAACCCACCAGGCCCTGGTCGGAAGCAGGCAGGGAGAGTTCAGCCTGCAGGCACTCCGGTTCAGGCTCCTGCCATCCCTGGGCACAGGCAACCTGCCAGGCCTCGATCGTGGCGGCCAGTTGGGCGTCGGTGGTTGCGGATTGGAGTGGAGTCGGCTCCATGGCAGGAACGGCGTAGAACACCGTCCCCAACCAGCGGCTGCAGCAACTCAGGCAGGGGGACCGTCAGGTCCAACGCGCAGCCCTTGCCGGTTGCTGCCCCCATCCCCTGAGCCCAGTGAAGGTCGATGGAGTGCCGCTGGATCATCGGGGTGGGGTTCGGTGTTCCTGCCAGAGCCCACCAGCCAGGCAAGGGTCAGCACGTTTTGTTTCTAGAGTTAAACAAAAGATACTCCAGTAGGACAGGCAATCAGTTGAATCCAATGGAGAAGCAGTGATTATACTAACTTCGTCGGGAGAATGCGGCAATGGCGTATTCGATGCATGTTGCTAAATCAATGCAACCAAGACTTCCTCCACACAGCAGACTCACGTCACTCAGAACAAGTCCATGTAGCTGATTTCCTGGCATGAGAAAAATCACGGACAATGAAATGATATGAATAGGTCAAGTGAGAGCCAGTCAATGACGCCTAGCCAATCCCAGAATAGGCAATACCAAAGAAGACCATCGACATCTCACTCATTTGCGCTGTATCCGCGGATTTCTGGAATAGCCAACGGTGGGCCCAGAATATCCATTGGGGTGTAATGTTCGTCTCCGTCTGATTGACAAGAAAAGCCGGGAATGACTAAATGGGACCCACCATGGGCTGTGTAATGGATTCTAAACTCACAGACTTTTCCGCTAACCTTGCTTTCAATAAAAAAGAGTATGGTTAAGCACGGAAACCTATCTGCGCCTTTATGCTTTACTCGAAATTCATCAATTCTTGGCGCAATAGGCTTAAAGACTTTCTCTATTCTTATATCTAGGGAGCGGCGCTGCTCGCCAGCGTACCTAGTAACTTGAAATGGCAATAAATGTGCCAAGGCACAGGCGGCATCAATGACCTCATACTGTGCACTCATAGCCATATACAGCACTACAACATTCTTCCGAAGAGTGGCAACCACGTCACCATCACAGTTGATCAAGTCGGTTATAGGCTCGTCAAAAAAACACGTATTGTAAAGGCGCAAACCCTCAAGCGCCAA
This sequence comes from Sphingobacterium thalpophilum, assembly GCA_943367595.1. Classification (GTDB taxonomy): domain Bacteria; phylum Cyanobacteriota; class Cyanobacteriia; order PCC-6307; family Cyanobiaceae; genus MW101C3. The sequence goes on from CALRJS020000047.1 coordinate 18,823, forward strand.
TTCAGGACTTTTTTGAACAGATGGATAGGTTTGCCAGTAGCCTGGCTCGCATGCCGAAAGCAACTTGAATTTACCCCTTTGTGGATTAACAGAAGACAGCGCCTTTGAGTATTGAGATGCCAGGACATAAACAGTTTCGCTAATCTGATTTAGGCGAGCTAAGTTTGTGACAGTCTTGCCTTCAAAAGTGCCATAGGCGATATGAGGTGGATCGTTTTCCTCGATCCAATCTCTAACAAGTTGAGCTAAATGAGATGCCCCGTGCTGCAGGTATTCTTCAACGAGTGACTGGTAATCTGGAACAGCCAGACCATTGGTATCAAACGGATCTTCATCGGCCTTGGTGTCGGAGGGACGTTTTCCGTAGTTGGGGTCATTAATTCTGCGACGCCTTGCTTCACCCATAAGCTTTGACCGAGTAGGACTTGCTTGAGGACTAATTGAAAGACACCCTAGCCTGCCAAAGCACTGCGGAAAGTGGCTGTTCAAGCTTTGTAGCAAGACATTTTACACCTCATTGTCGTGAAACCAATTTCAGCGGAGGCGATAGTCGGAGCTTGAATCACATGGAGCTTGTTGATAAGAAGCTTCGAAGGTGTGGGTCATCCCGGGTTATGCTCGGTGCATTCTTATGGCTCTGGAATCATGCCAGCGGCTCTCATGCATTATGCGACTAGCAAGTCTTGTCATTGCAAATTGATTGTTGTCGGATAAGGCAAACAAGTATCTAATGTGCGGATTCATGGTCACCACATCTTTGAATTTCGCATGGGCAGTGTGGGTCTGGCTAGTTTACTTTTTTTGAGTCGATAAAGTTATCAGTTTGAAGCTCAACAAGCTCCACCGCCCGCCTTGCCTCCCCAAGCACCTGATACAGCCCCTGCGGGGTCTCTTTGAGCAGCTCCACCCAGTGCCCCAGGTAGGCCGCGTGGTTTTCAAGGGCACTGCCGATCTCCAGCTGGTCCCCCAGAAGCACTGAACCGAGTTCCGCCACCAGTTCTTCTCGGGCATAGGCCTGCGAGCCAAACCGCCCACTCAGATCCCGCTGGAGGCGGCTGGCGTGCCCCGTGGAGTGGATCACCTCATGCGCCCAGGTGGCGTAGAACCCAGCGGCGGAGTGAAAGGCAGCCCGCTCCGGTAGCTGGATCCGATCGATCTGGGGCAGGTAGCAGGCTCGTTCGCCGCCGTAGCTGACGGGAACCGGCCAGGCTCCCAGCACCGCTTCTGCTGCCGCCAGCCTTTCCGGTTCCGGCCTGGCAGCCAGCCCAGCGTCCCGTTGGCGTTGAGCGATCAGACCCACCAGGCCCTCGCCTTCGAGGTCAGCCGCGTTGAACACCACCACCGGCCGGAAGCTGATCCAGGTCCGCTCCTTAGGGGAGCCATCAGCAGCATTGGAACGGGCTCTGGTGGAGGTGTCCAGGCTGTCCGGGGTGTCCGAGCTGTCCGCACCCCCGGCGTCACCTGCCTGCCGGTTCACCTGAGGCCGCAGGATCCGCACCCCCTGGCTGCCCTTACGCGGAAAGATCCCCAACGCCTTTGCCTCGGCAAAGCCGCACCAGTAGGGCAGCGCCGAACCCCGCAGGTGCATCCCCAGGGTCAGCAGGATCGGGTTCGCTCCCTGATAGCGGTGCCCTGAGAGCAGGTTGACGTGGTGCCCACCACCAGAGGCGTCCCACTGCCGCCGCCAAGGAGTGGTGCCAGCCTCCAGCAGCTGGATCAGGGCCTCCACCAGCTTGTCGGTAGTGGGCGCTGTCGTTGAGGAGCTGGTACCCCTGGAGCGGGTCTTGGAACGGGAGCGGGAAGAAACAGCAGCCATCGGGTGGCAGCGCAGGACCCGAAGCACCAGCACGGCAAGCAGCAAGGGCTGGCCCGGGAACTAAGGCACAGGCCAATACACCGGGTGTCTCGCGTGTGAGGCGGGCCAGCTCGTGAAACCCTTGTGCGGCCGCGCATGCTGAGGAAACCTGCGCGCGTCCCTCACTCAGTGAAGGAGCTACCCAGTAGCGGTGCTAGGCGCAGCAGGGCCCCCACTGCTCCCCACCCCGTGCTCACCCGGCTAAGGAATGATCCGGCACGCTTCACAGAGGGCTTCCGCCACCCGACTGTCAATATCACCCCAAAGTCACTCCCGTGGTGGGCAGAAACGATGTCACCTCCGGTCCCACTCAGGCCTTCTGGGAGGCTGCTGGAGTTCACCAGCAACACAAAACAGAGAGCCCATGCAATCTGTGCATAGGTTGGCACCAGTGAGGTGATCATTCACAATCAGCTGTGACAGTTCCTTAGCACCCTTGGGAAGTTGAGCGCGCCAGTAGAGCACCGAGGAGATCGTTCCAGAGTCCGAAAACCCTTTCCGGGACCTGCAGTGAGCAAGAAGCAGCTGAGTGAAGCCGATATCTGCGACCGGATTATCACCCCAGCGCTGCTTCAGGATGGTTGGCTGAAAGAACACATCCTGCGGGAGCACTGGTTCACAGCCTGCCTGATCATCATCCGTGGAAGGATGGTGATCCAAGGACGCTCGCGCAGTGGCGACCCTGCCAGCCATGCACCTGACATCTCCCGCTACAGTATGATAGGAGCGCACTTAGAACCAGTCAAACCGCTTCTTGATTAGGTAGCAAGCTCCGTCCGCAGGCCTTTCCCGCCTAGGCTGGTACACATGTACTAGCAGTGCCCGCCATGGCCATGAATCGAATCCAGTTTCAGGCAGGCCTGTCGCTGCCCGAGTTCATCCAGCTCTACGGCACCGAGGAGAATTGCGAGGCCGCCCTGGAGCAGGCGCGCTGGCCGGATGGTTT
>CALRJS020000048.1:0-21338 GCA_943367595.1 Sphingobacterium thalpophilum
CCTTGGCCCTGAACCTGTTGCGCTGCAACGGCTTTCGCTCAGTCCGTGCTGGTCTGATGGCCGTGGCGCATGACATCAGCCGAATGCTCGGCTGGGTCGGAATCAGCGCTGCAGAGACGGAATAAGACAACTTTCAGTCAGCCCTGGCCACTCCCCCCACCGCTCTCCAACCTTCCTGTGACGCTGGGACGTTTGTCGACAATCCCCTTCGTCATCTACATCCTCTATCGCTTCAGCACGGTTATGGCCTTACCAGGCTATTCAGCCTGCCCTTTTCCCTGTCAGGGCTCGTCTTGAATCCACCGTCCCCGTCCTTGGCTCCTAACAGCTATTCCGCGACTATCAGGAGTCCCACGTCCTGCAGAAACCGCTTGATCAGCCCCTGAGCCGATCCCAGCTGGTGCTGATCCACAAACCTGCTCACTGCCACCTGAGGCTCAGCCACCAAGCGCAGTTCCGCCAGCGCCGGCAGCAACCACTCCCAGTCCAGAGCCGGGTAGCGGTACCGGTAGTGCTGCACCACCACCCGCACCCGGCTCTGCTCCAGCGCACCCACCTGCCAGACCACTCCGGTACTGACGGGTGACGCCACACCCCTCACTACCTGGAGCACGGGGTCATCGCTGTCCGACCCCCCTGATGCATCAAGCGCTGCCAAGACCCTCGCCTCAGCGGCAGGGGGCGGACAGGTCGGACAGGGCGTGTCGGGCAACGCACCCTCTTCCATAACTGCAAGAGCCTTGCGCCGCTCTGGCACCAAGCTCAGATGCCGGACTGCGCGCATCAACCTCTGCAGGGTCCTTGGTGGAGCCACTTGTCCTGTCTCCTCCCGCTGCCGAGTGGACAGTCGCGTTGGTTCTTGCGACGGCTCTTCCGACCGCTGGGACCGCTGCGTCACTTCCTGCACCACCGTCGTCTTCGGAGTCACCAGCGGTTCCAGCGTCAGCACCGGTTGCTGCGCCACTTCCTGCCTGGCCTCCCTTTCCGCCTGCTCCTCCTTACGCCTCTTACACCCCTCACTCCCCTGCTCTTCTTTGTTCCCAGCGCGCTCGTCTGCGCCTTGTTCTTCCTCGGAGTTCCCGTCACCCTCACCAAGCTGGTCTTTGCCCTTGAACCCCGCCAGCGTGGGCAGCAGCAGAAAGCGCGGGTTGGTCTTGACGAACCGCTCCAGGTCGGCAAACAGCGGCGCTGACCACTGAGCGGAATGGCACGTCGCCTTGGCCCGTGTCACTGCGACATAACGCAGGTTCAGCTCCTCCTCCCGCAGCACCACCACGCCACGAAAGCCCTGCGCATCCCACAGCACCTGCGTCTTCTCGGGATCGCAGGGCACACCATCCACAACCTGCAGTGGGTCGCCCACCAGCTGATGCTCCGGGAAGTCCTGGGCCAGCTCCACCTCGCTGAACTCCAACCCCTTCGACTTGTGCACCGTCGCCAGGGACAAGACACCATCGCCGGGTTGGTTGATCGCACTGGACCTCAGGCCCGCCACCAGGTCCGGGATCTTGTGAGCCCACATCCGCACAAAGCTGCGCTCCAGCAGTTGGCACCAGGCCTTCAGGTCACGCACGTTCTGCTCCTCCGCATAGCTGCTCAGCGCTGAGTAGCTCTTGAAGGCTGCGACAAAGGGATCCCGCACCTGCTCCCGTTCTCCCCGATGCAGGTGCCACAGATCCAGCAGCAGCTCATGCCGGTAGCCCTCGATGCCGCCGCACCAGTGCAACGGCTCCCCACGATCCAGCAACTGCAACGCCTGCATGAACAGGGCGGCATTGCCACGGGCAATGAAGGCACGACCGCCAGCAGCTGGCTGCTGCCGCAACCCCCGCACCCGGCGGCCTTCCCCTTTCACCGCCAGCAACCGGTTGGCCGCTGCCGCGATCTCCTCACCAAAGCGAAAGCTGCCGGTCAAGGCCAGCTCCTGCCACTCCCCAGCCCCTGCCATCGCATTGGTGGCGTGGCGGAACTGGTAGATCTGCTGATGCGGGTCACCCACCAACACCTTGGCGCACTGCTGCTGCTCCAGGATCGCCAGCGTCACCGGGTTGGTGTCCTGCGCCTCATCCAGCAGGATCACGTCAAAGCGCAGCTGCGGCCGGGAGAGCTGGTACAGCTTGAGGTAGCCGTCATGCAGCATCGGCACCCGCCGGTCTGACGGGTCCTGCATCAACCTCCACAGCTGCCCTGCGGCCTGCAGCACCTGCCGGGGATAACGCTCACCCAGTTGCCGCGCAAAACCAGCGAGGTCTTCCCAGCCACTGCAGAGAAAGTGCTGCAATGCCTGCAAGGCAGCATCTGCCAGCACCAACTGCTCTCGCTCCCCACCAAGCCCCAGAGCCATTGCCGCCTGATGGGCCCGCAACGACCCACGCAGCTTGTGGCGGTAGTGGTGCCCCACTGCCCGATACGCCAGGCCATGAATCGTCAGGCAGCGCACATGCTCCCCGAACGTGCCCTGTGCCTCCTGCGCCACGGAACGATTGAAGGCCAGATACAGCATCCGCATACCCGGACGCGCCTGGGCGTAGGCCCTCAACGTTGTCGTCTTGCCGGTCCCGGCGAAGGCCACCACCCGCAGCGCGCTCGCCTGGCACTGCACGATCGCCTCTTGCTCCTCACTCAATCTCCTCCCACCAGACGGTGGGTTCACTCCTGTACGCATCGTCCTGCTCCAAAATCATGGGTTGGTGTTCCAGACCTCCCGCCACTTCCGCCCAATGATTAAGTCAGATGGAAGCAGCGGCAGGAACCCTGAAACGACAATCAGCCCGTTTTCCAGCGCGGCAAATTTTCTAAAATCCGAAAATCGCTCTCAGCCATAGGGAACACACCTGGCCCAACAGACGTACAACCAAGAAAAAAGAAGAACAAGAGATATGGATTGGTTCCACAGTTACCTGCAACCTGTAAACGAACAGCAACGGGAAGCTTCAGCAAGCTTTGTCAAACGACAATCAACCCGGGCCAACACGGCGGACGCTCGAAACCTTGAAAAACTTTGATCGAACTTGCAGTTAGCAAGGGATACTAAGTGCACTGCATTTAGAGTCAGAGAAAAACTAACTTGTAAACAGTCGGCCTTGCTGCTGGGTGACTTACCTGGCTGGCGGCATGTCTACGGCATCGCGACACAATGTTAGGTGTAAACAGAGCTTGCCCTTGTTGGAGCAGTGATCACCAGGCAGCCGCAGTCCACGAGTTATGCCTGGCGTTAACAGCGATCCTATGCAAAGCTTTTAGAAACACTGCCTACATCTCCCTTCTTCTACTTCTTTTAAAGTGATTTCAATGAATCTAACTGACAGATAAAGGCAGTGTTATCAACTTTGGTGTCTTTCTAAAAACTCCGCTTAAAACACTTCACTTCCTTTCCCGTCATCAGCATGTTAAAAGCGGCAGCCATGTTCAACGGCGAATACCCAGATCTTGATGACAACTGAGAAAAAAACAAAAAAGCAGAAACAATAAAAAAGCAGAAGAAAAACCAAGATAAAAACCAAGATAAAAAAACCAAGATAAAAACTCATAAAAAGAATAATAAAGAAAAAGATAAAAGGAAATTTGTTTGATACGGAGATAAAACGAGTCAACATGATTACAAACTATATAAAAAACTGATTATTTTTCATAAAAAACCGACTTCTTTGACCCTTAACCACTCACTAAACAGCATAGAGGTCTGTTTAGAGGAGGAATATCAATAAACTCCCAGCTACACTACTTGGTTCCACGAAAGATAACGAATACTCCACGAAAACACCACCCCTTCCAGGGGTTCAATGAAAAAGAACTTATCATTCCAAGAAATAATAACGAATAATACTTTATCCATCAATAAGTCGCCTAAGACAATTCAGTTAGCGGGCTTGCGCAGCAAGGCCGCGTTGATTATGTTACTTCAGTTGATTCAACTTATAACAGAGTAAAATTTTCTCTACTTTTAACGAGAAAATAGTAATTTCATATTACTTCTTCTTTGCTAGTACTTCAGCTCTCTACCATTGAATGGCGATCGTGGCTTGCTGACGCAAGCCACTGCCATAACGGTGGAAGGATCCTTCAAGGGTCAACCTTGAGGGTTAAAAGCATGAGTTGCCCCCATGTGACCCATGGCAACCAAACTCCCCTTATACATAAGTAGAGGGGGACTTACTGTACCTGGCAGTTCAAACTCCCACACTGGGAATTTGAAGAGCCACCCGTCCAAACCTCCATTTATACAATGGACAAAGCATCTTTTGAGCTGTATCAGGTTGCCGCAGGAGTCCGTTAGTCAACAAGGTTTTAAAAAAGCAAACTTCTATAAATATTGTTCTAAGAAAAAAACTTATAAATTTAAATAAAAATGATTCCTGAGCAAATGGCCATGTAGGAAAACCCTGACCACTCCACTCGGACCAAGTTGCCCACGAAGTACAGAAAACCAACCGTTTTGAACAAGTCAAGAGTCCATCCCTCTCATCCCTCTAAGTGCAGAACCTGTTCAAATAGCTTCCCGTTTGTTGCAAGCAGACGAGTTGATACTCAACAGCCATTCCGGAAGATCTGCTAACGCACCAAGCATTTCTATTGTAAGATTGTATAGAGAGTACGTTCACAGTAGTGATGCTCTTTTGATTCTATTATCATCGCGTTTGGAGCAAGTGATGACGTTCTTTATCGACGAGAAGAAGCTAGAAGACCAGCAGAAACAGGTGGACGCCTGTGAACTTGCATTGAATAGTGGAACCACAGAGATCAACGAAGGGATCCATATGCGAACTCTTCTGGCCGTGGTGAGAGTGGGAAAAGAAGAACATAAAAAGCTCCACAAGATCGAACTGAAGGCTGCGCTGATACTCGGTCGTCAGCTCATCTCAAAGAAGAAATCCCTGAAGCATGGTGAGTACATGCCATACCTTCAGGGGTTCGGAATTACATCACAAGATGCCAGCCGATACTGCGCCGTAGCCGATAAATGGTCGGAGATTGAATCCAAGGGTTATACTGACTACAGCATTAGCACTGTGTTGCATAAACTTAGAGATGATGCCGTCAATGCACAAGATGGGGGGGGGGACCTCATTAATGCTGATAGAAAGCGTTGGGAAGATACTGCTTCTGAGGCGGCGGGACGAGAAGCACATCTCATGCTAAAGCTGAATCAAGCTGTGTCGAACTTAGAGCAGCAACGAAAAGAGAATGAGACTCTTCGGGTCCGGTTGAACGAGTTCCTGGTGAGCGGCAGCCAGCCGCACAGACCGAATCCGCTCGAAACCGTCTTCTTCCCTTGTTCCTTCTACGATCAGGAGATCATGTCCTATTTGCTCTGAGCTCCTCCCTGCAGCAGCCTGTACGTACCGCAGGCCTGACCATCCCCAGGCCTGACCACCGCCAAACACCGCACCCTCTCTTCCCTAGAGAGGGTGAGGAAGACTGGCTGTGGCTGCTTGAACCCTGTACGGCAACGTTTCTCTAGAACCTTTATCTCCCGAGCCTGCTTGCCGCGATCTGAGCGAGCTCACGTTTCTATGACGTGATTGCCAAACCGCCTCCAGGACCTCACTTGTGACGACATGATGAGATGGGTGCTGCTATCTTGGCGAGCAAGTCGGTATGAGCGGCGATCATTTCGATGGACATCCTTCGATGGGACAACCCAGAAGAAGCATGGAAGTATGCAAAACATCTCTCTGATCCAGAGTGTTGGCAAGAGTACGAGAATGGTCTGGAGTTTGAAGACTCAGAGTATTATGACTGTATTGTTAAGAACACGGGATCTCCCGAAGATTTGGAAGACCTTCGCTTTTGGCAGAAGGGCTATCAAAAGACGGTGGACAGCCTCAAAGCGCTCATCATCCAGATCAACGCTGGTCAGCAGGCTAATGAAAACCCGGAAGCAGCAAGGGTTGTTCTAGAGATGCACCGACACTACAAGGCAATTGTAGACGAGATCTCTAAGACGATCGAATACACAGAGCGTCGCAATGAACGCACAAAGCGAGACCTGCAAGCAATTGCATCCGCACCTGAAGCATCTGCGTCTACCGCTCCGGCTGCTCCTGTGCTGTCATCAGGGCACCTTGCACCTCCTCCTCCGTTGCCATCCAAGGACGGCATCTCTGGAAACCCAGCAGGATGCACTTCTGAATTGACAATCGACGACCTCATTGGACCCGAATTAACGACGTTAGAACTGGCCAAACTGCTTGGTATAGAACCTTGTAGTATCAGGAGGCGTGCTGGAAAAGCGGCCGAGCGCATGGGCTGGGATTCAAACTCCAAAGTCCCTCTTGCCGTGGATCATCTCTTTATCGAAGCTGGCAACAAGGAGAGGAGATTTGCGGCAATAAGCCATGGTACAGGCGGGAAAGACAGGGGATGGGTCTTTAAGGAAATCAATTCCAAATCTGAACCCATTGCCGACGACTGTTGACCTGCAGAAGCCAGCAGTGATGATCTAGCTCCCCTCATCTCAATCCACTTCCGCTCCAGGGGGATGCAGATGGCGTCTGACCATCAAAGGGCTGAACCGGACAGGGCCGGACAGGGTCCGTTGCATGCCCCACGGATTCACCCGTGTGTCACCTCATGCTCCAACCCTCCACCCCTTTCCCGCAGATCCCCTGTCACAACAGCGTTCTTGGCCCCTCTCTGGGGTGGAGCAAGGGGTGGAGGACAGGTGGAGTGAGGGTGGAGGCAGTGGTGGTCGCCCACCACCTCAACGGGAGGGATGCCGCTGCCCTCGCTGCTCCGTCCCTCTGTCGCATGGTCTTTCATCTGCACGTCTGCACTGTTCACTGAAGCCTGTTGGCCCTGTTGCCGGGCCCTCGTCAAGGTCAGGTGGCAGGAGCCCTGTCGCCATGGGCCCTGCCACCGGTACAGACCCAGCCTCAGCGCACCCCGGGTAGAGGGCGCAGAGCCTTGTAGCTCCAGCCCGCCTGGCCGCTGCGGCTGTTCTTGTGCAGCTTTCCGTAGCCCTTCTTGGTCAGAGGCTTCAGGGCGTCGATCAGCACATCGGTGCACGGGCGGCTCTTGCTGGCCAGCGTTCTGCGCAATTCGCTCAGGCTGGCTGAATGGCCCGCGCGCGCCCAGGTCTTGCCATGGAGGCGTAGACCCAGCTCGGGCAGGGTTCCATGCTCATGGGCCTTACGGCGCACCTGCATGGTCTTCTCCAGCAGCAGAGCGTGAAAGGCGATGGCTCGCTCCATCGCCTCCTCGCCCACCTCCTGGTCCTCCACCAGCTCCACACCGTCAGGGGACTCAACGATCTGCCAGAGCAGATGGAACATCCCCGCCAGCCGGCCGATGCGGCCCGCTGACTTGCTGAGCAGAGAGCGATCCGCGTCCGAGAGGCAGTCGCGCTTGCGCGCGTCCAACGCTGTGCGTTCCTGCTGAAAGCGGCCGAGAGCTGGCTCACTGAGTTTCAGCTCCAGGCGCTCGCAGGTAGCCACCGCGCCATAGAGCTTCTCCAGCAGCTTGGTGAACTCCTGGCCGGCCTGGATTTCCTCTGGCGTGTAGCTGTCCTTGTGGTGCAGGCGGACCTGATGCTGTTCGACCACCAGCAGGCGGGCGTTCAGGCCAGACACGTCTCCGTCGCCGGCAATCGCGTAGTAGCGGTCCGGCTGACAGGCCAACAGCACAGCAAGGCGGCATTGTTGGTAGCGCCTCTGACGGCCCGCCTCGACAAACGCGTTCTGTGAGCCCTTGCCGTCGTAGCGGCTGAGCATCCAGTTGGCCAGCTTGTCACCCTCCTGCAGTTGCTTCAGGATCCTTGCTGCCTCGTCCACCTCCAGCAGCATCGAGCGGTTGGCCCAGCGGTCATGGGCCGCAAAGCACTCATCCATGCCCGCGCTGCTCAGTTCGCCGCTGACCAGGGTGAGCGGCATTACCGGCTCCTTCTCGGAGAAGGCCTCCTGGTTGGTCTTGGCCTCTGCTTTCCTCTCCGCCCAGGCCGCCAGCTCCCACTCGTACCTCCTTTCCATCAACGGCTCCACCGTCTGCTGCCAGGGAGCACTGACCAGGCGCTTGATCAATGGGCTCTTGAGCTCTCCGCTGGGCATCAGCAGCAGGAACCACAGCATGAGCGGCTCCTGATACTGCATCTGCGTATTCAGTTCAATGCACGACTCAAGCGGCAGTGCACCACTCAGGCCGGTCACCAGCACGGCCAGCATGAGCTCCGGCTCGTACTCGATGCTTGCCCGCATCGCCTTGAAACCAGCGGCAAGCGCTGGAGGAACCAGCGCCAGCACGTCCTCCTCTGCGGCGGTGGCACCTGCCTCCAGGGTCTCCACCAAGCTGATCTCGTCACCTGCCTCCAGCACCTTGTGGCGCAGGGGGGCATAGAGCTTCTCGATCTGGCTCACCGGCCGCTCGAATTCCTTGGCGATGGCATCCAGCACAAAGTCCAGCTGGCTCGGGCTGCAGGGCACCGTGGCCAGACCCTGGAGCCGCTCTAGCAGTGGCTGGCAGACCGGCAAGTGATCGGGCACGTACATCTCCATCGGCAGATCGTCCTGCGAACAACAGGGAGCGTCTTTAGAGCCGATTGAGACAGGCGCAGCCAGTTGGATTGACTCCGCTTGTGGTTCCGTTTCCTCCGCCGTCTTCTGGCGAGGAGTGTTGTGCTCATTTGAGCTGATTTGAGGTCGCATTGGTTTAACTCCGTTTGTTTTCAACGTCGTGAAAGTTGACGTCGCCTCTACCAATACTTCATTCAGACCAAGAAATGACCGTTGCACGCGTGCGGATTTTCTGCGCGCGAACCATGCACGCGTGCATACACACAAGCCCAAGCCATGCACGCGTGCGGATCTCATTTAGTGCGCAGGAATCGCGGCTTTCAGCATTCATTTCTTGCTAGAGATGACGCACTGACGTTCACCCCATGACCGCCTTGCCCCCGCTCCCTGCTGACGACCCCTCCCAGCATCTGGCCGCTATCTATCAAGAGTTGCGCCGCCTGAACGCCCGCTTGGACCTGCAGCCAAGCAAGCCCAAAAGCCCCTGGCTTCCCCTGGCAGAGGCCGCCAAGGCACTGCATTTCCCCAGCGCCCGTGCGCTGCGCGCCGCCATCGATCGCGGCCGCATCCCCCCTCAGTTCGTCAGTGCCACGACCGGGGAGACGGGCAAACGCCGAACCCTCTATGTGGACGTGGAGGGCTTCTCCTCACATCTGCGCCACAAGTGAGGCCATCGAGGCGCTGTCAAACCAGCGTTGATACAGGCTGGTATGCACCATCAGCGAATGCCCCAAGCTCTTGGCGGCAAGCGATGGGCTCAACTGCGGGTTGTGAATTGCCCGCACTGCCCAGGCGTGCCGCAGGTCATAGGCACGGAACGGCACCGCATAACGCCTCAGCGCCACACCCAGCTGCGAACCCACCGTGCGGTGATCGCGCTCCAGGTTGATGGCCGGCAACCGTTTGTGCTCCAGAGACCAGCGATTGATCCAGTCCTTGGGCAGCGGCAGACCTTGACGAGCACCGGTTTTCCCCCCGCTGATGCTGACTAACCCGTTTGTTTGAACCTCCGCTGTCAGCAGGGCCTCATGAGGTCGCGCCCCATAGGTGGCACAGACACCAGCCACCCACTGCCAATCCGAAGGCAGCTGGTCGATCACCTCGATGATCACCGCATCGATGGGTAGATCACGGGGTGCCGCATCCTTCTGGGGGCTGTAGCCCTTGCCCAGGTCCTTGAGCAGCTGGACAACGTCAGGGCCGAGCTCGATTGCTCTTGCCACGGCAACCGCTGCAATCGATGCTCTGCGACGGCTGCGCGATCCCACCTCCTTGCTTTCCACCAGAGCCCTCAGGACCCGTAGATCGACGGCCGGTTGGTCCAGCAACGGCTTGAGCGGGCCGGCGTAGTCGGTCGCCCAGGAGACATCTGCGCTGACCCCTCGCTTGCGCTGGTTGCGCCACCACCTCTCGGTCCGGCTTAGTGCAGCGGTGCCACTGATGCTGCTCTTCGAGCCCTCCCCTGCAGGGGTGGTGTCACCGAACCACTGCTCGAAGGGGAAGGCCTGCAAGCCCATGCGGAACAGCTGCAGGTCATGGCCCAGCTTTTCGGCCAGCTTTCTGGCCTGATCGATGCCCATGGGATAGGGGATTTCCGTGGAGATCCGCTGTCGTTTCCAGCTTCCATCCGGGCACGGCAGGGTCCCCCTCAGGCGCAGCCGCTGCCCAGACGGCAACACCTCAAGAGCGACCGCGTAACCAAGGTCCTTGAGAGCACGGTTGATGCGCCCGAGATAGGGGTCCTTGACCGGCATTGAAGCGTGACCAAAACCGTGACCACTCTGGTCGTAAATGGTCCTTTTCGTGACCAGGGCGTGACCACCTTGCCTGCCAGCCTAAATCGGCTCGATTCTCTAGACCCCTTGCACTGCAGTCATTCTCACCGATGGGGGCAGGGGGACTTGAACCCCCACAGCCTTGCGGCCTGCGGATTTTAAGTCCGCTGCGTCTACCGGTTCCGCCATGCCCCCGCGGGCTGATCCTAGATTTGCCGCACCCTGCTACCTCCTCCGTGCCGTTGCCCGGGTTTCTCAGCACCCTGCCGCTCGACACCCTGCTGGTGCTCGGTGCCTACCTGCTGCTTGGCGGCGCCTATCTGGTGGTGGTGCCGCTGGTGCTGTTCTTCTGGATGAACAAGCGCTGGATGGTGATGGGCAAGATCGAGCGCACGGCCGTCTACGGCCTGGTGTTCCTGTTCTTCCCGGGCATGATCGTGTTTTCGCCCTTCCTCAACTTCAGGCTTGCCGGCCAGGGCGAATGACGCGCGGCCAGGCATTACTGCTGGGGCTTGGCGTGTTCGGTCTCGGTGGCCTCGGCTACTGGGGCTTCAAGGCGGCCGGCTTTGAGGGTTTTTCGGCCGGCATCGCCGCCGAGGCGGTCCTGATCCTGATCGTGCTCGGCTGGACGGGCAGCTACCTGCTGCGCGTGGTCACCGGCAAGATGACCTTCATGGAGCAGCGCCGCCAGTACCGCGCCGGCTACGACGCCATCACCGCCGAGCAGCTTCAGAAGGAGTTCGACGCACTCAGCCCTGCCGAGCAGGAGCGCCTGCTGCGTGAGATCGGCCAGCTCAAGGACGACGCCAGTCTTTGAGCCAGCGCGGCTGAGGCGTCGAGTCCAGGAGACACCGCGGCTGAGGCCTGGGGCCAAGGGCTTGTTGGGCCGTCCTGCCAGCGACCCCATAGGCTCACGGCCAGAGCGTGCAGGATCTGGCTCCGAATGAGCGCCACCCCGTCCAGCAATGTCGCCGCCGGCGGCACCACGGCCATCCAGGCACGGTTCAGCCAGCTGCAGGCACTGGGCCGTTGCGCCCTGATGCCGTTCCTGATGGCCGGTGATCCGGATCTGGCCACCACCGCCGCCACCTTGCTCGCCCTGCAGGAGGCAGGCGCCGACCTGATCGAGCTGGGTATCCCCTACAGCGATCCGCTGGCCGATGGCCCGGTGATCCAGGCGGCCGCCAGCCGCGCCCTCGCCGCCGGCACCACGCCGGGCAAGGTGCTCGACATGCTCACCGGCCTGCGCGGTCAGCTCACCACTCCCCTGGTGCTGTTCACCTACAGCAACCCGCTGCTCAACCGCGGCATGGAAACCTTCTGCCGTGAGGCCGCCGCTGCCGGCGCCGCCGGCCTGGTGGTGCCCGATCTGCCGTTGGAGGAAGCGGAGCGGCTCTCGCCGATCGCCGCGGCGGAGGGGCTTGATCTGGTGCTGCTGGTGGCACCCACCACCCCATCCGAGCGCATGGGGCGCATCACCGCCGCCAGCCGGGGCTTCACCTATCTGGTCAGCGTCACCGGGGTCACCGGTGTGCGTGCGGCGATGGAAACGCGTGTGGGCGGCCTGGTGCAGCAGCTCAAGGCCATGGGGCCCACGCCGGTGGCGGTGGGTTTCGGCATCTCCGGGCCGGAGCAGGCCCGCCAGGTGCGCGATTGGGGCGCCGATGGCGCGATCGTGGGCAGCGCGCTGGTGAAGGTGATGGCGGCGGCGGCCTCCGCTGAGGGGGCGTCCGTGGCTGCCGCCGCTGGCGCCTATGTGAGCGACCTGCGCCGGGCCCTCGACAGCTGAGCGCCATGCAGCCCCTTGGTGTCAGCCCGCCAGACCGGCCCTGGCCTGGTCGTGATGATCAGCCGCTCGATCTGCCCTTTTCCGAAGCCTGCGAGCGCAACAAGCAGCCGTTGCTGGAGGCCCTGCGCGCGTGGCTGCCCCAACCCCCCGACCGGCCGGCACAGGTGCTGGAGGTGGGCTCGGGCACCGGCCAGCACGGCGTGCATTTCAGCCAGCACCTGCCCGTGCGCTGGCAACTCAGCGACCGGCCCGAGCACCTGCCGGGGCTGCGGCGTCGCCAGGCGTACGCCAGCGCCAACGGCGTGTCCGCCGCCGGCCAGCTGCTGCCGCCGCTGCAGCTGGATGTGACCCAGCCCGACTGGCCAGCCGGCCCGTTTGATGCGGTGTTCAGCGCCAACACCGCCCACATCATGCCGGCAACGGCCGTGCCCGCCCTGTTCTCCGGCAGTGCCCGGGTGCTGGCTCCGGATGGGCTGTTTCTGCTCTACGGCCCCTTCCACGACGGGGGTGTGCACACCAGCGCCAGCAATGCCGCCTTTCATGCCCACCTGCGCGCCATCGATCCCGCCATGGGGGTGCGCGACAGCCTGGAGCTGCTTGCCTGCGCCAGGGCGGTGGGCCTGCTGGCGGCCGCAGACCTGCCGCTTCCGGCCAACAACCGCCTGCTGGTGTTCCGCCGTTCTCCCGCCGGCACCTGACACACCGGCACCTGACGCGCCGGCGTCCGGCTCAGGCGGCACCGGTCAGCGATCAGGCCGGGCCGTCGAGCACGAAGCGGTAGCGCACATCGCCGCTGCGCAGCCTGGCGATGGCTGTATTGATCTCGTGCATCGGCAGGCTTTCCACCTGGGGTTGGATGCTGTGCCGCGCGCAGAACTCCATCATCTTCAGCAGGCTGGCGGGTGAGGAGGTGGGGCTGCCGGTGAACTGGCGCCGCCCGGCGATGAACGGGAACACACTCAGCGGGATGGGCTCCAGCGTCACACCGAGCTGGTGCAGCCGGCCCTTCGGTGCCAGGGCGTTCACCACCGCGTCCCAATCCAGCGCTTGGTTGGTGGTGTTGATGATCAGGTCGTAGCGGTTCGGCGTGGCGGCCAGATCGCCCAGCAGCTGGATCTCATGGGCACCGAAGCCGCGCGCCTCCTCCGCCTTGGCGGGATTGGTGGTGATGGCGGTCACCTGGCAGCCCCAGGCGCGAGCGAACTGCAGCGCCATGTGGCCCAACCCGCCGATGCCGATCACGCCCACATGGGCGGTGGGGGAGACGGCCTCGTCGATCAGGGGCGCGAACACGGTGATGCCGCCGCAGAACAGCGGTCCCGCCAGGGCTGGATCGAGGCTGTCGGGGATGGGGATCAGCCAGTCCTGCTGGGCCTTCACATGGCTGGCGAAGCCGCCGCTGCGGCCCACCACGCTCGCCTCCAGGTCGGCGCAGAGGTTCTGATCACCGCCGAGGCACAGGGCGCAGTGGCTGCAGCTTCCGGCGATCCAGCCCAGGCCGCGCAGCTGGCCGATCAGGGTTTCCGGCACCCCCTCGCCTACCGCCACCACCCGGCCCACCGCCTCATGGCCAGCCACCAGCGGATAGCTGCTGATCCCCCAGTGGTTGTCGAGCATCGACAGATCGCTGTGGCAGAGGCCGCAGTGCAGCACCTCCAGCAGCGCTTCGCCGGGGCCTGGAGGCAGCAGCTCGGCGCTGCTGCGCTGCAGCGGGGCTCCGGCAGCTTCTGCCTGCCAGGTGGTGATCTGCATGGAGCGTCCGGTGGCGTTGCAGACCCCAGCATGGCGATCGGCGCGGGCCTGGGAGCGGCCGTGGCTGGATCGCCATCAGGTTCGCCGCCTGGAGTGCTGGTGACCGGCCGTCTGGAGTACTTGTGGATAGGCCGTAAGGGTCAGATCGGAGCGCCGAGCGACCCGCTGTGGCTGGTCGTCCGGGTTTCTTTTCGATCGCCTTTGGATCCTCGTCAGGAGTGCTGACGGCTGACCGCCGGGATGGCTTTGGATCGCCATCTGGATCGCGCGCGATGGCCCGCTTGGCGCCCCCACTCCCCGCGCTGAGGGCTGCGCCTTGTTGTCTGAGGGCTGCGCCTTGTTTTCTCCTCCTAACGTGAGGGGATGCCTGCCATCACCCAGGGTTGCCATACGTCCGGCCCGGCGGCGCCGCTGCCGGGCGGGGTGCGCCAGGTGGCCTTGATCGGCATGCCCAACACGGGCAAATCCACCCTCTACAACAAGCTCACCGGCGGCCGCGCCCATGTGGCCAACTGGCCGGGCCTCACCGTGGATCTGCTGCGCGGCGAGTTGCCCGCCGATGCCTTCGGCAACGACTACCAGCTGGTGGATCTGCCTGGCATTCACGACCTCAAGGGCAGCAGCGAAGACGAGGCGATCGTGCGCCGCTATCTGGCCACAGCCCCGCCGGATCTGATCGTGCTGGTGATCAACACCAGCCGCGCCGCCACCCAGCTGCGCCTCGCCCTGGAGCTGCGCGCCACCGGCCTGCCGTTCATCGTGGCGCTCAACATGAGCGACGAAGCCGCGCGCTTCGGCGTGAAGGTGAACATGGCCCGCCTCAGTGAAGACCTGCAGGTGCCGGTGGTGCCGATCAGCGCCCGGAGCGGTCGCGGGGTGCCGGATCTCCTTTGTCAGATACACCGCCTGGAGGCGATCACCTTTCCGCCCCCTGCTCCCCTGGAGCCCGATGAACTCGACGCGCGCCTGCAGGCGTTGTCAGCAGCCTGCGTGCAGGCACCGCACGGCCTGATCGATCGGCTCAGCCACCGGATCGACCGCTTCCTGCTGCATCCGGCGGTGGGAGTGCTGGCGTTCCTGGTCGTGATGCTGGCCATGTTCCAGGCGATCTACGCGGTCGGCACGCCGCTGCAGGAGCTGCTTGGAAGTGCCGCCGATGCGATGGAAGCCCGGCTGCTGCTGCCGCTGCTGCAGGCCCTGCGGCTTTCGCCCTTCCTCGTGCACCTGGCCACCGATGGGGTGTGGCTCGGGCTCACCACCGTGGTGAGCTTCATGCCGATCATCTTCCTCTTCTATCTGATGATCTCCCTGATCGAAGACTCGGGCTATCTGGCCCGTTCCGCCTTCCTGATGGACGGCTTCATGCACTGGCTCGGCATGGATGGCCGCAGCTTCGTGCTGCAGATCATGGGCTTCGGCTGCAACGTGCCGGCGATCATGGGCACCCGGGTGATCCGCGACCGCCCCCGGCGGCTGCTGTCGATGCTGGTGATCCCCTTCTCGCTGTGCCAGGCGCGGCTGGCGGTGTTCGTGTTCATGGCCGGCGCCTTCTTTGTGCGCCCCTGGTGGGCGGCGGGCCTGGTGGTGTTCGGCTTCTACGTGATGAGCTTCGTGGCGGCGGTGCTCACCGCACTGCTGTTCAAGCACGTGTATCGCGGCCGCGAGGGATTCGTGCTCGAGCTGCCCCCGTACCGCACCCCCAGCCTCGACACCATGCTGCAGCGCGCCTGGCAGCAGATGGTGAATTTCTTTTTCACCACCTGCCAGTTCATCGTGATCGGCGTGATCGCCGTGTGGCTGCTCAACAACCTGCCGCCGGGCGTGGATCCGCTCTCCGGCCTGTCACTGTCGGGAATGATCGGGCGCACCTTCCAGCCGCTGCTTGGGCCGATCGGCATGAACCCGGCCCTCACGGTGTCGCTGATCTTTGGTTTCGTGGCCAAGGAAATCCTGCTGGGGGCGATGGCGGTGATCTATGCCACCAGCCAGGCGGGCCTGGGCGGAGCGCTGGTGCAGGCGATCACGCCGCTTCAGGCCGTCAGCTTCATGATGTTCGCCCTCCTCTACACCCCCTGCCTGTCCACGGTGGCGGTGCAGTGGCAGGAATCCCGCAGCCGTGTCTTCGTGCTGGTGTCCCTGGTGTGGTCGTTCACGCTGGCCTGGGTGATGGCCCTGCTCACCTACCAGGGCGGCCTGCTGCTCGGCCTGGGCTGAGCGGCTTGCTGAGCCGCCTGGGCTGAGCGGCCTCCGGACACTTCTTGTGGGCTTACTGCGCCTGGAGCTGGGGGAAGCGCATCACGCTGCCAGGGGCCGGATCGCCATCTCGGCCGCATCACTGCGCCGCAGCATGAATTCCAGCTGCCCGCAACGCACATGCAGCAGGCCGCCGGGGAAGCCACGACGCAGCACCTGCACTTCGGAGCCCGGCCGCAATCCCATCGCCCGCAGACGGTCGTGGAGGGAGGGGAGCTGGGGCAGCGTGACCAGCACGACGACCTGACCGATCGGCGCGGTTGCCAGCGTCATGGTGGTGGACTGGAAGCGTTGTTCAACGTAGGAGGTGGGATGGCAGCACAACAGCCTGCCAACCGGCCGTCGCGGCGTGGTGACCGCCCCACCAAGATCTGCCCGGTGTGCGGCAGGCCGTTCCAATGGCGACGCCGCTGGAGCGCCGTGTGGGAGGAGGTGCGTTACTGCTCCGAGCGTTGCCGGCGGCGGCGGGGCGGCACAGTGGACCCTGCAACCCGCTGACCACGGCGATGGCGAAATTCGTGCTCTGGGGCACCTACTGCGAGGACGCCCTCACGCGGCGCACCCCCTTCCGGCAGGAACACCTCGACGGCCTGCACCGCCAGCATGCGGAGGGTGTGCTGCTCACGATCGGACCCACCGAAGGCAGCACCCATGTGTTCGGCCTGTATGAAGCCGATGCCTTGGAGCAGGTGGAAGCGCTGGTGCACGCGGACGTGTATGCCCGCGAGGGCATCTGGACCGAGGTGCACGTATACCCGTGGATACAGGCGATCGGATAAGCCATCGGCCGTGAAGCGCCGCGTGGCTGGATTCGCCGCCTGAGTGAGCTGTGGCTTCAGCCAACGGGCGGGGCTGGTTTCCAGTCGCGCAGGGCCTGCTCCCACACCCAGGCCGCCACCAACTGGTCGCCACCCTCGCCGAGCACCTTGGCGTAGCCGCTCATCTGGCCCTGACCGGCGGCGGCAATCCGGGCGATGGCCTCAGGGCCGTCGATGCCCTGGCGCTGCAGGGCGGCCAGCTTCAGCGTTTTGCCGCGCCTCAGGATGTTGCCGCCGTTGACGTGACAACCCACGCAGTGGTTCTCGAACAGCTGGGCGCCGCTGGCCTCAAGGGTGGCAGCGTCCCCCCAGGCGGGCCGGGGCCACCAGGCCAGCAGGATCAGCGCGAAGGCCACCAGCCAGGCCATCAGCCGGGGCCACCGGACGGCAGCGGAGCCGGGGTCTGGGGGGTGGGCGCAGGGAAGGGGCATGGGGGGCGGCGCCAGGGACGGATGGATCAGTCGTCGGCCTCGCCATCTTCGCTGCCGGCGGGGATCAGCCGGATCTGCTTGCGGCCCAGCTTGATCTCGAATTCGTCGCCGGGCTTGAGATCCAGCATGGCGGTGTAGGCCTTGCCGATCAGCAGGTTGCCGTTGCCTTGCACGGTGGCGATGTAGCTGAGCTTGCGGCCACCCTTGCCCATCTTGCTGGTGGCACCAAGGTCGACCCCCTTGGCCTCCAGCAGCGCCTCATAGAAGGCCGTGAAGTTGAGGCGGTCGGAGCCATCCTTCTTGGTGGAAACATAGCCACAGGCACGAACGATTTCGGATTTCCCGACATCGCCCATCTCCTTGACCTTGGCCAGCAAATCTGCTCCTTTGATCATGAGATCTTCTCCGTTGTACGTGCCTAACACTCTACAACTTACACGACGGATCGATCGTATGCGAATGCCACAGCCCCACTCCGCGTTTTCACGGTGCCCAGATCGTGGACAATGATCAGCGCCTCGACAACGCCCCGACAGTACGCCTCAGGCCGTCAACAGTGGCCCTGTGATGCGGATGCAGGGCGGCCACTTTGTGCTGAGGTGGCCATCGACCAGCTGCGGATCCGGCACCAACCCACAGCTTCAACATGGCAGGTTCGCCCTCTTCTCCCAGCCAACACTCAGGCAGGGGTGAATAACTGGGAAGATAGCGAAACCCCTGGCCGAAGCGAATGTACACTTCGTTCCCCCTAGCTTCAAGGCACGCTTCTGCAGGGTCGCAGCCGTGCTGATCCGTCGTCTCACTCCCGACGATCACGCCGCCGTTATCGACGTGTATCGCGATGCCGTGCTCACCCAGGCCCCTGCGCTTTACAGCCCGCAACAAGTGGCGGCCTGGGCAGGTCTGCCGCTGAGCCGCCCTGACTTCAAGCTCACTCTGGAGCGGGGATTCGGCCTGGTGAGTGAGGGTGAAGCCTCCGGCGCCGATCCGGTGGCGCCGATCGAGGCGTTCGCCGTGCTGGAGCCGCTGGATCGCGTTTCGCTGTTGTATTGCCGTGGCCGTTCCTGCCGCCAGGGCAGGGCCGGTGCCCTGTTGCAGGCCCTCGAAGCCCTGGCGCGCACCGCTGGGGTGGCCTCCCTGCGCACGGAAGCCAGCTTCATCTCCCGTCCGCTGTTTGAGCGTCAGGGTTGGCAGGTGATGGCGATCGAGGACCTTGAACTGGGGGGGGTGTCGTTCCGGCGCTCGCTGATGCACAAAACCCTCGATTCCACCCCGCCGTGATGATGGACAGGTCAGCGTCAGGCTCCATGGCCGAAAGCGATCTGCAGCAGTTCCGCACCAAGGTGAGCCAGTTGGTGGCCTTCTTGGCCCTCAGCGACGCCGACCCCGCCATGGAGCAGGCCCTGCGCGACTGCAGCAGCCATCACCAGGTGGTGGCATTGGCCCGCAGCCACGGTTTCGAGATCGGCCGCCGCTGGGGCGAGACCCTGCCGCCCCCAGCTCCGGATGCCGACAATCTGCTGGCCAGCAGCTGTCCGCCGCAGGGTGAGGAGCGGCTGGATCTGCTGCTCGACACCCCCGACCTACGGCTGGAGCGGATCCATTCCTGCGCCTGGTCCACCCCTGCCGGGCAATGGCAGAGCCAGGAACTTGAGGAGTGGGTGCTGGTGCTGCGCGGCGGTGCCCGTCTGGCCTTCGCCGATGAAGCCACCAGCCGGGAGCTGGTGGCGGGCGACACGCTGCGGATCGCCCCCGGACGCCCGCACCGGGTGGAGGCTACGGATCCTGCTCCGGGAACGCTCTGGCTGGCGCTGCACTGGCGTTCACGCTCGTGATCTCGGCACGGCGCACCAGCCAGTAACCCCCCGACAGCGACAGCACGGCCAGACCGAGGCCCACCAGCAGCATCGGTTTGTCTTCCGAGCCCGGCGGCAGCACGATCACCTTTCGCGCCACGGCCGTGAGCGCCGTGATCAGCACCAGCTCGATCTGCACCACGTGATGGCGCAGGTAGGCGGTGACGTTCTGCAGGACTTCCAGCGCGATCAGCAGCGTGAGCAGATCGCCGAGCAGGCGGATCAGGTCGTCGCCCAACCAGCCGGTGTTGGGATCAATGAATTGCTGGATCACCGCACCGACGAACTGGACGGTGGCCGCCAGCAGCACGATGCAGAGAATCAACGAGAGCACCTTGGCGAGTTGGCGCTCGAAACGATCAACGAGATGGAGAAAGGCCTCGTCTCCCGCTTTGCCACGGCTCCAGCGCATCAGTTACCGAAGGGGGTGAACTGGGGTTTGGCGCGGGTGTCGCCGGGAGGGTTCTCGATCTTGGTGTCACAGGTGATCGAGCCATCGGCCGCCGTGACGCAATTGGTGGGCACGATGCGGGTGGCGGGACCCACGTTGCTGCCCGGACCCAGCAGGTAGCCCTCGCGCTGGGCGAACGCCGGACCCGTGCCAAGACTGCCGGCGCTGATCAGGGCGCCGCTGACGAGCAGCATCAGCGATCGGCCCATGGCTGGGCCGGTGGGTGGACGACGGGGGGGCAGCATCGGAGGCCGGCGAATGCTCCCACTCTGCCTGCGGGGATCAGTTCTGGCCGTCCTGCAGGATTTCCTGCAGCAACAGATCCAGCTGTCCGTCGAGCTGCTCATCCGGGCGCCCCTCCAGCTGCTCACCCAGCCACTGCTCCTCGATCGCGCAGAGCTGGGCAGCGAGCCGCGCCAGGCCTTCCTCCTGCTCCAGCCGCTGCAGTTCTTCGAGCAGCACCGGCATGCGGATCGAGCCGGCCCGCAGCGCCCGGCGCAGGTCCGACTGGGTGCGGCCGTGGTGACGCATCCATTCCTTCAGGAAGGTCTGCAGATCCTCCAGTTGCGGGGAGGTGAAGGAGGCCATCAACGGGTGGGCGGGAACCAGCGATCCAGTTTGCGGCGTGCCCGTAACCGGATGTCCGGGGTGAGGTGGCTGCCGGTGAGCCCCAGCAGGGCTGTGAGCGCCACCAGATCATCGCTGAAGCCGGCCACCGGCACGAAGTCGGGGATGAGATCGAGGGGCAGCAGCAGGTAGGTGAGTGCCGCCAGCATGGTGAGGCGCACCTGCGGCGGGGTCTGGCCGTCGAGCAGCAATTCCAGACATTCCAGCGCGGGCAGGGCGATCGCCCGACCGGCGCGCCGCAGCAGCCGCCGCAGCAGCCCTTCATCCACCACGCTGCTTTCCAGCACCTGTGCATCCACGGTGCGGTCGGCATCGCCGGTGCCATCGGGATTGAAGCCGGAGGCATCAAAACCAGCGGCGCCCGTGGAGGCTTCTCCTGACGTCATCGCTCACTCCAAGCCATGGAATCCACCCATCATCGCGGCGGTTTCCGCAGAGCTCCAGGGCGGACTTCTGGCCGGAGAGGGCGGTGATCACGGCCTAGGCCCCGCCGACCAGACCTGCTTGCCTGCCGGCCTTGCGCAGTTTGCGCAGGGCGCGTTGCACCACCTGGCGGCAATACTCGCGGCTGCAGTTCAACTGGCGCGCCACTTCGGCGAGGGTGCGCCACTGGTGCTCCCCGTCCAGTCCGAAGCGCAGGATCACCACCGTGCGTTCACGCTCGGTGAGCTCGGCGAGTTCGATCAGGCTCCAGGCGGTGGCGGCCCGCTCCTCCTGCTCTGCCCGCTCCATCGGCGGCACTTCGTTGCTGGGCAACACATCCACAAGCTCGGAGGAATCCGCCTTCGATTTCACGATCCCCTGCAGGCTCACGGTGACACTGCGCAGTTCGCAGGCCAGCAACTCTTCCACCTCCTCGAGCGAAAGATTCACATGGTCGGCCATGGCCTGGGGCGAGGGCGTCAGCCCTCTGAGCTGCAATAGCTCGGCCTTGGCAGCCCGCAGCCGTGTGAGTTTCTCGTTGACATTCACCGGAATCCGGATCATGCGGCTCTGGGTGGAGAGGGCCCGGTTCAATCCCTGGCGGATCCACCAGTAGGCATAAGTGCTGAAGCGGTGGCCACGGGTGGGGTCGTACT
>CALRJS020000049.1:0-19612 GCA_943367595.1 Sphingobacterium thalpophilum
CCTCGGTGCCGTAGAGCTGGATGAACTCGGGCAGCGACAGGCCTGCCTGAAACTGGATTCGATTCATGGCCATGGCGGGCACTGCTAGTACATGTGTACCAGCTTAGGCGGGAAAGGCCTGCGGACGGAGCTTGCTACCTAATCAAGTCGAATTTTGACTAACCCCTCACGGAAACGCTATGTTCTGTTCAGCCACTGGAAGAGACCCCTTCGCCCACGTCATGGGGAAATGGCTGCTGAGCATTTCGTCCGCCCGCGCACACCGCTCCGTTGCTCCGATCCCGCGACAGTTCAGAACATCGGTAGCCTGCCCTCTGCTGCCAGCAAATGACTTGAGTCTCACGCCTGGCAATTGAGACTCACAATCTGGCCGCTTTCCGTCCGTGATCGATCGATTGACGCGTTGGTTTGGCGCTCTTCTGAGCCTTCGGATCCAGTCGCAGAAGGAGATCAGCCAAACGGCAGCCTCCAAGATCCAAGGGGCGATGCGCATCCACGCTCAAAGGAGTCTCTTAGGCTGCCGACGGCTTGTTGCCTGCCATGCGCCTCGACGATCTCCTTGCACAGGCTCCCAAGATCCGTGAGATCGCCACGGCCCATGGTGCCAGCAATCTGGCCGCATTCGGCTCCGTGGCCCGTGATCAGGCCGGACCCGACAGTGATCTGGATCTCCTGGTGGATCTGCCCCCACGCACCGGCCTGCTCGATCGCATCGCCCTGAAGCAGGCACTGGAAGACACCCTCCACTGCCGCGTGGACCTGATCCGCCGACGCAACCTCAGACCATCCGCTCTGGCCTCTGCGGAGCGCGACGCGATTCCATTGTGATGCAGCCACGGGATCGCGAGGCCCTGCGCGACATCCTTGCCACGATTCGGAGGGTTCAAGGCTTTTCGATCCCCGACCGCGAGTCGTTCCTCGCCAGCGACGTGCTCCAGGACGAGGTGGTGCGCAATCTCGAGATCATCGGAGAAGCCACCAAAAGGCTGAGCGACAACTGCCGGCAGCAGCATCCGCAGATTCCCTGGCGGGAGATGGCCGGGATGCGGGACGTCCTGATCCATGCCTACGACCGCGTGGACCTTGAGGAGGTCTGGATCACCCTGAGCGAACAGCTGCCTGTGCTCCTGCGACAGATTGAGCCTCTGGTCAGCGACTAAGCGCTCACCCTCTGAGCAAAGACGTGCCCATTGGCTCAATCCAAGCCTGACCCGCCAGCGCTGGGCAAGGCAGAGAAAAGGCACGACACGGGCGAAAACAGCGCGGACCTGACTGTCTGTTCGTGGTTTCCGCAAAGAAAAGTGTTTTCGAGCCAATGGAGGGCGCTCTCCTTTTGCCTGGCTGTTCTTTGTTTGCCCGTAACCGTCAGCTCAGCCCTTGGCAGCCCCCAGGGGTTGGGATACCGAACGGAGAAGCCTCCAGAGGCATGTTCCAGCTCTCAGCAGCTCTCAATCTCTCGTCGTCTCATTGAGATAGCTTGTGCTGCAGTGGGTTTGCTTGTCTTCGCGAACGCTCCCAAAGTACCCGCGCTACCAAGCTGCGCCACGCCCCGTCACCGCAACCATACCGCACGCGACCCCAGCGGTCTGCCAAGGCTTAATCCCTGTGGTAGCAGGCGGTTTCAGCGATCTTGGGGGCTTTCTCCTCCGCTTCTGAGGCATGGATACCAGCCTGGATACACATGCACCCCACGGATCCCTCACGCACCCCTGCTGAGGGCAACCTGTCTCCCGACCTGCTTCCGCCCCGCTCCCACCTCGCTGCAGGCACGGCTCCGGGCCTGCAGCCAGGCCAACGGAGACAGAGGGTCCCAGCGGTGCTGAGGCAGGGGTGAGGCGGTGGAGAGAACGGCACCCTCCCACCGCTCTGCTCCCCTCGCCCTCTGGAAAACGCCCGCAGGGCCCTGCGCGAGGAAGGCAACGAGCCCAGGCGGCCGTCAAGCCACGCCACGGTTCCACCCGTGCTTGGGTGTGTGCCGACCAGGACGGATGGCTCATCGTCCTGCCGCTTCGCCGCTCTCCATGTCCAGCAGCACCGACTCGCCCAGCTTCGACATCTCCGCCTCCCGCACGTCGCTGCGGACCGTCACCCGCAGCCTCTCGGTGGTGTCATTGGTGCTGTTCGTGGTGTTCATCACCGCCACCGCTGGCGCGCTGCTGCCTCTGCAGCTGCTGGATCCCCGCTGGCAGCTGCGCGTCACGGCCGGGCTGGTGAATGCCGCGGCCGTGCCCCTGGTGGGTCTGGCGCTGCTGCAGCTCGCTGCGGCCCTGTCTCCAGAAGACGCCGTGCTCAAGCGCCGTCTGCGGGTCTGCAGCCGGCTGGCGGTGCTGGTGGTGGCCGGCTTTCTCCTCCTGGTGCCGCTGCATACCGCCGCCGGCCTGCGCCAGAACCGCACGTCCAGCACCAACCAGACCGCCCGGTTCAGGCAGGCAGAATCCAAGCTCGCCGAGCTGCGCCAGGCCGTGAGCGGTGCCGGCAGCCCCGCCGAGCTCAACGAGAAACTCAAGAGCCTGCAGGGGCCGGTGCTCGGCCCGGCCGCGCTCAACCAACCGCTGCCGGTGCTCAAAGCTGAGCTCGGGGCCGTCCTTGATCGAGCAGCCCAACAGCTCGACCAGCAGAGCCGGCAGGCGGCTCCGCCCAACCCCTGGCTGCTGCTGCCGGAGCTGGTGCGCCAGGGCGTGGCCTGCATCGCCCTGGCGATCGGTTTCGCGGTCGTGGCCCAGCGACGCCGCCAGAGCGTCTCCCTGCTGCAGGAGTGGCAGCAGCTCGCCCAGCAATGGACCGAACGGCAACGCATCCGCCACGTCAAAGCCAAGCGGCGCCGCCGACGGCTGGCGGGCTGAACCCTGCGCCTGAAGTGGCACTCGCGCCTGAGGCGGCATCCACGCCTGCGGCTGTACCGCCGCCTCAGTCCTTGCATCGCAGAACACCCTGAGTGGTTGGCAATCCCCTCCGGCGGCGTCAGCATCGCCAGAGAGCGCCTTCCTGCCACCGCGCCCGGTATCGATGGGATTCGCCTCACCCCGCACCTACACCCTGGTTTCGGTGGGGGCGGCCGTGGCCACGATCGTGCTCAAAACCGCCGCGTGGAAGCTCACCGGATCGGTGGGGCTGCTCTCCGATGCGATCGAATCCGGGGTGAACCTGGTGGCGGCGCTCGGCGCCTTCTGGGCGCTCACGCTCGCCGCCAAGCCAGCCGACCGCTCCCACCCCTACGGCCACTTCAAGGCCGAGTACTTCTCCAGCGGGCTGGAGAGCGTGCTGATCGTGGTGGCGGCCCTGGCGATCATCACGGCGGCCGTGGGCCGACTCCAGCACCCGGAGCCTCTGGAGCAACTCGGCATCGGCCTGGCGCTCTCCCTGGTGGCCACGGCCCTGAACGGCCTGGTGGCCTGGTTGTTGCTGCGGGCGGCGCGCCGCTTCCACTCGATCACGCTGCGGGCCGACGCCCACCACCTGCTCACCGACGTCTGGACCTCATTCGGAGTGGTGCTGGGAATCGGGCTGGTCAAGCTCACCGGTCTGACGATCCTCGACCCGCTGATCGCCATCGCCGTGGCGCTCAACATCCTGGTCACCGGCTGGAAGCTGCTGCACGAAACCGCCTCCGGCCTGCTCGATCGGGCCCTGCCCGAACCCGACCAGAAGCAGCTGGAAGACCTGCTCGCTGCCCACGCCACTCCGGAGCTGCACTTCCACGCCCTGCGCACACGCGTGGCCGGTTCACACCGCTTCGTGGCCTTCCACGTGCTCGTGCCGGGCCACTGGACCGTGCAGGCCGGCCATGATCTCTGCGACCGACTGGAGCGGGAGATCGCCCAGGCGCTGCCCCGCACCCACGTGCTCACCCACCTGGAGCCGCTGGAAGATCCGAAAGCCTGGGACGATCAGGGATTCGGCTGGGACGAGGGGTGAGGCACAGGCCTGATGCCACTTCTGTTACGGGCTCTCGCAGCGGTCAGGGCGACGCGCCAACCCTGCGAGTCAGGGGCCAGTGGGTCAGTACCTCAGCGGATCAGTGGCAGGGACGGGGAAGGGAGCGGGCATAGTGGCCAGACGTGGAGCAAACGCCCCGTTGAGCGCCCCTGAGGCCTTTGTTGTGACCCGTTCAGGGAGTTTTTGAGCGCATGGCGTTTCCCTTCCTCACCGGCCACGGGGCCGCCGCCTTCGGTTCCAGCTTCACGGCCATCACCCTGGCGGAGCTGGGCGACAAGACCTTCTTCATGGCCCTGATCCTGGCGGCCCGCCACCGGGCCCGCTGGGTGTTCATCGGTTCGTTTGCGGCCCTCACGGCCGTCACGCTCATCTCGCTCGGCATGGGCTACGGCCTGCGGGAGCTGCTGCCACCCTCCGTGGTGCCATGGCTGGCGGCGGCGCTGTTTCTCGGCTTCGGCATCAAGCTGCTGATCGATGCCCAGGCGATGACGCCCGGTGCTGCCGCGACCGAGGCGGACGATGCGGAAGAGGCCGTGGAGGCGGCCGAACGCCGTGGCCGGATCACCACGCCGCTGGCGGTGATCTGGGAATCCTTCGCGCTGGTGTTCATCGCGGAACTGGGCGATCGCACACAGTTCGCCACCATCTTTCTTGCCACGTCGCCCTCCTTTCCCTTCGGCGCGCTGCTGGCAGGCACCCTGGGCGGTCACGCCCTGGTCACCGGGCTGGCGGTGGGGGCGGGCAAGTGGATCGGCCAGAAAATCAGCGAGCAGATGCTCTATCGGCTCAGTGGCGGGCTGTTCCTTGCCTTCGGCCTGTTCGCCCTGCACCAGGCCATGCGCTGAACAGGCCATGCGCTGAATCCCGCCGGCTGGCAGCAGCACTCCGGGCCGCCTCAGTGCGCGGCCAACCGTCCAGGCCTGCGCTTGACTCTCCAGCCGAGGGGAGACCATACGTTGAGGGTCCTAGCCGGAGGAGCCATGACCCCCGCCCGTCTGCCACCACCCGTGCGGTTGCATCGCATCGCCATCCCCGGCCACGTCTGCCCCTATGGCGAGTTGGCGGTGGGCCTGCTGCAGGAGCTGGACATTCCCTACGACGACCATCTGCTGCTCAGCCAGGAGGAGGTGGAGCGCTTCAAGGCAGCCCATGGGGTGAGCACCACCCCGCAGGTGTTCGCCGCAGGCGAACGCATCGGCGGCTACACCGACCTGGCCCGGCGGCTCGGGGTCAAGCCGCGCCAGCCGGGGGGTCGCAGCTACCGGCCCGTGATCACCGTGTTCGCCATCGCGGCGCTGATGGCGCTGGCGATGGGCAACGGCGCGGGTGGCTTCATGGGGATGGCACTGGCGCTGCTGGCCTGCCTGAAGCTGATGGATCCACCGGCGTTCAGCCGCTCCTTCCGCAAGTACAACCTGCTGACCCGGCGGCTGGGTGCCTACGCCAGCGTGTTCCCCTACCTCGAACTGCTGCTGGGTCTGGCGCTGCTGGCTGGTCTCGAGGCCGCGCCAATCGCCATCCTGGCGCTCGCCATGGGCCTGGAAGGCGGGGTGTCGGTGGTGAAGGCGGTCTATGTCGACAAGCTCGACCTTGATTGCGCCTGCGTGGGCGGCAACAGCCGCACCCCACTGGGCCTGGTGAGCGTGCTGGAAAACGGGGCGATGGTGGCGATGGGGATGTGGATGCTGCTGAGGGGTTGAGGGGCAACGCCAAGGTGTGCTTGGCGGGGATAGATCAAGCCGGCGCAGAAACCGCTATCCCAGCCTCCAGCCACTTGACTCTCCAGCCAAGGGGAGACCATACGGTGAGGCCAATTCAGCCCAACCACATGCGCACCTTCCCTGCTCCCGCCGCATTGATGGGCCTGGCCACCGCACTCGCGCTGGCGCTTCCCGGTCTGGCCCAGAGCCCTGCGGGCCTGAATCACAACGGCCATCACGGCGACCATGACGCCATGCCCGGGATGACCAGCACACCGGGCAACACTCCCGCGGCCAGGCCTGCCCCAGGCCCTGCCAGCTCCGACCATGGCAACCATGACCATGGCAACCACGACCACAGCGGCCACGACCACAGCAGCCACGCCCATGACGTGGGCCCTGCCGGCGCCACCTACGACCTGCGCTTCATCGACGGCATGGTGCAGCACCACACCGGGGCGCTGCGCATGAGTGAGCTCGTCTTCGGCATCGGCCAGCCGGGTATGGGGGCGCTGGGCAAGACGATCTGGCGCGATCAGGCCAATGAGATCCGGGCAATGGGCCTCTGGCGCCGGGCCTGGTACCCCCAGGCACCCGCCTATCCCGTGGCGCTGGCCAGCGGCGGGGATCCCAACAGCCTCAGCGGCCTCACCCGCATGACCCAGGCCCAGATCGACGGCATGCGCATGATGGGCGCGCTGCCCACGCCGCAGAACCGGGTGGTGTGGTTCCTCGAAGGCATGCTCGACCACCACGGCGGCGCCCTGGTGATGGCTCACGACGCCCTGGCCAAGAGCACCAACCCCACAATCCGTCGGTATGCCCATGGCGTGATCGTGGCGCAGCGAGCCGAAATCATGGAGCTGCGCCGCATGCTGGCCGTGGAAGGCCTGCGCAAGCCGGAGTACTACCGCTACGACCCCCTGTTCCGGCTCTGATCACGCCCATCGCCACCGCAGGCTGAAGCCACGCCCTGACAAACGTGAGCCTGGGGTCCCCGGCCAGCAGCACCGTTACGGTGAGCCGGAGTCGTGGCCAGGTGGATGCCCAGCGCCTCAGAACCGGCCTCCGAACCTGCAGCGAACGAGACCCCGCAGAGCCTGCCGGCCCAGCTGATCCGGCGCTACAAGCGCCTGTTCAGCTTCTACGACCGTGACGGCGATGGCCTCCATACCTTGAACGGCGACTTCGAGCCGGTGGCGGCGCGCATCGCGGCGCGCTGGCGAGGCCGGCCCACGCCGTTCCCTCAGGTGCTGCAGCTGCTGCTCGACACCTACCGGCACGAGAACGAGCGCCGCGACCACAACCATGACGGCCAGGTGAGCCTCAAGGAGTTCGTGACCTCCCATCGCCGGGTGTTCGCCGCCTTCCGGGCCGACCCGGCCAGTGCACGGGCCTTCATCGCCCGCTCCGCCGGCGGCTTCTTCGACCTGCTTGACCTCGATGGCGACGGGCGGCTCGACCTCGACGACCTGTAAGCTTTCGCCGCCGCCTATGGCCATCCCACCGACGGCATCGCCGCCAACCTCGCCGCGATGCTCACCGGCCTCGGTCTGACCGGCCTGCCCCCCGATCAACTTCCGCGCCAGGCCTTCCTGACGCTGGTGGAGCAGTACTGGTTCGACCCGTCCCCGCAGGTTCCCGGCCGCCTGCTCTTCGATGGGCTGAACCTGCCGGAGCCGGAACCCCTGCCAGAACCGCAGTTGGATGCGCAGGAATCAACCGATCGGAGGGACGAGCCTTCAGACGGCTGAAGCCCGGTAGCACGTCCGGATCGAGCGGGATCCTCTGCAGCCGGGGGGACATTCACCGGCCGAACCGTGACCACGCCCCAGCCGCTGCGATCAGTTGCAGCCTTGCACCGAGATGCGATAGCTGAAGCCCAGGGCGCCCGGATCGTTGCTGGCACCCACCTTGAAATTCATCTGGCTGGCTTGCTTGCCGGGAATGGCAGGGAACGGACCGAACATGCGGCCACGCCCGATCGGCGGGTTCATCGTTTCATTCACCACCTGCAGGTTGGAGCCGTCGCTGAACTTCATGAATGCCTCCACGGGATAGGTGGCGTTGGCGTCGGACGAATTGGCGGTGAAGAAGAACTTGAAGCTGCTGTAGGGCTGATCAACGATGAAATCGGTGTTCCAGTTGGTTTTGCCGAAAATCTTTCCCGCACCCACCGACTTGGCCACGATCGGGCTGCCCGTGCCACCGATCGGCTGCAGGAACCGGCACGTCTGCGCAGCGGAGGTGACGCCCGTCGAACCGATCAGCAGCGGCGCTGCCAGCAGAGGAAGCAGGCGGGAGAGCATCAGTCACGAGCAGGTGGCGGTGATCGTAAGGCGCTGCTGAAAACTTGAGGATGTTTCGCCACCGTGACCTGAGAGCACGCTGACAATTCCCCCGCAGCTGCAGGCGGCCCCATCGACAGCCACCCGCGACCTCTGCTGCTGCTGCGGCCCGCAGGCGCTGCACATCGCGTGAAGGCTGATCCGCTCGCTCAGCCTTCCGCGTCGTCAGCTTCCCCGTCGTCGTCGTCACAGCCCTCCTGCAGCTCCAGATTCACCACCACCGGCGCATGGTCGCTGGGCTGGTCATGGCCCCGCTCCCCCTTGTCGATCACGCAGCCGGTGGAACAGGCCAGCAGTTCCGCACTCAAATAGATGTGATCGATGCGCCAGCCCCGGTCGCGGTCCCAGGCACCGGTGCGGTAGTCCCACCAGCTCCAGTGGCCGCTGTCGGGTTCGAACACGCGGAACACATCCACCAGCCGCTCCCCCAGCGCCGCCGTTAGCGCCTCGCGCTCCGGAGCGCTGGCCATGATGCCGCCACTGAGGCGCTCGGGATCGTGGATGTCGCGGTCGTCGCGGGCGATGTTGAAGTCGCCCACCATGCAGAGCGGATCGCCTTCCTGCTCCTGGGCCTCCAGATAACGGCGCAGGCAGCCGAGCCAGGCCAGCTTGTAGGCATATTTCTCCGACGTCAGAGCCGAGCCGTTTGGCACATAGAGGTTGAGGACCCGCACGCCGTCCACCAGGGCGCTGATCACCCGCTTCTGTTCCCCCAGCGCCACGGCTTCAGGGTCGCCGGGCAGCAGGGCCTCGAAGCCGATGCACACCTGCTCGAGCGGCAACAGGCTGAGAATCGCCACGCCGTTGTAGGCCTTCTGGCCACTGATCACCACCGCGTAGCCCAGGGCGGTGAAGGCTTCGGCGGGGAACTTGCCGTCCTCCACCTTGGTTTCCTGCAGGCAAAGCACATCGGGCCGCTCCCGCTGCAGCCAGGCGGTCACCTGCTCCAGTCGCATCCTGATGGAGTTCACATTCCAGGTGGCGATGCGCATGGGCGGAGGCGTCAGCCGAACACCCCTAGCATTCCCTTACGTTCCGTCACCTCCGGTCACCCGTCATGGTCCGTCCCGTGGCTCTCGCGGCCTTCGTCGCGCTCGCCGTGCCGCTGGCGATGCCCGAGGCCCGCGCCGACAACCCCTACGCTCCGCCCACCAAGCAGCAGAACGTGTTCGACGGCCCCGGCGAGCGGCCCAAGGGTGTGCTGGATGCCACCAACCCGCTGGAGCTGATGAATCAGCTGCGGCGCAGCAGTGCCATGGACAACGCCACCCCGCCGGGCGACGCCATCGATCGGGCACTCAGAGAGATGGAGGCGCAGCCGACGCCGGGTTCGGCGGGAGTGAAGGGGCCGTAGGCGCTCCAGCGCCGGTGGCCGGATCCGGGCGGCCGGTGGCCCCATCCGGGCTGCCGATGGCCGGCGACGGCAGATCGGTGGTGGGGGCCGGATTCTTCGTGCCGGTTCCCTTCGCGGGCCGCTGCAGGGGTTTCAGCCCCCAGCTGGCAGCCACCTGATCCACCCGGGCATCCCACTGCTCAGGTTTCATCGCCCGGGCCTTGGCGAGCAGTTCCAGCGCCAGCTTGCTGTTCCCCTGCTGTTGCTTGAGCAGAGCACGGGCCAGCACGGGCCGCACATCGCCGGGGAAGCTGGCGGCAAGCCCGCGGTAGAGGCCATCGGCCTGCTCCAGCTGGCCGCGCTGCAGCATCAGGTCGGCGAGGATCAGGCCGATCGGCAGGGCCTGGGGCTGGAGCTGCGGCTTGGTGGCCGCCACATAGGCGCTGGTGAGCAGGGTCTGGGCCTGGGCGCCACGCCCTTGCTCCAGCTGCAGCAGCGCCATCAGCTGCAGGGCCTCGATGCGGTCGGGTTTGAGGTTGAGAAGCTGGCGCACCTCCCGCTCGGCGCCGGCCCTGTCGTTCTGATCGCGGCGCAGCTCCGCCAGCAGCAGCCGTAACGACCAGCGATCGGGCTGCTGATCCGCCATCACCTCCAGCAGCTGGGTGGCCTCCGCCGGTTGCTCCAGTGCCAGCAGCAACTGCAGCAGGCGCCGCTGCTCCACATCACTGGCCTGGCCTTCGGCCTGTTGCTGCCGCAACCGCAGCATCTCCTGCTGCAACACCTGGCGGGAACGGAGTTCGTCGCTGGTGCTGGGGCCCTGCCGGCCGAGCCACCAGCCGCCGATCAGCGAGGCCAGCACCAGCAGGGCCACGCCAAAGCCCGCCAGCACGCCGGAGCGCCGGGAGAGGGCGGAGCCGACGGACGAACGGGGCGACATGCACAGCGGTGGCTGCGGCAAGTCTGCCGCCTGAAGGCACAGCTAGATTCCGCTCTGGGCCGCGGGACGGCGGGTCACCCCTGATCGCGCCCCCAACACCCTGATCCACTCAGGAGTTCGCTCCCCCAGGATCCCCCGCCAGCCCCCTCTGCCAGCGCCCGCTCCAATGCGCCTCCATCCGATTTCCCCGGTCACCGAGCCGATGCAGTACCGGGCCATCGGCGTGGTGCAGGGCCAGTACGTGGCCACCGATCCGGAGCACGACACCCGCGGGCTGATCCGCACCGAAGACGGCACCGAGCTGGAAGCGGTGCTGCTGGGCCGGGTGCTGAGCCTGGTGCGGCGTCGCCTCGATCCGGACAGGCCCCATCTGTGGGTGGTGTACCCCCGCTGCCGTGATACGGGCACCCTGCACCTGCAGATCGTGGGCGTCTGGGAACCAAGCACCCTGCTGGCGGCCGAAGCAGGTGAGGCCGGTGCGGAGGCTGCTGCCGATCCCGCGGTCGACCAGCTGCCGGAAGGCGATGGCTACTTTTCCGTGCGTGGTGAGCTGGTGTTCACCCGGCCGGAAAGCGGAGAGCTGGTGGTGAAGGTGCGCCAGCAGGCCCGGGGCGAGGAAACCCGCCCGCAGCCGTTCAAGCTGCAGCTGCGCGGCGAGATCCCGCTGGAGCACCTGCGCCATTTCGTGGCCCTGAACCTGCGACGTGATGGCCAGGCGCTGCGGGTGGAGTCATACGAGGTGATCGGCCCGGTGGCCCAACGGGGCAATCGCGGCGGCAAGGGCCGGGGCAACGGGCGTGATGGCGCCGGCCGTGGTGCCCCCCGTGGCGGCAACCGCCGCGCCGGGGCGCCGGTGGGATCGGGCGCCAGCGGGGCGCCTTCCAGCGGAGCAGCAGCGGGCAGCCCTGTCCGCGACCCTCAACGCACCGCCATCCGCCGCCCGGGGAGCTGAGGCCATGGCCGCGCCGGGTCCCGCAAAGCCGGTGGGGGATGGCTCCACCGCCGCGCTCAACGCCGGCATTGCCGTGGCAGCGATCACGCTGCTGGCGGTGCTCGGCCCGGTGCTGGGTCTCTCGCCCTGGATCATCGCCCTGGCGGCCGGCGGCGCCCTCACCGCGCTCAGCCTCGATGCATTGCGTTTCGGGGGGCGCGGCGGCCACCTGCTGGCAGAGGCGTTGCCGGGTGGAGCCGGGCGGCTGCGCCGGATCGCGGTGCACGAGGCCGGCCATGCCCTCGTCGCCGACCATGACCAGCTGCCGGTGCGGCGGGTACTGGTGGGAAGCCTGGCCTGCCTGCGCGAAGGACTGAGCGCCAACGGCAGCACCGAATTCGAGCTGCCGGCCCACGCCAAGTTGCCGGCTGAGGAGCTGCGCCGCTGGAGCCGGGTGCTGCAGGCGGGGATGGTGGCCGAGCAACTTCTCTACGGCAACTCCCGCGGCGGCTCCGACGACAAGGCCCTGCTCGGGCGTCTCTGGGGTCTCTCCGGTTTTGATGTGGCCACCGCCCAGCTGGAGCAACGCCGCGCCCGCCGCGAGGTGGAGCAGCTGCTGCGGGCACGGCAGAACGAGCTGGAAGGGCGCGCCGAGGCTCTGGTGGCCGCCGCCCCGCGGCTGCTGCGCAGCACGGAGCCCCTGGCGGCACCCACCCCCGGCTGACCGCCATGGTGCTGGCCTATCTGGATTGTCCGACCGGGGTGGCGGGCGACATGCTGCTGGCCGCCCTCTTCGATCTGGGCCTGCCCCGCCCCGTGGTGGAGGCCCCTCTCGCACAACTCGGTCTGGCCGGCGCCTACCGGTTGACCGTCACGGAGGCCCGCAGCGGGGGCCAACGCGGCGCCCGCGTGTCGGTGGAGAGCCTGGAGCCGCATCCGCCGCACCGCCACTGGCTGGAGCTGCGTGAGCAGATCGGCGCGGCGCCGCTGGAGCCGGCCCTGAAGCAGCGGGTGCTGGCCGTGTTCACCCGCTTGGCCGAAGCCGAAGGCCGGGTACACGGCCATGCCCCCGAGCAGGTGCACTTCCATGAGGTGGGGGCCGTCGATGCTCTCGTCGACGTGGTGGGCGTGTGCGCCGGGCTGCTGCACTTCCAGGTGGAACCGCTGATCTGTGCGCCACCACCGGCCGGCCACGGCACGGTGCGCACCGCCCATGGCCTGCTGCCGCTGCCGGCTCCGGCGGTGCTGGAGCTGGCCCGCACGCGGCAGGTGCCCCTGGCCGGCGCCGCTGACCTGCCGGCCGGAGAGCTCACTACCCCCACCGGCATGGCGCTGCTGAGTGAATGGGCCACGGCCTTCGGCGCCCAGCCCTCGATGGTGCCGAGGGGTGTGGGCATCGGTCTGGGCCACCGCGTACTCGATCGCCCCAACCTGCTGCGGCTGTGGCTGGGGGAGGCCAGCGGCCATCCAATAGCCGGGCCGGCGCGGCTGGAGACGGTGCTCGTCCAGCAGGCACAGATTGATGACGCCAGCGCCGAAGATCTGGCCTTCCTGGCCGACGAACTGCGCCGGGCCGGTGCCCTGGAGGTGTTCAGCCAGCCGGCACTGATGAAGAAGGGCCGCAGCGGCACGCTGCTCAGCGTGGTGGCCCATCCCCAGACGGCGCCGGCGCTGCGGGCGATCTGGTGGCGGCACGGCACCAGCCTCGGGGTGCGGGAGCAGCTGCAGCAGCGCTGGTGCCTGCCGCGCCACCAGGCCCAGCTGGCCACCCCCTGGGGGCCGGTGCGGGTGAAGGTGTCGCTGCTGCCCGATGGCCAGCGCCAGCTGAAAGCCGAGCACGACGACCTGATCGCCCTGGCCAGGCTCGAACAGCTCAGCCTGCGCGAGGTGCGCGCCGCGGTGCAGCAGGCGCTTGCCGACCCGGCCGCCCTGGCCGAGCACAATGCGGCGGCGATGCCGGACCAGGACTGATGCCCAACCTGCGCCACCTGGTGACCTCCCTCCCCGGCGGCGTGCGGCTCTGGGCGAGCCTGCTCAGCTTCGGCTTTCTGTTCGCCGCCCTGCTGGCCAATGCGCCGCAACTGCTGGCGCTGCGGCTGGATCCACAGGGCTGGCTGTGGCTCGTGATCGGCACGGGGGTGAGCCTGCTGAGCCTGGTGGTCAACGGGCTGGCCTGGAGCGTGGGGCTGCAGTGGCTGGGGGCGCGGCCCCGCTGGGACACTTGCGTGCGGCTCTATCTGCGCAGCAACCTGCTCAAGTACCTGCCCGGTGGGTTCTGGCACCTGGCCGCGCGCGTGCAGTCGCTGCGAACGGGGCCGGAAACGCCCACCGCCAATCAGCCCGCACCGCAGGCGCCCCACCCGCTGGCGAGCCGCGAGCCCGTGGGCACGGCGCTGGCACTGGTGGCCGTGCTGCTCGACCCCCTGCTGGCGGCGAGTGCCGCCCTGGCGCTGCTGCCAATCGGCGGCTGGCAGGACGGGCTGGCGCTGCTGGCGCCGCTCCCGTTGATCGGGTTGCTGCCGCGCTGGTCGAACCGGCTGTTGAACAGGTTGCAGCGGCAGCGGGCCCGCCAGCTCTCGCTCGAAGACGCCCCTGAGGCACTGCCGCCGGTGGCCCTGCCCGGCTACCCGCTGCTGCCCCTGCTGGCCCAGTTCCCGTTCGTGCTGCTGCGCTTCGCCGGCTTCGCCTGCGCCGTGATGGCCTTCGATCAGCAGCTGGCGCTCAGCTGGCCGGTGTGGCTGGCGGGCTTCGCCCTGGCCTGGACGGCGGGGCTGGTGGTGCCGGGCGCGCCCGGAGGCCTGGGGGTGTTCGAAGCGGTGCTGGTGCTACGGCTGGGCGGCCAGGTGCCGGAGGCGCCGTTGCTGGCGGTGGCCCTCAGCTACCGCGTGATCGTCACCGTGGCTGACCTGCTCGGGGCGCTCACGGCCCGCCTGGACGAACAACTGGCCTGTGAACGCGCCTGATCGTCAGCGAGCAGGGTGGCGGTCCAAGAAACACAACAACGCCATGGTCTGTCCAGGCTTCGCAACAGCATCTATTGTTGAGAACTACAGCCGCCCACCTGGTGCCCACCCGTTCAGCCACTGGTAGGGGCCAGGTTCCCCCGCTGCCTGAAGGCCTGCGCAACAGCCTCCACGGCCGCGGGCAGCGGCTGACGCCTCAGCGCCAGCGAGTGCTTGATCTGTTCCGCCGCATCGGCGAAGGCAGCCACCTGAGTGCCGAAGAAGTGCACCAACGGCTGCTGGGGGAGCAGACGCGCGTGTCACTGGCCACCGTGTACCGCACGCTGCGCCTGCTCAGCGCCCTGGAGCTGCTGCGGGAACTGGAGCTGCCGGAAGGCGGGCGGCGCTTCGAGCTGGCCAGCGACAGCCACCGCGATCACCACCACCTCGTGTGTGTGAACTGCGGCCGCACCGAAGAGTTCGACAGCGCGCAGGTGATGGCGGCAGGAGAAACGGCCGCCCAGACCCACGGCTTCCGCCTGCTGGAGTGTGTGCTCACCGTGCGGGCGCTGTGTCCCCGCTGTGCCGCTGCTGCCGCACCCCGCTGAGCGGCGCCACCGCAGCCGCCCCCCTCTGGTCCTCCTCCACTGCCCTGACCAGGGCAGCTGCAGAGAAGCCCAGCTCCGGAGCCGTGAGGCCGAGTTGCTGATGGGCCCAGTTGGTGGCCAGTGCGGCCAGCAGGGAGGCACGGTCACCGCGGATGCGAAGCATGGGGAACGAAGCGGGAATGGCTTCAGGTTGCGTCGAGGCCCCGCAGACGCCAGCACCGGCACCACATGCAACGCGCCCAAATGGCACCAGACGCGGTTGCAAAGCCTGGAACGTCAGAGCCCCGGCCCTCTCCTCCAAGACCCCAGAGCCCCGATCCATCTCCCCCAAAAGCGCACTTGAGGCCACGCCGGGCCAACGACAAAGGATCTGCGATGGACCCGAAGCTCAGAACCATCCGCCGACGGGCCACCCGAAGCGAGGAAACGCCGCACCTTTGGCCGCCCGGCCTTGCAACTACCAGTTGCTATTGAGAACCACTTGCAAAAAGGCAGGAGAGCTGTTTAGAGTGCGAGTCATTCTCAATAAGCCGCATCCGTGAGTTTCCGCTTTCTGCCCGATCAGCCCGCGGCCGCTGTGCGCATGCCCACCGGCCAGACGGTGCTGCTCGATCCCCTGCACCGTCCGAGTGGCAGTTGCATCGAGGTGCTGGAAGGCATCGCCCGGGTGTACTGCCCCTGCGAGGAAACCGAGGGCATGACCCTCGCCTTCCTCCAACCCGGCGATCAACTGCGCACCGACCGCCTCTGCAGCGAAGGGGTCTGCGTGGAGGCGCTCACGCCCCTGTGTTTCCGCAGCGACGGCGAAGCGGGCACGGGGGATGGCTTTGACCCCGTCAATGAATGGACACTGCAACTGCTGCGCATCCGCCACCTCGGCAGTGCCGAGCAACGGCTCCATGCGCTGTTCGGTCTGCTGGTGCGCCGCCTGGGGCGCCGCTGCGGCCCCTGGTGCGACCTGCCCTTCCGCCTCACCCACGAACGCATCGGTGAACTGATCGGCACCACCCGCGTCACCACCACCCGGCTGATCTCGCGCATCCGGCAGGCGGAGCTGATGGAAGCGCCCAGCGGACAGACCGGCATGCGCGTGGCCCCTTCCCTGGTGGAATCCGCCCCGCTGGCGGCGGCTTGAGCGGAGCGCTGATCGTGGTGTGCTCTTCCCCTGTGAACGGCGGCCCCGCCCACAGCCTGCTGGGCAGCCTGTGCCGTGAAATGGGCAAGCTGCTCAGCCGGCGGCGTCAGATCGCCACGCAGTTGCCCCGCTGCCGTGATGCCGGCCTGATCCGCAGGCTGCAGGGTGAGTTGCAACGGATGGCGGTGCGGCAGGCCGAGGTGCACGCCGTCGGTCTGGCGCTACGCCGAGCACCAGGACTGGATCCCTTCAGTGTGGCCTTTCTCGTGGAACTGAGCGGCCGCCACGGCCTGGCCTGATGCAAGCAACCAGAGCCATGGCATCAGCACAGCATGTAGGCCTCAAGGCTGAACAAGCGGTGGAAGAAATGCTCCAGATCAAACAGACACCACCGCTCTCCAGGCGCCTTCAGGCCGGTGTCATGCCGCCAGCTTGGAAGGTGCGGCTTTGCCACCGTCGAGCTCGGCATCAAGGATCAGCATCGCCGCAGGTTCGCCTCCAGCCAGGCGCCAACGACCAAGGCGGTGAGCCGCTTCATCTTCAGAGGCCGTCTGCTGATCAATCAAGGGATCCAGAAACACAGTGGTGCGCACATCTCCGGATTGCTCCGCCAGGGCATAGAGCTGATGCAAGGAGGTGGTGACATCCACTTCCATCTGAAACACTGACGTGAGCACGTCTTCGATGTCGTTCCACACCTGCTTCGGCGCATTGATGCCACCAAGCACCACAGGCTGCCCGCGGGCGATGAGGTAATCGGCGAACAGGCCGGCGTGGTTGCGTTCCTGATCCGATTCCGCCTTGAACGTGCGCGAAAAGCCACGCAGATCGCGTTCGGCGAACCAGATGGCCAGGGCCCAATAGGCGGAACTGGCGTTCAATTCCATCGCCAGATGCTGCTGAAGCGCCTCGAGCAGCACCTCCTGCATGGGCTGGGCCACCGGCCTCCCGCCGCTCAGGACGGCGCCAGTGGCGTGCTGAGTGCCAAGAACCATGTGTGCAATCCGATTGGTGCAGGTTCAGCTTAGTGAGGTGCAAGGACGAACAGTTCAGTGGCTCGATCCAGCACGGTGGCATGTTCGATTTGTCACACCCTCAAGTGATCACCACAGGACAGTCGTCACCTCAGCCACCTAAGTTGATGGGAGTCTCTCGTTCAGCCATGGCCGGAGCGGCCTCTCCCTCTGAGCAACTCGCAGCTACCCAACCCACGGCCACACGGCAACGCCGTGATCGGATCCGGATTGCCAAGAAAAAGGGCTGCAAGCGTTCCAAATGTTCCAACTGGAAGGGTGGCTGCTGCCGCTGCGGCCGTTGATCACGCAGCGTCGTCCATTGCCACCCATCTTGCCGTTCGTCGTCGCCACTCTGGCCTGCCGGCTGACACCAATGTGGTGGCCTGATTGCCGGTGCCAGCGGCATCCGAAGGGGATCAGCCTTCAGGCCGTCATCTCCACAGAGGAGGCCTGATTCATGCTGCAATCGCATCAATCTGATCACCCGTCTCCCGATCCCACTCCAGACACCACTGCTCTCCACGTGCCCGATTCAGCGACCCTCCAGCTGCCCAATCCTGCTTCTCTCCACGCGATTGAATTGCAGGGTCTGTGGCACCGCTTTCCCGGTCACTCCGGCGGCTCGGAATGGACCCTGCAAGGCATTGATCTGCGGCTTGAGCGGGGCGAACTTGTGGGCTTGCTGGGCCCCTCCGGCTGCGGCAAAACCACCCTGCTGCGCCTGATCGCCGGCTTCGAATGGCCGGAGCGGGGCGTGATCCGCCTGGCGGGCCGTGAGGTGTCCGGGCCGAACCGCTGCCTGGCTCCCGAGCGCCGCGGCGTGGGCATGGTCTTTCAGGACTACGCCCTGTTCCCCCACCTCACGGCCTGGGGCAATGTCTGTTTCGGTCTCAGACAGCGACGGAACAAGGGCCGTGCCGCCTGGCTGCTCAACCTGCTGGGTCTGAGTGAACTGGCGGAGCGCTACCCGCACGAGCTCTCCGGAGGCCAGCGTCAACGCCTCGCCCTGGCGCGCGCTCTGGCGCCGGAACCGGCCGTGGTGCTTCTCGATGAACCCTTTTCCAACCTTGATGTGGAGGTGCGGCTGCGGCTGCGCAGCGAATTGCCCACCGTGCTGGCGCAGTGCGGCACGAGCGGACTGATCGTCACCCACGACCCCGAAGAGGCGCTCGCGATCTGTGATCGGGTGGCGGTGCTGCATGACGGGCGCCTGCACCAATGCGCCAGCCCTCAGCAACTGGTCAACCAACCAGCCACCTCCTTCGTGGGGCGTTTCGTGCTGCAGGGCAATGTGCTGCCGGCCTGGTGGCAGGGCTCGGATCTGTACACACTGCTGGGGCCGGTGCAGCCGCTCAGCGGTCCCTCCCTCCCGCGCCTGAATGTGCAGGAAGCAGCCGTGGAGGTGCTGGTCAGCCCCGACGACATTGAGCTGGAGGCGGACGATTCCGGCGCCGGCAAGGTCATGGGCCGCGAGTTTCTGGGCCGCAGCTGGCTCTATCAGGTGGAGCAGGGGGATCTCCGCCTGCGTGTACGACGGCCCATGGACATGCCGTTGCAGATCGGCCAGCGCTGCGCCTTGGGTCTGCGCCCTTCTGCTGTGGTGACAATCTTTCCAGCCACGTCCAGCCTTCAACCCACGCTGGTGCCGAGCTGAGAAAAAACTCCCTCAGCCCACCAGGTGAGGGAGTCCGTCTCCGCCATAAGTGTGGGTGCAATCCGCCAAAGGTGCTGTCATCTTCAGCGCCTCATCCTGTGGCCAATGGCACCTCCAGCAAACAGAAATACCACTCAGCGCCGGATCAGTCCTCAGGGCCATACTCAATGCGCATCCACAACGTGCGATGGCTGTCGGGTTGCCTCAACACTTCGAGATGCTCACATTTAAGGCAGCGTGAAGCGGCGCTGTTGCCTTGCCTCTCCAGTTGGGCCATACGCTCCAGGCACCATTGCTGAATGGCACAGAGTTCATCGGTGCGCTTCCTGGTGCGCTGCTCCACGGGCAGGCTGGGAATGTCACCGGAAGAGTCATTGGGCATGGGCGGATCCGTGTGGGGGTCAGGGAGAACTCAGTGGGTTCGGATAGGGATGACAACCAGCAGATCATGGGTTTCAGAACGTCTGCGGGTCGGCCATGGATGGATAGGCCTGGTCATGATTGGAAGGGCTTGGTGATCGCGATGCAGATCGTGGGTTGCAGATCGCAACCACAACTCATGGCGCAAGTCGCAACCGCAGCTCATGGCGCAAGCAGGTTCAGGGATTGCAGATTGTTGTCGGCAGATTCTCTCTGGAGCAGCAGCCGATCAACGCGATGAAAGTTACCAGCGGTGGTGATCGATGGCTCGAAGGGCAGTCGTGTCCAATCGCTCATCCCCTCTGCGGGCAGACACGACAACCTGTGAACTCTGGCCCACAGGGAGCACTCAGGTTGCTAGATCAAGAGAGACACCACTGAAAGAACCACATGAAGGAGTTGACGCAAGCGATCAACACCCACCTGGAGGCTGAGTTTCACGCCAGCCATAGCTACCTGTCGATGTCGATCTGGCTGCGGGAGAAGGATCTGGCCGGCTTCTCCGAACTTGATTAGGTAGCAAGCTCCGTCCGCAGGCCTTTCCCGCCTAAGCTGGTACACATGTACTAGCAGTGCCCGCCATGGCCATGAATCGAATCCAGTTTCAGGCAGGCCTGTCGCTGCCCGAGTTCATCCAGCTCTACGGCACCGA
>CALRJS020000050.1:0-17791 GCA_943367595.1 Sphingobacterium thalpophilum
GATCGCTACCTGGGTGCCTTCAATTACCGCTTCAACCGCCGCTTCAACTTGGCAACAATGACTGAGCGAGTGGTTCATGCCATCTGCAGCTGCGACGCTCGGCCGGAACGCATCTTGAGGAGTGCGGAGCTAGCTACCTAATCAGGAAAGCCCTTGGGTTGTCAGACCCAAGGGCTTTGGTCGTTGGCGACGGACCTGCGTTCGTGGGGGTTGTGTGAATCCGCCTTGGGGCCATCGGCCTTGCGCCCATCGGCTTTCGGATGGGATCGCTTGAGCCATGCGACCGGGGATGGAGCGCTGCCAGCCGGAGGGGGTGGCAGCGCAGTGGCCACTGTTCAGGGACGACGGTTCAGAGGTCACGGTCAGAGGACATCCGGGCCAGCGACGGAAAACTCCTGATTCACTTTGAGCCCCGAGGCTTGGTTTTGCCCCGGAGGGTCGCTGAGACGACTCGGCGGACTGCCGAGCTGCTGGCGCATCATCCACTCGGTGGCGGCCCGCTGGGTTTGCCAGGCCTGAAGCAGTTGTTTGGCCAGACCGCGCAGCGACTGGGCATCTCCGGTGGAGTCGATGACGCGGGTCATGCGCTCCAACTCAAATTGCTGGCCAAGGGTGAGGGCGAGCGGTTCGGACATTCCTGGCATCGCGACGGATCAATGAGCCGCCCCAATGCTACGAAGTGTTTCGAGGCCGCGCGTATCGATCGCCACAGAGTTAGGGGGATCGTGTCAGGATCCCACCATGGCGGGTCTCACGCCCGGGGATCAGTGATGCATCCGCAGTTGCTCGACGCACTGGGTGATGCAGGCACCGTCATCCAGTGAGCAAGTGGTGATGCATTCGAAGTAAGACTCGACGGA
Organism: Sphingobacterium thalpophilum; assembly: GCA_943367595.1. GTDB lineage: Bacteria > Cyanobacteriota > Cyanobacteriia > PCC-6307 > Cyanobiaceae > MW101C3. Next base: position 861 of record CALRJS020000050.1, read on the forward strand.
GTCTCCTGCGGTATCTCGCCCGAGGGCGGAATCCATGCCGATCATGCCGGCGTCAAGGGCATCGGCGCCAAAGGAGGTGGGGGAGGGCAGACGGGGATCGCTCATCGGTCCTATGGCGTGGGATACGGTCAGGATATGCAGATCAATGGGAGGGGTCCAGAAAAATGAGTTTTCCTGCCTAAGCCTTCATGAAGTTTTTTGTGGTACCCCCAGCGGAGGGCGGGCTCTCAGGCGTTTCTCCTGGCTCAGGGCCTGGCTGACGCATCGCGCTGAGGGCGGATGCCAGGTGCTGGGTAGCGGGCCGGGCCTTGGTTTCCCCCCTTCGATAGGCATTGCCACAGCTCCACTGTGGCGGCTGACCGGTCTCATCTGACCGATCTCATCTGACCGGTCACATTTCACTGGGTACAGGTGGCCGTGACTGTGCCTTGCTGACCGGGTTCAGCAGACCGGGCAAAGCTGACCGGTCAAAGCTGAGAACCGGCTTCGATCGCGGGTGATCAGGTCGCGGGTGATCAGTCCCGGACGATCCGGTGAAGGGCCGATGGTTCCGGTCACTTCCGGATCACTCCACTGTTTCGCAGTGGTCACCCCTGCGGCGTTGGCCCTCAGGCTTGGCCTGGTTGCGACCGGTCGCGCTCAGTTCTGGCGGGTCTTGCGCGAGGCCGCTTTGGCCTGCTGCTTTTCCTTGTTGGCGGCCGTTCTGGCGCGACGGGCCTGGGCCTCCTGCTCCAGCCGCTCGGCTTCGGCCTCTTCGCGCTTTTTCTCCAGGTAGTAGGCGTAATCCCCTCGGTAGAGCACGAGTTCACCGTCGCGCAGCTCCACGATGCGGTTGGCCACCTGGGCGATGAAGTAGCGATCGTGGGACACGATCAGCGCCGCCCCGTCGTACTCCTGCAGCGCCTGCTCGAGCATCTGCTTGGCGGGGATGTCGAGGTGGTTGGTGGGCTCGTCAAGAATCAGCAGGTTGCAGGGAGTGAGCAGCATCAACGCCAGAGCCAGCCGCGCCTTCTCGCCGCCGCTGAGCTGCCCCACCTGTTTGAACACCGCATCGTTGCTGAAGCAGAAGCTGCCCAGCAGGGAGCGCACCTGGGTCTGGGTCCAGTCGGGCACCGCCTCGAACAGGGTGTCGATCACGGTTTTCTCCAGGTCGAGCGCCTCGGCCTGGTTCTGCTCGAAGTAACCCGGCACCACGTTGTGATCGCCGAGGCGGGCGACGCCCTCGTCGACTGGCTCCAGGCCCATCACCAGGCGCAGAAGGGTGGATTTTCCGGCGCCGTTGGGTCCGACGAAGGCGATCCGATCGCCCCGCTCCACCTCAAGCCCCGCGCCGAGAAACAGGATCCGGTCGCCGTAGCTGTGGCTCATGTCTTCGATCAGCGCCACCTGCCGTCCGGAGCGGGGCGCCGGCGGGAACTGGAAGCGGGGACCGGACACCCCTTCCAGTGGGGCTTCGATCCGCTCCACTTTCTCCAGCAGCTTTTCGCGGCTCTTGGCCTGGGTGCTGCGGGTGGCGCTGGCGCGGAAGCGGTCGATGTAGGCCTGCTGGCCGGCCAGTTCCTTCTGCTGGCGTTCGAAGGCGGCCTGGGTGGCTTCCCTCTCCAGTGCCTTCTGCTCGAGGTGCTGGCTGTAGTTGCCCAGGTAGGTGCGGGAGAGGCCGCGCTCGGTTTCGACGATCTGGTTGCAGATCCTGTCGAGGAAGGTGCGGTCGTGGCTGACCACGACGATCGGCACGGGCTGGGCCACCAGGTAGCCCTCCAGCCACTGGATCGTTTCCACATCCAGGTGGTTGGTGGGTTCGTCGAGCAGCAGCAGATCGGGATCCTGCAGCAGCACCTTGCCGAGAGCGATCCGCATCTGCCAGCCGCCGGAATAGTCGCCCACCGGCAGGTCGGCGGATTCGGGGGTGAAGCCGATCGTGGGCAGGAGCTTGTCGATGCGGGCGTCGAGCTCGTAACCGTGCAGGGCTTCGAAGCGGCTGTGCAGCCTTCCCAGTTCGTGGATCAGATCGTCGAGATGGTCAGGGTCGGCGCTGGCCTGCTCGCTCGCCATTTCATGCTCCACCCGGTGCTGACGGATCAGCACCTCGGCCGCCTCCCCGAACGCCTGGAAGAGCTCCTCCCGCACGGTACGGCTGGGATCCACATCGAATTCCTGCTTGAGGTACACGATGCGGGGATTCCCCTGACGCACCACCTGGCCGCTGCTGGGTTCCTCAAGCCCGGCGATCAGCCGCAGCTGGGTGGATTTGCCGGCACCGTTCACCCCCACCAGACCGATACGGTCGCCTGGCTTCACTTCCCAGGTGACGTCGCGCAGCACTTCGCCGGTGGGGTAAAGCTTTGAGACGCGTTCCAGACGAAGCACAGCGTGGGGGGTATTGGGAGTTGTGTCCCATCATCACGCCTGCGCCCGCCTGGGACCATATCGGCACACTGGAGGCAGGAGAAAGGCGCCGCGATGATGGCCCACCCGCTGGAGCCATGGTGAAACGACTGGAGCAAGTGGCGGCGCTGGTGGTGGCCGCCGGCCTGGCCCTGGTGAGCTACTGGCTGTTCTTCAGCTGGTCGCAGGGTGGCCGCTCCGATCGGCTGGCTCCGCGCAGCCTCACGCCCTCGTCGCAAGGAACGGGCACGGAGCTGGCGCGCCCCCAAGGGTCGGCCGCACCGCCTGCAGGGGGGAAACTGCCGCTGCCAGCAGACCGCACGCACCCCTGAGCGGGCGCACGGCCCTCTTCCACGGCCCACTTCATCAGCAGTCCGCCCAAGGACTTGCGCAGAGCCACGCCCGCTGGGTTACGCAGAGCTCGCTGGCCCGGCTGCTGAGAGCCTGCTGGCTGGGTTGCGTAGAGCTCGCTGGTTCGGTTGCGCAGAGTCAGCTGGCCGGGCCCGAACAGGGCCTGCTGCCCTGGTCTGAACAGAGCGCGATGGCATGAGTCGAGCCGCTGCGTGCCTTGATCAGAGCCCGCCGCGCGCTTTGACCAGCCACTGCCGCGTGCCTTCATCGTGGCTGGCCAGATGCTCCTTCACCTGCTCGGCGGTGACGGGCAGATTCCATTGCGCGCCCAGTTCCACGATCCGCTGCAGGGTGCCCTTCGGGTCTTGCAGCGCCTGGCGGAACAGCAACTGGGTGAGGTCGTGGTCTTGCTGGATGCGGGCGTACAGCTCGGCAGCGGGGGATGGAGCGGCGCTGGAATCTGTCATGGAAACGGATGGGAGCCGTTGATCTGGTTCGACGTTATGGGTGGCTGGTGAGCGGGGCGAGAGATTGTGTGGTGTTGATGGACTTCGGCACCAGGCTGCGGCGGAAGGGGCGTGCCTCCCGCGGGGCCCTCAGCAGCTGGGTGAACAGCACCGCCAGCGCCTTCCACTCCGTCGGCGCCTGACGCTGCGGCCAGCTGCCTGGGGTGCAGTACAGGAACTCAATGAGCCCGTTGTGGCTGTCCCAGCTGAGCGCCTCCCAGGCCAGTGCCACGCTGCGTCCCCGCTGGGCCAGGCAGCTGGCCGGCAGCGGGGCCGGCAGGCCAGGGAGCTGCAGGGTGGCCGCGCTGAACGGCGGCAGGTCGGCGGTGAGGCGGCCTTCCACCCCCCGCTCGCTGATGGCCTCGAGCTGGAGCGTGCACGTGATCCCCTCCGCCCGCAGCTGGACCGGCAGGTGGAGCGCCAGCCAGGGGGTGGGATCGAGACAGGGGGGATCGATGCAGCAGCGCAACGCCACCAGCAGGGCAAAGGTGTTGAGGCCGCCCCAGAACAGCCCCACCCAGTGGGTGGTGGGAGCCAGCGGGCCCGCCTGCAGCTGCAGCAGCACGGCGCCGAGATTGGCGAGGTTGACCACCAGCAGCACAAGCAGCGGCAGCATCAACGACCACGCGCCTCCGCCGTGCTGGCGCAGGCGGTGCTTGGGCGTGATCGTGAAGCCTCCGCCCGGCATCACCAGGCTGCGCAGCACGGTGATCGCCAACGGCACCGCCAGCAGCCAGCTCATCAGCTCGGGCAGCAGGGCATGGCGGGAGCCGCGGGTCAGCCAGCCCACCAAGGCCAGTTGGCTGCAAAGCACGGGCAGGGCGTAGACGAGAAACTGCTCGAGCGTCATGCGGATGGGCAGGATGCCAAGCAGCCCCACACACAACGGCATCAGCAGCAGGATCAGCCGGGGCAGGTTGTTGAACCAGTGCAGCAGCCCCTCGCTGTAGGAGAAGCGCTGCTGGGCCGAGAGCCCCCGCAGCCGCAGCGGATTGGCGTTCAGTCGCAGGGTCTGCAGGGTGCCGGTGCACCAGCGCAACCGCTGCTGGACGAAATCCGCCATCGTTTCGGCCGCCAGCCCGGCGCTGAGCTTCTCCGGCAGGTACACGAGGCGATGGCCGCGGGCGGTGAGCTCCAGGCCAGCCACGAAATCCTCGGAAAGCGCCCCCGGGTTGAACCCACCCACGGCCGCCAGGGCCGAACGGCGCACCACGAAGGAGGTGCCGGCACAGACGACGGCGGCATTGCCGTCCCGCACCGGCTGGATCCAGCGGTAGAAGCTCTCCTCATCGGGCAAGAGCCAGCGCTCCATCGCCAGGTTGCGCATCAGCGGGTCAGCGTTGATGAAGGTCTGGGGGGTCTGCACCAGCGCCACATCTGCCTCCAGAAAGAAGCCGAGCGTGCGCTCGAGAAAGTGGGTCTGGGGGATGAAGTCGGCATCGAACACCGCCACCAGTTCCGCATGGCTATGGCTGAGACCGAAATTCAGATTGCCCGCCTTGGCGCCGCGGCGATCGAGGCGGCTGAGGTAGGTGCAACCGAGGCGGTTGGCGAGCTCTTCCACCTCCGCGCGGCCGCTGTCGTCGAGCACGAACACGCGCTTGTGCGGATACCGCATCGCCGTCACGCCCACCAGACAACGCCGCAGCACTGCCAGCGGCTCGCCGCAGGTGGGAATCAGCACATCCACCGGCGGCTGCCAGGTGCCGGCGCTGAAACAGGCTTCGAGCCGATCGGCCTGCCGCTCCCGTGGCGGGATCGCGCGCCAGCTCAGCAGGATCTGCATCATGCCGGTGCCCAGCAGGAAGGCCTCGCACCCCAGCAGCACCAGGGAGAGGGTGAGCGCCAGCGCTGATGAGGTGTTGAGGCTGAAGCCCACCCGCCACACCAGGTAGCGCAGCACCAGAAACAGCAGCAGGGCCACCGCCAATCGGCGCGCCACCAGCGGACGCTGGGCTTCAGGCCGGTGGGTGAGCCAGCGGGCCGCCGCCAGCACCAACAGCACCGGGAGCAGGGCCGGGGCCAGCGAGGCCGATGGAATCAGAGGGAAGGCGTTCACGACGGGGTCGGCGTTCCCTGAATACCGTCACAACACCTTGCCGGATGTATTCCTTTGTTGTGGAAATCGCCGGCCGGGCCTGTGACAGGGTGCGTCTGAGTGTGGCTCGGCCAGCGGAAACGGGGCGTTCGCTTCAGGCCGCGCAGGGCGAGTCGAGCTCTTCCTGTTCGGAGGCGGAGGCATCTTCCATGGTGCGGGCGTCGAGGCAGAGCACCTTGCGCAGCTGGGCGTAGTTGGAGGCCTGGGATTTGTGGCCTTCCTGGGCTGCGGCGAACTCCGCGCGCTGAAGAACGTGGTGCAGATGGGTGAGCAGATACGTGCTGATCACGGCGGACACGAGCACGTCACTTTTCTCGGCGCCACGGCCCGATCGATCGCTGCGGCCGGAGGCGCGGCCTGCGCTGCTGGCGGCGGACTGGGCCGGGGCTTTGCGCGCGGCGCGCCTGGTGGGTTTCGAGGCTGCCGCCTGGCTTGCCTTGGTGTCGCCGGGGGTGATGGGCCCATCCGTGGCCCTGGTCACAGCCCTTGTCACGGCTTTCGTCATGGCTTCGGTCGTGGCTTTGGTCATGGCTTGGGGGCGGCGCATGCGTAGAGCTCCACAAGCGGAGCTCCACAAGCAGAGCTCCACAAGCAGAGCTCCACAAGCATACGGCTGGATACTATCCCTGCGCACCTCTGTACACTCGTGTGTAGAGCAAACGCACCCTGGGGCCGTGGCCACCCGTCAGACCTCCGCCAGCGGCCGCCCCAAGTCACCGCGTATTCAGGTGGTGCTGCCTGAAGACCTCTGCGAACGGCTGGCTGCAGTGGCGGAGGCGGAGTCCCGCACGGTCAGCAACATGGCCAAGGTGCTCATCCAGCAGGGCCTGGACCGTCTCGATCAGCCGCCGCCGCCCGAGTTGCCGCGGGACCTGTCGCGCGATGGCCGCAGTCAGCGCCAGTTGCGCACCGATCAGTTCCGCCAGGCCCTGGAACGGCAGCAGCGCAATGGACCTGGTCGTCTGCGGGGGGCGCCGCGGCGGCTGCGGCTCTACCGGCCGGCGAGCTGAACGGCTGTTCTGGCCGGGCCGATGACTGCGGCTCTGGCTGGCCGGTGCCCGCGGCGGCGGCAGTGCCGGGCGCTCAGATGGTGGGGGTTGCGCGCACGCCCAGCACGGCGCTGCGGGCGGCCCCGGTGACGGAAGGCAGGGATCCGGGGTGGCGGTGGTGGTGCCACCAGGCCAGCAACGCGAAACCCAGGGCTTCCCGCTGCGCGGGCTCCACCCCCAACTCTGACAGGGGCCGCACGATCACGCCGCGACAGCGCTGGCGGAGCTCACGCACCAGCGTGCCGTTGAGGGCGCCGCCGCCCGCCAGCACCAGCTCCAGCGGCCGGGTGCCCCGCCCCAGGTCCTGAGCGACAACCGCCGCACTGAAGGCGGTGATGGTGGCGAGCGCATCGGCCTGCTGGGCGGCCAGTCCTGAGTCGCCGGATTCGGCGGCCAGGGCGAGATCCTGCAGGCGACGGCGCAGATCCTCCTGCCCGAACAGCTCGCGGCCGGTGGATTTCGGCGGCGGCAGGTGGAAGTAGTCGTCCTGCAGCCAACGTGCGATCAAGGCCTCCTGCACGCGGCCGCGGGCGGCCCAGGCGCCATCGCGGTCGTAGCCGAGGCGGCCATCGCTGAACTGCGCCACCGCCAGGTCGATCAAGGTGTTGGCGGGGCCGCAGTCCCAGCCCGTCACCGGCGCCTGCCGCTCCGGGCCACTGGCCGGCGGCAGCAGGGTGAGGTTGGCGATACCACCGAGGTTGAGCACCGCCCGCCAGCCGCCGATGCGCGGCAGCAACGCGGCATCGGCGGCCGGTACCAGCGGCGCGCCATGCCCGCCGAGCGCCAGGTCGTGGGCGCGCAGATCAAACACCACCGGCGTGCGCAACAGCTGGGCCAGCAGGGGGCCCTGCAGGAGTTGCCAGCTGGCACCGCGACTTTCGGATGTGGGCGGGCGATGCCAGAGGGTCTGGCCATGGCAGCCCACCAGCTCCGCCTCGCCGGCAGGATCGCAGCCGCGGGCAGCCCGTGCCTGCTCGACGGTGACCGCCTCCGCCAGATCCAGCAGGGCGGCGGCGGTGTGCGGCTCCCCCTGACCCACCGCCACCAACCGGGCGCGCAGCGGCTCGGGATAGGGGGTGGAGGTGCTGCGCAGCACACGCCAGCGGGGGCGGTCTCGTGGACCTTCGAAGCGAGCGAGCACGGCGTCGATGCCATCGGCGCTTGTGCCGCTCATCAGGCCCAGCACCTTCATCGGCTCAGTGGGAGGGGAGGGCCTCGAGCGCCTCGCTGCTGCCCATCACCACCAGCAGTTCGTCCTCGTTGAGTACGTGGGAGGCCGGTGGGTTCACGGTGAGCTGGTTCTGGGGACCGGCCGCCAGCACACTGACGTCGTGGTTCTTGCGCAGATTCAGATCGCGCAAGGAGCGACCCACGAACACACTCGGAACCTTGATCTCCTCGATGCTGTTGCGGTCGTCGAGACGCAATCGCTCCAGCAGGTTGGGCCGCACCAACTCCATGCCAAGCCGCGTGCCCTGCATCTTCGAGGGGAACACCACCCGATCGGCGCCGACCCGCCGGAGCATCTTTTCGTGCAGATCGCTGGTGGCCCGCGCGATCACCTGGCGCACGCGGCTGCCGGGAGCATCCTTCACGATCAATGTGGCGGTGATGCTCGCCTCGATCGGCTCACTGATTGCCACCACCACCGTGCCCACATCAAGGGCGCCAGCGGCGCGCAGCGCTTCCTCATCGGTGCAGTCCACCACCCGCGCTTCGATGGCCGGGTCCACCTGGCGCAATTCATCGATCGCCCGCTGGGAGTTGTCGATCGCCAGCACCTCCGCATCGAAGCGGAGCAACTCCTTGCAGACGGCACTGCCGAAGCGGCCCACGCCGATCACGGCGAAGCTCCTCGACACTGTGTCGCTGCCACCCTGCCACTGCCACCACTGGGTCATGAGCGGTGCAATGGCAGGGGACACAGGGAAAGGCGCATGACAAGTCAGAGGTAGAGCTCTTCGCGGGGATAGCCCACACGATTGTGGGTCCTGCTGGGGTAGAGGGAGGAGAGCAGCAACAGAATCCCCACCCGGCCCACAAACATGCCCACCATCAGCACCAACTGCCCCCAGCGGTTGAGCTGGGCGGTGACGCCCACATCAAGCCCCACGGTGCCGAAGGCCGAGATGCAGGTGAAGAGCTTTTCGAGAAAGCTGAACGGTTGGCCGCCTGAAACTCCCCCTGTGGCGTTGCCGAGGCCGAGCACGAGGGCCATGGCCAGCACGAACAGGGCGGAGGCGAGGGTCACGCCGATGGCGCGCAACACCACCTTGTCGGGAATTTCGCGGTTACGCACCACCACATTCTCCTCACCGCGCAGGGTGGTACGGGTGGTGGCCACCAGCGCGGCGAAGGTGGTGGTCTTGATGCCACCGCCGGTGCCGCCGGGGCTGGCTCCGATGAACATCAACGCCATCATCAGCAGCAGGCCGGCATCGGAAATCGTGTTCACCGTGAGGAGCACGGTGTTGAATCCGGCGGTGCGGGTGGAGATCGACTGAAACAGGGTGACCTGAAGCTGTTCCCACCAGCCCATGCTTCCCACCAACTTCTCGGTGGCGAAATGTTCGGTGAACAGGAGGCCCACCGCCCCCAGCACAATGAGCGCCAGGGTGCTGCGGATCACCAGACGTGTGTGCAGGCTCAGCCGGCTGAGCCGATGCAGATGGCCGAGCCGGAAGCGGTTCACCCAGATGTCATTGGCCACGCGCCAGCCGATGCCACCGATCACGATCAACGCCGCGATCACCCCGTTCACCACCGGTTGCTTCCGGTAGCGCATCAGGCTGTCGGTCCAGAGACCGAAACCGGCGTTGTTGTAGGCGCTGATGCAATGAAACAGGGAGGCCCAGAGCCGTTCCCCCTTGTTCGGAATGTCGGCGAATCCGAAGCTGTAGAGGATCACCGTGCCTACGGCGATCACCGCGGCGGCGATCACCAGGATCTGGTGAAAGGTGGGGCCGATGCCACCCACGCCGAACTCATCCAGAGCCCGGCCTTTGTCGAGCCGATGACGTCACCCTGACCCCCCCTGCACGAATCCCTGCAGAAAGGTGGTGATCGCCATCAGCCCGAGGCCGCCGGTGAGAATCAGCCCCGCCAGCACCATCTGGCCGAACAGGGTGAGTTCGGTGCCGACATCGATGATCGACAGCCCTGTGACCGTGATCGCTGAGGTGACGGTGAACAGCGCTTCCCACAACCCCACGTCGTCGCTGGAGCAGAACGGGCTGGCCATCACCACGGTGCCCACGGCGATCACCAGCATCCCTGTCACCAGGGTGAACTGCGGAACGGTGAGACGGTGTTGCCAGCCCGATCGTGTGCTCACGTGTTGGGCTGGGGGGTCATGCGCAGGTAGGGCTTGACCTCAGTGACGCCTTTGGGGAACTTGGCCCGGGCGTCTTCGGTGGAGATCGACGGAACCACGACGCAGTCGTCGCCCTGCTGCCAGTTCACCGGGGTGGCCACCTGGTGGTGATCGGTGAGCTGCAGGGAATCGATCACCCGGAGGATTTCATGGAAGTTCCGGCCCGTGCTGGCGGGATAGGTGATCTGCAGACGCAGTTTCTTGCTGGGATCGATGATGAACACCGAACGCACGGTGAGGTTGTTCAGCGCCTTCGGGTGGATCATCCCGTAAAGATCGCTCACTGATTTGTCCGCATCCGCCAGGATCGGATAATCAACGATCGTGCACTGGGTTTCATTGATGTCGCCGATCCAGCCTTTGTGGCTCTCGGCGGAATCCACACTCAGGGCAATCGTCTTGACATTGCGCTTCTCCCACTCCGGGCGCAGACGGGCCACTTCACCCAGCTCCGTGGTGCACACGGGGGTGTAGTCGGCCGGGTGGGAAAACAGCACGACCCAGCTGTCGCCGGCGAAGTCGTAGAGGTTGATCGGACCCAGCTGGGAATCCTGGGTGAAATCGGGGACGGTGTCACCGAGTTGAAGGGGCATGGCAGGGAGGATGAGACAGTGTTGATCGTGCCATAGCCCTGCGGTCAGCTGGCCTGGGTGATCATCCAGTTGCGCAGTCCCTCCAGGCCGAAGTCTGCAGTCGCTGACACAAACAGCATGGTGGGGTGCAAGCTGCGGGCCAGCTCCAGCGCCTGCGCGTCGCAGCGGTCGATCTGGTTGCCCACCATCTGGCGCGGCGCGGTGCTGCCGAGGGTGTCGAGCAGGGCGTTCACCGCCTCGAGCTGCTGCGGCCAGGCCGGGTCGGAAAGATCGACCACCACCAGCAGCTGATCGGCGTCGAGGGTTTCCTCCAGCGTCGAGCGGAACGCTTCCACCAGGGGAGGTGGCAGGGCGCGGATGAAGCCGACTGTGTCGGTGATCAGCAGCCGGATCAGCCCCCCCTGCCCATCTGGGAGGTCAAGCCGTCGCGTGGTGGGATCGAGGGTGGCGAACAGCTTGTTCTCGGCCAGCACCTCCTCCCCCGCCACCGGACGGGTGAGGGCATTGAGCAGGGAGCTCTTGCCCGCATTGGTGTAGCCCACCAGGGCCAGCCGCTTGACGCCCTGGCGTCCCTCGCGCAGGCGCGCCCGGTGCTCCCCCAGCCGCTGCACCTCCCGTTGCAGGCGGTCGAGGCGTCGGGCAATGGCCCGCCGGTCTTTTTCGAGCTGGGTTTCCCCCGGGCCCCGGGTGCCGATGCCGCCCCCCTGACGCGAGAGGCTCTGGCCGCGGCCGCTGAGCCGCGGCAGCCGGTAGCGCAGCTGGGCCAGTTCCACCTGCAGGCGCCCGGCGCCGCTGGCGGCCCGCTGGGCAAAGATGTCGAGAATCAGTTCGGTGCGATCACTGATCGGCAGGTCCAGCAGCCGCTCCAGGTTGCGGGCCTGCACCGGCGTCAGGTCCCGATCGGTCACCACCAGGGTGGCTCCCAGCCGGCGGGCCTCCAGGGCTGCCTCGCGCAGTTTCCCTTCCCCCCAGAGCGTCTGGGGCGCGGCCTGCTGGCGCTTCTGCTGGATCAAGCCCACCGGCAGCGCGCCGGCGCTGCGCACCAGCCCTTCGAGCTCGGCGATGTCGCGCTGGCTGGCAGCGCCGTCCTCACCGATCAGGGCCAGCAACAGCACCCGTTCGGGCCCCGCCTGGGGCGCCGGGCCCGGGGCGTCGTTGGCGGCCTCCGGGGGCAGCGGCGAGGAAGCGGCCTCGCAGAGCTCGGCCAGGTCGGCCTCCCGGTACAGGGCCCAGGGGCGCCCCTCCTCCTGGCTGATGGTGTAAGCCGCTGCCGCCCAGCGCCCCCCCGCGGCGGCCTTGTCGGGGTAGCGCAGCCACACCAGCGGCTCCAGATCGAGCCCCACCAGCGCTTCGCTGGCCAGGGGCTCCAGGCCGGGCTTGCGGCCCACGCAGGTGATCAGACGCAGATCGCTTCCCTGGCGCCGCTCGCTGCCGGGCAGTCGCTCGATCAGCCGGCCCGATTGCTCCAGCGGCCCCACCCACAGCAGGCGGGTGAGGCCGCGGCCATCCACCACCAGGCTCAGCGGCAGCTCCAGCTCACGGGCCTCGGCGGCCAGCCGCTGCAGACAGAGCAGTTCCGCGCCGCCGCCTTCCGGATGCCGGCGGTGGGACAGCCGCTCCAGGCGGCGTTTCTGGGCGGGGCGCAGACCGCTGACGCGTCCCAGCAGCACAGCTTGTTTCAAAGGCGCGGGTGCATCGGGTCAGGGACGTTGGATCCGCAGGCAACGCACACCGGCGGCGGCGGCCCCTTCAGCATCCTCGGGGCTGTCCCCCACGTGCCACACCTGCGCGGCCTCGAGGCCGAGGGCCGTCAGCGCCAGCCGGAAGGGCAGGGGATCGGGTTTGGCGGCCCCGGCCGCGCTGGAGACGATCACCGCCTGGAGATGGTCCGCCAGGCCCAGCCCGCTGAGCAGCCCGTGCAGACGCCCGTCGAAATTGCTCACCACCGCCAGCCGGAGCCCCTCGGCAGCCCAGTGCTCAAGCGCGTGGGCCACCCCGGGGAGCACCCGCCACAGAGCTGGATCAGCGAAGCGGAGATACAGCTCCTCCTGCAGGGCGGCGGGGGCGGGGGCGCCGCTGCCGGCCAGCAGGGCCGCATCGATGCGTGCGCCCCACCACTGCCGCTCGGCCCGTTCCAGTTCCTGTTGTTGCAGACCCGGAAAGGCCAGGGGCGGGGCCTGGCGCAGCACGGCCGGAAAGGCCTGGTCGATCGCGGCAGCGCTCACCGTGATCCCATGGCCGGCGGCGGCGGCGGCATAGGTGGTGCCCACCGATTCCCGCAGGCCGATCAGGGTGCCCATCGCATCGAGCAGCAGCCCCTGCGGGGCCGGCCAGGCGTCGGTGGCAGCGGCGGTGATCAGGGTCGGGGCGGCGGTGTGCGGGCGGGTTCGCCGGCGCCGAACAGGGGGCGGCCCAGGTCGGAAAGCCAGCCCGCAGCCACGCGCAGCTGGTGGGGGAGCCCGGGCAGACGGCCCAGGTAGGTGAGCTGGCGGAGGCGGTAGGCGGCGGATCCGGCCAGGGTGAGGCCGAGCCCGGTGAGGCTGGCCTCGCCGATGCCAAGACTGATCATCTCGCCGAGATCGTTCCAGCGGAATGGGCTGGTGGGTTCGCCGGCCAGGCTGCGGATCAGGTTGTCGGCCAGCACGTCGGCCTGCTGGAAGGCCACCTGGGCGGTGCCGGCCAGGGGCTCGCCATCGGCATCGGCCACATGGGCCACATCGCCGAGAGCAAAGAGGTGGGGGTGCTGCACCAACGACAGATCGGCGTGGCAGAGCAGACGGCCGCGGCGGTCGGTGGCAGCCGTGGGCGTGATCGCCGGCGCGGCCGCTGTCACTCCGGCGGTCCAGACCACGCCATCGACACTGAGGTGCTCCGTGTTGGCGGCGCCCCCGCCGGCCGGTTGGTGCCGCAGCGTGACCCGGCCCGCCTCCACCGCTTCCACCCGGGTGTGGGTGCGCAGGCGCACATCGCGGCGCAGCAGAGCGGCGCGGGCCTGCTCCCGGTTGAAGGCTCGCGCCTCAGGCAACAGCTCGGCGCCCTGCTCCACCAGCTCCAGCACGGCGTGGCCCTGCAGCAGGTCGGCCAGCTTGCAGGCCAGCTCCACACCGCTGGCCCCGGCCCCCACGATCGCCAGCCGCTGCAGGGGGCGCTGCTGAGCCAGGAGCTGCTGCACCAGAGCCTGAAGGCGCTCCACATCCGCCAGGCTGCGGAACTGCAGGGCGTGGTGGCGTACGCCGGGGATGCCGAAATCATTGCTGCGGCTGCCGCTGGCCACCACCAGCCGGGAGTAGGGCAGGCAGCGGCCCTGCGCGGTGGTGACGCTGCCGCTGGCGGTGTCGATGCTCACCACCCGGTCGCGCAGCCAGGCGATGCCGCGGCTGGCCAGCAGGCTGGCGTAGGGCGGTGCCACCTCCCAGGCACGCAGCTCATCGGAGAGCAGCTCATAAAGGAGCGGCAGAAACACGAACCGCTCGTTCGGCTCCACAAGCAGCACGGGCGGAGGGTCACGCCGGGCAGCCAGGGCCAGTGCCGTGTAGAGGCCACCGAAGCCGCCCCCGACGATCACCACCGGATGGGGGGGCTCCCATGGCGCAGTGGTGCCCGCACCGGCTTCGGCTGGATTGGGGAAGGGGGTGCGGTCCCCGCTGGTCTCCGCCATGGACGCGGCGTCTCGGTGGCTGGGTGGGCTGCCCGAACCCTAACCAGGGCGTTGCATCACAGGAGATGATGGCGTTCATGGCTGCCACCATCTCCCCCACCCTTCCCACCGACCGCCAGGGCCTGCCACTCGACGCCGAGGCCGCAGGGGCGGTGCTGGACAGCCTCTCTCCCCAGGATCAGCTGCGCTGGGGAACGGACACCTTCGGGGATCGCTTCGCTCTGATCACCAGCTTCGGCATTCAGTCCGCGGTGCTGCTGCACATGGCCGCCGCCCACGATCCCGCCCTGCCGGTGATCTGGGTCGACACGGGCTATCTCCCCCCCGAGACCTACCGCTACGCCGAGCAGCTCACGGATCTGCTGTCGCTCAATCTGCACGTGGCTCAGGCCGAGCTCAGCCCGGCCCGCATGGAGGCGCTGCATGGCCAGCTGTGGGCCACCGGCGACGCTGACGACATGGAGCAGTACCACCGTCTGCGCAAGGTGGAACCGCTCGATCGCGCCTTTGAAGCGATCGGCGTGGCCTGCTGGGCCAGCGGGGTGCGTGGCGGCCAGACCGACCACCGCGCCTCGATGCTGCCGCTACAGCCGGTGCGGGGGCGCTGGTCGCTGCGCCCGCTCCTGAGCTGGACCAACCGGGACGTGTACTACTACCTGCAGAACAACGGCCTGCCCCAGCACCCGCTCTTCGAGCAGGGGTATTCCACCGTGGGCGACTGGCATTCCAGCGGCCCCGACGATGGCAGTGGCCGCGCCACCCGTTTCGGTGGTCTGCATCAGGAATGCGGCATCCATCTGCCCGGCGTGATGGGCGAGGGCATCTAGGTGGAAAGGGCGGCCGGCGGCGCTCCGGACCGCCCGGCGACCCTGGTGCTGCTGATCGGCAACACCCACTGGCACTGGGGACGGCGCGAACCGGCCCCGGGCCCTGCTGGGCCGGCTGCTCTCCGCTGCTGGAGCACGCGGCCTCCCCAGCGCCTGGAGCCAGCAGACCGCAACCAGTTGCTGGCCTGGGCCGCTGTGGGCCCCGTGCCGCCGGAGCTGGCCTTGCCGCCTGAGCATCGGCTCACGCTCGCTGCCGTGCCCCTGCTGGACATGCCCGCCTGGCTGGGCATCGATCGGGCTCTGGCGGGCTGGGCCGCCTGGCAGCGCCAGCAGAGGCGTCTGGCGCCTCAAGGGCGCCCGGGGGGTGAGGGCCAATGCGATGGCCGGGATGGCGCGGTGCTGGTGGCCGATGCCGGCACGGCGCTGAGTCTCACCCGGGTGGCCGGAAGCGGCGCCTTTGCGGGCGGACGGCTGCAGGCTGGCGCCGGGCTGCAACTGGCGGCGCTCGCCGGGGCCACGGCTCTGCTGCCGCAACAGGGTCTGCCAGATCCGGCCACGCGCCTCGACCTCTGGCCCAGCGCCACTGGTGCCGCCATGGCAAGCGGTTGCCTGTGGGGGCTGGCCCATGCGATCGCCGGGGCCTGCCGGCAACACGATCCGGAGCCTCCGCCGGGACTGTGGCTCACCGGCGGCGATGGCCCCCGGCTGGCCCCGCTGCTGCAGGAGCTGGGTCAGCCGTTCGAACTCGTTCCCGACCTGGCGCTGGAGGCGCTGGACGCGCTGAGCGCGGCCCGGCTCAGCCGGCGGGGGCGTTCAGGCCCAGATCGATGAGCACCTGCTCCGCCATCTCCTCGGCTTTCACCTTGCGGTAGATCTTTTCGAGGGTGCCATCGGGGGCCACCACGAAGCTGTGGCGCATCATCCCCATGTATTCCTTGCCCATGAACTTCTTCAGGCCATAGCTCTCGTAGGCGGCGGCCACCGGACAGGGTTCCGCATCCGTGAGCAGGGTGAAGGGGAGCTCGTACTTGCTGATGAACTTGCCGTGGCTGGCGGCCCCGTCCTTGCTGATGCCCAGCACCTTGATGCCGTGGGCTTCGAACTGGCTCCACAGATCACGAAAGCCGCAGGCTTCCTTGGTGCAGCCCGGGGTGTCGTCCTTCGGATAGAAGTAGATTACCACGCGCTGGCCTTTCAGGGCGGACAGCTGCACCGGATGGCCTGCCTGATCCGGCAGGGTGAAGTCGGGGGCGGGATCACCGATCTCGAGGGTCATGAAGCTGTCCAAAGCTGGGCTGGCTGGAGCCTAGGGGCGGCTAGGGTCCGCCCACTTCCTGGCCGCTCATGGCCCCCGTCGTGCGCCTCGGTCTGATCGGAATCCTGGCGGTGCTCGGCCTGGCCGGCCTCAGCCAGCTGCGTCTGCACCCCCCCCTGGCCAGCCGCACCGATGCGGACACGGCGGGTCTGCTGGCGCGGCTGGAGACCCAGGAAGCCCTGCTGGGGCAGCGCCAACAGGTGTCGTTGCTGCTGAACCGTTTCGTGGGCGCGGAGATCACCCGCTACTTCTGGGGCGGCTTCACCCCTTACCTCGATGTGCTCGGCATCGAGATCCCCGCCACCATGTCCGCCGATGTGGTCTTCAACCAGGACCGGGTGCAGCTGGTGCTCACCCCCACTGCTGGCGACGAGATCTACCTGGCCCGGGTGGAGGCGGTCGAGAATGCCCCCCGCGGTGTGGTCTGTCGTGGATCCCGGCCGGCGCCGGATCCCGAGGCCTTCCCCAGCCAGGACAACCGGCTGCTGTGCCCCGCCGGCTGGGTGGCCCTGCCGGCCGTTCGCCCCGCCACCGCAGGGGCGGTGCGGTCCTGAACGGCTGCTGGCAACCTGCCGGCCCCGCCCCACGCTGACGAGGCTCCGCTGCATATGCGCCGCGTCATTAGCACTCCTGATTAGGTAGCTAGCTCCGCACTCCTCAAGATGCGTTCCGGCCGAGCGTCGCAGCTGCAGATGGCATGAACCACTCGCTCAGTCATTGTTGCCAAGTTGAAGCGGCGGTTGAAGCGGTAATTGAAGGCACCCAGGTAGCGATCA
>CALRJS020000051.1:0-16953 GCA_943367595.1 Sphingobacterium thalpophilum
GGGGCAGCGAGCGGGAACTGGCGATGCTCTGCAGTTGTTGAACCTCGTCATCGCTGAGGTCCAGCGGCGGCATCGGACGACCAAGCGCCAAGGAGCACCTCGGGAGACACTCCGCATTCTAGCTGTTATTTCCGGGACGGCACACTAGGAGCAAGTGGAATATAGTAGTCACAGCCTTCTGGTTTCACTTCGACACAGTAGAGAAAAGCATCGGCCCTTTCACCTTTATCGTTGTTTTCTATTCCCCACTCGACGACTTTTCTGTCTGCTTCAGCGAAGACTTTGTCCTGGAATTCGTGGATATGTTGCTGAAGGCCTTTGTCGCCACCAAGAAGGTTAATACTCGCCCAAGTTAGGAGCCCTGCCACTGGATTCAGGTCGGAGCCATAGGCGTTACAGCCGATGCGGGCCGCCTCAAACGGGATCGAGCCACCACCGCAGAAGGCATCACCAACTTGGGGCGTATGGCCATAGTTGCGCTGGCCGAGTTGCTCGATGAGGTCTGGTAGATTTTTGGCAGTAGTGCCAAGGTGAGCATTGATCTCAACCCAAGCAGCTTTTGATGGGCCCGCAACGTTTTCGGGGCGTTCGCACTCGGCGATTCGTTCGGCATAGGGCAATGCATCAAACGTGGCCCGATCAGAGATCGGACGCCTGCGTTGATCGTCAAGCCGTTGCCTTTGCGCCTCAGAAAGGCCTTCCCAAATATCGGCCAGCACAAGCTCTTTGTCTTCGTCAATGATGCCGGGTTTGAATCCACGAGCATTGAAAAATCTATCCTGGATCTCTGCTGGAGCCGCCTGTCGCCAAGCTTTCACTGGGATCTTGCCTTTCTGTCGTTGCCATACCCCGTCGTCATCCATTGTGAGGATCTTCAGAAAGATCTCGCGGTCTTTCTTGGGGTCGTTCGATGCCGGCATCAGCATCCCAAGGATGCAACCCCGCACCAGGATCAGGGGTTTACGTCCCCACCATTTGCCCAGGCCAGTGAGTGTCTGTCCCGACACTGCTTTGCGCTCTCTGAATGACTCAGCCGAAAGCCTGGCAATCGGGAACTGGGTTTCGATGAAGGCGGGCATGGGAATGTGATGATGTTTCGATCTAGGCTGTTGGCACCCAGTTTTCAAGGTGCAACCCAGGCACCTGGGCAAACTCACGGCTGTTGTTGGTGACCAACGTGGCCTGTTGGCTCAGGGCATGGGCCGCAATCATCATGTCGAGTGAACCGATCGGTGTGCCCCGTCGTTCCAGTTCGGCGCGAAGATCGCCATAGGCCCAGGCGGCGGGCTCGTCAAATGGCAGAAGCGTGAGGGGGGCCAGAAACATCTCCAGGGCCTGGCGGTTGCGCACTGATCCACTCTTGGCCACCCCATAGGCAAGCTCGGCGGCCACCACACTGCAAACTCCGATCTCTCCCAGCCGGTAGTTCTTGAACCGCTCCAACACCGACGGGGGCTTGGCATTGATGATGTAGATGCAGATGTTGGTATCCAGCAAGATCATGGGCTGATCGCTTCCCGGATCTGCTCCTCAGGTTGCTCGCGGCTGAGCACAAACCCCGGCTCGAAGGCGGCCAGACCCGCCTCAAGGGTTTGCCAGGGGTCTTCGATCGGCAGCAGCAGCACGCCATTGCCGAAATGCTTCACCACTACCTCGCTGCCGCTGAAGCGGTACTCCTTCGGCAGCCGTACCGCCTGGCTGCGGCCTGATTGAAACAGACGTGCGGTGTCCATGGCAGGCCCCGGATCGGGTGGTGACCCACGGTAGCTACCATGGGTGGAATTGGACTCAAAGCGACAATGCAAGCTGTGCATGCCCAAGCAGCTCGCGCCTTGCCTTGGGTGACATGCCCTCCCCTTTCACGAAGGGGTTGTCGGTAAGTGCGGCCCGCAGGGCCTTGCGCCATCCCACCCCTTTCTTCAGCGCCTGGCCCGTTGTGGCCACCGTCATCGTGTAGAGCCACCAGCGCTCCTCCGGTGCCAGGGCTTCCCAGTTGCAGAGGGCATTGGGGATGTCGTCGATCGAGGCCTCCTCCACAGCCCAGCACAGCACACACAACTCCTTCCCCAGCGAGGGGTGCACGGGGATCGGTTTGCTGGGGCTCTTCATCAGCTTGGCGGTGGGCAGGCCATTGGCCCGCAACCGCCTGTTGGCTTCCTGCCAGAAGGCGGGAGCCAGTTCGGCCCAGCGGGCCCGATCGATGGCCACCCGCAGCGAGGGGTCACTCGGGGGAGGAGCAGGCAGATCCGTGATCGCCGCACCGCTGAAGCGATCGCCTCGGTATTCACTGATCGAGATCACCTCCCCCTTGGCCGATCCCTTGGGTACATGGATCAAAAAGCCATGGCGGCTTTCTTGGGGCAGGAACCCCAAACCGATGCTTTTGCGGGTTGGCGCTGTGGGAGTTTTTGCCATGGTCATCCCTGCCTCACGTTGTTCGGATCAAAGGGCTTCTGCGCGGCCTTCAACCAATCGATCAGGGCCTGACCGGTGGAGAAACCAAGCTCGCCGATCCGCATGCGCAAGGATCCGTCCATCACGATCTCCTGGAGCTTTTCGGCCACCGCCTTGAGATCAGCTGCGCCGTAGCCATCTTTGAGCGCACCGGAATAATCCACGTTCTGCTCGCCATTGGCACTTTCTGCGGTTATGTTGACGTCATAAGCAACAACATTGGCCGCTCTCTCCAGTCGGCCGATCAGCTCCCAGACAGCCCCAGCGTCATCGAGCTTGGTGGCTTGTTGCCAACGGGCAGGCATGGTGAGATCAATGTTGCGCTCCTCCTCTCCCCGCTTCGGGATATCGAGCACTATGGAAGACGAGGTAAGCGAGAAAGCTGGTGCCTGCGCGACAGCACACACCTTGCGACAGTTGGCTGGCACTTGAATCGGTCCGTCATAGATCGCCGCATGGCTGCCGATCGGTGACGATCCATCGGTCGTGTAGTGGATGGTCACCCCGTTAGCCTGCGGGAAAGCCAGTAACTTCACCTCGTAGTGGTCGCCCCGGTTATTCAACTGCTTTTTGAGGCG
This sequence comes from Sphingobacterium thalpophilum, assembly GCA_943367595.1. Taxonomy (GTDB): domain Bacteria; phylum Cyanobacteriota; class Cyanobacteriia; order PCC-6307; family Cyanobiaceae; genus MW101C3. The sequence goes on from CALRJS020000051.1 coordinate 3,033, forward strand.
TAAATCCGGCTTCCAGGTTTTGACATCACTCCTCCGCTTGGGATTGGCACTGTCGTAAGCCAGAAACTTGTACTGGAGACCCTTGGCTTCGAACCTGGCCGGTGTGGGCACAGGTGAGGAGGACATGGTTGGCTCAGTCTCTCCGGATTCATACACCAATCTGTCGCAATACAGTGGCACGAGGTTGAGATAGGTCGCGCCATTTCCGTCTTCTTCACGGCTCAGCTCGCGAATCGACAGGTCGGGTGCTGGAGGCGGGAACGGCCCTTTGCGGACATAGTTCCCCTCCAGCCTCCATTGATCCTTGCGAATCGCCTCGGCCTTGAGATCCTCCAGAGCTGATGGCTTGTGCAGCGGCCAATCCGTTTTCACAGCAGCGCTGCGCTTGAGGTCAGACCAAAGCACCACCCCTCCTTCACCCCCCCCGAATAGCTTGGCTTCTGCATAGCTGCGGAAGGATTCCTCGGCGATCTCGATGGTGAATTTGTGGGCCGTCAGCAGGGTTTGTTTGATGGTGGCCTCGCCGTTGGTGTTCCCGGCAAAGGCCAGGTCGATGCTGGTTCCCCTCAGCGCGGAGTTGATTGAGGGATAGACGAGCTGGTCGAAGGTTTCCTTGAGCGCCGAGGTGAACTGAAGTCCCACACGATCGCACAAGCTGTCGAGCGCACGCCATTGGGGATCGTCTGGAGCGGTTTGCTCCGCCCTGAGGTCGTCGCCAATGCTTTGTAAGGCACGCGTCTGCCGGGCGGCGTCGAGGATCTTCATGTAGGTGTCTCTTGAGCCCGTCAGGAACAGAACCCTGTTCTTGTAGGGCTGCTGCTCCCACCAGCTCTGCCATTCGCTGGAGATGGGCAGTCCGTTGGCCTGGCCGCCGGGCCTTGTGATCACCAGGGTGGTTTTCTCCAGATCCAGTTGCACCTCGTCGAGGGGGGGCAACACCTTCACGATCTGGAAGCAGTCTCGAAGCGTGGGGGTGAAGTACTGATCCAGATGCTCCCGCAGCATCCTCTCCACGGTTTCGGCATGCAGCGACTGGGCCGTGGCGCGCAGTTTGGCCGCCAGGTTCTGCTGGTTCTTGAAGAACAGCCGCCCGTCGGGGGAGTCGTGCAGATACCAGGCACGCATCCGAAGCTTGTCGAGCACGTTGGCCTTGAAGCTCGAGAGGTCACGCCCTGGCCGCTGCAGGCAGTCCACCAGTTGGTACTCCCGCATCCCGTGGATGGCTCCAGGGGTGGTGGAGAGTGAGGCCACCAGGATTAGCCGAGCTGCCTCGGAGGCATCGCTGTTGCCATTGGCCTCATCGATCATCTCCGCCTCGGCATCGCCGCCATGGGCGATGTCATGGGCAATGGCCTCACTCAACGAAGGATTGATCGTGCGCACCTCCGAGGCGATCTCGTCCTGGTTCAGATCCAGGTCATAGGGGTGGATCAAGTCGATGCTGGCGGCCTTGCCGGAACGCCACAGGTCGGAGACGACCATCTGCATCAGGCGGATCACCCCCCGGGTCTGCTGGAAGCCTTCGTTTTCCTTGAACTTCCCAACCAACTCCCGCAGATCGGGGTGGAACGGGTAGGAGTCAGTGACCCGTTGATAGAGCGTCTCCGGCACGGTGATGGTCAGCCCCATGCTCTGGGCCTCCCTCAGGGCTTCCCGGTAGGCACTGGCCACACCGTTGATGATCGGCTCAGCGGGCACCTCGGCAAATAACCGCTTGCGGAGAATGTGATACAGCTCATCGCCGTTGGGATTCACTGGCGTGATCGGCACGGCAATCCGGCGCGATTCCGAGCTGATGCCCTGAATCGCCCGCTCCACGGCCTGGTTCAGGTTTTGCTGACCAGCGGCATAGTTCGACCCACCCAGATCCGAGAGCACCAAGCAGACATTTGGCATCTCCGTGACGGCCACGAACAGGTTCGCCAAGGCCGTGGTGGTCACATTGGCCAGGTCGCCATTGCCGACGGGCCTGGTAACGGCGTACTCCAGATAGGGAGGTAGCTCGTCGAGGAAAATCACCAGTGGCTTCTCGCCGAGCAATTCCTTCCAGGCTTGAGGCCCAGGCGCACTCAGCAGAGGGTTGACATAGGGGGTGATCTGCGCGGATTTGCCCAGCTGCTCAGCGATCGAACCCCAGATTCCGCCTGTTGCATCGGTGTTTCGGCCATTGAAGCCAACGACATCACAGGCTCCAAGATTGGGGGCAGGGTTGCCGCCTTCAATACCGGCAAACACTTGCTCCCTCAAGGCGGGATCCCGTGCCACTAGGCCCAGCGCAACCATGCTGTGGGTCTTACCCCCACCCATCGCTTGAGAGAGCTGGAAAACGGACGTTCCGGCTGTAGAGCCACTGAGATGCCGAAAGGCACGGTCAACCAGCGTTAACATGCCGCTGGTGAAGTAGTTCTCCTCAAAGAACTCAGCCCCGTTCACCTGACCCTTCAAGAAAGTGTCCAGATTCAGGACGGTTGCGCGACGATCAGCGGCGTAAACAGATTGCCTGGGCGTGCAGAGATCTTGGAGGGCCATTCAGTTGTTTAACGCAACACGAATGAAGGCGGTGTCATCAAGTCTCATCTCTGTTGGCAGGTTCTCAAGCTGACGACTCATCTTGTCTGGCTGTACCTAGTTGGCTTCCATTAAAGCTGGCTCGCGCATCCCGCGCTGCCCACTCAGTCGCAATAGGGGCAGTGGCTGGGTCGTTTTTGATTGGTCAATGCTGCGCTCGCACATCCGGACAGATCAGATCCGCCGCCTGCCGCGCTTCGCTGAGCACCTGGAGCAGCACCATGGGCGACTCCGCCCAGGAGCATTAGCCTGGTCAGATGACTAGTCAGAGAGGGTGGTCGTGATGACGGTATGGCCGGTGCAGCACGCCAAGGCGCGCTTCAGTGAGCTGCTCGACGCCTGCCTGCGGGAGGGCCCCCAGGTGGTGTCGCGGCGCGGCACGGAAGCAGCCGTGCTGGTGCCGATTGAGCAATGGCGACGCCTCCAGGCCGCAGCGCGGCCCAGCCTGAAGGAGCTGCTGTTGGCGGCAGAAGCCCGTACCGAGGCGTTGGTCCCGCCGCGGGGCCAGGCGCGCCGGCGATCCCTGCTGGCGCTGTAGGCCGATGGCCTTCCTGCTCGACACCAACGTGGTCTCGGAACTGCGCAAGCCAAGGCCCCATGGCGCCGTGCTCGCCTGGTTGCAGAGCGCCAATGATGCCGACCTCCATCTGGCCAGCGTGACCCTTGGCGAGATCCAGGCGGGCATCGAGATCACCCGCGACCAGGACCCCGTCAAGGCCGAGGAGATTGAGCGATGGCTGGATCAGCTGAGCGGCAGCTTCAACCTGCTGCCGATGGATGGTGCGGCCTTTCGCTGCTGGGCCCAGCTGATGCATCGCCGATCCGACACCCTCTACGAGGACGCAATGATTGCGGCCATCGCCAGGGTCCACAACCTCACGGTGGTGACCCGCAATCTGGCTGATTTCCAGGAGTTCGGCGTTGCGCTGCTCAACCCGTTCGAGCACCCACAAGCGGCGGATTGAGGCTGGAATCGATGCCGGCCTGCCACCAGATGGACCCGAAAGGGAGATGTGAGCGGGGGCGGACTGTGGGAGGCGACCGCAGCGCGGCATCCCCGCTACGCGTCAGCCTTTGCCCGTGGGACGACCATGAGGATGCCCGCGCGACTGCTCCCCAGGGGAGTCAGTCCCCAATGGCCCCTCTGGTCGTTCACGGGGCACCATCAGCCGAGGAAGGTGCCATTGTTGGAAAGCGAGTGGAAGCTTCCATGGCGATCGCGATCGAGCTCAGCGACCACCAAGCCCAGGCGCTGAGCGAGGCTGCTTCACGGCTCCAGGTTCCAGAGGCGGAGTTGGCTGCTGCAGCCGTACGGGATCTAATGGCTTATCCGTCCGCCGATTTCGATGCTGCCGCGCAACGGGTGCTTGAGAAGAACCAGGAGCTCTATCAACGCCTGGCTTGATGCGTTGGCTGCACTTGGCCGAGGTGCTGGAGCTGCACCGTCGTCTGATTCAGCAGAGTGGAGGCATGACGGGTCTACGCGATCTGGGCATGCTGGAGGCCTCTCTGGCCCAGCCTGGCTAGAGCTTTGCCGGTGTTGATCTTTACCCAGGGTTGACCGCGAAAGCAGCAGCTCTGGGCTTTTCCCTGATCCAGAACCACCCTTTCGTGGACGGGAACAAGCGCATCGGCCATGCCGCCATGGAGACCACGCTGGTGCTCAATGGATTTGAGCTGTCCGCCAGCGTGAGGCTGCCGAGGCGGCTGTGCTGGCCGTCGCCAGTGGGCAACTGAATCGTGATGGCTTCACCCGCTGGGTGATGGCCAACCAACGATCCCTTGGCCCCTTGTAAGCAGAGCGATCGTTCGGATTGCTTGCTTCGAGGATTACGTCTGATTGCTTGCCTGTGCCGTGCCTACGGGGTGCACCGCCCCATGCCCCCCCTTGATCAGCTGATCCTGAGCAGATCGCCGCCGCTCCAGCCACCAGTCCGGCGCGCCTACGACCTGCTGGGGCCAGACGCCGGTGCGGGGCTCGGCGTGAACCCGAGAGGTCTGAGCCGGGGCCTTCATCGATCTGGCGCTGATCATGGTGGCTACCACGGCTGGAACTCGGCTCGCGGCGACAAGACCAGCTGGGCAGCCCCCAAAGCCCTTGCCCGTGGGGCGACCATGAGGAAGCCTGCGCGACATACCCTTGCTGGCAACAGCTTTTGTTGGCTGGATTTGGGCGTGAACCGACAGGGCCGGGAGAACCTGGCTGAGCGGCTGGGGGAAGCTCCAGCCGCTCCGGTCCTGCAACCGGAGCTGACCCAAACAGTGGTGGCAACGCTGGCTGCCCTCAGGCGGCGGCCTGCGGCAGCTCCCCCTCCACAAGGAACAGCTCCCGGGGAAAGCGATGCACCGTCCCGTCGTCATGGCTCAGGAAGGACGCGTGATCGCCGTTGACCTCGCCGGTGATCTCCACCTGATCAAACGGCGTGGAGACCAGTGCCGCCGGCGTGAACACCCCCACCTGGACCAGCGACTCACTGGCGCGGGCGCTTAGGTACTCAAACGCCTCAATTCCCTTCTCCCGCATCCAGGCCCCAAGGCGCTGGGTGGGCCCGTAGTGCAGCGGATCCCGCAGAGCGGCCTGAGCGGTGGCGTCAGCAAGATCCTGCAGTTGCAGGCCCCGGCTGGTTTCAACCATCACCGAGAACAGGTTCTGCCGGCGTCGAATCGGTGCCTTGGGGGGTTCGCTGAATCCTTCCCAGAACAGCAGCGCGTCGTACGCCCCCTCCACCAACGAACCGAGACGCGTGCGGGAGCCATAGAACATCCCCCGATGCTCCAGGCCCCCGAAGCGGGAGCCATGCCGCAGAGGCGGGTAGCGGAACGGGGTGGTGAGCAGCGGATGGCTCGCCGGCAGGGATGGAAGCGGAGGCTTGCTGCTTTCCACCAGGGACTCCAACCGCGCCAGCTGGTCGAGGTCATCCACCAGGGGGCCAAGCGAATCGATGCCCTGCTGTTGCACCAGCCGCAGCACCGTTCCCGCCAAGGGGACCTCCGCTGTGGCCTGCACGAAGGCGAGCAGATCCATCGCGGTCAGATTCGGGCGCGCACGGCATCGAGGTAGTGCACGATCTCCACCAGACCCTCGGTGCGCTGCACCTGTTCCGCCGGCACGCCGCCGGTGTGGCGGTTGGCGGTGTGAAACCAGTGGCGCATCTGCTCGCGGTCGTTGCCCACCAGCACCGCCAAGCTCCGGTAAAGACGCACCATCAACAGGGCCAGTTCACCGGTCTTGGAGGCCGGGTCGATGCCCTTGCCACGGGCGAAAAGAGAACGGTCGCGACCCAGCACGCGCGCCAGTGCGGTGCGGCTCAGCTCCAGCTCATCAGAGGCCCGCAGCACCGCCTGGATCAGCAACTGGGCATCCGTGAGCGGAGCCGTTGAGGCCGCGAGCGGGGGCGAGCGATCAATAACGGCCATTCATTCGATGCATTTGCATCAAATCTAGAGGCATTGCGGGGAAAACAGCAGTGATGGCCGCGCTGTCTGCCGTGTCTAAAAGCGGTACGCGTTGACGTACGCGATAGCGGCAACGCTTCGATGTCCAGCATTTCCGCCTCGGAAGCCCGCAGGCGGCTGTATTCCCTGATCGACGAGGTCGGCGAGTCCCACGAGCCGATGCAGATCAACGGCAAGCGGGGCAATGCCGTGCTGCTATCGGAGGCCGACTGGAACGCGATCCAGGAGACGCTCCATCTGGTTTCGATCCCAGGGATGCGTGAGTCGATCCTGGAAGGTCTGGCGACGCCGCCAGAGGGTCTCAGTGATCACCCGGGCTGGTGAGCTGGAGCGTTCGCTTCACCAACCAGGCCCAGACGGACGCCCGCAAGCTCGCTGCCGCATCGCCAGCCCTGAAGGCCAAGGCCGTACAACTGCTGGAACTGCTGTCAGAGGATCCCTTTCGGCAGCCACTGACCTTTGAGGTGCTGCCTGGCGTCAGGTCGTCAAGGTGCTGAGGCTGTGGACCCACGACGAATGAGGCTCATCGAGGGCAGCATCGCCAGAGGCCCCAGGTGGCGGGGATCAAACCCAGTTCTCGATAAGCAGCCCATCCACCCGCTCAAACTCACGCAGGTTGTTGCTCACCAGGGTGAGCCCCTCGCTGCGGGCATGGGCGGCGATGTGCAGATCATTCACGCCGATCGGCGTACCGCGGCGTTCCAGGGCCGAGCGGATCTGGCCATAGTGCTGGGCCGCCTTGGGCGCATAGGTCAGCACCTCCAGACGACTGCAGAAGTCCTCCACAACGGCAAGAGAGCGCTGCGGATCGGAACTTTTCTCGGCACCGTGCAACAGCTCAGCCAGCGTGATCGACGACATTGCCATGCGACTGGCGTTGCGATTGAACCGGTCGAGCAACGACTCCGGCCGCCGTTTGATGACGTAGATGCAGATATTGGTATCCAGCAGATAACGCAGCATCGGCGAATCAGAACGACTCGCGTTCGCCTTGCCCCTGAGAAGCCCGCTCTTCCAAGAAGTCGTCGGGCACGGTGGGGCCACCATGGAAGAAGCTGTCCCAGCTGCGGCCGAGCGGAGCAATGATCCTTTCCTGGCCGCAGGCACGGACCTCGACCTCCGTGACGGAGTCGGGAAGCCGCAGATGGGCGGGGATGCGCACCGCCTGGCTGCGGTTGCTCAGAAACAACTTGGTGACCACCCGCATCGGAACCACTTGGATATACATGGAGTCTATCCCAGGATGGCCTTGCTGCTGCCAGGATTCCTGGCAACGCCAGCGCGCCGTCATGACCCTGCCCCAGCTGATGCCGCTGTTGGCGGCCGCGGCGATTGCGCCATGCCCCGCTCCGGTGAAAGCCCAGCTGGATGGTCTCTACCGCTGGCAGGTGGCGCGGCAGGATCTGCGCGGTCCGATCGAGCTCAAGAGCCAGCAAGGCCGCTTCACCCCTGGGCTGTACCAGAAGCTCCGGCGCGCCTATGGGCTTGATCCAGCCAGCGGCCGTTTCGTCGACTTCGATCTGTTCAGCGGCACCCAGGTTGGGACCTTCGGCGCGAAGGTGCTGGGCTGCACCGCCGCCCCCGGCGGAGGGCTGGAAGCGCTGGTGGCGGTGCAGGCAGGCCTGCGCAACCGCCCCACGGAGGCGCCGCAGAAGTTGCGCTATCAGCTGGTGCGGGGCCCCGCCGGCAGCTGGAAGATTGCCGACATCGTCTACTCCCACCCGGCCGGGTTCCGCCTCTCCAGCTACCTCGCCGAGCTGCTGGCACCCCAGCGGTGAAGGCTGCAGCGACGGTGTGGAGCCCATCGATCGCCGGCAAAGAGGGACGTCCGCAGCCGGCAAACAGGGACAGCCATTGCCGGCAAGCAGGGACAGCCACGGCCTTTCGATTAGGCTGTACCCACACAGCCGTACACACTCCCGCAGCTTATGGACGTGCTTCCCAGCCGGGTGTTCATGAACGGCAACAGCCAGGCCGTGCGCATCCCCGCCGAGTTCCGGCTCGCCACCGATCGGGTGCAGATCACCCGTAGCCCCAGCGGTGATCTGATCATTCACCCCTGCCCGGCCCAGCGCGGCCAGGCCCTGCTCGACACCCTCGCTGGTTTCGAGCCCAGCTTCGTGGCCAGCCTGGAGGCGCAGCAGGCCAGTGCGAGCCCGGTGCAGGAACGGGAGAGCCTTTGATCTACCTGCTCGACACCAACATCCTCATCTACCTGATCAAGAACCGGCCGCCCCAGGTGGCCGAGCGCATCGATCAGCTGGCCGACGACGACAGCCTGGCCATGTCGTTCGTCACCTGGGCCGAACTGCTGCGCGGGGCCCAGGGCAGCCAACGCCGCGAGGCCACGCTCCAGCAGCTCGATGCCCTGGCCAGACAAGTGCCGGTGCTCTACCCCGATGGCCCGGCCATCTGCCGTCACTACGCCGTGCAGGCCAGCGCCCTCAAGCGTCAGGCCACCCCCATCGGCGGCAACGACCTCTGGATGGCCGCCCATGCCCTGGCCCTCGGCGCCACGTTGGTGAGCCACAACGTGCGCGAATTCGCCCGCATCGAGGGGCTGTCCCTGGTGGATTGGGCCGCTCCTGCCTGATCCAGGCCGGGCCGGCGTCGTCAAGGACGGTGAACGGGGTTCCCCTCAGCGGCCCATCCCCAGCTCCTGGGCCTGAGCGGCCAATTCAGCGAGATCACCAGCGACCAGGACCCCATCAAGGCCGCCAACGGATGGTGCTGCCATCGGCAGGGCCCGCACCCTCAAAGTGGTGACCCGTCGCTTTAGCCCTTTAAAGTAGTCACAAAAGCAGTGCGGCCCATGGCTGATGTAGTCGCAAAGCAGGTGTCGGTGCGGGATCTGAAGACCCATCTCTCCGTGTGGCTGGCCCGCGCCCAGGCCGGTGAGGTGGTGGAAGTCACCTCCTACCGCAGGCCCATTGCCCGCATCACCGGCCTCAGAACAGCTGAGCAGAGTGCGACCCATCGCCTGCAAGCGGCCATCGATGCCGGGATCGTGAGCTGGAGCGGCCAGAAGCCTGCGTTTCCCCCGCCGGTTCGGCTCAGCGGTGGTGGCAAGCTCGTGAGTGAGATCGTGCTGGACGACCGGGATTGAGCCGGTGATCCTGTTCTGCGACACCAGTGCGCTGATCAAGCTGCTGATCAGCGAACCTGGCTCCGATCAGATGCAGCACGCGATCACGGAGGCAGAGGTGATGGCGGTGTGCCGGATCACCTGGGCAGAGGTCATGGCGGGCATGGCCCGCCGGCAGCGCGAGGTCCCCGGCGACGCCGAGATGCTCGATCAGGGCCGCGCGCAACTGATCCAGAGCTGGCCGCACTGCGCGATCGTCGAGGTCAGCCAGAGCCTTGTCGAAACAGCCGGGCGGTTTGCTGATGCCTTCGCCTTGCGTGGCTACGACAGCGTGCAGCTGGCAGCAGCCCATGAACTGCATCACAACAGTGAACAGCCGCTGACCTTCGCCTGCTTCGATCGCCGGCTCAAGCAGGCTGCAGCGCTGCTGCAGATGGAGGTTCTTGCCTGAGCAGCGACGCCTCCCACCCTCAGGAAACAGATCGGCTCAGGGGTGGACGTGACCGTGCTGGAGGTGAGCCGGCAGGGGCTGACCCTGATCGTCGAGCAGCACCACGCTTTCCTGCTCATTGGGGTCGGAGCGGGTGACGATGGCGATCGCCGGCTCAGTGGCGCTGAGGTTCACCGGTTGATGGGGAAGATCGGCGGGGATGAAGATGAAATCGCCGGCGCGGTTCACCACCCGCTGGCGCAGGCCGGCGCCATAGCGGGTTTCCACCGTTCCCTGCAGCAGGTAGATCGCCGTCTCGTAGTTGCGGTGGAGATGGGCGCGGGCCTTGGCACCGGGCGGGATCACGACGCGGTTGAGCGAGAGCGTGCGCGCCCCGCTGTTGGCACCCGAGATGCCCACGAAGCGCCCCAGACCCTGGCGGCTGTCCAGCTGCGTGTCCGGCCGCACCGTGATCACCCCACCGTCGCCAGGACGGCCGATCACCTCGTCGGTGCGAGCCGGCGACGCCTGCGCCAGCAGCCCCAGCCCACACACCAGAGCAAGTGCACGGCCACCCATCAGCACAGCCACCTCGGCAACCGCTCCACTCTGTTCCAGATCAGCCGCCGCTGGTTCGTTTGGTGTGGTTGACCGCGCAGCCAGCTCACCCGCTGATCCGATCCTGCAGGAGGGCTGACACCCCTCTGGCGGCAACGGGGCCGGCACGAAGGCGCGAACGGACTCCCCAGCGGTGCTGGTGATCTCTTAGCGACCCGTGTCGACGCGCCGCATGGGGCTTCCTCCGCGAACCTTGAACAAGCCTGCGGCTTATTCAAGGTTCAGGGGCTTTCCTTGAATAAGTGTGCATGGGGCGTCGCCTGCGCAGGACGGGCGGGCGCCAGACACGGCCATCCGAATCCGCCCGCTGTCGGTAGATCCAGAGCGGTTCACCACGGCCCGACGACGGGTGCCGCCCCTGTCCACCCTTTCAGCAGCAACCTCATGACGAAGAGAGCTAGGCAACGGGTGCTGGTGGTGTGCACCGGCAATTCGGCGCGCAGCATCATGGCGGAAGCCCTGTTTCAGTCCCTCGGTCAGGGGGCCGTTGAGGTCGCCAGCGCCGGCAGTGCCCCCACCGGGCGGGTCCATCCGCTGGCGCTGGAGCAGATCAGCCGCCTGCCCGTCGACCCCGGCCAGTTCACCAGCAAGAGCCTGGCGGCGGTGCTGGAGGCCTCGGCCGACCCGTTCGATCTGGTGATCACCGTGTGCGATCACGCGGCCCGCCACTGCGACCCGCTCCCAGCCGACACCACGCGGCTGCATTGGGGCCTGCCCGACCCTGCGGCGCACACAGAGATGGAAGAGGCCAGAACGGCCTTCTCCGCCTGCTTCGACACCCTGGCCCAGCGGATCGGCGACCTGCTGGGCAGCGATCTGCAGCGGGCCTGAAGAGAGCGTGGCCCGGCCGCCAAGGTGATGCAGATCACCAACGAACGCACGGTGCGCCCCCCCCCGAGGGAGCCGGGGCGTTGATCGACGTGAGGTGTCCGAATGGTTCAGCTGAGCGGCAGAAGCGGCGGATTTCTCTTGATCTCTCGCCTCTGGTTGGCCCAACGGGATTCGCCCACAGTACCAGGCAGACGTTATCCGGGTGGTTGTCTTGTTTTCCATCGCCCGATCACATCGGCAAGCGCAACGAAGGCACTGCCGCGGATGAGCCACTGCACGCTTTGTCCTTCGCTGGCCTGCTCGGTCAACATCGAAGGTGTTGGGTCTTGATCGGGCAGCGCTGCTGAAGCCAACCTGAAGGAGCTGATCGGGGTGGTGACGAGCGCTGCAGGGAACAGGAGGAATGTGATGGCTCTTGTCGGCTTCGTGTGGCGCTAACGCTTGAGCGAGAGGTTAGGTGGCGCCGGGGCTCACTTCTCCTGCTCGCTCCATGGCGAGCACACATCGATGAGGCAACCGGCTGGGTCAAGCACCAGGAACCGGCGTTGACCGTAGAACTCGTTTCGCGGGTCCTGGATGATTTTTGCACCCATCTCCTGTGCCTTCTTGTAGACCTCATCGACATCCGGAACAACGAAGGTCACATACATCCCCGTCGGAGCGGTCTGGTAGGCCTTGGGGACGAGGTCATGCGTCCGCTTGATGATGCCGAACTCAAGCTCCAAGGGGCCCGGGGCTCCCAGCTGCACGTACCAATCACTGTCGTACTTCACCACAAAGCTCAGCAGCTGAACGTAGAAGTCACGGCAAGCGGCGAGATCGTCGGCGCAGATGTTCGTGAGGATTCGACTGAAGGACATGGCGGTATAGTGATGCCTGATTGTGACGCCTAACGCCCAAAATCAACGGCTGGGAAGACTCTCGAATACTGACAGGGCGTTGCCACACCGTCCGCTGTAGTTTGACGCTATACTTGAAATAGAATTCATAACGTTGATGCGGGCTAAGCTTTAATGGCAGTATCTTGGGTCGCTCTGGATAACCAGATCGCCTGCAGATCAACGCTTTGAACGGTCTGACTTCTTGGGGTAACACAGGCATAGCAAAGTGGTTGTTCAGATATTCTGTAGCCAAGATGTGTCGGTGTAGTCAAACGCCTTCTTTAGGCAATCAATATCTTCGATTGGAACTCCCGCCAAACCACATAGGTCATGTAGCTCTCCACCGAGAGAAGTTGTATATGTCAATGCGTAATTGATCTGATTTATGGTCTGCGGGCTTTCACCGTCTAGAGGGGAGCAGCGCTGATAATGGACGAGGTTAAGTGCAAACAATTCCATGAGCGCCGCATTAGCTGCAAATCCATCTGAATTGACTATACCAGTCTCCATGCCTTCAAGAAGACCATCGCGCAGATTCTCGTGCTCCTCCATCCGCTGACGAATATGGTCGCTCTCCAATTCGGTTAGTTCAATCCCAGTCTCTGGTGCTAATATACCTATGACAACTGGCATGAAGGTTCGCAACATTGCCAGCTGTTGATAAGTTAAGCGCTCAATTAAGCCCAAAAGATAGTTGGCGTGTTCCGGAGAGCAGTGTTGGTCAAACGCTACGTTGCCAAGAAACTGTCCGAGGAATCGCAGTTTCTTTTCTTCGTGTTCACTTTTTGCCTGCATTAGCACTCCTTCAAATATTTCTTCAAATTGGCCTCTTTCCCCAGTCAAGCTCGCCATGTAAAAATCCTTTCTCAATATCATCCCTGCTTCGATGTTGCGCTGTATCTGCTCTATCGAATATTGTGCTGTGGCTCCAACTCGAGCCATTTCTCTCCTGGAAAGCATGCGAGTAGCTATATCCGACAATAAACTCCCTGCTGCCGTTCCTATTGCTCCGGCAGCAGCGCCTCCTACTGGCCCTCCAAGAAAAAATCCCATTACACCACCAATAGCCGACCCGGTGACTTCACAGCCAGCCTTGAGGATTATCTCGATTCTTTCGCTTTGGCTATGTGACGTAGGTTTATCCACGAAATTGGTCAGTATAAGGCTGCCCCTGAGTGGCAGGCAAGAAGTGTGGGCCGCGGGCAAGAACTTTATGGTGGCCTGACCACTCGAGGGTCATGTTATCCGTTCCTCTATGCCGTGACACTTCTCTGGAGTGCTTCCTGGCCGAGCGTGTTGAGACTCTTTCCTTGCACCTCCGCAGCCATCGCTAATTTCTCGTGTAGTTCAGGCGGCATCCGAAGATTGAACTTACCTGAAAAGCTTCTACGGGGCTCGATTCCTTGTTCCTTGCAGACCTCTAGAAAAACGTCCAATGACTTTCTGAACTCACGGCGAAGCTCATGCGGGCTAGAGCCATAAAAGTCGGCTCCTCCAGTAAGCCCAAGAATTTCTCCACGAAATTGATCTGTCTCCTGGTCGTACTCAATCTTGGCGTGGTAGCCATCTACTTTCATGAGATTCATGGTGCCACTCCGTGCTCTTCAAGCGATTTGCGGATTGAAGCAACAGCACCCTTGTCTGTATCGGGCGATGGATGGGGGGCGATGGAAGACCCTGACTTCGCCAAACAGAACGACCGCGACTCGGCTTCCCGCCCTCTCACTGACATCCCTACCGAACTCCTGAAACAGGGCTTCGATGTTCCTCCACGGCAAGCTGCCGCTTACAGGAAGGGAGAAGATCAGCTCAAGGGTGCGCTGGGGCTACCGCTTTATATCAGCATGGTACTGCCAATTGGCACCAACTTCGGTCGCGGGTCAATGGCTTGCTTGATACTGATAGCGGTTCCTGATTAGGTAGCTAGCTCCGCACTCCTCAAGATGCGTTCCGGCCGAGCGTCGCAGCTGCAGATGGCATGAACCACTCGCTCAGTCATTGTTGCCAAGTTGAAGCGGCGGTTGAAGCGGTAATTGAAGGCACCCAGGTAGC
>CALRJS020000052.1:0-12534 GCA_943367595.1 Sphingobacterium thalpophilum
CCTCGGTGCCGTAGAGCTGGATGAACTCGGGCAGCGACAGGCCTGCCTGAAACTGGATTCGATTCATGGCCATGGCGGGCACTGCTAGTACATGTGTACCAGCTTAGGCGGGAAAGGCCTGCGGACGGAGCTTGCTACCTAATCAAGAGGGCTTTTCTGTAGCCGTTCGCTGGGTGAATCCTCCTGCCAGGGTCTGCAGCACCGCTTGTTTCTGCGGTCCTGCTGAGCTCCGGTCATTTCTGAAACCTCGTCAGTGGCCCAGATGGCTGGGCACCGGAGCTCGCTCAGCGCCGCTGGCCCTGGCCCACCATTGCGGTCGGCGTGACCTGAAGGTCAATGTCAGCGCCGTTGCGCAGAACGCGCAACGCCATCGGCCGTCCCACACCATTGCTTTCCACAGCGGCGATCATCTGGGCGGGGCCGGGCAACGGACGCCCCTCCACCGCCACGATCACATCACCGGGTCGCAGACCCGCAGATGCGGCAGGGCTGCCCGGCAGCACCGAGCGCACCAGTGCCCCGCGGGGCGCGCTGCCTGCATTGGTACCGGGCACGTTGTCGAGGCCGACGCCGATCATCGGGTGGTCCACCCGGCCGGTGGCCAGCAGCTGATTGGCGATGCTGCGGGCGCGGTTGATCGGAATCGCAAAACCGAGGCCGGCGCCGGGGCCGGAGCGCACCAGGGTGTTGATCCCCACCACTTCACCATCGGCATTGAGCAAGGGCCCGCCGGAATTGCCGGGATTGATGGCGGCGTCGGTCTGGATCAGATCAAGCCGCTTGTCGGTGATGCCCAGCTTGCTCACATTGCGGTTGAGGTTGCTGATGATCCCCATGGTCACGGTGTTATCGAGGCCGAAGGGATTACCCACCGCAATCGCCCAGTCGCCCACCTGAAGCGCATCGGAGTTCCCCAGCCTGGCCACCGGCCACGGCCCTGGGCTCAGCAACCGCACCAGGGCGAGATCGGTGAGGCGGTCAAGCCCCACCACTTTCCCTTCCACCCGGCGCCCATCCTTGAGGCCCACATACACGCGGTCGCTGTTCTCCACCACGTGGGCGTTGGTCAGCAGCAGGCCATCGGCCTGGAAGATCACACCGCTGCCCTGACCCCGCTCGGTCCGCTGGGACGGCTGCTGCGCCTGGGGCAGGTTGAAGAACTGACGGAAAAAGGGATCAGCCATCAGGCCGCGCGGCAGCCCTGAGCCGCCACCGCTTACCACCGTGCGCTCCGTGTCGATCGTCACCACCGCCGGCCCGGCGCTGCGGACGGCGTCCGCTACGAACGACTGCCGGGAGAGTCCAGGCGCACCACCTGGCTGAGCCTGGGCCGGCGCAGGGGCGGGCCTGGTGAGCACCGGGGAGGCCAGCAGAACCGCAAGGGGGAGCAGATAAGGAAGCTGGCGGAGAGACAAACGCCTCATGGACATGGCGATCAGAACGGAAACGGGACGTGAATCCGACCGTAACGGTGCTGCCTGGCGTTGAGGAACGCCTGCGCCAGTGAAGGTGTGACGAAGTGCAGCAAAGCGCGGGCGAAAAGGGATCGCTGCACGGATGGCGGAGTGTCCCTAGGGTTGAAGAACTTTTATGAATGAACATGGACACGAGCAGCGTTTTGCTGGTGGTTCTCGCCTTTGGCGCCGCCTGCAGCACTCTCTGGGCCTGGAGCATCGCCCCCGGGTCTTCAAGCAGGCGATGATGGGCTATGGCCTTCCACGGCCACGGCAGCTTGCCCATCCCCGATGGACCCCTTTCTCGCCCGCCTGTTTCCCCTCCTCTACGGCGCTTGCCTGCTGGGCCTGCTGTGGCAGGCGTTCCGGGTGATGGCCAAGGGATTCACAGCGGTCTCCCGACCCACCGATCTCCCGATTCCCAGCCCCTTCGCCCCGGCCAGCACAGAGCCGGAGAGCACTGACCGCACCGGCCGTCTCACCATCCACCCCGAGCTGCTCGACGCCGACGGCAGCCTCACCCAGGAGGATCTGCTGACGGTGCGCTTCAGTGACGGCGCGGAGGAAACGGTTCTTCCCCCCGAAACCCCTTAGCCCAGCCACGACGCCAGGTGGTGCCGCCCGCTCTGCGCGGAACCTTGGCTTGCGCACATGCGCACCGGATCAGCCTGCTGCGGTCGCATGGGCTGGTACAACCAGAACGTTGAACCGAATCACGGCGGAGGCCGACAGTTGGATCAGAGAACTCGAATCGTGGCGGCCGTTCTGCGCAGCCTCAAACTTCCTCCCCGGTTTCGCCTTCAGCTCACGAAGGAGGATCCGATCCGCCTGGAGCTGAGCCTCACGCCCTCCTACGGCAAGGATCCGATCCTGGTGGGCCTGGTGGAATCCCAGGATCTCGTGGCACGCCGCGATCGGGAGGGCAGAATCCCCCGCGATCTGCAGGGCACCTGGGACTGGACCGTGCGCCACGGCAAGGTCACCACCGGGGGCTGGAACCCCTACCTGAAGGAAGCCCTGCAGACGATGTTTGAAACCGGCTTGCCAGCCGTCGTCTACGAAGAAACCACCGGCGAGGCTTATCACCCAGTGGACGGCGCCCGTCACGTGCGTTGACGGGCAAGCGGCGGTGCCGTGCACTGCCGCTGGAGGCATCGGCGTGGCACGGCACTACCCCTGATCAACAGGCAAAGAAACGTGGCTAAGGCCACCACCTGTGGCACAGAGGGGCGCTAAAACGGACGCATCGGTTTCTTCCGTTTTTCTTTATGTCCTCGCTGGCCCTGTCCATCGGACCCCTGGTGAGACTGCTGGCATCCCTCGGGCTGCTCAGCACCGCCCTGCTGGCTCTGATCCTGAAGCTGCTCGGCTGATCCGCAGCGGCCTTCGGCTGTCCCCCCGCCTGCGTCGCCGGGAACAATCGTCGGTCTGCCGCTGAGATCCGGCATGCAACCGCTCGGTAGCGCCTTCCCTGCGGCCTCTGACCCGTCCGAGGCCACCCTGCCGATCGAGGCGGTTCTTCCGGACATTCTGGAGCGGCTGGAGCCGGCCGGATCCACCTTGCTGCTGCATGCCCCTCCCGGAGCAGGCAAGACCACACGTGTTCCGCTGGCGCTGCTGCGACACCTGCAGGAGCAACGGCCCCAGGCCGAACCCCACACTGTTCTGATGCTGGAGCCCCGGCGTCTGGCGGCCAAGGCCGCCGCTCAGCGGCTCGCCGCCAGCCTCGACGAAGCGGTGGGCGGCACGGTGGGCTACCGGGTGCGGCTGGAGCAGCGCTGCTCGGCGGCCACCCGGCTCGAAGTCCTCACCGATGGGCTGTTCCTGCGGCGGCTGCAGGGCGATCCCGCGCTGACGGGCGTGTTGTGCGTGATCTTCGATGAGTTTCACGAGCGCCGAGCGGACACGGACCTCGCCCTGGCGTTGCTGCGGGAATCCCGGCCCCTGCTGGCACCGGAGCTGCGCCTGCTGGTGATGTCCGCCACGCTGGATCTCACCCCGCTGGCCCGCCAGCTGCCGGAGGCCGCGGTGATCCGCAGTGAAGGGAAAAGCTTCCCGGTGGAACTGGCGTACCAGCCTCCGAGGCCACAGGAGCCTCTTGAGCAGCAGGTGGTGCGCGGGCTTGAGCAGCATTGGCTGGAGGCCCGCAGCGCCGGCGAAACCGTGCTGGTGTTTTTGCCTGGGCAGCGGGAAATCCTCCAATGCCAGCGGGCGATCCAGGCCACCGGCTGGGGGACGGAGCTGGAACTTGCCCCCCTGCACGGCGGCTTGCCGCTGGGGGCGCAGTCGGCGGCCATGCGGGAGGCGCGCAGCGAGGCAGGCAAGGTGGTGCTTGCCAGCGCCATCGCCGAGAGCTCGCTCACGATCGCGGGGGTGCGTCTGGTGATCGACAGCGGCCTCAGCCGTCGCAGCCGCTTCGATCCCGGCACCGGCATGGATGGGCTGGTCACGCTGCCGGCGAGCCAGGCCTCAGCCACCCAGCGCCAGGGAAGGGCCGGACGCCTGGGTCCAGGCCGTTGCCTGCGGCTCTGGTCGCCGGCGGAGCAGCAGCGGCGCCCTCCGTTCGATCTGCCGGAGCTGCTGGAGCGGGATCCCCTGCCGGTCGCCCTGCAACTGGCGCAGTGGGGCGCCGGAGTCGGGGCGTCGTTGCCCTGGCTGGATCCCCCCCCACAGCAGCCATTGCTGGCGGCGATCGAGCTGCTGGGCCAGCTCGGAGCCACCGACATCCACGGCCGCATCACGGCCCACGGCCGCGCCATGGCCCAGCTGGGCCTGCATCCCCGGCTCGCCCACATGCTGCTGATCGCCAAACAGCGCAACCTGCTGCCGTTGGCCTGCGAGCTGGCGGTGCTGCTGGAGGCCCGCGATCCGCTCGGGCTGCAGGAGGCCGGCTCGGATCTGCTGCAGCGGCTCGACTGGTTGCGGCAAGGGGGCGCTGACCCTCGCCGTCAGCTCCTGCGCCAACAGCTGGCGCAGCTGCAGCGGCAGGCGGGCGGGTGGCGCGCGCACCAAGCGTTGGCGGCCAGCGACGGCACAGCTGGAGCGGGTGGCTCTGAAGACCAGCAGGCAGCCGAGCTGGTTGGCCTGGCCTACCCGGAGCAGCTGGCCCTGGCCCGCGCAGAAGCCGGAGGCCGCTTTCTGATGCGCAACGGTCGCGGCGCCCGGCTCCATCCCAGCGATCCGTTGGCCGGCGCCGAGGTCCTGGCCATCGCCCGGGCCGACGCCGCTGGCAGCGAGGCCCGGATTCTGCTGGCGCTGCCCCTGGCGCGGGCCAGCCTGGAGCAACGGGCCCAGCAGGAAGGCAGCAGCGTGGCAACGGTTCGCTGGGATGGCCAGGAGCAACGGGTGGTGGCCGTGCGGGAGCGCCGACTGGGGGCCCTGGTGCTGAGCCGGCGCACCTGGCAGGACGCCCCGCTCGATCAGATGCAGGACGCCCTGATGGCGGGCCTGCGGGAGCACGGCCTCAACGCCCTGCCCTGGAGCGGCGGCAGCCGGCAGTTGCAGCAACGCCTCTGCCTGGCCCATCGGGAGCTGGGGCCACCCTGGCCAGACCGGAGCGAGGCGGCCCTGGGCAGCGATTTCGGCGCCTGGCTCGGCGATCAACTCGTCGGCCGGCGTTCCCTGCAGGAGTTGCAGGCGCTCGATCTGCAGGAAGCCCTCTGGTCGGGGATCCCCTGGGAGTGCCGCCGCGACCTGGACAGGCTCCTGCCTGCCAAGGTGCTGGTGCCATCCGGGCGGCTGCTGCCGATCGACTACGGCCACTCTCCCCCCGTGCTGGCCGTGCGGCTACAGGAGATGTTCGGCTGCAGCCGCACGCCGGCGCTGCTCGAGGGGCGCCTGACCATGACCCTGCACCTGCTCTCTCCCGCCGGCCGCCCCGTACAGATCACCCAGGACCTCGACGGTTTCTGGGGCAGCAGCTACCGGCAGGTGCGCGCCGAGCTCAGGGGCCGCTATCCGCGCCATCCCTGGCCGGAGGATCCCCGCCAGGCCCTGCCCACGAGCCGCGCCAAACCCGCCCCCCGGACATGACCCGTCATGCCATGGCGGCGAAGTCGTGGCCGTGAAGAAGTGGCAGTGAAGAAAGGGCCGCAAAGAAGTGGCGGCGACGAGGTGGCAGCGACGAGATGATGGCGACGAGTCGACGGCGTAGGGCTGACCCGAAGTGTCAGTCGAACAGGTGGGCAAAGCCGAAATGCCTCAGCCCCTCTGCAATGCCTTCACAGCCAGGGGCACGCGCCGCATAGGTGCGCTGCAGCCGGGGCAGTTCCTGACGCAGAGCCGGTTCTGCGTTGCCCACCATCACGCCCTTGAGGCCGGTCTGGAACATGGCCAGATCGTTGAGGCTGTCGCCGGCGGTGATCACCGTGCTCGGATCCAGCTCCAGCCACTCCAGCAGTGCCAGCAGTGTCGAGCCCTTGTTGACACCCGCCGGCAGCACATCCAGATAGCGGTCGGCGGAGATGAGGCAATCCACCCCCTGGGCGCTCAGGCGGGCAGGCAGGCCCGGGTCGAGCTTGCCTAGGTCAACGTCGTAGGCAAGGCGGCGGTGGGCGCTCACCGGCTGGGGGCTGAGTCCGGGCTGGTTGCGCAACAGAGGGGCCAGCCTTTCCGCACAGCCCTGCCAGCGGCGCTCGATCGGATCCACCAGGCCTGGCAGAAGCGCCAGGCTGGTGCCGCAGGCCACGGTGGCGCCCACGTCACTGATCACCAGATGGGGAGCTGGCGGCCGCTGGATGGTCTCCTGCAGCAGCAAGCGGCCCACGGAGGCCAGATCCCTGCCGGTGCTGAAGACGTGCAGCACCCGGTCACGGCGCTGCTCCAGCCAGGCGTAGAAGGAGCCTTTGGCCGCCGGACTGCCCTCCAGCAACGTGCCATCGAGATCGGTGACGAGCACCAGCTGCGGCTCCGGCGGCAGCCGAGCCACCAGCTGGGCCGTGGCCGGATGGTCAGTCGCGCAGCGACTGGAGGCGCGGACGTCAGTGGCGGGATGGCCAATGGCGCGGTAGGCGCTGGTGAGACGTTCACCGATGTGTTGGCCGCCGGCGTGTTGCTCGAAGGAATGGTTGTCGATGGGGGGATAAACGATGGGGTGTCGATGGGTGAAGCGTTGAGGGGTAGATCTTTGGCCGGTGAAGCGCTCATCGCTGAAACTTTGATCGCTGAAACCCGCGGAGTGCGAGATCGCGAAGGTCAGGATTGCCGAGCCTTAACTGACCGAGTGCTGGGTTGCGAAGGGCTGTTCCGCGGCGGGTTGGATTGCGGAGGGTTGACTCACAGAGCGCTGACCGCCGAAGTCATGCTCGACAAGGCTGAGGTCTCAATGCCGTAGGGCCGTCGCCTGGAGATGATGGTCGGCAGCTCAGTGATGGCTGGCCAAGCGGATCGGTGGTCGGCAGTCTGTCGGCCGCTGCCGCTCTTGTCGGCGGCTCTCTGGTGGCTGATGGCTCTGGAGCTGGTCGCTGGCTGCTGGTTGGTCGTTGATGGTTGGTCGTTGGTCGTTTCTTGCCGGTTGACGATTGTCATGCCGGTGCCGGTGCCGTTCTGCGGTGAGCGGCTGGCGGTGGCTGGCTGCTGGCAGTTTCTGACTGGTGGTTGATGGATGGTGGCTGATGGTTAGTGGTTAATGGCCGGTGGTTGATGGCTCGTGTTTGCTGGCTGCATGCCTGTTGCCGGTTGCCGGGCCGGTCGCCTGTTTGCACTGAGTGGCTGGCAGTTGGCCGCCTGCAGCTGGTAAACCCCCGAAACGGCAGTGGAGCCAACAATCTCGGGTCGGATATCCGAACACCCCAACGACGGCACGCCAGCTGTCAAGCCACCGCCATCTTTCGTTACGATCAGGCCTGTCATTGAGCTTGCGTCATGGCTGACTCCACCTCCCCCCGCTTCGGCTTCGTCAACTTCGCGGAAACCTGGAATGGCCGCCTGGCCATGCTGGGCTTCGTGATCGGCCTGGCCACCGAAGTGCTCACCGGCCAGGGAATTCTCTCCCAGATCGGCCTCGGCTGATTTCCTGCCTACAACACCCCATTGGCCCCATCGCTTCCTCAGGAGTGGTGGGGCCCGTTCTCTTGACGTTTCACGGGCGGCCTGTCCACTGGGCCACCACCACGTCGGCCAATCGGCAAGACTGAGCTTTCCGTGCCGACGTTGCTCGCATGGCCCCCTTCTACGTCAAGAACCGACGCGATGGATCTCGCCTGTTGAGCACTGCTTTGGTGGTGTGCGCTGCGGGATTGGTGCGTTTCGATCACCCGAGCGGCCGAGCCATCTTCATGGTGGCCGCCGCCGTCAGTCTCTACTGGGGCTTCTGCTACGGCCGTCTTGAACGCTGATTCCGCCACCGGTGTTCTCACCCGCTTCAGCGTCTCCGAACTCAACGGGGCGATTGGCACCTTGATTGAGCGGGGCTTCGCGCCACGCTTCCTGCTGGAAGCCACCGTTTCCCGGCCTCAGCTCAAGAAGGGTCACCTCTGGCTCACGCTGATGGACGAAGAGGCCTCCATTGCCGGCGTGGTGTGGGCCTCTCAGTTGTCGCGGCTGAGCTTTCGCCCCGGCGATGGGGATGGTGTCACGGTGGTGGGGAAGCTCAATTTCTGGGCGGCACGGGCCAGTCTCTGCGTGCAGGTTCTCGACGTCCGGCCAAGCCTCAGCAGCGTGCTGCGGCGTTTTGAGCGGGTCCGCGACGCACTGGAACCGTCCGGGATCTTCAGTGCCGCCCGCAAACGTCCCCTCCCCGCTCTCCCCGAGGCGATTGCGTTGCTCACCAGCGTGCCCAGCGCAGCGCTCGCCGACATGCTTCGCGCCGCACGAGAACGATGGCCGGCCACCCGGATCGTGGTTCTGCCGATCCCTGTGCAGGGGGGCGTGGAGGACGAGATCTGTCGTGCCGTTGCCGCTGCGGGCCGGCACGCCGCCGCCCTCGGCCTCGAGGCGCTGGTGCTAGCCCGTGGCGGGGGCAGCCGTGAAGACCTCTCCGTCTTCGACGGTGAACGACTCGCCGAGGCTCTGGCGATGTGCCCTTTGCCCGTCATCACCGGTCTGGGCCATGAGAGCGACACCACCATCGCCGACCTCGTGGCTGACTACCGGGCCGCCACACCCACTGCTGCGCTGGTGGCCCTGCTACCCGACCGCACTGCTGCCCTCCAGCGCCTCCGCTCGCTCAGGTCGCAACTGGGCGGTGAATTGCGCTGGCGGCTGCAGAGCCGGCGCCAGAACCTGCTTGCCCTGGCGGCCCAACGCGGCCGTTGCCATCCCTCCCGGATCCTGCAGCACCGTCGCCAACGGCTTGAGCAGCTGGAGGACCTGCGCGAAGCCCTCTCGCCGCAACGGCTGCTGCGCCGGGGCTTCTGTCTGGCCCGTGGTATGGACGGTCAGCTCGTGCGTTCGCTCGCTCAGGTGGACATCGGCCAGCACCTGCAGCTGCAATGGTCCGATGGGCTGGCGGGCGTTCAGGTCACCGACACCGACCCCACCGGCGAAGCCGCAGTGGGCCCTTTCGTCATCTTGCCCTCTTCATGACCACACGGAAAAGCAAGTCAGCGGCCAAAGCCACCGCCGTTGGCACGGATGCCAGCGTTCCACCCACCTGGGCCGCGGAGATCGCCGAACTCACGTACAGCCAAGCCCTCACAGCCCTGGAGCTGGCGCTGGCCCAGCTGCAGTCGGAGGATCTTGAGGTGGAGAAAATGGCTGAGCTGTATCAGCGGGCCCTCGCCTACGGCAACCGCTGCGAAGCCGTGCTGCAGCAGGTGGAACAAGAGGTCGTGCAGCTTGAAGTCAGCGCAGGCGATCAGGCCACCACCACCCCATTCACTGAGATGCAGTCATGACAACGCCAGAACGTTCAGAACGGGCAGCCTTCGTTCCGCTCACAGGGGCCCCCTCCCATTCACATCGTCTTCAGTGGCTCTATCTGGCGTTGGCAGTTGCGGGAGCCGTCTTGCCCTGGCTAGCCAATCTGGAGTTCATCCAGCTCAGTGACAGCGCTTTCGATCTGGGCCTGTTCCTCCGCCTTGCCAATGCCAATCCGGCAGCACAGTCTCTTTCGCGTGATCTTTTCATCGGCGCCTCAGCCGTCACCATCTGGATGGTGGCTGAAGCCCGCCGACTGGAAGTGAAGGGCCTCACGATCTGCCTGCTGTGCTGCGTGACGCTGGCCTTCGCCTGCGGTGCTCCTCTATTCCTGTTCCTGCGCGAGCGGCGCTTGCAGGAGCTCGAGCAATCCAACGCAGCCAGCGGCTAACAGGCTGCCGAAACACGTTTCGGCCCTCCTGTTGCCGACCCGTGATGCTCAACAGAGAGGCAAGGCCACCCGTATCTCAGCGAGGCATTGGTCATTCAGGGGCCAAGCAGGACACCGATTGCCAAAAGCTCAGCACGATCACCCAGGCGTCCGCAGAGAGTTTCCGCGGCCGCCCCAAGCGGGAGGAATCACTGTCAGCGTCGTGATGGCCCGGGGCGAGCAATGCTGGCGATCATTGGAATACCACTGCTAACAGCAATGTCAGCTCCAATAATTCCAAGTTCAACAGTGTCAGCAGAGACAGCCCGTGGGCACATCGTCAATGTCGGGAGCTGTGGCGATGTTGGCAGCTTTGGCGGTGCGGCCAATGCAGGCAGCCCTTACCGCCTTGCTTGAAGCCGGCGATACAGACGAAGCAGTCGGCCCTGACTGCCTTGCTGATGCACACAGTTCAGTCAATCCAGTAGCCATGGCTGTCTTGCTGTTGCCGATGGCTCAGACAATGCACTCGGCCATGGGTGCTTTACCGATGCAGACAAAACAAGCGTTGCAGGCGCTGTTAGTCGCCTTAAGCTCAGCCGATGTGGAGTGGGATATCCTTTCCGCCATATCCATAGAGTCACCCCCCAGGAATAGCATTGACCAGACACAACTCAACGCAGAGAGGCTGCTTGCAAGAAAAGACAGATGCTACCTTGGTGGGCTCAATCACTTCAGAACACGATCAACACCAACGGTGACAGCGGTTCTGGATCATTCCGGCGGTGGGGTGTCACTGATTGTCCTGGAGGCAACGTCAATGGTCACATCGCTTGCCTCCAGTTCCGATCCGGTCGTGCGGCTCACCTTGTCACTCTCCATATCGTCATCGACTTGGATGAAAAGTGAACGATTAAACAGAGAGTGGCTGAACAACGATTCAGCAGAAAAGGGTTCTCGCCGCAATCCGGCATCCATTGGCGCTTGGGATTGCCAATCGGTACTGCGATCATGTGGTCCATCGAGATCAAGCCGAGAACCGCATGCCGGGCACTCCTTCACCGACAGGGTGGTGAGCCCACAAGTGGGGCAGGTGCGCACGCGACTGCTGAGGATTCTCCACGCCAGCCACCCACCACCGGCCAGCAAAAATGGCAGGAGCACGATCACTAGGGTCAGGCCACCCAATAGATCGAGGATCAGCCGTCCAGCAGGTCCGGGAGCCAGGAGCAGCAGAGCACCCAACAGAATCCAGATCCAGGGAATGCGACGCTCCATCAGCGGTGGAAGCGAGGGTCACTTTCGATCCACCGCTCTAGAGCCGCTAGCCCTTCAATGCCAGCCCAGCTGAAAAGCACGACGCCCGCCAAGAAGCAAAGGAGAAGTCCAGCCCCCAGCAGCACAGGCACCAAGGCGAGGCTGAGCAAACCGATCAAGACGATGGACCCTACCCCTGCAGCAAGCAACAATATGCTGGTGGGAAGTGGTCGGAGAGAGAGACCTGTTCGGGCCACGCTTTGGCTCCTAACTACCATCATCTTGGCGCGAGTGGAGCAGCACGGTCAGCCGAATAGAGGTGTGGATCGCCCCCACTGCGCCGCCGGCCCAGCACCACGCTCCATGCGATTCCGTAATAAAAGATCAAACCCTGCAGCCAGACCCACAGAGTCAGTACGAGCACACCACTGATCACGCCATAGGCCTGAAAGCGGGTCCCTAGGGAAACAAGACTACGGCCCACCGCCAGGTTCAAGAGCAACTGCACCACTCCGATCAACAATGCGGCCGGCACCAGAGGACGCCAAGGCGTGACCCCGGACGGCAACACGCGCAAAAGCAGAAGTGCCACCAACACGGAGATGAGCAACGAGCCCAGCAGGTTCAACACGGTGGGATCAGGCAGAAAAACCTGGATCAACCAGGAGAAGTGTGAATCAAACAGGGAACGCCAAGTCTCCGTTCCCATTGACCGGAGGTTCGTGGTGAGCTGATCAACCACCAGCAGCAGTCCGACTGAACCAACGAACCCGAAGGCCTTGAGGCGTTGCCAGACAAAGCGACGCACAGCAACCAAAGGATGTGGCTGTGCGTGTGAAGCAAACGAAGAAAAGGCAGAATGATCGCCCCACAACCGATCAGCCCCTCGCTGCAGCGTGAGATAAGCATTGCTGGAGGTGAGCAACAGCATCCCCAACCCAAACCAACCAGCACTGGCTCTCGCTGTTTGCAGCTTCAGCAGAGTGGTACGAATCAGTGGCAAAGAAGCTTCGGGGAAAAACTGGGCAGACCAGCTCATGATCTGCTCAGTCAGACCATCCTCTCTGCCAAGGATGCCACTGGCGGTGGAGAGCACGATCAGCAACACCGGAAAGATAGATTGGAGTGTGTGATACGCAAAGGCCGCACTCAGATCAATGCAGTCATAACGATCCCAGAGCCGATAAGCCCTCCAACCAGTCAAAAAGAGTCTTTTCGCTCCCTGCGGAAGCCGGATAGTCACAGGATCGATACGTTCAGCCCCTGTACTTTAAGCAGCAAACGCCGTTGCACCTGCCTCAACTCGGTTTAGGCAAATCAGGCGTGGGCGCAAGAAGGGCCCACTCACCTTTCCTGCTCCGCACAGAGACATAGGCCACCACCACAGCCGTTCATAGGCAAGGGGATACCAGCGGGGTCAAGCTGGATGAGCGGGAAGGGCATAGCTACCCAATCACAACCTGTGGCATTGCAATCGCGTCATTCACGCACGTGGGCTTTCGGGCATCCTGACACCAAGGTCGTCCTCGTAATCTTCACCACCTGATCCCCCGTGATTCCTCCTTGATTCACCCTACGAGCCATCGGCGACCAATC
>CALRJS020000053.1:0-12113 GCA_943367595.1 Sphingobacterium thalpophilum
GATCGCTACCTGGGTGCCTTCAATTACCGCTTCAACCGCCGCTTCAACTTGGCAACAATGACTGAGCGAGTGGTTCATGCCATCTGCAGCTGCGACGCTCGGCCGGAACGCATCTTGAGGAGTGCGGAGCTAGCTACCTAATCAGGTCATCGAATGGTCTTGGTTGTTGTATTTGTGCGTGCCGTTTCTGCCCACCACCTGCAAGCCTTCACTGGCACTCATCAGCGCCGTCCGGATCGATTGAATATGGGTTTGGTAGGTGTCGTCGTAGACGGGATAGGCCTTGGGTTGGCGCACCACAGCGCCATCCACAACCGCCTCGCTGCTTGCCAGACCCAGGGCCTCCAGTTCGCGGGCGGCCAGTGCGATGAGGTCCGCGTCGGCCATGGTCCAGAGCTCATCCCCCTGGAAGCAGAAGTATTCCAGGCCCAGGCAGGTGATGGTGGGATCGGGCACCATCTCCGGTGACCAATTGGCGAAATTCTGAATTCTGCCGGCCCGGATGTCCGGATCATGGATGTAGATCCAGTGATCGGGAAAGGCCTTGCTGGTTTTGAGCATCACGGCCACGGTGATGAAGTCGCGGTACTTCAGCGCGGCGGCGGCTGCCAGGGCCTCCGGCGCCAGGCCCGGCCGGATGGAGCGCACCAGCCAGCTGAGCGGTGCTGAACAGATGATCTGGTCGTAGGACCGAGTGCCGGCCGCGAGGCCCGCCGCTTTCAGCCCCGGACCCTCCACCTGCAGCAGCCAGCGCGCCGCCGCCTTCTCCCCCTGGGCTGCCCCGTTGGCGCTCCCGTCCCCCTGCACCTCGCTGGCTGTCCTCTCCGCTTCCCCCGTCTCGCTTCCGTCGGCTGTTCCGCCGGCCGTGCCGTCCACCCGAGTGAGCTGCGTGACCCGGGCGCCGAGAGTCACCTGTCCCCCCAGCGCGCGCACGCGCTCCGCCGTGGCTTCCCACATCATCCCGGGGCCGAGCCTGGGGTACCTGAAGGAGCTGATCAGCGACTTGATCACCTTGGAGCGATCGCTGCCGGCGACGGTGGCGGGGGGGGACCAGAACGCCGCCAGGGCGGCCCGGGTGAGTGACAGCCCCTTGATGCGCTGGGCGGCCCAGTCGGCGGCGATCTCACAGCAGGGAACTCCCCAGACCTTTTCCGTGTACGACTTGAAGAACTTGGCGTAGAGCCGGGCGCCGAACTTGTTGGTGACCCACTCCTCCAGATTGGCGGGGTGGTGTTTGGGGAACAGCTTTTGCTGAGGTAGGAGCCCACACTCAGCAAGGATTCCCGCTTGCCCAGATTTCTGACAACCTCGCCGGCTTCGAGGGGATAGTTATAGAATTTGCCGTCGTAAAAGATGCGCGACAGGCGATCCCGGGTGAGCATGTCGTCGCCGAGGATTTCGGTCCAGAACGCTTCCACCTCGCCGGATTTTGAGAAGAAGCGGTGGCCGCCGATATCAAAGCGAAATCCCTTGTGCACCACCGTGCGTGAAATGCCGCCCACGTAGGTGGGATCGGCCTCCCACACATCCACCCTGCACCCTTGCTTGGCCAGCAGATAGGCCGCTGTGAGGCCTGCGGGACCTGCACCGATGATCCCGACGGAAGGAGGCCGCAACTGTGGAAGGCTCTGATTAGGTGGTAAGCGTTAGCCAGCAGTCAGAAAGTTAGCCCTCAGAGCAGTGAAGCGCTGTGGACCAGTGATGAATCACGAAGCAAGCAGTGAACCGCAGCACGATGTCGAGCCGCAGCGAGATGGTTGCCGCGAAGCGGTGATGTGCCGCGAGAGGGTGAAGTGCCGCGGTGCGGTGAAGGAAGCTGGAGTGAGTTGATCCAGCAGTGGTGGCTGATGGATACCCTACAGGATCTTTCTGGCCCGCTTCCGTTATGTGACTTGTTCAGTTATGGGGCGTTGTGATCTCGGCATTCGCCGCCATCGGCGCTGCTGTGTGATACCGCTGGCCTCTGGCGATGCACCGCCACACCCTCCGCCACTCATTATCACCAGCGAGGCCATTGCGGCCGTGGCGGCATGCCTGCGCAGCCCGCCACGGCCGGAGGCTGGTGGAACACATGCCAGCACTATGCCCACGCGCTAATCCCAGCAACCCCGCCTGTTCACCATTTCTCTACGCCACGCCCAACCACCACACCCAACCACCACGCCCGCGCTTCACGCCCCACGCTGCTGATGGATCCGCACGTCATCAGGCTCCACGCCACGCGCCTCCGCTGCGATCTGTGGCCCTCAGCTTCACCTGCCAGAACTACCTGGCTCTTGCCAAGGCATCGCCGGCCTGAACTGCCGGCCTCGCCAGCAGGAGGCCACACGCAACCGCTGCCAGCACGGCGTCACCAACCTGAGCCCTTCAGCTGCGATCAGGCCCCCCCGTGCCTCCGTCGACACAACCTCCGTCGACGCGACCGCCGTCGAGGCGGCTGCCCTCGACACGGCTGGTGTCGGCGCGGGTGGCCGCGGCCTCACCGGCAGCGCCGCCTGTGCGCTCGGCTGTGCGTTCAGTGGTGAAGCCCAGCGTGGTGAACAGCTGCTGCATCGCGCGCAGCAACTGGTTCTGCTGAGCCAGCCGGCTCGCCAGCTCCAGCCCCTCCAGCTCGGCCCGGCGGCCGCTCACCAGCTGTGCCAGGCGCTCCATCAGCTCCGGGTTGTCCTGCAGCAGCGGACCGATGTGTTCGCGGTTCACCTCCAGCAGCAGGCATTCCTCCCGGGCCTGGACCGTGGCGCTGCGCGTGCTGTCGGCGAGCATCGCCATTTCTCCGAACAGGGCCCCCGCCTGCAGGCTGGCCACGTGAATCGGCGCCTCCCCGGGTTTGTTCTTCCACACATCCACGCTCCCCTTCACCAGCTGATACATCGCCCCACCCCGATCCCCTTCGCGCACGATCACCTCCGACGCCGCATAGCGCACGTAGCGGATGTGGCTGGCAAGGCGATCAAGCTCCGCTGCACTGAGGTCCTTGAAGAGAGGATTGAGCGCCAGCAGGCGTCTGCGCTCAGGCTCTGCGCTGCTCACCGGCTGGCTCGTCTTCCCCTGCGGTGCCTGGCGGCGCAGCTCGCGCACCGGATAGGGAATGCTCTGCCCCGCGCGCTCGAGCCGGTACCAGATCTGTTCGAGCAGATCGCTCCTCAGCGACAGCTGAGCGGCCAGTCCGCCGGGCGCCTGAAACACCACGATGTCGTAGACAATCGCGCTGTCGGCGAATTCCTTCACCCACACGATCGGCTCCGGCTCCGCCAGCACGCGCGGATGCTGACGCACGCTCTCCAGCAGCAGCTGCCTGGCCTGGGTGGTGGGGAAGGCGTAGTCGAGGCCGATGCTGAAACGGTTGCCCATGGAGCCGAAGGCGCCGTGGTTGCGCACCACCTCGGAGGTGATCTTGGTGTTGGGAACGATCACCAGGGTGCCGGTGAGATCCCGCAGGCAGGTGTCCCGCCAGTTGATCTCCACGATCACGCCGGCGGTGCCGTCTTCGAGCCAGATGAAATCCCCCTGCCGGAAGTGCTCATCGAGCTGCAGTTCCAGGCCGGCGAACAGATCCTTGAGCGGTTCCTGGGCGGCCAGGCCGATCATGGCGGTGAGCACGGCCGAGGTGGTCACCAGGCCGAGCAGATCGAAGCGGGCCAGCTCCTTGAACACCACCACGGTGGCGACCGTGCCGCTGGTCAGCATCAGCAGCTGCAGCAGGATTTCCGGTGGCCGGTTCCACAGCTTCAGGGCCGCCGGCACCTCCAGGCCCACCCACAGCAGCAGCCGGATCGCGGCATAGATCACCACCAGCTCATCGAGCAGGGCGAACCAGGGCCGGTAGCCCAGCGGCAGCACCAGCGGCGACAGCGAGCGGCTGATCGCCCACACCACCGTGGCCAGCGCCGGCAGCTGCAGGGGAAACGCCGGCCAGCGCCCCGCTCTGCAGAGATTGCGGGCCAACAGCAGCAGGGCCAGGGTGCTGAAGGCGATCAGCCACACCTGCAGCGGATGCATGGGGAGAGGGCGGTGGCGGAGGGTGCAGCCCCGCGAAGAGCAGACCTGCGGGCAGCACCCTAGGGGTCATGCCGACGGGGCACCACGAAGATCTGACCCCATGCGTCTGGAGGCGGCAAACAGCCGCTCAGGCCCCAAGCTTCAGAGGGGCGTGACCGCCCTGCCCCACTGAACTCCCTGCGATGCGTCGCGCCCTCTCCGCTCTCACCACCGCTGCCTGCCTGCCGGCCTGCCTGCTGCCCGCCTGCCTGCTGCTGGCGCGGCCGGCCCTGGCGCAGGCGCAGCCGCTTCGCTGCGATGGCACCACGCTGGAGGTGCGGGGCAGCGCCGAGCTGAAGCGGTCCGCCGACCGGCTGCGCTTCTCCCTGGAGCTGCAGTCAGAAGCTCCCGGCAATGATGCCGCTCTGGCCCAGCTTCAGACGCGACTGGCGGCCGTGCGCACCGCCCTGCAGGCGTTGCAGGTGAGCGAGCTGGAGGTCACCTCGCCCACCACCTGGTCGCGGCCGGCCACCAAGGAGCAGCCGGCGGCGATCCAGGCCCGGCTGCAGGTGAGTGGCGAGCTCGCCCCGGCCCGGCTGCAGGCGCTGATCCGTCAGGTGGGCGGGCTGCCGGGGGTGCAGCTGGCGCCGGTGAACACCCAGCCGTCGGCCAGCGGCGATGCGGCCGCCCGGCGCCAGCTGCTCAAGGGGGCCTACCAGGACGCCCTCACCCAGGCGCGGGATCTGGCCGATGCGATCGGCCTGCGCACGGTCACCCCCTTGAACGTGGTGCTCGAAGGCGGCATGCGCCCCATGCTGATGAAGGCCGTGACCGCCGAGAGCGCGGGCTTCGATCCGGCCGAATTGCCCGGACCTGTGGATCGGCTGGCGCTGCAGGCCACCTTCTGCGCCCGCTGAGCGCGTCCGGGCTGCGCCCGCTGCGTGAGCCATGCTTCACGCCCGGGGGCCGCCCGCCGGGTGTGCCGTCATGCTGATTCTCTGTCGGAATCACGGAGCCAGCCATGCTCTCGGGCCTCGCGCACAGCCTCTCGGGTCTGGAGCTGTTTCTGTTGCTGGCGATGGGGCACTTCGTCGGTGACTTCGCCCTCCAGAGCGATCGCATGGCGGTGGAGAAATGCAGGGGCCGCGATCACACCCTCCCCTGGCCGTGGTGGCTCACCGCCCACGCCGCCGTGCATGGCTTTTTGGTGGCCCTGCTCACGGGAATCGTGTGGCTGGGTGTGGCCGAGTGGGTGATGCATGCCCTGATCGACTGGGGGAAATGCGCGGGCTATTACAAGCTCGGCCGCGATCAGGCCTTCCACCTGCTCTGCAAGCTGCTGTGGGCGGCCATCGCCGCGCATACCGGTGTCAGGCTGGCGCTCTCCTGAACCGGCTGCGCCCCTGAGCCGCGCCCCTGAATCGATGAGCAGCAGCGCCTCCGGCCGTGCACAGGAGCAGGCCCTGGTGGAGATCCTGGGCGTGGCCACTGCTCTCAGTGGCGCCACGGATCTGCGCACGCTGCTGCACCGGATCCTCACCACCTCGCGCCAGCTCACCAACAGCGATGCCGGCAGCATCTTCCTGGTGGAGCAGCCGGATCGGCGCCGCGATCCAGAGGCGGAAGACCAGCTCTGGTTTGCGGCCGCGCAGAACGACAGCGTGCAGATCGCCGAGGGGGAGGAGCAGTTGCTCGCCATCCGTTTTCCGCTCACCGCCGAGCGACTGGTGGGCTGGTGCGCCATCACCGGCGAGGTGCTCAACATCGCCGATGCCTATCAGCTCGACCCCGAGCTGCCCTACCGCTTCGATCGCAGCGTCGATGAGCGCTTCGGTTACCGGGCCGTGTCGATGCTCACGCTGCCGCTGCGCTCCACCAGTGGCGAGATCGTGGGGGTGATGCAGCTGATCAACCGCAAGCACGATCCGGCCGCCCGGATCACACCGAGCGTGGCCAGCCAGCTGGTGCGTCCTTACGACGCCGACGACCAGCGGCTGATCGAAGCCCTGGCCAGTCAGGCGGCGGTGTGTGTGGAGCGCACCCAGCTGTTTGAGAACCAGGAACGCCTGATCGACGCAATCATCGCCATCCTGGCCGGGGCGATTGACGCCAAGAGCCCCTATACCGGAGGCCACTGTTCGCGGGTGCCGGAGCTGGCCCAGATGCTGGCCAGGGAAGCGGCCGCCTGCAGCAGCGGGCCCCTCGCCGCCTTCGGCTTCGCCGACGAGGACGCCTGGCGGGAGTTCCGCATCGGCGCCTGGCTGCATGACTGCGGCAAGGTCACCACCCCGGAATACGTGGTCGACAAGGCCACCAAGCTGGAAACCAACTACAACCGCATCCACGAGATCCGCACCCGTTTCGAGGTGCTGCTGCGGGATGCGGAGATCGCGCGGCTGCAGGGGCTGCTGGCCGGCGGTGAGCCGGAGGCGCTGGCCGCCAGCTACGAGGCCCGGCGCCGCCAGCTGGAGGACGACTTCGCCTTCGTGGCGGCCAGCAACCTGGGCGCGGAGGCGTTCGATGCCGGCAAGGCGGCGCGCCTGCAGCAGATCGCCCGGCAGAGCTGGCAGCGCCATTTCGACGACACGCTCGGCCTGGCCTGGGAGGAGCACGGGCGCCGCACCGAGGGTGGCTGCCGACCCGCCGCGCCGTTGCCGGTGGAGGAGCCGCTGCTGGCCGACAAGCCCTGGCATCGTGTGCCCCGGCCCGCCCAGCAGCGGCCCGATCCCCGCCATGGCTTTCGCCTGCCGGTGCCGGAGCTGCTTTACAACCTCGGCGAACTCACGAATCTGAGCGTCTCGCGCGGCACGCTCACCGAGGAGGAGCGCTATGTGATCAACGACCACATCGTGCAGACGATTCAGATGCTGGAGGGGTTGCCCTTCCCCCGCAAGCTGGCGCGGGTGGCCGAGATCGCCGGCGGCCACCACGAAACCCTCGATGGCCGCGGCTATCCCCGTGGCCTCACCGCCGAGCAGCTCTCGATCCCGGCGCGGATCCTGGCCATCGCCGACATCTTTGAGGCCCTCACGGCGGCCGATCGCCCCTACAAGCGCGCCAAGACGCTCTCCGAGAGCGTCGAGATCCTCGCCGGCTTCCGCGATCGCCGCCACATCGACCCGGATCTGTTTGCCCTGTTCCTGCGCTCCGGGGTGTATCGCACCTATGCCGAGGCCTTCCTCAAGCCCGAGCAGCTCGATGACGTCGACATCGAGCGCTACCTCAGCCCCGCCGCCACTGCCACTGCTGCCACTGCCACTGCTGCCGCCACAGCCACAGCCCCCGCCGCCGGGACAGGCTGAGCGGGTGGTTCAGCGCGCCTGCAGATAGGTGGTCTGCCGCAGGCTGGTTTCGAGGTGATCCATCAGGCGGCGGGCATCGCCGATGCCCAGCTGCCCCTGGGCGATCGCCGTTTCGCTGGCCATGCGCAGCCGCTCCAGCAGCAGCTGGGGGTCGTGCTCCATGGCCTGCAGCACTTCGGCATTGGTGTCGCCGCGCACCACGTGATCCACCCGGTAGCCGCCGCCGGGCGCCAGGCGGATGTGAACGGCATCGGTGCTGCCGAACAGGTTGTGCAGGTTGCCCATCACCTCCTGGTAGGCGCCCGCCAGGAACAGCCCGATCCAGTAGGGCTCACCGGCCCGCAGCGGGTGCAGTTCCAGCAGGGTTTTCACCTGGCCCCGGTCGATGAAGCGGGCCAGCTTGCCGTCGGAATCGCAGGTGAGATCGGCGAAGCTGCCCAGCCGGCCCGGCCGCTCATCCAGCCGTTGCAGCGGCATCACGGGGAACAGCTGATCGATCGCCCAGGTGTCGGGAGCGGAGCGGAACACCGAGAGGTTGGCGTAATACGTGGAAGCCAGGGCCTCCGGCAGGGTGCGCAGCTCCTGGGGAATCGGCGTTTCCGGCGGCAGCAGGGCCAGCCGTTCGGCGATCGCCTGGCAGCAGGCCCAGGTCAGCTGCTCGGCCAGGCCTCGCTCCGGCAGTCCCAGGTAGCCGAGGCGGAAGGCCGCCATCGCATCGTCCTTGAACTTGAGCGCGTCGTTCCAGGCCTCCTGCAACCGCTCCAGGGCCAGGGCGATTGTGGCGGGATCCGCGGCTGCCACCGCTTCGATCGCCGCATGGGTGTCACGCAGGTTGCGCAGAATCAGGGCCTCCTCGCCGCTCGCGGCGGGCACGGCGCCCGGCAGGCCGCTGGCCCCCAGCACGTCGAACACCAGCACCGAGAAGTGGCTGGCGAGGGCCCGGCCGCTCTCGCTCACCAGCGTCGGCACGGCGATGCCGGCACCGTCGCAGCACTCGCGCACGGTGGCCACCACGTCGTTGGCGTAGTTCTGCAGCGAGTAGTTCTTGGAGGCGGCCGTGGCGGTGCGGCTGCCGTCGTAGTCGACGCCGAGGCCACCGCCCACATCCAGATAGCCCATCGGTGCCCCCAGCCGGGTGAGCGCGGCATAGATCTGCCCCGCCTCCTGGAGGGCGTCCTTGAGCACGGCGATGTCACTGATCTGGCTGCCCACGTGAAAGTGCAGCAGGCGCAGCTCGCCCAGCAGGTCGGCGGCGCGCAGATCCTCCACCGTGGCCAGCAGGTCGGGCACCGACAGGCCGAACTTGGCCTTCTCCCCCACCGAGCTGCCCCAGCGGCCGGTGCTGCGGGCCGAGAGCTTGGCGCGGATGCCGATGAACGGCGCCCCGCCCAGGGCGCTGCTGGCGGCGATGATCCGCTCCACCTCATCGGCCTGCTCGATCACGACCACCGGCTGGCGCCCCAGGCGCCGGGCCAGGATCGCCGTCTCGATGTAGCGGTGGTCCTTGTAGCCGTTGCAGATCAGCAGCGCCTCGGGATCGTCCAGCAGCGACAGGGCGATCAGGAGTTCGGCCTTGCTGCCGGCCTCCAGGCCGAAGTGCCAGCGGCGGCCGCTCTCCACCAGCTGCTCCACCACGTGGCGCTGCTGGTTGCATTTCACCGGGAAGACGCCCTGGTAGCGGCCGGCGTAGCCGTACTGGGTGATCGCCCGCTCGAAGGCGGCATGCAGGCGCTCGAGTCGGTCCTCGAGGATGTCGTCGAAGCGGATCAGCAGCGGCAGGCTCAGATCGCGCCCCTGCAGTTCCTTCACCAGCTCCACCAGATCGAGCGAGCCGCCCCGCTCGCCGCGCGGCTGCACGATCACGTGGCCGCGGGCGCCCACCGAGAAGTAGGGCTCGCCCCAGCGGTCGATGCCGTAGAGGGCGGCGCTGTCGGCGGTGCTCCAGGCGCCGTTGCTGTGGCCGGAGCCGCTGTCCGTTGCGGCGGCCGTGGTGCCGGTGGGGTTGGCGAGCACCATCGGACTTGGAATCAGAGAAGACGCGTCAAGGGGAATCTAGGTGCCTGTGGCGCTGCGACCGGGGTCGAGGCTGTTCCAAGGCGTCCCTGGCTCCGGATCATCTGAATCCGGGAGGGCGATCTCCCACCGGTCAAGGGCGTGGGCCCTTCGGATCTCAGCGTGAGCCGGCTGGCTGACGCCTGATTTGCGCAGGCTGCTCGGATTCGATGGATCTATAAAAGGAGATAAGCACGATCGTGTTGAGAATGGTGATCCAGCTCAAGACCAGCAATGCAATCGTTGCCAGAGATCGATCGAATGGAGGGAACATGGCGTCCTTCAGTGATGGGGGAGTGATGCCAGAAGCTCCTCACCCAACCTCACCGGGCTGTAGGCAATCGGGCGGCCGGTGGTCATTGGAGGAAGCCGGATGGCGCGAGCTCAGGGCTTTGGCTTGCCGCAGCACCGAACTGGGGGGGCGCTTGAAGGCCTCGGTGAAATCTCGGCTGAAGCAGGAGAGGTTCAGGTAGCCGTATCGCCTGGCTACGGCCGTCACGGTTACATTGGGCGAGGCTGCCTGAAGCTCCTGGTAGGCAGCTTCGAGGCGCTGGCGCCGCAGCTACTGCATTGGCCCGCAGCCCACCTCCCGCTTGAAGCCGGCTTGAATGGAGCGCCGTCCGTAATTGCTGCGCTGTTCGATGTTCGTGAGGGAGATGGGTTTGTCGAGGTTGGCGAGGAGCCAGCCCATCAGCTCCCTCACCATCAGCTGGAGGTGGTTCCAGTCTTTGATGTCGTTGCCTTCTGGCGGATGAGAAGAGATCTCAGGGCATAGAATCAGGGCGATGGCGCGCAGAATGAGATCGTCGAGACTGAGGTACGGGTGCGGCATCTCCAGGGTCGTGGCGATGATCTCTTCCAGCATCCACAACGACATGAGAAGTTGCTGATAGGCCGGGGATAAATGCGCATCCTCCAACTCAATCTGGATTGGATTGCTCAGTTTCCTGATGGCAGGCCCGGGCACGCCGCCGCCACCCATCGCCATGAGGCGAGTCAGCAATGATTCCTCTGTGAAGTGCACGCCAAGACCAGCGCCGCACCTGTTGATCAGTTGCCAGCTTCGGGCGGGGAGAAACCCGATTGATCCGCCGGCCCTGCAGGTCAGATCGTGGTTGTCCATGCGGCATTTCGCCTGGCCATCGGCAGGCAGGACCAGAGTGCATCGGGGCTGGAGAGGTTCGAGATGAACGGCAAAACTGAAGCCTTGGATACTCGTGAAGCTCACCTCACCGAGACTGAGCGAGGAGATGCGCAACTGGTCGGAGCTGCTGGAGCTCTCGGAGGGCAGATGGATGGGATCGCGGATGCAGAACGCTTGCCCCAGCAGAGAGATTCCTATCTCGTGGATGTTGCGACAGTTCAGCAGGTCGGAGGCTGCGATGGCTGTTGTCGAATTCGCATGCTGGAGAAAAGGGACATGAGATTGAGGCACGTGCTCTTATTCCGCCCGGGAATGCTCTAAGTCCGGGCCTAGGCTAATGGCTGGATTACGCGGCCGATGGGGGGGGGGGGGGGTGATGCGGCTTGCGCTAAATGAAACAACTGCGCAACATGGCAACCAAACCTAGTGTTGTCTGATTTATCCGGCGAACGAATACCTATGCAGTTGGCGAAATTCAGCGGCGAGGTTGTCCGCCTGTCCGTGGTGGCGGTTGTTGTGCGCCCAGCTTCCCCTCGCCTCCAGCGTCGGGAAGGATCCGGAACCAGGGTGGCTGCGATTGAGGCCCAGAGCACCCGGTGTGCCTTACCGTGTCGGGCGTTGGGGGGGGGGGTGAACCTTGATGATGCTCTCGCTGTCATGCGAAAGGGACTCAGCTCCTGCCTTGCCGCAGCAGTGAACTGGGGGTGCGCTTGAACATCGTGTTGAAGTCACGGCTGAAGCCGGCCAGGCTCAGGTAGCCGCATTGCCTGGCCACGCTCGACACTGTGTCAGCGAAGCCGGCCGACTGAATCCGCGCATAGGCCGCTTGCAGGCGTTGGCGCCGCAACCACTGCATCGGTCCACACCCCACCTCCTGCTTGAAGGCCATTTGAATCGCCCGGCGTCCGTAGTGGCAGCGCTGTTCGATGTCAGGCAGATGGGCTTGTCGAGGTTGGCCAGCAGCCAGTCCATCAGATCTCTGGCGGTGCGCCGCAAACAGCACCCGTCGTTGATGGGGACGTGATCCTGCCTGGATTGGCAGATCTCGGGGCAGATCAACAGAGCGACTGCGCGCAGAAGCAGGTCGTCCAGATGGAGGAAGGGGTGCGGATCATCTCCCGTTTCGGCGATGAGCTGATTCAGCAGGTGCAGCGCGCAGACGAGCTGTCGATAAGCCCGTGACGCCTCCGGATCCGTCAGGGGCATGATCCAGGGATCCTCGAGCCTTCGCAGCGCGGCCAGGGGGATCTCCCATCCCTGCATTGCCAGGAGACGCTGGATCAAGGCTTCCCGGGAGCCGTGAAGGCCCATGCTGGAGCGGCACAGGCTGGTCATTCGCCAGCTGCTGTTGACGGGCAGAAAGGCGGCGGATTGGGCGGCTTCACACGTCAGGCTGGGCTTGTTCTCGCCGAGGACAATGCTCCCGTCCGCCGCCAGGAACAAGGTCCAGCCAGGGGCCAGCGGTTCCAGCTGAAACGAGAAGCCTGGGCCTAGTGTGCCGTCCCGGAAATAACAGCTAGAATGCGGAGTGTCTCCCGAGGTGCTCCTTGGCGCTTGGTCGTCCGATGCCGCCGCTGGACCTCAGCGATGACGAGGTTCAACAACTGCAGAGCATCGCCAGTTCCCGCTCGCTGCCC
>CALRJS020000054.1:0-11402 GCA_943367595.1 Sphingobacterium thalpophilum
AGCCTCGCCATACAACGCCACTTCCTCAAGCAGTGCCTCGATGACTGCAGGTTGTGCATTATCGGCATCAATCAAGACCGCCAACCGCTTACCGGTCTCTTCGTCCGATGTCTTGATTGGGGAGGAGAGATCTTTCATGTGTGTCTAACGCCCCGCATCAGCCGCGCGGCGCAGTCGCGTCGGCTGCATGCGGATGTTAGCGGGCATATCGGGGACGAGTATATTGTATCAAGGCCGTTCGGCCTTGAATATGGAGGACACGAATAACCATGACGACTCCGTTGCAATCTTCCAATTCAAGCGGGTGATTCACCTTGAACGGCACTGGTTGAGTTCTGCCGCCGCCAATCGCGATATTGTCTGCATATAAGTATGTCCTGTTGTTCGTGTCAAGGATTGGATTTAGTCGGCCCTCAAGGCCAGGAATATAGCCAGTGTTTTGGACTATCACCGAGCCCGTATTCTCGGTGGGAGCCAGTAGAACTCTGACGTCTTCCGCTGGATCCCACGCTGGGATAAGTGCACCTGGGAAATCTGGATGTGCAACCAGCAGCTGGTACGAGCGACGGGTTGGGATGGTTAAGATGGCGTTGCCGCTGGGATCTGTCTTTCCAGTCTTTGTAGTGTTGTTGTCGGCAATGGCTACGACAGTTGCTCCAGATATAGCAGCCCCAGATGTAGACATGACCGATATGCGTGGAGTCTTTGGATCAACGCGTGGGATCGTTGCTGTTGAGAACAGTGCTTTGCAGATTGCTTCAGAAGGCACTATTCGTCCGCTGTTGATCAGCTTCTTGTGGATAACTTCAACAAACCTCTCAGGAGTGCGATCTACAAGTGAGATATAACCAACCGTCGGCAGAACGCCGGGAATGGCTGTTTCGTCGAATCTCGCTGGAAGGATGTATTCCTGGCTCTCTTGAAACGCTCGAGCCTGCATGGCCAGTCGCTCGTGAGAAGTCCACAACTTTTTAGCGTAGTGTTCCGATATGAACATTATCGTGTACAATGCTTTATTCATGTAGATATCTGACAGGTAGTCGTAGAGATTCTTTCCCCAAAGATTCGCCTCCTCGAACAGGTCATAAAACACCTTTACGCCAGAGTCTCTCAGGAGGTTGGCGACTCGATCCACATAGTCACGATTCTCCCCGGCGAAGGAAAGAGCAATGTCGAACTCGCGTTGTTCCGCCATACAGACCTCATGTGTGACCGCTAACGCTCATCATCACCCGCCCGCATGTGCTCTTGCTTCTACAGGCCGATTTGGGCGCGGGTCGGGTGGATGATGATGTTGGATGCCGATCAAAGCAGCCATTTACAATGCCCTCCTTGTTTTTTTGATAGCTGCATATACTACTTGCCCACTGGAGAAGGGGATGCTGTAGCACCGTTAGGCTGTTTTATGTATTTTTGACTTGTTTCGCCAATTTGAAAAAGAGTGAATAACATTGCCACTATTCCAACCAGCTTAAATGGCCAAGAATCAGAAAAAGCGTGAATCTTACTTGGGATGTTTGAGCGCGCGGTCTTTACTTTACGCCTGCATAGCAGATTAAACATTGAATTAAGCCAATACACTTTGCTGATGGTGGACTTATGCATCTTTACGTACTCCTTTGCCCTAAAAGCATCACACTCTTCCTTTCCGCTGAGCATGTCACGTGGCATTCCACCATTCAGTTCCATAAGTGCTGGCATTTGCGGATGATCCACGCAATCTTTTCCGTATATTTCTAGTAGAAGCGCAGAAAGGTCGAACTTTTTTGAATCATTAATTTTGTACGGTGACTTGCCGGGGTGATGGACGCGATATCTGTGCTCTAACGTTTCAAAGCCATAGACAATATTTGACATCTTCCAATGAAGCCAAGAGCAATGCTGGTGTTCTGAAGCAAACGCAAAAAAGTCTTCAAGCATCAACTTTTCAAGTTCGTCATATTTTATGGTGTCTATTATGTCTTTATCATAGCGGAGTATCTCCGCAACTAAGTGCACCGAGAAGCTGTGTAGCGTCTTGCTCCCTGCGTGAAGAACTGCAATCGATGTTATTCGCGGCGAGAGGCCGGTATTTGAATCATCCAATCCCTCGCATGAGTAATGTATGACAAGCAATGAGTCAGGATTCTTGTTCAGTGAAGCTACTTTTGCTCTTGCATCCATTGCAAAAGGTGCCCAGTGTTATGCAATCACTCTTCGACTCTAGCCATCATCAAAGCTTTCTGCCAAGCCCATCCAACGCTGAATGGGCGGATCTGCATAAACCCGCCTTTTGTGTCTCTTTGCAGCATTAACGCGGAAAGCCATGACGCATCGTGGCCAGGCTCCAGTCTTGGACTGGTCTTACGGATTCCCCTCCAGCTCCTTGGCGATTTATCCGGTTCCGTCTAACACTGTTCAATCTGATACATCTTGAGAAGCTTCTCCCCTCCCCTCGTCAGCCTTGAATTGTGATCACATGGTCGTCAAGTGGCCTTGCTGGTCTGTCAACTCCTGACCATGATTCAGACTTTCACCGCGATTGCCTCGCCCACCGCCTAGAACGACTCATTGCCGCTTTGGACGGAAGCTCTTTATTCCGGCCTGAGACTCTCCATCAAATCGTGCTGTTGATGGAGGAGAAGCCAATCCTTCCTTGCGCTGACGCGTCCGAGCCTTCGAACGCCACAATCAGCGGTTCGTGACCCGTGCGAGCCTTTTCCCGCAGATTCCCTGCGGCCTCGTCTGCAGAGGCGTCCGCTGTCGTCCTCAGCGCGCGAACGGGGCTCCAAATCAGCGGTGCAGAGCCAGCCTTCCCATTCCTCGTCGCCAGCGCGAGCGATGTGCGGACTGAGATTGTCCCCCAGGTCTTCGACCAGCTCGCCGTGGGGGGTGCTCCGGTTGAGCGTTTTCCAGGCGATGGTGAGGCGCACATCTCACAGGTCCGATAGCTAGCTGGAGCGCTCCCACGCGCATCCGATCACCGTTCTCGCCTACCGGCCAGTCACCCCCTCGCCATGGTCCGCGCTTACCCCTTGAGCGGCAATGGATCGGTCACCCAGCCGGGGCGGTCGCCTTCTGTGCTGGGCCGCGCCAGGCGCCAGCTCTGCCCCTTCTCACCGCGCAGCAGGTACAGCTCGAAGGCGCTGTCCACCCGGTAGGGATCGTTGGCGAGCCGCCAGTCGAACTGGCCGCTGAGGTGAAGCCCCTGGCGATCGCCTATCGCGACCTTCTCCTGGTGGCTGACGCGCACCCGGCTCACCTGGGGCGCTCCGGGGGGATCGAGCGCGAGCGCCGACGCGATCGAGCGCTGGGTGAGGGCGATCTGCAGCTCCAGGGCATCGAGCAGCACCTGTTGCGACGGCTGGCCTACCCCCTGGCAGCCGCTGAGCGCCAGCAGCAGCCCGAGCGCCAGGGCGATCAGGCAGGCGCCCAGCGGTGGCAACGCAGGCCGCCCACTGGCGGAGAGGAGGGGACCGGGCAGCATGGGGGCGCCTCAAGATGTGCCCATGATCGGCTGGCTGCAGGGCGCTGTGGCGGAACGGTGGCAGCAGGGACACCGCTGCGGCCTGCTGCTCTGCTGCCAGGGGGTGGGCTACGAGGTGCAGCTCACCCGCCGCCACTGGGAACGGCTGCCGGGGGAGGGCGCCGTGCTCACCCTGCACATCCATCAGTCGATCCGCGAAGACGGCTGGACCCTGTTCGGTTTCGGCGGGCGGCAGGAGCGTGATCTGTTCCGCCTGCTGGTGGCCGTCAGCGGCGTGGGCCCCCAGCTGGCGCTGGCCCTGCTGGGCGCCCATCCGCCCGAGGAGCTGGTGCGCGCGATCGTGCAGGCGGATCTGCGCAAGCTCTGCCAGGCGCCGGGCGTGGGCAAGCGCACCGCCGAGCGGTTGGCCGTGGAGCTGCGCGGCAAGCTGACCGAGAGCTACGGCGGGGCGGCCGCGCTGGCCGAAGGGGCGTTCGGCCTCGATGACACCGGCGCCGACGATGGCACCACCCCCCTGGCCGCCACCCGCGAGGAGGTGCAGATCACGCTGGAGGCGCTCGGCTATGC
The DNA here is from genome assembly GCA_943367595.1 of Sphingobacterium thalpophilum. Lineage (GTDB taxonomy): Bacteria > Cyanobacteriota > Cyanobacteriia > PCC-6307 > Cyanobiaceae > MW101C3. Next base: position 4,034 of record CALRJS020000054.1, read on the forward strand.
GCCGCTGGAGATCAACCGGGCGCTCCACGCCGTGGGCCGCGCCGGCCTGGAGCCGGCCGAAGGCCCCGATGCCTGGCTGCGAGAAAGCCTGCGCTGGCTGGCCCAGCAGGCCGCCTGACTCCCTCCGGCCATGGGGGTGCCCACGGGACGGTAAGTTGTCTGTCTGCACCGTCTGGGCCCGACGCCGGCATGCCGCTCGACACCACCAAGAAACAGGAACTGATCAACACCCACCAAACCCACGGCACCGATACCGGTTCCGTCGAGGTGCAGGTGGCGATGCTGAGCGAGCGGGTCTCCCAGCTCACCGGTCACCTGCAACAGAACAAGCACGACTTCTCCTCCCGCCAAGGTCTGCTGAAGATGATCGGGCGCCGCAAGCGCCTGCTCGGTTATCTCCGCGCCCAGAGCGAAGATCGCTACACCCAGCTGATCGCCAAGCTCGGCATCCGGGGCTGAGCGGATCCATGGCGGCCAAGCGCAAGCCCCGCCCGAAGGCCTCCGGTCTTGCCCCCTCTGCCACGGCCGGAGCGGGCAAATCTGGCGTGGGCGCTGCCGGCGCGGGCGCTGCGAGCAGCGCTTCCGCCCGTGCTGCTCGCCCGCAGCAGGGCAAACCGGCCAAGGCCAGCGGAGCCAAAGTGATTCCGCCTGCGGTGGCCAACCGCATGGCACGACGCATCGCCCTGGCCACGGGGGTTCCCTCCGTGCTGGGCATGTCCGCGTTTGTGGTCAGCTACCTGCTGGTGAGCCGCAACATCTACGACGTTCCCCCGGTGCTCACCCTCGCGGTTTCCGGCGGCCTGTTCCTGCTGGGTGTGCTGGGCCTCAGCTATGGCGTGCTCTCGGCCAGCTGGGAGGAAGCGGCCGGCAGCCTGCTGGGCTTCGAGCAGATCGGCGTGAATATCAGCCGCGTGCGTGCCTCCATCCGTGCCATGCGCCAGGGCAGCAACGCGCCCGGCTGATTGATCGCCACGTCAGCGGCACGCCACCAGCTCGCCACCCGCCTCCTGGGAGTGCACCTCCCCAGCGATCGCTGCTGAACGCGCTGCTGACGCGGTGCTGGCGAAGCGGTCCTCCTGCAGGTGCTGCAGATCTGCCCTGGAATGAATCCTTGCTGAGCCGTTGGTGGTGCGTTCGTGGCCGCTTTGGGGAGCGCTGGCTAGGTGTTGGGGGTGCCCTTGCAGACCTAGCCAATGAAACGAATGGATCGGAGGTTCCCGATTTCCCTGATTCTCGCCGTGGTCGTGATGATCGCCTCCTGCGTGTTTCAGCCCCCTGCAATGGCCTCGACCAGCTTCGTGACCACCACCCCCTTTGCCGCCAGAATCATGTCCAAAGACCTCTCTGCCTCCGCCAAGCAAGCGGAAGGCCGGCTTGAAGCTGCCCACGGCGAACTCACCGGCGACACCGGCGAAAAGCTCAAAGGGCAGGCCAAGCAGGTGCAGGCTGCAGCGATGCAGGCCGGCTCTGACATCAAACAGGGCGTCAAGTCGACCGCCAACAAGGTGAGCGACGCCACCTCCAAGGCCGCCGACAAGATCAAATGACCCCGGCCAGGTGCTCACAGGCGTGATGCTCCATGCATGCTCACAGCCCTGACGTTGGAGCCCTCCAGCGCTGGGTCTGATGGGCTTCATTCACCCCTTGGCCTGCCTTTGGCCTGCCCTTTGGCCTGCCGGCAGGTCTGCTGAAGATTGGGCATGGGAACCGCTCCGTTTGTTTATCCGTCCCAATGCGCACCATTGCCACTGGGAAGCGTTGCCATCTCTTGCGCTAAGGAAGGGATGGACAACCCGATACGCCGGCCAGTTCACTGGCTGAAACCCATGCTCCAGCCTTGATGGCTCTCCAGCCTTGATGGCGATGGGTGAGCTGGCAGTTGTCCAGACCTTCTCTAGTGCCTGCCATCCCACTTGCTCACTCCTCCCGCCTCTCGCTGAATCTTTAGCCTCTCACCACCTCTTAGCGCTTCTACTTAGCGCTTCTCGCATACTCTCAAAGCGCTCGCAGATTCTCGCCTGCGTTTGTCGACATTAACGACCATTTAGTTCATCAGGAGAACCTCCCATGCTCGAAACCGTGGCCGTCGTGCTGCTCGTGTTGTGGCTGCTGGGTCTTGTCAGTTCGTTCACCCTGGGTGGACTGATTCATCTGTTTCTGGTTGTGGCTGTTGTCATTCTTGTGTTGCGGCTGCTTCAACGGGCGAGGGTCTGATCGCACTCCAATTCCTTGTGGCAAGGCGGGTCCCTTTGCTTCTGGCCCCATGACCCGCCTGCTTGCACCCTTCAGGCTTCAGCTGGCCTTGGCATTGGCGTTGCCTGTCGTGGCGCCGGCGCTGCCGGTGACGGTCAGGGCGCAGAGCCTCAACGCCCGCAACCTGGCCATGCACTTCTGCCAGCTTGCCGTGAGCGATGAAGTACGGCGTTCGGGCCAGAAAGTGCCGGAAGGCTTGACGCAATCCACCTGCCAATGTTTTCTCAGGCAGTTCGATTTCACCAGCAATCTCAAGGCGGCTGAACATACCTGCCGGCAGGAAACGCTGCGTAGGTATGGGCTCTGATGAGGCCCTCTACGCCTGCCATCGATGGAATCACTGCAGTTGGTGGAGCCCTGTGCCACGGTCCCGTGATCGCACGCGCCACCCCTGCCTGCGATGGCGCCCTGCGCCACTGCCCCAGCTGAGCCATCCCGAGTCCCGTGAGCCCACCGGCACCCCGCAGGAGGCACCAGCCAGGCGTCAGGCCAGCTGCAGGGGGGAGTGCAGCCGGGCGGTGAAGGCAGCGGCGTGGAGTGTGTCCACGGCGGCCGCGCCGTCGCGCACGCAGAACTGGTGGCCGAAGCGCACGTAGCGGGTCTGGCCGCGCAGCTTCACCAGCGCCACCACCGGCACCCGCACTCCCGCTTCGTCCTGCTCCGGCCGGTGACGCACCAGGCATTCGCGCAGCTGATGCTGCACGGCGATGTCGGCGGCTTGCTCGGCCTCCAGTTCCACCAGCAGCAGCTGCAGGTCATCGATGGCGCGGCAATCGTCCACGATCAGCTGCACGCGGTCGTCGCGGCGATCCACCGACGCCCAGATCAGCAGCCGTGCATCCACCATCAGGTGATCGCAGAGCCGGGCGAAGGTTTTCGGAAACACCACCGCTTCAGCGGTGCCGGTGAGGTCTTCGATCTGCAGCACCGCCATGCGATCACCTTTGCGGGTGGTGACATTGCGGATCTCCGGCACCATCGCCACCACACTCACGCGCGCCTTGTCGGCCTGCTCCTCGAGCGTGGCCAGGCCGATCGGTGAGAGCAGCCGGATCGGCTGCGCGAGTTGCCGCAGCGGGTGATCGGAGAGATAGAAGCCCACCAGTTCTTTCTCCAGCCGCAGCTTTTCCTTCGGCGGATAGTCGGCCACAGGGGCAGCTTTCGGCGCCATGCTGTGATCGGCGCCCGCAGCACCCCCAGCGCCGCCGCCTGCATTGCCGCCGCCAGCGGCTGGTGGGGCGGCGAACAGATCGAACAGGTTGCCCTGGCCGCTGGCGCGGTCGCGGGCGCGCGAGCCCGCCCAATCCAGCACCAGATCGAGATCAGCCATCAGCTGGGCGCGGTTGGCGTTGGGCTCCAGCGCATCAAGGGCACCGCAGTGGATCAGCGATTCGAGCGCCCGCCTGTTCATCAGGTTGGTGGGGATGCGATCGCAGAGATCCGAGAGAGAGGCAAAGGGCCCATCCGCCTGGCGGGCCTCCAGCAGCTGACGGATGGCGCCATCGCCGAGGTTGCGCACCGCCGAGAGCCCGAACAGGATGCGATCGCCGGTGGGGGTGAAGTCGATGCCCGAGGCATTCACATCGGGCGGCATCACCTCGATGCCCATCGATTGGCAGTTGGCGATGTAACGCTGCACCTTGTCGGTGCTGCTGGCGTTGACGGTGAGCAGGGCGGCCATGTAGGCCACCGGGTAATGCGCTTTGAGATAGGCGGTTTGATACGTGACCGCCCCGTAGGCGGTGGAGTGGCTCTTGTTGAAGCAGTATTCAGCGAACAGCACCATCTGCTCGAACAACTTTTCCGCCACCGCACTGTTCACGCCGCGGGCCGTGGCTCCCTCCACGAACTGGCTGCTGTGCTTCTGCATCTCCGACACCTTCTTCTTGCCCATGGCGCGGCGCAGCAGATCCGCTTCCCCCAGCGAATAGCCGGCCAGATCCTGCGCGATGCGCATGATCTGCTCCTGATACACCATGATCCCGTAGGTTTCCTTCAGGATCGGCTCCAGAGCCGGACAGGCGAAATCGATCGCTTCGCGGCCGTGCTTGCGGTTGATGAATTTGGGGATCAGGCCCGCATCCAGCGGGCCGGGGCGGTAGAGCGCCAGGATCGAGGAGATGTCTTCCAGGGAAGAGGGCTTGAGATCGCGCACGATCTGGCGCATACCGCTGGATTCCAGCTGAAAGATGCCTTCCAGATCACCGCGAGCCAGCAGTTCATAGGTGCCAGGGTCATTGGCCGGCAGGGCATCGGGGTCGATGCGTTCACCGCTGCCCCGCTCCACCAGATCCACGGTCTTTTCGATCATGGTGAGGTTCTTGAGGCCGAGGAAGTCCATCTTCAGCAGCCCCATCGCCTCCACGTCTTCCATGAAGTACTGGGTGATCACCTGGCCGTCGTTGTTGCGCTGCAGCGGCACCAGCGAATCAAGCGGTTCGGCGGCGATCACCACACCGGCGGCATGCACACCGAAGGTTTTGTTGGTGCCTTCGATGCGGCGGGCCATGTCCACCCAGCGGCGCACATTGGCGTCGTTTTCGTATTTGTCGCGGAATTCCGGCGCCGGTGACTCCGGCCCGATCATCTCGGCGAGTTTGGCCGGTTTGCCCCTCACCACCGGAATCAACTTGGCCAGCCGGTCGGCGTCGCCGTAGGGGATGTCGAGCACGCGCGCCACATCCTTCAGCACCGCCTTGGAGGTCATGCGGTTGAAGGTGATGATCTGCGCCACCTTGTCGTCGCCATAGCGCCGGGTGACGTACTCGATCACCTCGCCGCGGCGCTCGATGCAGAAGTCGGTGTCGATGTCAGGCATCGACTTGCGTTCGGGGTTGAGGAAGCGCTCGAACAGCAAGCCGTGCTCCACCGGATCGAGCGCAGTGATGCCAAGCGCATAGGCCACCAGTGAGCCGGCCGCCGAGCCCCGGCCCGGACCCACCGGGATGCCCTGCTCACGGGCGTAGCGGATGTAATCCCACACCACCAGGAAGTAGGTGGGGAAGCCCATCTGCTCCATCACCTGCAGCTCGAAGGCCAGCCGATCGCCATAGAGCGCTGTGAACGGCTCGGCGGCCGAGAGCCCCAGCCGCTGGCGCAGCCCCTGCTCACTCACCTCGCGCAGGTAGCTCACCGCCGTGTGGCCATCGGGGATCGGGAAGCACGGCATCTGCTGGCGGCCGAGGATGTCGTAGGCCTCCACTTTCTCGGCCACCACCGCGGTGTTGGCGATGGCGCGGGCCACCACGGCGGCATCGAGATGATCGGCGAACAGGCGGCCCATTTCCGCCTCGCTCTTGATGTATTCGGTGCCGGTGTACCGCAGGCGCTTTTCGTCGGTGACCAGCTTGCCGGTGAGCACGCAGAGCAGGGCGTCGTGCGCTTCCACATCGCCACTGGTGAGGTAGTGGGCATCGTTGGTGGCGATCAGCTCGAAGCCGAGTTCAGCGGCAATGCGCACAATCTCCACGTTCACGATCCTGTCTTCCGGGGAGCCGTGATCCTGGATTTCCAGGTAGAAATCCTCCCCGAACAATTCTTGATACCAACGCGCCACATCCCGCGCCACATCCGGGCGGCCGCGCAGAATCGCCTGCGGAATCTCACCGCCGAGGCAGGCCGTAGCCACGATCAGCCCTTCGCTGTATTGCTGCAGCAATTGTTTGTCGATGCAGGCGCGCGCAAAGATGCCACGCCCCCGCATGCCGCGCAGGTGGCTGATGCTGGTGAGCTTCACCAGGTTGCGGTAGCCGGTGTCGTTCTTGGCGAGCACCACCAGGTGGTAGCGGCGCTCTTTCTTCGGCTGCGGATCCTCGATCGAGCCGTTGATCACATACATCTCATTGCCGATGATCGGCTTGATGCCAGCCTTCTTGCACAGCTTCAGCAGCTCGATCGCGCCATACATCACCCCGTGGTCGGTGAGGGCGAGGGCCGGCATGCCCAGCTCCACCGCGCGCTCCACCATCTGCGGCAACTGGCTGGCCCCATCCAGCAGGCTGTAGTCGCTGTGGTTGTGAAGCGGAACGAAAGCCAAGGGCGTGGGGTGGGCGTGGGTCTGGGCCTCAAGCCTAGGGGAAAAGCACTAGATCAAGGCGTCGGAAGGCCCGGCTTGCTGGCGGGCACACCAGATGTGGTGTCGGGTCCTTGGTGAGGTGGCGAAGGGTCGAGCCAATGGGAGGGTGGGTCTACTTGCGAGCGAGGTGGCGTGCGGAGGCTGCGGAGCTGGAGTCGCAGGATTGGGTGGTCCCGCTCTCCCACTCCTGTCAGACGTCCAGGCTGGTGAGGAAGCCAGAGGTTCGGGCCAGAGGCTCAGGGGAGACACTCAGGTGACGATGAAGCTGGCATTGGTAAGCGTCAGCAGGCCTGGGCTGATCGTGGCAAAGGCGATGGCGCCATTGGCGCCACGATCGCCGTCACTGTCGAAAGCGAGCAGGCCCGTGGTGGTGTTGTACAGAATGCGGTGATCGGCGGTGGTGGCGGAGGCGCCGAAGGTGAAGGCGGCGGCGGCGAGCGTGCCAGTGGTGGCGAGGCTGGTGAACACGCTGTTTTCCAGCTCGATGCGATCACTTTGAGCCAGGATGAAATCGGTGATCACGTCGCGGTTGGTGGCGGCGTTGAGGGGGGCATCAAAACGGAAGGTGTCGGCGCCGAGGCCACCGGTGAGGGTGTCGATTCCGGCGCCGCCATTGAGGATGTTGGCGGCGGCATTGCCGTTGACGCGGTTGTTGAGCGTGTTGCCCGTGCCATTGATCGCTGCCACACCCGTGAGCGTCAGATTCTCAACGTTGTTGGTCAGCGTGTAAGTCGCCAGCGAACTCAGCACCGTGTCGGTGCCACCGGTGGCGGCAGTGGCGTTGGATTCAACCACCAGATCACCCACCGTTTCGATGAAGTAGGTGTCGCTGCCATCACCGCCGGTGAGGGTATCGACGCCGGCGCCACCAGTAAGGCTGTCGTTGCCGAGTCCACCATTGAGTGTGTCGGCGCCTGTGCCGCCAACCAGGGTGTCGTTCTTGATCGACCCGGTCAGGCTGACCCCGGTGGCGTTGCCGGCATTGCTCACCGACCAGCCATTGGCGCCGGTCGCGGCCGCCAGGTTCACGGATTTGCCGGC
>CALRJS020000055.1:0-9541 GCA_943367595.1 Sphingobacterium thalpophilum
CCAGCGTCAAAGAGCTGATCGCCAAGATCGAGCAGTTCGTGGCGGCCTACAACAAGACCAAGGCGCCGTTCAACTGGACCGCCACGGCGGACTCCATCCTGGAGAAGCTCCAGCGACTTTGCTCGCAAATCTCTGGGACGGCACACTAGAGAGATTCGATAGCTTCCTTGCCGGAGTATTCGCCCTAGGCTTAGATCAAAACCGACACGTTCGAAATGGATTCCTAGCTGTAAAAGGACGAAAGAACAGGCTTAGAAGCGCAATTATTGAGCTCGGCAGAAACAGGAAACACTACTTTCGACAAGTAGCAGAAAGAGGCCTTGAGAAAAGGCATATCGAAGTTGCAGACCGCCTACTGAGCCAGGTTGCGACTGAAGTTATTGCCGCAAAAGCGGAAGGCTTGCCTACGCATCATGGCATGGCCTCGATAATCATGGACAAGATTCTTGAAAAGGTTGGCCTCAAACAGAGTGGAGAGCGGAAGGGAAACTACATGCAATATCTGCTATCCCTACCCCTCCTTGGCAATGAGTTGCATGGATTTGTACAGATTGGCCCAAATCCGATGACGCTTACAACACCTCAGGCACCCAAGCAACGAATACCTCCTAGACCACCAGTTCCGCCACATCAGACAAAGAGTCCTCCGATTCGCATCACAGCGAAAGGAAATCTATTGATTGACAGCAAAGTGCTTCAGAAGCTCGTCAGAGAGGGCGCAAAGCTTGATGGCCTGACAAGTTTTGTCATGCCGGATGAAGATTCAACGATTAACTCTTACCTTCTCGTCCCAGGCAACGGCAGCCTGCTCTTAACAAGCAAGCTTCATTTAGATCAAAATGAAAAAAATGGCTTCACCAATGCGTGCTCAGATATCATTTTAGCCGACAATGAACTCCCTGCCATGGCATGGGACCAGAGGATCAGCTTGCCCCCAGTGAACCCAACGTGTGACGTCCTGATCAGGAAAGAGGTCGTCTTGGCGATTCTTGATGCGGCCAGACGATCATTTGGCAGGGTTTTCTCAGTAAGCAGAGGCGGCCTAAAATACAGGCGGGTTCATTCGGGATTGCGAATCACCATTTCATGAAGTTAACTTTACAGCTGACGAGGCCTGCGGGTTTTTCACGGCGAGGTTGGAAGCGCGGAATGGGCGATAGCTCACAAACGAATTGAGTCATTTAATCTATCTCTCGCTTACACTATTGGAGTGACTCCTAAGGATGCAAGATGCTGACACGCCTCTGGCGAGACTCTCCTTTTTGGAGGCTGCTGAAGGATCAACCCAGGCGCAGGAAAATGGGTCAGCCGCACCGCCCGCCTGGGTCTCCTTCGCTTCACCCTTGGCTGTAGCGGCCTCAGCTCGGTCGCGATCGATCGTGCTAGGGCAGCTGCAGGTGCCGCACCGCACCGCCACCGGCTCCGCCAGAGTCAGCGCGAAGGATTCCATCTCCTCACTGCCGAACCGCTGAACGCTATGTGGATCTTTCTCAACGACGCTTTTCTCTATGTCGTCGCCGACAAGGCTGACCCCAATGGGGAGCGGCTGCTGGTGCGTGCGCGGCGGGCCAGCGACATCGAGCGCGTGTTTCCTGAAGCCGAGGTGTTCCAGGTCGCCATCAGCGACTACGCCTTTCGGGCCTGGATAGCGCAGCAGCGGGTGGCTGAGGCTCTGGCCGCCAGGGCAACTGCGATCGACTATCCCAACTTCAAGGACTCCATCACCGATCACGACCTCCACGAGGCGGCGATGGACGTGTGGGGAGTGATGCACCGGCTTCAGGAGCGATCCAGGTAACCCGCCGACAACATGGAGACCACTGCTCCCTAGCTGAGCCGCTCCCGCAGAAACCGGTCGCACCACCCCACCGCTGCGGCCCAGTTCTCCGCCTCGCCCAGACCCGAGCTGCGGGTGGGCTTGAAGCTGTGGTCGCCGCTGGCGATCCAGCGCACCTGCACCTGGGGCGAGAGGGCGTAGGTGTCCACCTCCTCCCTCTTCCCGAAGGTGTCGCGCTCGCCCTGCAGGATCAGGGTCGGCGTGCGCAAGGCGGCCAGGTGCTCGGTGCGCCGTTGCAGCGGCTTGCCGGGCGGGTGGAAGGGGTAGCCCAGGCAGAGGCAGCCGCGCACCCCATCGCTGGCGGCCAGTTCATCCACCAGCAGGCTGGCCACCCGGCCGCCCATCGACTTGCCGCCGATGAACAGCGGCCGGCCCGGTTGCTCCGTCTGCTCGATCCGCACCTGCTGGCGGAAGGCCTCCTGCAGCACCGGCATCCGCTCAGGACCCTGACGGCGGCCTGTCTCGCGCATCCGCGCCATGTAGGCAAACTCAAAGCGCACCACCCGCCAGCCCTGGTGCGCCAGTCCGCTGGCGATGGCCGCCATGAACGGGCTGTCCATCGGGGCACCGGCGCCATGGGCCAGCAGCACGGTGGCGGGCGCGGCATCGGGGCCGTCAATCAAGCGCGGCGCGTGGTTGGCGGCGTCAGACGTCGTCATGCGTCGATCGCGTGGGAATGGCAACAACCACAGAAGCAGAAACGCTCGTATTTGCTTCCGTAGAAGAGCCCGCCGCCGCCGGCAGACGAAGGCGCATCGACCCCGCTGCCGCCGGCAGACGATGGCGCATCGGCCCCATCCCGCTCAGGCATTAACCCCTATTGCCCTTGCCGGCTGGCCGTCCGATTGTTCATGCATCTGATTCGGAGGCCCTTTGATGGATGACACTCCCCCGGGTCAGGCGTCAGGAGCGTGCTGACGATCCGGCCCCTGCTCCAACACTCTCATCGGATCTCTGGCTTCCCCGGCGTGTGACACCGTTGTGTGTGTGCTCCGTCGCCATCCATTGCACCGTTAACGGCCTCGTCTCAGGTGCCCCGGATCGAACGGGAAGCCCCACTCGTCACCTGGCCCCAGGTGTCAGCGTCAGCCACTCCGCCCCATCAACCCAACGCCTTCAGAGCCCGGTGGCCTCGTCACCGGGCTTTGTTGTGTTCAGCCTTGGCCGTGCAGGCCGTGCAGGCCGTGCGAGTCGTGCGAGTCGTGCGGGTCGTGCGGGTCGCACCCAAGCCTGTCGGCTCACTCTCTTGGCCAGCTGGAACAACCTGGCGGCCCTCCACAGCTAGTCACTCACCCAGCGGCATGACGTCCGTGACCAGACACGGACCGGCGGGTTGGCATTTCTGTAGTTGTGCCAAGGGTCATCCAGAGCCATCACCTCGGCCCCCAGCCGGCGATGCTCGCTGCCCGGCACCACGCAGCCCAGCAGGTGGTGATCAACGAGCTCCTCCACACGGATCTGCTTGGCGATCAATCCGCTGGATGGGGTCACGCGTTCCCCGTTGATTCGCTCAATGTTCAAGACACCTTCGCTGATGAATTCAGAGTGATATATTCCATCCAGCTCCAGCAACTTCCAGAGCGGCTGGTCGATGGCTTGGCTTCCCGCAACCGCGCTTCCACCACTCCATTCCAATCACGAATGCCCTGCTCATGGCAGAACTGAATGAGAGTGTGCAACAAGGCAATGCGAACAATTATTTGATCTCTCGCTGTGCTTTCCGGGCATGGGAAGTGCTGTGAATCCGGCCCGATCAGGAGCTGAACGCTGAATCCAGCTCCACCACCTGATCCGCGAATGAGCCATAAGCGGCGGGGTCACAGGTGAGCACGATCACCTGCAGGCCGCGCTCCACGGCGGTGCTGAGCATGCGCTTCACCAGGGCGATCCGCTCAGGGTCGGAGTTGGTGAAGGCGTCATCGAACACCAGCGGCAGGCAACCGTCATGGCCGTCCTTGAGCACGTCGGCCATCGACAGCCGCAGGGCCACCGCCAGCTGCTCCCGCATGCCGCCACTGAGCGCCTCGAAGCCGTAGAACTCCTGGCCGCGCCTGAGCTGCAGGCCCTGGAGCCCCCGGCTTTGGTCGTAGCTGAGGCGGGCGCTCTGGCCATCGGGCAGCAGCGGCCTGAGGTAATCGCCGATCGCCCGGGCCAGGGGCTCGCTGTAACGGCTGGAGAGGTCGGCCTGAGCGGCCTGGAACAGCTGCTGCAGCAGTTGATGGGCTTCCGTGAGGCGCACCAGCCGGCGGTGGTCGGCCTCGGCTGTCTCCAGCTGCAGCCTGGCCTGCTCGACCGCGGCGAACGGGTCCTCGTTGCTGATGCTGTCGCAGCGCTGCTTGGCGGCGCCGCGTTGATCCAGCAGCTGCTCCTGGCGCCTGTGGAGGCCATCGATCTGCTCCTGGAGCCGCTGCTGTTCCCGTTCGGCGTCCAGGCTGCCCAGGGCTGCCCGGTCGGCCTGCAGCTGGCTGAGCTGGGCCTCCGCCTGTTGCCGTTCCTGGGTCAGTGCGGCCCGTTGGGTGGCCACAGCCGTGCGATCGCCCTGCTGGCCGACCAGCTGCTCCAGCCGCGTCTGACGGTCGTTCAGTTCAGCGCGCACCACCTCCAGCTGGTTGGCCTCGCTGAACCGCTGCTGCCGGAACTGCTCCAGCGCTGAGCGGGCTGATTCCAGCTCGCGTTCCGCGGTTTCGACCGCCGCGCTGGTGTGCCTGGCGGTGGTGCTGATCTGCTGCTGCAGGGCCCGCAACCCGCTGAGGGCCTCAGGCAGCGGCTGTTCCTGCTCCAGCGCCTGGCGGGTAGCCGCCAACTCCTGCAGCTCAGCCTCGAGCTCACCGAGGCGCTGCTGGCAGCCGTCGTGCTGCCGCTCCAGCTGGCTGAGATCGGCCGGGGCAGCAGCGGCCACAGCTGCCAGTTGCTGTTCCAGCGCCATGCGCTGCTCCAGCAGCTCCGCCGCGGCTTCCACACCGGCCACACCGAGAGCCGCCAGACGGGCCGCCAACTGCGCACCGGCGCGCTGGGCCGTGCGCTCCAGCTCGCCGAGCGCCTGGCCGCCGCCCGGGGCGATCTCCAGCACAACCCCTTCGCCCACCTGCAGCTGGAAGACCGTGCTGAGCCGCTGCTCCTCCCCCACCTGCAGGGGCTGGCCATCCAGGCGTACCGGCTGGTCGCCCCGCAGCAGCTTCACTCCGGCGGCCATGGCCTGCAGCCGCGTGCGGGCGTCGCGCTGCTGCTGCGCCAGCTGCCGCAGCTCCTGCAGCCCCTGTTTGCTCAGCTTCGGCAGGGCCGCCAGTTGCTGCTCCAGGCGCTGGCGCTGGCTGGCGTCCTGCCGCAGCCGCTCGATCTCACGCTGCAGGCGAGCGAGCGACTCGGCCGTGCTGGTGCGCTCCACCAACCGCTGCAGCAGTTGCAGGCGCTGCCCCAGGGTCTGCCGCTGTCGGCTGAGGGCAGCGAAGCTCTGGCGGCACTGCAGCTGGGCAGCCTCCAGCTGCGCCTCCCGGCTCTGGGCCCCAGCGGCATTGGCCTGCAGGTCGGCCAGCTTCTGCTGCCGTTGCGCGATCTCCGCGCTGAGTCCGTCGAGCTGCAGCAGCGCCTGCCCCGCCGCCTCATGGCGCAGCCGGATCGGCTCCAGGGCCTGACGGGCCAGCGCGATGGCGGCGTCCAGCCGACCGGCCGCCTCCGCACCTTCGAGCAGACGCTGCCGGCGCTCCAGCAGGGCCGGCAGCTCGTGGCTCTGCAGCTGCTGCAGCGCCTCACAGAGGCCAGCGAGCTCCTCGCCGGCGGACTCGTAGTCGGCCAGGCGCGCCAGCGCCTGCACCATCCGCTCGTTGGCGGCCTTCAGTTGCTCCTCACACTCATAAAGGGGCGAATGCTTCTTGGTGCCGCGGCTGGTGAAGTTCTCGGCCAGCGCCGCTGCAATCCGCTGCTCCACCTGCTGATCGAGGGCCGACTGCTGAACGGCAGCGCCACCACTGCGCTCAAGCTGCAGGCGCAGCTGGTCGAAGTCGTAGCTGCTCTTTCCAGCCGCCAGCAGGTCGTCGCCGGACAGGCCCTGGCGCACCCAGAGATGGGCCCAGCGGCTGGGAAGCACGGTGCCGGCCTGTCTGCTGCCCACGATTTCACTCACCCCCAGCAACTCGGCCAGCACCTCTTCCGCCATCGGCCCCGAGAGCTGCCTGTTGCTGCGCTCGGCTTGAAGCGTCACCTGGCCTGTGCTGCCGCTGAAGCGTTTGCGCAGCATCCAGGTATCGCCCTTGGCTTCAAAGGCCAGCTGCACCACCGGCTGGCCCATGTGCAGCCGCGACTGCAGGGCCTCGACCGGCGCGCCCGTAGCGGCAGCCTTGAGGAACAGGGCCCGGTGCAGGGCTTCCACCAGGGTGCTCTTGCCGGATTCATTGGGCCCGCCGATCAGCGTGAGTCGCGGGGAGAAGGTCAGTGCCAGATCGCCATGCAGGCGCACGTTCTGGAGTTGGCAGTGGAGCAGACGCATGGCGGTTCAGCGGGTGGTGGCGAAGTGGAAGAGTTCACACAGGGCCATGCGGATGCGGCTCGCCTCCTCGGATTCGGGATCGCCCTCCCGGTGGAGCCGCTGCTGCAGTTGCTGGGCCACCAGGGCAATCAGGGGGTCTTCGCTGCGGGCGGTGAGTTCTTCCAGCTCGGCGGCCTCGGGTGCCTGCTGGCACTCCCCCTTGATGCGCAGCCTCAGCAACCGGTTCTGCAGGTCATCGATCAGCTGCTGGTAGCGGCGATGGCCCGCCAGGCTGAGGCTGCCGCTCACCTCCAGCCGCAGCAGGTCGCGGGCAACCCGACCGGCGGTGAGCGCCTCGATCTGCCGCTCGAAGCGATCGAGATCGTCATCGCCGTTGAAGCGGTGCCTGAGGTTGTGCCAATGGATGCGACCCGTGGGCTGGGGGCGCACCTCGGGCACTCCCCCGCGCTGCAGCGCCACCAGCAGCACCTGGCCGCGCTGGTTGTCTTCCCCCTGATCGAAGCGATCGGGTTCAGGTGTGCCGGGGTACCAGGCCTGGTCTGACACCTGCTTAAGGTTGTGCCAGTCACCCAGGGCGATGTAGTCGATCTGCCCGGCCGGCAACGCCGACAGGTCGATCAGGTTGTTGGCGCCGGCCTGGGCCTCCTCATCGCCCTCGTAGTCCCGCCCCCCGAAGCCGTGCACGCCGCCATGGGCCAGCACGAGGCGCGGCAGGTCTGCCGGCAGGCTGCTCCAGTCGAGCCCACGCAGCCACTGGCTGGGGTCGCTGCTGTCCTGGTTGCGCAGCAGCGGACAGGGCAGCACCACGGCCTGCTCCAGCAGCACAGGCTGGCGCTCCAGCAGCAGCAGCAGGTTGGGGGCCAGCTGGCGCTGGTGCCGCTGGAAGTCGTCGCGGTGCCAGACGGTGCCCGGGCCGCCATGGTCGTGGTTGCCGGGGATCACCAGCACCGGCACCTCCATCTCACCGATCAGCTCGAGCACCTCCAGCACCGCGGTGGGAGCCGGGGTGGGGGAATCGAACAGATCGCCGGCCACCAGCACCAGCTGGGCCTGCTGGCTGCGCGCGGCCTCACGGATACGGCCGACGGCGGCGAGGCGCTCCTGCTGAAGGCGGTAGCGCTTCTGCTCGTCGGCGACGGTGCCGTAGGGCTTGCCGATCTGCCAGTCGGCGGTGTGGAGGAAGCGGAGCATGGGGTAGGGCAAGCGGGAAGCGGCGCCGGTGGTGCTGGTGGTGCTGGACCAACGCTATGGGGCTCGCTCCGAAATCTTTTTCGCTTCGTGCGAATGACCAGCATCCGCCCAGGCAAGCCCACCCGCCAGGCCAGTGTTCTCGCTCAGGCCTGATGGTCTGGCGCAGGCCGGCCGAACCGCGCCTCCCGGCGTCGCGCCACTAGCGGCTGCGGGGACCGCCAGTGTCCTGGGCCTGCAGGGCAGCGCGGAAAGCCGCTGAGCTGAGGATCGGCGTGTTGTGGTCGAGCTCGGGCACCAGCATCAGCTCGGCCACGCCGGGCTGGAAGGCGCGGTGCAGGGCGACGGCGTGACGCGTGGGCACCACCCGATCGATGGCCGCCGCCACGATCGTGGTGGGGGCGCGCACCTGGGGCGCCTCAGCGGCCGCCTCCCAGCGATCGAGCAGCAGCAGATCCACCGGCAGCCAGGGCATGGCGCCGCGGGCCACCGCCAGCAGGCTGTCGAAAGGCACCAGCAGCACCAGCCGCTGAACCGGGCGCGTGGCAGCCAGATGCGTCGCCGGTCCGGTGCCCAGGCTGCGGCCCACCACCGTCACTTCGCTGTGGCGCGCGGCCACGTGGGCATAGAGGGTCTGGGCGTCGGCGCGCAGGGCCGCTTCGCTGGGCCTGCCCTCGCTGCCGCCATAGCCGCGGTAATGGAGCAGGTAGAGGGCTGTGTCGGGCAGCAGGGCGGCCAGCTCAGCGCGGGTCAGGGACACGTCCTCGGCGTTGCCCCCGAAGTAGATCAGCGCCCGGGACCCGGGATGGGGGCGATGCGCCACCAGCACGCGCTTGCCCTCCACCTGCAGCTCCAGCCGGCCGGATGGGTCGGCGGCGGGCTGGGGGACATAGATCAACGAGCGCTGGGTCAGGAACACCAGCAGGCAGACACCGCCGTAGCCCAGCGCCAGCAAGCCGGCCCAGCCCAGCCATCGACTCACTGTCACGGACCCACAGTCATCGGTGCTTTCCTGCCGTCATCGGTGCTTTCCCAGCGTCCTTCATCAGCTCAGGATGAACGGCACCACCTTTCCTTCGACGATCACCTTCGTGCCGTTCGACGCTCACCTTCAGGCTCAGACAGCCCGAACGGGCCGCGTCGCCGGCCAGAGGCCATACCGCTCGGCCTAGCCGGTGCTCCTTGGGGTGCAAGGCCTCGACTTCTTCCCCTTCAATCTCATGGCCTGAGCGGCCATCAGACATCTATGCGACGTGTCGGCTATGCGAGGTGTCAGCTATGCGAGGTATGGGCCGACCCGTTGTCACAGAGGCCGGCGGCGGGCCCCCTTTCCCGCAGGAGACCCTCCAATCCCTTGCCGCAACCAGGACTTTGAGCACGGGGCTGGCGGGACTCGAACCCACGACCTACGGTTTAGGAAACCGCCAGCAACCCATGCGGCGCAATAGATCTCAGCCGGACTTGCCTAGTCATTTGCCTAAGCCCGGTAAGGCAGATCCGACCTGATCGACATCGTTGAGCCCCCCGAGACACACCGACCACTCAGCAAATGGCCCCTAAAAGGCTGCTGAAAACCTGGCCAGCCGCGCGACCATGCTCCGGCCTGCCAAGCTCACCTCTCTTCAAAGAGGCTGCCTTGGCTTCAGCGCGTTGAAGAAGCCCTCCGGCAAACGGCAGGTCTACCGGTGGAAATGGTCTTATTCCTTCAACTTGCTTCCCCATGAAGCAATTCTAATCGCCTAGATGGCTTCTCCTGCAGTGGTTTTTCCTGTTTACAGCTACAAAACACAAATTTGGGATCGCCTTGATGGGCTTGCGCTCTTGATCTCCCCGAGCCCTACCCCAGTGTTGTCTGCGGGCCAGCTCCTGCGGTAAGGAGCTGGCCCGCCGGCCGTCAGGCCGAAACCTGCTCCCGCAGGGTGGCCAGCGCCTTCTTCTGGGCCCGCATCACGGTCATCGGGCTGATGCCGAGTCGCCTGCCGGCCTCGCGGAGACCGAGCCCCTCCATCACCGTGAGCCTCAGAGCTGCTGCC
>CALRJS020000056.1:0-9254 GCA_943367595.1 Sphingobacterium thalpophilum
GGCGCCAGGCCGTCAGCCGCGGTGCCGCCGCCGAAGCCCAGTGGAACGCCGACCTGGACGCCTACCGCGCCCAGTACCCCGCCGAGGCGGCTGAATTCGAGCGCCAGCTGCGCGGCGAGCTGCCCGAGGGCTGGGAAGCCAAGCTGCCCACCTTCACCCCCGCAGACAAAGGTCTGGCCACCCGCCAGCACTCCTACAACGTGCTCAACGCCGTAGGACCCAGCCTGCCGGAGCTGATCGGCGGCTCCGCTGACCTCACCCACTCCAACCTCACCGACATCAAGGGCGAGGGCAGCTTCCAGAAAGGCAGCGAAGCGAACCGCTACCTGCACTTCGGTGTGCGTGAGCACGCCATGGCCTCGATCCTCAACGGCCTGGCGTATCACGGCAGCGGCCTGGTCCCCTACGGCGGCACCTTCCTGGTGTTCGCGGGCTACATGGTGGGCGCCATGCGTCTGTCGGCCCTCAGCGAGCTGGGCGTGATCTACGTGCTCACCCACGATTCGATCGGCCTCGGCGAAGACGGCCCCACCCACCAGCCGGTGGAAACCCTCGCCTCGCTGCGTTCGATCCCCAACCTGCTGGTGATGCGTCCCGGCGATGGCAACGAAACCAGCGGCGCTTACAAGTTGGCGATCAGCAACCGCAAGCGCCCCACCGTGCTGGCCCTCAGCCGCCAGGCGATGGTGAACCAGGCCAATTCCTCGATCGATCAGGTGGCCAAGGGCGGCTACGTGCTGATCGACTGCGACGGCACCCCCGATCTGATCCTGATCGGCTCCGGCACCGAGCTCGACCTCTGCGTCAAGGCCGCCGAGCAACTGAGCGCGGATGGCAAGCAGGTGCGCGTGGTGTCGATGCCTTGTGTGGAGCTGTTCGAGGAGCAGGACGCCAGCTACCGCGAAGCGGTGCTGCCCGCGGCGGTGCGCAAGCGCCTGGTGGTGGAAGCCTCCAGCTCGTTCGGCTGGCACAAGTACAGCGGCTTCGACGGTGACACCGTGTCGATCGATCGCTTCGGTGCCTCAGCCCCTGGCGGTGTGTGCCTCGAGAAGTTCGGCTTCACGGTCGACAACGTGGTGGCGAAGGCGAAGGCCCTGGGCTGAGCCGTTCAGCCATGCCCATGGAGATGCTCGAGCTGTTTCCGCGTTACGTGCTCACGGGCACGTTGCCGGCCGGCAGGCTTGAGCCTCTCCTTTCCCTGGCGGAGCGGGTGCTGGCCGATACCGGCCTCACCAGCGATGCCTCCCCGAAGCTCGCCGGCCAGTTGCAGCAGCAGCGGGAACTGGGTCCGCAGTTTCCGGAGATCACGGCCCTGTGCAGCGACGTGGTGCTGCCGGCCTGCGAGCAGTGGCTGCGCCACGTGATGGAGCGGCAACCACCCCAGGGCCGCGGCCCCTGGCATCCGGGCCGCTACGGCCTGCAGATGATCGACATCTGGCTCAACAGCCAGCGGGCCGGTGACTACAACCCGGTGCATACCCATGGCGGTTCGTTCTCCGGCGTGCTGTTCCTGAAGGTGCCGCCGCAGATCAACGGCACCAGCTTCGACGGCCAGCTCTGCTTCCACGGCCCGGAGGAGTGGCACATCCAGAGCTTCCGCACCGGCATGGCGCACTACGTGCAGCCGGTGCCGGGCACGTTCTACGTGTTCCCAGCCTGGCAGCCCCATTCCGTGCCGCCCTTCCGTGGCGAAGGCGAGCGCTGGTCGCTGGCCTTCAACGTGCAGGCGGTGCCCGCGCCGCCAGGGGGGCAAGCAGCCCCGACCGCTGCGGCCGTGCCCCGCGGCCGCCTGGAAGTGGGGCCGGCCATGCCAGTGCCGCCCCCGGCCAGCGGCAACGTGTCGCTGTCCTCCACCCGGAAGCGGCCGGGCGGCTTTGCCTGAACAGAGGAGGGCCAGCGTGCGGCGGCCCCCAGGTCTTGCACTTGCGCGGCCAGGTGTTGCGTAGCCAGGTGTTGCGCGGCCAGATCTTGCGTGGGTAGACCTGCCGCCGCATTAACTACGGCGCTGGCGGGGCGGTGAGGCGAGCACCAGCAGCACGGCGCTGACCAGCAACACCAGGGTGGAGAGCACCTGGATCTGGGGCGAGATCTCGCGCTGGAAGGCACCGGCAAGGTAGAGCGGCAGGGTGACGATCTCACCGGCGGTGAAGCTGCTGATCACGTAGTCGTCGAAGGAGAGGGAAAAGGAGTGCAGGGTGGCCGCCAGCAGGCCCGGCGCCAGCAGCGGCAGGGTTACGCGGCGGAAGGCCGCCAGCGGTGGAGCGCCGAGATCCTGCGCTGCCAGCTCAAGCGTGGGGTCGAACCCTGCCAGCCTTGCCTTGAGGGTGAGCGCCGCGTAGCTGAGGCAGAACAGGCTGTGGGACAGCACCAGGGTGAGGGGCCCGCGGGGCAGATCGACGCGCACGAACAGGGTGAACAGGGCCGTGGCCAGCACGATCTCCGGGTTGGTGAGCGGCAGTGCCAGCAGCAGCTCGATCCAACGCCCCGCCCGCAAACGAGCGCGGCTGAGCGCCAGGGCCATCAGCCCGCCCAGCAGCACCGCCAGCAGCGCAGCCGCCAGGGCCAGGCCGAGGCTGGTGAGGAAGGCCTGGGTGAGGGCAACGTTGCGCAGCGGATGCCGCCAGTTCTCCAGGGTGAAGCCCTGCCACAGCAGGTTGAAGCGCCCGCGGGGGGCGTTGAAGCTGAACAGCACGGTGACAACCACCGGGGCATACAGCAGGCCATAGGCCAGCGCACTCCATAGACCCAGCAGCAGCGCACCGGTTCGGTTCATGGCAGCGGCAGATCCTCCACGCCACGGCCGCGCAGCTGCAGCACCACTGCCACCGAGATCAGCGCCATCAGCACGAGCGTCAGGGCAGCCGCCCGGGGCGCCTGAAGTTGCACCAGCAGCAGGTTGTCGATCGTGTTGGCGATCATCCGCTCGTTGGGGCCGCCGAGGAACAGGGGGTTCACGACATCACCGGCCGCCGGGATCAGGCTCAGCAGCAGGCCGGCTCCCAGCCCCGGCAGCGACAGGGGCCACACCACCCGAACGAAGGAGCGCAGCGGACCGGCATGCAGATCAGCGGCGGCCTCCAGCAGGCGGGGATCGATCCGCTCCATCGCCACCACCAGCGGCTGCACCAGAAACGGCAGCACCCCATTGGTGAGGCCCAGGATCACCGAAGCCGGTGTGTTCAACAGACGTCCATCGCGCAGCACCCCCAGCCCGTTGAGCAGTTCGGTGAGCCCGAGGGTGTCCAGCAGGCCGAGCACCGGGCCGTTGTCCCCGAGCAGGCTGGTCCAGGCAATTGCCCGCACCAGATAGGACGTGAGCGAAGGCAGCACCACCAGGCCGATCAGCAGCGGTTGCCAGCGCCCGCCGCGGAAGCGGATCGCGAAGGCCAGCGGATAGGCCAGCACCAGGCCCACAGCCGTGGCCACCAGGGCGTAGCTGAAGGAACGCACCAGGATCGGGCCGTAGGACTGCAGCACCTCCAGGTAGTTGGCCACCCGGCCGGTGAACACCGTGTCGAGGC
This sequence comes from Sphingobacterium thalpophilum, assembly GCA_943367595.1. GTDB lineage: Bacteria > Cyanobacteriota > Cyanobacteriia > PCC-6307 > Cyanobiaceae > MW101C3. The sequence goes on from CALRJS020000056.1 coordinate 3,522, forward strand.
CGAAGCGGCTGAGCGGCTCCGACAACGACAGGGGCACCAGACCGAGCAGCGGCAGCACATACAGACCCAGCAGCCACAGCAGGCCCGGGGTCAGCAGCAGCCACGGCCAGTGGCGCCGCAGCTCAGCCCTCGGTGATACGGGCAAAGCGCTCCTCCCAGCGGGCTTCCTCCTGATCGCTGAGCGGCCCGAAGACATGCAGCTTCTTCTGCATGGCCGCATCGGGGAACATCAGCGGGTTGTTCGCCAGCGGGGCGGTGGCGGGATCCTTCGCCAGCACCTCGCGCACTCCTTCCACCGGAGAGATGTACTGCACCGCAGCGGCGATGCGTGCCGCCTCCACCGGCTCGTAGACCCAGTTGAGCCAGCGGGCCACCTCCTGCGGGTGGCGGGCGCCCTTGGGCATCAGCATCACGTCGGCCCAGAGCACACCGCCGCTGTCCGGCACCAGGAAGCGCAGGTCGGGCTGCTCCATGGAAAGCTGCGCCACATCCCCCGACCAGCCGATGCAGGCGGCCAGGTTTCCGGCCAGCAGATCGGTCTGGTAGTCGTTGCCGGTGAAGCGACGGATCTGGCCGTCCTTGCGGGCCTGCTCCAACCGGTCGAAGGAGGGCTGGGCTGCGGCCCAGGTGGGGCGGGTGATGTCCTGGCCGTCGGCCAGCATCAGCAGGCCCATGGTGTCGCGCATCTCCAGCAGCGCCGACACGCGGCCCTTGAGCGCCGGGTCGAACAGATCATCGATGCCCCGCAGTTCCCGGCCCGTGGCCTTGATGTTGTACGCAATGCCAGCGATGCCCGACTGCCAGGGCAGGCTGAAGCGTTGCTCCGGATCCCAGGAGGGCTTGCGCAGGGAGGGGACGAGATTGCGGGCGTTGGGCACCTCCGCCAGCGGCAGCGGCTCCATCCAGCCCAGTCGGATCAGCCGTTCGGCCATCCAGCCGGTGAGCACGATCAGGTCCTGGGCGAGCGGCCGGCCGGCCGCCAGCTGGGGCTGGATGCGGGCAAAGAACTGGCGCACATCGTTGACGTCCTCGACGTAGCGCACCTGGATGCCGGTGTCCTTCTGGAAGCGCGCCACACTGCCGGGGGCGCCGGGGGCGTCCACATCGATGTAGAGGGGGAAGTTGGAGATCACCAGCTCCCTGTCCTTGCCGCTGCCGTCACCGCCGCCCTCGCTCTGGCCGCCGGTGCCGCCGCCACCCCCGCCACCACAGGCCTGCAGCAGCGGCGGGGTGAGCGCCACGCCTGCGGCCGCCAGGCCCAGCTGGCGCAGAAAGACCCGGCGGCTGCGGGCGGACGGGATGGAGCCGGAACGGGAGAACGGACGGGTCATGGGCGGCTGGGCGGCTGGAGGGCGTGGCTGTCGGCGGGGTCCCACCGGCACCAGAGCTCGGTGCCGATGGAGAGATCGTCCGGCAGGCCGGCACTGGTATCGATTGCGATCAGCGGCAGGTCATCGGCACAGCGCAGGCGAACTTCCACCGTGGCCCCCTGAAAAGCAAGTTCGCGCACCCGCGCTCGCAGCCCCCGCTCCCCTTCCCCCGGCGGGGAGGCGCTGAGCCGCAGGCGCTCGGGCCGCAGCAGCCGCACACCATCCCCGGCACCGGTGGGAGCAGGTTGGCCGCGCCCAGGAAGGTGGCCACCACGGCGCTGGTGGGGCGTTCATAGAGCTCCCGCGGCGTGCCCACCTGCTCGAGCCGGCCGCGGTGCAGCACCGCCAGCCGGTCGCTGAGGCTGAGGGCTTCTTCCCGGTCGTGGGTGACCAGCAGGAAGGTGATGCCCACCTCCCGCTGGATGCGCTTGAGCTCGGAGCGCATGGTGCGGCGCAGATCGGGATCGAGTGCCGCCAGCGGTTCGTCCAGTAGCAGGGCAGCCGGGGCGTTCACCAGCGCCCGCGCCAGCGCCACCCGTTGCTGCTGGCCACCGGAGAGCTGGTGGGGCCGGCGCCGGGCCAGCTCAGACAGCCGCACCACTTCCAGCGCTTCGCCCACCCGGCGGCGGATCTCCGGCTCGGGGCGGCGCAGCGAGCGGGGCCCGAAGGCCACGTTGTCCCAGACGCTGAGGTGCGGGAACAGGGCGTAGTTCTGGAACACCAGATTCACCGGTCGCCGGTGAGGCGGCGCCTGGGTGAGGTCCTGGCCCTGCAGCAGGATCTGACCGGCCTGGGGGCGCTCGAAACCGGCGATCAGGCGCAGGGTGGTGGTCTTGCCGCAGCCGGAGGGGCCCAGCAGGGAGAAGAACTCGCCAGCGGCGATCGACAGGCTGAGGTCGTCGAGGGCGGCCTGATCGCCGTAGCGATGGCTCACATGGCGCAGCGCGATCGCCTCGGCGGGGAGGGCCGCGACGCGGCCGCTCTCCAGGACGGGCTGCGTGAGCACAGAGGGAGCGCGAATGGGCCTCCTTTTAGCAACGTCCAGCCCGCTGCGATGTCCACCAGCAGCTGGCATCAGGACTTGAACAGATAGCGCCGGGATGTGGCAGCGGAGCAAGCCGTTCAGACAGGCGCGACAGGGGGTCGCAAGCCCGGAGGCTGGGGGCTGAAGTGGAGACTGGTGGCTGGTGGCTGGTGGCTGGTGACTGGGGCTGGAGCTGGAGCTGGAGCTGGAGCTGGGGCGGACGTGCGGGCCAGCCCCGGCAGGACTGGGGCTCCTGGGCCTACTTGATCGCCACCACCATCGAATCAGGCCCCACGAGGGGTTCCACCCGGGTGCTGGAGAAGCCCGCCTCCCGCATCCAGCCGGCGCAATCGGCGCCGGTGTAATCGAAGCCGCCGGGTGTTTCGATGAGCATGTTGAGGCTCATCATCAGGCCGAAAGCATTCTGCGAACGGTCGTCGTCGATGATGGCCTCATAGACGATCAGGGCGCCGCCGGGGGGGAGTGCGTCGTAGGCCTTGGAGATCAGCATCTTCTTGGTGGCGAGATCCCAGTCGTGCAGGATGTGCCCCATCAGCACCACATCGGCCGGAGGCAAGGCGTGCTGAAAGAAGTCGCCGGGCTGGAAGCTGAGACGATCCGCCACTCCAGCCGCGGCGACATACTCCTCGAACAGCGGCGCCACCTGCGGCAGATCAAAGCCGATGCCCCGCAGGTGTGGGTTGGCGAGGGCGATCTGGGTGGCGAGATCCCCCTGCGCGGTGCCCACATCCACGAAGGTGCCCACGCTCTGCCAGGGGTAGTGGCGGGCGATCGCCATGTTGGCCCCCCGGCTGATACCGGTCATGGAGGCGAGAAATTCCTTCAGCCGGGCCGGATCGCTGTAGAGCGTTTCAAACAGCCCGGTGCCGCCGTTGCGTAACTCGTTCTGCGGCGCACCCGTACGCAACGCTTCGGTGAGGTGACCCCAGAAGGGATAGAGGCGATGGTTCGCCATCTCAAGAATGCCGCCCAGATAGGTGGGCTTGTGGGGATCGAGAAAGAGATCGCTGTCCGGAGCATTGGCATAGCCGGCCGGGCCACGGCTGAGGAAGCCGAGGGCCACCAGCGCATCGAGGAAGTCGCGCGCCGCGCGCGGATGCAGACCAAGGCGCCCGCTGAGATCTTCGAAAGGCTCCGGACCACCCGCCAGCGCACCGAACACACCGATCTCGATGGCGCTGAGCAGTGTTTTCGAGGCCCAGAACGCCAGGCCGGTCTGCAGGATGTTGTCCGGAGTGGGTTGCTCAGGCACGCGGGTCACCAGATGTTGAAGGGGGGTCGCAGCAGCGGCCGTCGCTGAGGGTGGATGCCTCTGACAGCGGTTCGCCGCGGTGCAAGCCCGGCGCTACCGCAGCGTCGCTGACGGAGGCGGGGCACTGGAGCCTAAAAGAGGAGCGGTCTGTGGCTGAATCGCACCGCGGCTGAACCACAATGCAGCTGAATCGCCCTGTCGGCCTTGGCCCAGGTGGGCCTGTCTTGACCGAGGTGGGCCGGCCGTGGTGCAGGTGAGCCGGTCGTGATGTAGGTGAGCCGTTCGTGGCCGAGGTGGGTCGGCCGTGGTCCAGGTGGCACCAAATACGCCCGGACAGGAGGAAGGGGGTGCTGGGCACTCTGTGATCAGCCACGCGCCAGGGCGTGCACGTTCCATGAACAGCTGGCACGCCTACAACGACGCTGATGTGCAGGAACAGTGGCCGATCAGGGGAGCCAGCACGTGTGCGCCTTAAAACTCCAGCCGGAGCGACAGCAGCAGCAGAGCAGCCGCCGCACCCACCAGGAGGCCGGGAAAACCACCCGCAACCAGCCCTGCCACGACAATCAGCACCGCGAACAGAACTTGAACCCTGCGCAGATCACGATTGAGTTGCCTGGTTGAGTCCTGGAGCAACCGCCTGCGGGCGATCCGATTCAGACGGCTCCTCTCTCGCTGTTCAAACAACTCGTTCCTGCTGGAGCTGGACGAGGCGGCCTGCCTCCTCTCCTGCAGCCACCGAGCCTGCTGAGTGAACAGCTGACGGCGACAGGCCTCAACACTCGCCCTGTGGGCAAGCTGCTCGCCATTGCCACTGGCGGCGCTACGCGCGCTGTGGAGAGCGGGGCTCTCGGGGATGTCGGAAGGTGCCGCTGGAAGGGATGAGGCTGCAGGCCTGGAAGATGCTGCAGAGCTGGAAGACGCAGCAGAAGTGGAAGTTGCTGCAGTGCTGGAAGCAGCTGGGTGCGTGGTGGAACCAAAAGCTTGAGGTTCCGCTGGGCTGGACAGTGACTCTGGCTGTGCGTTGGGCTTTGGCACTAGCCGCTCGCTGGCCTGTTCCCGATGGGACATATTGAAGTCGGGGATCCACCAGCGCGGAACATCGGTCCCCCACTTCATGCGCCTGTTGCGATCCTCTGCGGTCATCCTGGGAACAGACGCTGTTACAGACAGCTGCAAAAACTGAGCACCAAATAGTAGAACGAGCGACGACTCCAGTCAACACAGACTGCTGCATGCTGGCAGCCTCAGAGAAAATGCCGCAAACCGCAAGAAGTTCTGACTTCCGAAGGGAATCTACTCCACATTTGCCAGCAAGCGACAATGAATAGTGGACAAGCAGCAGAAAGAGAGGACAGAGAGCATGGCTTCACTTGCGGACAGGAAAGGCGATACGGAGCGCCGAAAAGGTCTACAGCTCGGAACAGAACGCCAGAAATCAGAACCTTGCAAAACAGCAAAAATGCTACCCAAAGAGCAGAAGGCATGGCAAGATGGATTGCCAAGACAGCAGGATCCCGCGGCCGCCCGACGGTGACCAGGAAAGAGAGAAAGAGCGCTCTGGACTACAAGAGAAATGCGTGAAGCTGAGTACTTCTGGATTCTCTTCCTCATTGTCAGAATATCCATCTCTGACATCGAGGTGTTCCGCTTGGATTTCGGAAATGCGTCGATCCCAATTTAGCAGGATGACTAATCTTTGCCCCTAAAGAAGTGGATGCCGGCTGGCGGAGCTGGATAGCGAACCCTGTTCTCAATCTTGCGGCATAGGGCGCACATGATTGAGAGGGCCACTCCCACAAGCAAGATCACTATCACGCACAGGCTTGCCCATGCAGCAACAGAGCAGTCGCTGAAACCAGCAGCATTTCCGGCGCGCCTTGATCCACATCCAATGCAAAAACGAACCTCATGCAACCCCAGGGCCGACTGAAAGTCAGGCACAAGGCGGCTGGTGCAGCCATGCTGGTGCCGGTTTTGTCGGGACTGCTCTCGTCCCTTGCCCCAGCTTTCTGCCAGCCCCGATCTGATCTCCTTCCTGCAGGCCCTGCCGGAGAGACGTAAGC
>CALRJS020000057.1:0-8069 GCA_943367595.1 Sphingobacterium thalpophilum
CAGCGTCAAAGAGCTGATCGCCAAGATCGAGCAGTTCGTGGCGGCCTACAACAAGACCAAGGCGCCGTTCAACTGGACCGCCACGGCGGACTCCATCCTGGAGAAGCTCCAGCGACTTTGCTCGCAAATCTCTGGGACGGCACACTAGCACTGATATAGATACCCTTAAACACGATACTTTTTTTGGTCGCGAGAAAGAAAATCTAGTTTTCCCGATTGCTCTAGCCAATCTTGTATTGCATGGAATTGATCAGCCCAATCTGTGGCATGGCAATTCGCTGACGCATCGCGCCACTTACTCTGCACTTTTCGACAACGCCCCAAAAGCCTTCGATGTGATCCTGGCCAATCCACCCTTTGGCGGCAAGGAAGGCAAAGACGCGCAAAAGAGTTTTGCCTATGCAACCAGCTCCACTCAGGTGCTGTTCTTGCAGAATATCTTGGCTGAATTGGCCCCCCAGGGAACCTGCGCCATCGTATTGGATGAAGGCTTGTTATTCCGAACTAATGAAAGTGCCTTTGTTGAAACCAAGCGCAAGCTTGTTGACGAATGTGACCTTTGGGCCATTATTAGCCTGCCTGGTGGCGTGTTTTCAACCGCTGGTGCGGGCGTCAAAACCAATTTATTGTTTTTCACGAAGGGCAGAACAACTGCACAGATTTGGTACTACGACTTGTCTTACGTGAAGGTCGGGAAGAAAACACCACTCACTTTGGCGCATTTCGGCTTTGCGCCGGATGGCACCTTGCTGGCTACCGCCGCCTTACCTGCAATGCTTACTGCCGATTGGATGGCTGAGGAGGCAAACGCAGGGAAAACCTTCCCCAGCTATGCGCGCATGATGCAACATCGGGGTACCCCCGAGGGCGAAAGTCGATACTCTTGGTCAGTGGACTTTGCTGAGCGCCGCGCTAAAGCACGGGCTGAAATGCAACCACTGCGGGATGAAGTTGATGCGACGAAGGCTGAATTGATCAATCTGAAGGAGTTGTTTAGGCGACTAAAGAGAAGCAAGGATGATCGAGCTAATGTTGAAGTGTTGGACGAACAAATTCGCGAACTCCAAGTCAAGGCTAAAAATCTCGAAGGGAAGATCACTGATATTGATGCTGCAGTGTTTGATCTAAAGGCCGACAATCCTCACATTGCGGCCGAAAAGGATATGCGAAGTCCGATCGAGATTATTAATGATATAAAGGCACAAGATGAAATCATTGCACGGGCATTAAGTAGCCTTGAGAATCTGATGTCGGTCACATGACCATGGTATTAGGCAATGGTGCATTTGTGGAAGCGCTGGGGCTCCAGGGTCAGGTTTGGTTTTGAGCGGCCCGTCAAGCCATCGCCCCTGCTGGGATCCCTTCTGGCGTAGGCGTGATGCGGCTGCAGCCAGCCCGGCTCCGGGTGCGGCTGTGCCGCCCCAGTCCACTTCATCCGCAGGACCGACGGGCAGGCCACGGCTCAGTACTGCTGTTTGGCCTTGATAACCCCCCGAGCGCCTCCGCGGGGGGAATCGTCATCCCCTGTTCGACGGGGGATCAGATACCAGTGCGCATGAAACACTGTCTACCCCGCCGCCTCGCCTGAGTTCAGCCCCCCTCTTGCGTTGAGCAAACCAGCCCAGCCGCTGATCGACGCGTCCTGGGCCCTCAGCTGCTCCCGCCGCTGCCCTCCAGCGCGCAGAACACACAGCCCGCTTCGCGGTCGCCGTAGCTGGTCTGGGGGCCGCGGAAGTCGGTGCGCCCTCTTGCATAGGCAAACAGCCGTCGCGCTTGCCGGCGTTGCAGCGGAAGCAAAGCGCCTGCAGGTTGCTGATGGCGTCGGAGCCGCCTTGGTTCTTCGGGATGATGTGGTCCACCTCCAGGGCCTGCTGGTGCTCGTGCGCTCCGCAGCACTAGCAGCGGCCCCGGGCGCGGGTGAGAACCCAGTACTTCACTCAGCCGCTGATCGGGGTGCTCGCGGAAGGCATCGAGGCGCTGGCGGCAGAGCTCCAACAGCGCGTCGCGCTCGCCATCGCTCATCGCGTCGCCGCCGATCAGGCTGTCGTGGCCATCGGCGGTGATGGCGTTGAAGGTGAACCCGGTCCAGCATGCGCTTTCCAGGATCTGGCGGGCCACGTCGTGCGCGGGGGCGGGGGCATGGGGGCATCCTGGCCGGGGTGAGACGGGGGGTGGCACTTGCAAGAGGAGGAACACAGGCAAGCCAGGCCGCCATGTCAGCGAGTGATCGCCTTCGCCCGGCCCCACTGCCTGGCGTGCCTACGTCCAGCGGGGGTAAGGTAACGGTGTGATCAGGCCGTTTCGTTGCCGCGACACCCAGGCCCTCTTTGAAGGCAAGCCGGGGCGCCGCTTTGGAGGCTTCGCTCGCGTCGCTTTCCGGAAGCTCGCCATCCTCGATGCGGCCGCCTGCCTCAACGATCTACAAGTTCCACCAGGCAATCGCCTGGAGCCACTCAGGGGGAACCGCCATGGCCAGCACAGCATCCGCATCAACGACCAGTTCCGGCTCTGCTTCATCTGGACGGAAGCCGGGCCAGAGGAGGTCGAGATCGTTGACTACCACTGACGTGATGCTCGTGCCCCCGGGCGAGGTGCTGCTGGAGGAGTTCCTCAAGCCGATGGGGATCAGCCAGTACCGATTGGCGCTGGCCATCAGCGTGCCGGAGAGCCGCATCAACGCGATCGTGAAGGGTCGGCGGGCGATCACCGCCGATACCGACCTGCGCCTCTGTTGTTTCTTCGGCCTGAGAGAGGGCTTATGGCTGCGGATGCAGGCCAGCCATGATTTGAAGCTGGCCAAGCAAGCCTTGGAAACCGTGCTGCCGGCAATCGTGCCAATTCAACCAATGGCGTGAGCAGGCCTGGCGGTTCAGTGCCAGCAGATGCCGCCTGTCGCTCAGCTGCTCGCCGCCCACCAGGTCGACGGTGCCCTTCTCGCAGCGGGTGATGCCGTTGAAGGTGAACCCGGTCCACCATGCGCTTGCCAGGATCCGGCGGGCCACGTCCTGCGCTCGGGCGGGGGCATGGAGGGATGCGGGCGGCTGCCGGGGGACCGGGCCAGGTTTGGTTTTGGGCGGCCCGTCAGGCCATTGCCCCTGCTGTGATCCCTTCTGGGGTGGGCGTGATTCGGCTGCAGCCCACCCGGCTCCGGGGGTGTGGCTGTGCCGCCCCAGACCCTTTGCCCAGACAGGGGCAGCATCCCACCCACCACTGTCAGACTGGTAGTACTGGAGGGCGCTATGCAGGAAATCCTTTTCGTGGTCGAGGAGGCGGAGGATGGTTCCTTCCGGGCCAGCGCAGCTGCCGCGGCGATCCACACCGAGGCCGACACGCTTGAGGACCTCCATAGGGAGATTCGCGACACCGTCGTCTGCCACTTCGATCCCGGCCAGGCGCCACCCCTGATCCGCCTCCATCACGTGAGGCAGGAACTGCTGGCCCTGTGAGGATTCCCCGGGACGTCAACGGCTAGCTCCTGGCCGAACGCCTGCGGCGCCATGGCTACGTGATGACCCGTCAAACAGGTAGCCACATGCGGCTGAGCCGAAGCTCTGACGGCCAGCTGGGCTGTTCGATGGAAGAGGTGATCAGCAGCCTGGGCCTTTGAGGGCAGGGCTGTGAGGTTGATCGTGCGGATGAGCACGCGGCCCACCATGCGCTTCAGCGGATCCGCCGGGCGTCTGAGCCAGGTTTGGTTTTGGGCGGCCCGTCAGGCAGGCGCCCCTGCTGGGATCCCTTCTGGCGTGGGTGTGATGCGGCTGCAGCCAGCCCGGCGCCGGGTGTGGTTATGCCGCCCCAGTCCCCGACCCGTGCTCTCGACCGTGGCGTGGAAAAGGGCCCGTCGTTGTGAGGGTGGACGGCCGGCAGAAGGGAGAGAACCGGGATCCAACAGCTTGTCCCGAGGACGGGGACTTTCTGATTCGGAGATGCGCCAGAGAGCCGAAAAGGTATAGAATAAGCACCCTATGGAGTTCGCGTTCGATCCGGTCAAGAGTGACTCCAACCTTGCCAAGCACGGCATCGACTTCCTTGCTGCCCAGCAGCTCTGGAACGATTCGGAGCTCCTGGAGGTTCCGGCCCGCACCACCGGAGAGCCAAGATTTCTAGTGATCGGCAGGATTGGCCTCAAGCACTGGTCGGCCGTGATCACCTATCGCGACCGGTGCATCCGATTGATTTCCGTTCGGCGGTCCAGACCAGATGAGGTGGAGCTCTATGAACAGTTCTGATTTCGATCAACGTTTCGATGCTGGCGAGTCCGTGCTCGAGGCCCTCGACCTCGGCGGTGCCCGTCGCCGTCGACTGGAGCAGAAACGCGTCAATGTCGACATCCCCGTGTGGATGATCGACCAGCTCGATCGTGAGGCCAGCCGGCTCGGTGTCACCCGTCAGTCGATCATCAAGGTGTGGCTGGCGGAGCGGCTGGAGCAGCGGACGTCTGCTTGAACGCCGAGATGTGACTTCGTTCCAGAAAGATGTGGCCGCTGAGGGGCTGGAGGCATGGAGTGATGGTGGCAGCGGCCGGGCCCGGTTTGTTTTTGGCGGCCCGTCAGGCCCGTGCCCCTGCTGGGATCCCTTCTGGCGTGAGCGTGCTCCAGCTGTAGCCAACCCGGCTCAGGATGTGGGTGTGCCGCCCCAGTCCCTTTGCCCAGACATGGACAGCATCCCGCCCATCACGGCAATACAGCCCCTTCCGGGCCAGCGCAGCTGCTGCAGCGATCCACACGGAGGTCGACAGCTTGATCCCGGCCAGGCGTCGCCCATGATCCGCCTCCATATGGACCATTGAGGGCTGGGCCGTGCGGCCGATCGTTCGGATGAGCACGCAGCCGTGGAGGTCCGCCCGCTTCCTTCGAGGGCGCCATAGGGTTTCCCGCGATGGTCCCTGCTCGTTTCGACCCGGCAGAGCGATCCCCCGGAGCCATGAGCGATCCCAGCCCGCTGCAGGAGGCCGAGGCCACCTGCCACCATCTCGCCGGGGTGGTGTTCCCCTGGGATCTCACCCGCTCCCTTGAGCTGGCCTTGCTCAAGACCTTCTGCGTGCCCTCGATCTCCGCACTGCTGGATCGCACCGGTGAGTTCGCCCAGCGGCCCCGCAAGCGCTACGACGACACCGGCCTGATGGTGGCCGAGCTGCTGCGCCATGGGGTCGACAGCGAGGCCGGTGCGGCGGTGATCGAGCGCATGAACCGCATCCACGGCCACTACGCCATCGGCAACGACGATTTCGTCTACGTGCTCTCCACCTTCGTGGCCGAGCCGATCCGCTGGCTGGGTCGTTACGGCTGGCGGGGCCTCACCGCCCTTGAGCAGGAGCACCTCTTCCTCTTCTGGCAGGCGGTGGGGCAGCGGATGGGGATCGCCGCGATCCCGGGCAGCCTTTCAGCGTTGTTGATGGCGCTCAACGAGCAGGTGGAACGGCAGGTGTTCACCCTGGCCCCCAGCAACCGCCGCGTCGCCGACGCCACGCTGGGCATGCTGCTGGTCGATTGGCCCGCCCCCCTCAGGCCGGCCCTCCACCGGGTGCTGGCCGCCCTGCTCGATCGCCAGACGGCGGGGAGTCTGGGCTGGCCCGTGGCGCCGGGCTGGCTGCAGCAGCTGGTGCTCGCTGCCCTGCGCCTGCGCAGCCGCGCCGCAGCCGCCGGGGCCGCCTTGAGCCGCGGGCTGGGGCGGCAACCCCGGGCGCGGTTCTATTCGCAGCGGCCCACCCCCAGCTATGGCGTCCGCTTCAATTTGGAGCAACTGGGCCCGCCGCCCCTGCTGCAGCATCTCAACCAGCCCCGTCGTTCAGGCCTGCCTGCCGATGACGGAGCTGACGCCAGCAGATCCGCAGGGCCTCCTGGCTGATCCTCCCCGCGCCGACCGTCTGCAAGCGGCGCCCGATCAGACCGTCTGCAAGCCACGCCCGATCAGGCGCCTGAGACAATCCACAACCGCTGACCCCCCAGGACATTCATGGCCGTTCTCGGCAGAGAGGCGATCCTGCAGGCGATCGAAGCGGGCGTGATCGGGGTGACGCCGTTCGTTCCCGAGCGGCTGGGCCCGGCCTCACTCGACCTCACCCTCGCCGGCACCTTTCGCGTGTTCCGCAAGGTGCACGAGGTGATCGAGGTCCGCGAGCACACCGACTACCGGCAGCTGACCGAGAAGATCAAGGTGCCCCAGGGCGAGCACATCCTGATCATGCCGGGCGAGACGGTGCTCGGCATCACCCAGGAGCGGTTGCGCCTGGGCCCCGGTCTGTGCGGCTGGCTGGAGGGTCGCAGCCGTTTTGCGCGGCTGGGGCTGATGGTGCACATCAGCGCCCCCTTCATGGGGCCGGGGATTAACAGCCAGCAGGTGCTGGAGATGAGCAACTTCGGCCCCGCTCCCCTGGCGGTGCATCCCGGCACGGCGATCTGCCAGTTCGTGTTCCAGAAGCTGGAGGGGAGCGAGATCTATGCCGGCGGCTTCGCTGGCCAGACGGAGCACTCCTTCTGACCATGATCCCTCACCCATTGACCCCGCCACCCTGCTGATCCGTCTCGCCGCTATCGCTGCAGCCTTGCCTTGTTGATCTGTGCGGCGCAGGGCGCATCTGATTGGCGCCGTCATGGCGCAGGCGCTCGTCGGTAGCGAAGGGGGCTCCAGGTCCAGGTTTGGCTTTGGGCGGCACGTCAGGTCTATGCCCTTGGTGGGATCCCCTCTGGCATCAGCGCTTGGCGGCTATCGCAGACCTGCACCCTCCCTGCGCATCAATTTTCGGGAGAGAATGGGCGACACACCGACAAAGCCAAGCGGAACCATGTTGATCGGAGTTGATGGTGATCACCCCATTCACAGGGAGTGGATGGAGCGGGCTCCTTCGGCCGTGCATCTCGGCGCCAACGACCTGCCCTTTGTGGACATCGGCGGCGGCAATCTGCTGCGGGTGCTGCAGGTGTTCCCCACCGAGAACGTGTGGGTCACCGAGAACATCTTCATGAAGGATTTCGAAAGCCCCATGCACATGCACACCGGCAGTGTGTGGGGGCATACCTTTTCCGGCTCCTGGAAATACGTGGAATCGGATTTCGTCAACCGGGCCGGCTCCTTTCTGTTCGAGCCCGCTTCATCGGTGCACACTCTCAAGATCCTGGAAGACAACACCCATGTGCGCTGGCACATCCATGGCGCCAATCTCAACATCGATGCCGAGGGATCCATCGCCAGCATCGTCTTCGGCAAGGCGCGCCTCGACACCTACCTGAAGCTCTGCGAAGAACAGGGATTCGGGCGGCCGCCGGTGCTGGTGCTGTGAGCGCTCCCCCGGGCGCTGCACCACGCCTCCGGTTCTTGCGCACCATCACTGGGCTCGCCCTCCAGTTCGCGGGCCTGATCGCCATCGACCGGGTGGCAATCGTGCTCACGCCCCATCTGCCGCTGCCGCTTCCTTCCAATCTCGTCGGCATGCTGCTGCTGGCCCTGCTGCTGCTCACCGGGCTGGTGCGGGAGTCGTGGCTGGGGCAGGCGGCGGTTCTGTTCCAGCGCCACCTCGCTTTCTTCTTCGTGCCGATCGCGGTGGGGCTGATGGCCTACGGCAGCCTGCTGCGCCAGCACGGGTTGATGCTGCTGCTGGTGATCCTGGTGAGCACGGCGGCGGGAATCGCGGCGGCCGGTTGGATCGGCGCCAGGCCCGCTCTCAGCGGGCGGCCGCCGGCACCTGTGTCATGAGTGCCACGCTCCTTGGCCTCGCGATCACGGTGCTGGCTTATGCGCTGAGCCGCTGGATCAACCGCCGCCACCCCTCACCCCTCACGGTGCCCGTGCTGCTGAGCACCCCCATGGTGATGGTGGCGATCACGCTGGCTGGCAGCGGGCTGGAGGGCTACCGCGGCGCCAGCGACGCCATCACCTGGTGGCTCGGGCCCGCCACCGTCTCCCTGGGCGTGCCCCTGTATCGCCAGGGCCGACTGAAAGTCAGGCACAAGGCGGCTGGTGCAGCCATGCTGGTGCCGGTTTTGTCGGGACTGCTCTCGTCCCTTGCCCCAGCTTTCTGCCAGCCCCGATCTGATCTCCTTCCTGCAGGCCCTGCCGGAGAGACGTAAGCG
>CALRJS020000058.1:0-6609 GCA_943367595.1 Sphingobacterium thalpophilum
ACCCAATCACAACCTGTGGCATTGCAATCGCGTCATTCACGCACGTGGGCTTTCGGGCATCCTGACACCAAGGTCGTCCTCGTAATCTTCACCACCTGATCCCCCGTGATTCCTCCTTGATTCACCCTACGAGCCATCGGCGACCAATCCATTCAGCAATCGATCCATCCAACAAGTCAGCCATTCAGAAATCCAGCAAACGAGCCATTCAGTCACCCACACCCCTTCAGTCCAGCACTTCTTCCGTCAACGCGCCATCAACCCACACCCCTTCAATAACCCTTCAATCCAGCCCTCACCCATCCAGCAGCAATCCATCAACCAACAAAAAAGCCACCCGTTTGGGTGGCTTTCAGTGTCTTGCTTCTCTCAGGTTGTCACCATCAGATGACAGGCTCGATCAATGCAAAACTTGGTGTGAACGAAAAGTTTTATCCTGGCATTGAGCTATTTTTGCAGGAAGCTACCCTCCAACTATCTTCGCCGCTACTGCGTTTCACAACCGAGTTCGAGATGGATCGGAGTGGGACCACAGTGCCATGAACACCAGGAAATCATCTTTTCATTCTCAGGTGAACCCTGAGAACTGCATAAGCTAGTCAACCTATCCCATGCTCCCACTGCCTACAAGAACAAACCTGCAGCCATAAGAACGGATCAAGGTGACGTCTGGAAACAATGCATCCCTGGTCTCCTCAGCAAGGAGCCAAGTGTTGGTCAAGCCCTCGGTCTATTAGTACTCCTCCGCTTCACCTGTTACCAAGCTTCCACGTAGAGCCTATCAACGGGTGTTCTTCCCGTGACCTTACTGGCTTAAGCCATGAGAACACTCATCTTGAGGTGGGCTTCCCACTTAGATGCTTTCAGCGGTTATCCTCTCCGCACATGGCTACCCAGCGTTTACCGTTGGCACGATAACTGGTACACCAGAGGTGCGTTCCTCCCGGTCCTCTCGTACTAGGGAGAACTCCTCTCAATGTTCTTACGCATGCACCGGATATGGACCGAACTGTCTCACGACGTTCTGAACCCAGCTCGCGTACCGCTTTAATGGGCGAACAGCCCAACCCTTGGGACCGACTTCAGCCCCAGGTTGCGATGAGCCGACATCGAGGTGCCAAACCTCCCCGTCGATGTGAACTCTTGGGGGAGATCAGCCTGTTATCCCTAGAGTAACTTTTATCCGTTGAGCGACGGCCCTTCCACTCAGAACCGTCGGATCACTAAAGCCGACTTTCGTCCCTGTTCGACTTGTAGGTCTCACAGTCAAGCTTGCTTCTGCTTTTACACTCGTCGGCTGATTTCCAACCAGCCTGAGCAAACCTTTGCGCGCCTCCGTTACCTTTTAGGAGGCGACCGCCCCAGTCAAACTGCCCACCTGATACTGTCCAGCCCCCGGATAACGGGTGGCTGTTAGAACCCTAGCTCTGAAAGAGTGGTATCTCACCGTTGACTCCGCATGACCCGCAAGCCATGCATCAATGTCTCCCACCTATCCTGCGCATTCAGAGCCCGGGCACAATACCAAGCTACAGTAAAGCTTCATAGGGTCTTTCTGTCCGGGTGCACGTAGTCCGCATCTTCACAGACAATTCTATTTCGCCGAGCCTCTCTCCGAGACAGCGCCCAGATCGTTACGCCTTTCGTGCGGGTCGGAACTTACCCGACAAGGAATTTCGCTACCTTAGGACCGTTATAGTTACGGCCGCCGTTCACCGGGGCTTCAGTCGCCAGCTTCGCTTTCGCTGACCAGCTTCCTTAACCTTCCGGCACTGGGCAGGCGTCAGCCCCCATACATCGTCTTGCGACTTAGCGGAGACCTGTGTTTTTGGTAAACAGTCGCCTGGGCCTCTTCACTGCGACCACCTTGCGGTGGCACCCCTTCTCCCGAAGTTACGGGGCCATTTTGCCGAGTTCCTTAGAGAGAGTTACCTCGCGCCCCTCGGTATTCTCTACCACCCCACCTGTGTCGGTTTCGGGTACAGGCCGTCATGCCTTAACGGGTATAGGGCTTTTCTTGGAAGCTTGACATCACCCACTTCGCTGCCGTAGCAGCTCGTACTCACGTCTCAGCTCGGGATGTTTTCACCACCCCTCAACGCCTCGAACGCTTGAACCAGTAACCAACATCTGGCTGGGCTAGCCTTCTCCGTCCCCCTTCCCAAAACATGACAGGTACAGGAATGTTGACCTGTTGTCCATCGACTACGCCTTTCGGCCTCGCCTTAGGTCCTGACTAACCCTCCGCGGACGAGCCTGCCGGAGGAACCCTTAGGGTTTCGGGGCATGGGATTCTCACCCATGTTTTCGCTACTCAAGCCGACATTCTCACTTCCATGCAGTCCACGCCCGCTTACGCTAACGCTTCACCCCACATGGAACGCTCCCCTACCATTTAACAAGTTAAATCCGCAGCTTCGGTACAATGCTTAGCCCCGTTCATTTTCGGCGCAGGATCGCTCGACCAGTGAGCTATTACGCACTCCTTTGAGGATGGCTGCTTCTGGGCAAACCTCCTGGTTGTCTGGGCAATCCCACCTCCTTTATCACTCAGCATTGATTTGGGGACCTTAGCTGGCGGTCTGGGCTGTTTCCCTTTCGACCATGGAGCTTATCCCCCACAGTCTGACTGCCTAGTTTCACACAGGGTATTCAGAGTTCGTCTCGATTTGGTACCGCTCTCGCAGCCCGCACCGAAACGGTGGCTTTACCCCCCTGCTATAGCACTAGACGCTACGCCTCAACGTATTTCGGGGAGAACCAGCTAGCTCCGGGTTCGATTGGCATTTCACCCCTAACCACAGCTCATCCGCTGATTTTTCAACATCAGTCAGTTCGGACCTCCACTTGGTATCACCCAAGCTTCATCCTGGCCATGGTTAGATCACCCGGGTTCGGGTCTATAAACACTGACGATCGCCCTATTCAGACTCGCTTTCGCTATGGCTCCACCATTCCCGGTTTAACCTGCCAGTGCCTATAAGTCGCCGGCTCATTCTTCAACAGGCACGCGGTCACCCGATCAGTCGGGCTCCCACTGCTTGTAAGCTCACGGTTTCATGTTCTATTTCACTCCCCTCCCGGGGTTCTTTTCACCTTTCCCTCGCGGTACTGTTGCGCTATCGGTCACACAGGAGTACTTAGCCTTACGAGGTGGTCCTCGCAGATTCACACGGAATTCCACGTGCTCCGTGCTACTCGGGATACAGCTAGGCCAGTTTCGCTTTCGTGTACGGGGCTTTCACCCTCTATGGCGCGCCATTCAAACGCTTCCACTAACGTCCCTGGTCCACATTACTGTCCCACAACCCCGATGGTCGAAACCATCGGTTTAGGCTCTTCCCCGTTCGCTCGCCGCTACTTAGGGAGTCGTTTTTACTTTCCTTTCCTCCAGCTACTAAGATGTTTCAGTTCGCTGGGTTGGCTCGAGCCGCCCTATGGATTCAGACGGCCGTTCTAGGGGTTGCCCCATTCGGAAATTCCCGGATCAAAGCGTGTTTCCAGCTCCCCGAGACTTATCGCAGGTAACCACGTCCTTCATCGCCTCTGTGTGCCAAGGTATCCACCGTGAGCCCTTTGTAGCTTGACCAATGTATCCCAACATTGCATTGCTGCCTTGAATAGCAGATTCTCTCGGATTCACCTCTTCATGACAAAATAAAGACAATCTTCATTGCCTTCAGCTTTGTCATCAACGGTTTGAATGCCAAAATCAAACCCCTCCCATCTCGGCGATGATTGAGGAACAATGCTGGGTCTCGGCTCTTGCTCAAGAACTTCTCGATTTCCACTTCAAGACTTCTCTCGAAATCCTTCAGTAGAAAACGAGCATCCATGAGATGCTTTCATTTCCAGACTTTACTTATGCAGTTGTCAAGGTTCAGCTGAACATCAGAGCATGAATCCAGACTTTTCAGTCTCCATTCATGCTGCTAGAGCTCAGCGTCTTTTCAACTGGATGGCAATTCCATCTCAAATGAAAAGAAGCTGAATTCTTGATCAGCGGACATGTCTCGTCACACCATGGCATGGCTCGGTTTCTTCCTCCTGCTTTCGCTGTGAAGGGTTTGGTCAGTGGAGGTTAGCGGACTCGAACCGCTGACATCCTGCTTGCAAAGCAGGCGCTCTACCAACTGAGCTAAACCCCCAAACACGAATGGGCCATCCTGGACTTGAACCAGGGACCTCACCCTTATCAGGGGTGCGCTCTAACCACCTGAGCTAATGGCCCAGGAGTTTTACCTTTCCATTAAGCTCCTCCCTTTCGGGATTCACTCTCTGTGGGGTGTGACCTAGACAAAGTTTAGGAACTGAAAAGACGCCTCAGACAAGTCTTCGATCAAATCCATTGCTGAATTCAATCCCTGCTTTCTGATTTGTCAGCTGAGGTACCGATCGACCTTCGAGATGACAGGATTGTGGCCTAAGACAAAGTTGCTACTTAGATTTTCATCCTCATAGCGCTCAGACATCACAATCAGTTTTGTCTCCCTGTTAGGAGGTGATCCAGCCGCACCTTCCGGTACGGCTACCTTGTTACGACTTCACCCCAGTCATCAGCCCCACCTTCGGCGTCCTCCTCCCTTACGGGTTGGAGTAACGACTTCGGGCATGGCCAACTTCCATGGTGTGACGGGCGGTGTGTACAAGGCCCGGGAACGTATTCACCGCAGTATGCTGACCTGCGATTACTAGCGATTCCTCCTTCACGTAGGCGAGTTGCAGCCTACGATCTGAACTGAGCCACGGTTTATGGGATTTGCTAGCTCTCGCGAGTTTGCTGCCCTTTGTCCGTAGCATTGTAGTACGTGTGTAGCCCAGGATGTAAGGGGCATGATGACTTGACGTCATCCACACCTTCCTCCGGTTTATCACCGGCGGTCTCTCTAGAGTGCCCAACTAAATGCTGGCAACTAAAGACGTGGGTTGCGCTCGTTGCGGGACTTAACCCAACATCTCACGACACGAGCTGACGACAGCCATGCACCACCTGTCACTGCGCTCCCGAAGGCACTCCCAAGTTTCCAAGGGATTCGCAGGATGTCAAACCCTGGTAAGGTTCTTCGCGTTGCATCGAATTAAACCACATACTCCACCGCTTGTGCGGGCCCCCGTCAATTCCTTTGAGTTTCACACTTGCGTGCGTACTCCCCAGGCGGAACACTTAACGCGTTGGCTACGACACCGAGGGGGTCGATTCCCCCGACACCTAGTGTTCATCGTTTACGGCCAGGACTACAGGGGTATCTAATCCCTTTCGCTCCCCTGGCTTTCGTCCATGAGCGTCAGTTATGGCCCAGCAGAGCGCCTTCGCCACTGGTGTTCTTCCCGATATCTACGCATTTCACCGCTACACCGGGAATTCCCTCTGCCCCTACCACACTCTAGCCCAGCAGTTTCCATTGCCTGGATGGAGTTAAGCTCCACTTTTTAACAACAGACTTGCTGGGCCGCCTGCGGACGCTTTACGCCCAATAATTCCGGATAACGCTTGCCACTCCCGTATTACCGCGGCTGCTGGCACGGAATTAGCCGTGGCTTATTCCTCAAGTACCGTCATGTCTTCTTCCTTGAGAAAAGAGGTTTACAGCCCAGAGGCCTTCGTCCCTCACGCGGCGTTGCTCCGTCAGGCTTGCGCCCATTGCGGAAAATTCCCCACTGCTGCCTCCCGTAGGAGTCTGGGCCGTGTCTCAGTCCCAGTGTGGCTGATCATCCTCTCAGACCAGCTACTGATCGAAGCCTTGGTGCGCCATTACCACACCAACTAGCTAATCAGACGCGGGCTCATCCTCAGGCGAAATTCATTTCACCTCTCGGCATATGGGGTATTAGCGGCCGTTTCCGGCCGTTATCCCCCTCCTGAGGGCAGATTCCCACGCGTTACTCACCCGTCCGCCACTAGCCCGAAGGCTCGTTCGACTTGCATGTGTTAAGCACGCCGCCAGCGTTCATCCTGAGCCAGGATCAAACTCTCCGTTGTATTCACTGGTCCTTTAAATCAATCCATTAAAGCTTTCAGCTTTCACTAAACTCTTCAATGCATCGATCGCAAACAGTGCCGTCGACGCCCAAAATCATCAAACCTTCCAAAACCACACTCGCGTATCGCTTCTTCAAAGTTCATGCTTTCAGTCGTGACCTCCTTCGTCGGAAGGGTTCGAGAGCGCATCTACAATCAAGCAATCTTGCTTTCGCCTCATTGCTCAACTTTCAATGACTTTCCAAATCACTCAGATCCGGTCGCTTCCTTGCAAACTGACACTTGCATCCCTATTCGCATCGTGAGAATGCAAATAGAAACATCTCAGCTCACTCAGTCGCTTGTTTCTTTTTGACGGGACCTCACACCTTTGCTGCACGTTCGTCACACCCTTCAAAAGGCAGCACTTCCGCGCTCTCCTCCCTCAGGCATGACGCAGCAAAAGCGTCAGTTCCTAAACTTTTTAGTTGTCCAGGTGCGCCTCCCCCCTCTTCAGGGTTCGGCTCTCGCGGCTTCCTCAGCCGCTTTCAAAACTTACAGCATCGTCGGCTCGCGCCTCCTTCTCCGTAAGCCCTGCAGCGCTCGCCTCTCGGCTCCCGCGCAGTCCAAAAAATTAGCACACAACCTCA